>NZ_JBAJNO010000008.1:2131991-2842655 GCF_036880985.1 Limibacter armeniacum
ATGATAATTTATTCATCAAATCAAGCATTGTAAATGAGGAAGAAGACCTTGCTCTCATTACAATTTCTAGAAATGGAAGTGATTGGGTTACAGGATATTTTTTTGATTTAAGAACTGGACAACAGTTACCTGATACTCTTAAGAATATAAGGGGAAGTAGTGGGTTGGAGTGGAATAAGAGAGGGTTGTTCTATGATAGTTATGATAATTCTGAAGAAGAAAAGAATGCTTTAAAGAAAGCCAGAGGACAGAAGTTGTGTTACCATTCGCTAGGTCAGCCACAAAGCGAAGACAAGGTTTTGTTCCGTAATCCAGATAGGTCAGGGACTAATCCATTCTATTTTTCAATACATGAAGATAAGTTAATTCTACATCATTTTCTGAAAGTAAAGGGTACTATATACAATGCTCTTTCTGTCGCCAATACAGACCCTGAGGCATTCTTACTGAATAATTTTTTAGTATACCCGAATGGGGATAATATTCAGATGAATATTGAGCTAATTCAAGGTGATTCGGTTTATATAAGGTCAAATTGGAGTGCTCCAAATGAAAGAGTTTTGTTAGCTAACTTTAATCTACCCAACCAAATTTCTGAAATTGTTCCAGAGTATGATGTTAACCTGTTTGAGGTAAATAAATTGGGTAAAGGCAAATTTGCCTGCCTGTATAAAAAAGAAGGAAGTTATTTTACTTTAATTTTTAGCACTAAAGGAGAGTTACTGAAAAAGATTGATTTTCCTAAAGGGAAAAAGTTAGAGTATTTTTATGAATACGAAGATGATGTGGAGGTGACAAATTTCTGTCTGGAATCTTTTTATCATCCACCATTATGGTATCAGATTTCATTAGATGATCTAAATTTCAAACCTATTGAGTCTGTTTCTGTACCATACGATCCAAATTCTTTAGAAACTAGATATGTGAAGTATAAATCAAAAGATGGTATAGAAGTGCCGATGTATATCACTTCACGAAAAGATATTAAGCTTAATAGTAAGAATCCTGTCTTGATGTATGGTTATGGAGGGTATGGAATTACTGTTGAACCATTTTTTGAAGAGTCAATCGGTTTATGGCTATTACATGGAGGTGTTTTAGCAGTTCCAAATATTAGAGGAGGAGGTGCAAATGGAAGTGATTGGGCACTTGAAGGTCGAGGAATCAAAAAGCAGAATGCAATTGACGATTTTATTGAAGCGGCTGAATTCTTGATTCAAGAGAAATATACATCTCCTCAAAAGTTAGCTATAAATGGGGAGTCTCATGGTGGTATGTTGGTAGGGGCTGCTATTACTCAAAGACCAGAGTTGTTTAAAGCAGCAATTGCTGAAGCCGGTTTGTATGATATGCTAAGGAAAGAAAGGTTTACAGTTTTATCTGTAAATACTAATCTCAATGAGTTTGGACAAGTTTCTAATTATGATGATTTCATAAACTTAAAATCCTATTCTCCTTTGCACAATCTAAAACCAGGAGTGACTTACCCGAACCTGCTTTTAATTACTGGGGATTCAGATGATAGGGTGCCTCCATTACACTCCTTTAAATTCTTAGCAACTATGCAAGAAAAAGGAAGCCCTGAAGCTTTATATCATATCTATATAACTCCTGGCTCTGGACATGGAGGAGCATTAACCACTGAAGATTGGGTAAATTATACTTTATATAAATACAGCTTCTTGTTTGATCAGTTATCTATTGATTTTTATTAGATGTTAGATAAAGAACAAGTATTTAAAAAAGTAGCTAATCTTTTACACTTAAAGGTTAGCTACTTTTGTATAATGTCAGATTAATAAAATGCCAGCACCAAAACGACCTGTTTTTCCTCTTCTGGCAGAGAAAAATTCATCATGTTTTGTATAGCTGCAAATTCCAGAAACCTCAATATTTTTAGGCTTTATTCCGACATTGATAAGCATTTGTCTGTTTGCTTCCCATAAGTCCAAATGTGCTTTCCCTCCGTCCTTTCTGTTAGCGATAAGGCTTTGAAACTCTCCAAGTTTTTGCTCTACTTCTTCGACAACTTCAGGTCCAACCTCATAGATTTCTTGACAAATAGAAGGCCCTATGCCTGCGATTAAATCTTCTGGTCTTGTTCCAAATTCCATAGACATCTTTTGGACAGTTTTCTCAGCAATTCTTTGGACAGTTCCCCTCCAGCCTGAGTGAATGGCTGCTGCCGCCTTTTTGATGGGGTCATAAAGTAGGATAGGGACACAGTCAGCTGATTGGACTGCGATGCAAATACCTTTTTTGTTGGTGATTAGTGCATCTGTATCGTCAATGGGTGTATCAGTTGCTTCTACCACTTTTATGTGGTCACTGTGTGTTTGTGCAGGGAAGAGGAGAGATGTTGGCGCAATATTTATAGCATCTGCTATTCTTCGCCTGTTTTCCATGACATAATCCAGGTTATCATTGACCATTTTACTGGTGCCCAGGTTTAGGCTGTCCAAATGCTCTTTACTTACTCCTCCTTTACGTGAAGAAACAAAGTGCTGTATTCCTTCAATAGCGGAAAGGTTGTCAAATTGGTATAGGGGCAATTCGTTATGAAAAGTCTTGATATGCATAATTGTCGGGCTTGTTTGTTTGGGTAAAAATAAAAAAGGTCAAGAGAAAAGCGAATCACTTGTCTCTTGACCAATTTTAATATAGCATTAACCTGTTGGTTAGTCTTTTTTCTCCATGCGCTTACGCTCGTTTTCGTCGAGGTAAATCTTACGCATACGGATAGACTCAGGTGTTACTTCAACGTACTCATCTTTCTGGATGTATTCCATACACTCTTCAAGAGAGAATCTGCGAGGAGGTGCAAGTTTTGCACTGTCATCAGCACCAGCTGAACGCATGTTGGTCAGTTTTTTACCTTTCTGAACGTTTACAGTCAGGTCATTCGGACGAGAGTGCTCTCCGATTACCATACCACCATACAGGTCATCACCTGGCTCAACAAAGAATGTACCTCTGTCTTGCAGTTTGTCAAGAGCATATGCTGTACAAGGTCCGTTCTCTACAGAGATGATAGAACCATTGATACGGCCTGAGATAGGACCTCTGAATGGCGCATACTCCTTGAAACGGTGCGTCATGATTGCTTCACCTTGTGTCGCAGTCAAAACGTTGTTTCTTAGTCCGATCAGACCTCTTGAAGGAATCTCAAACTCAAGGTGCTGCATGTCGCCTTTAGGCTCCATGATCAGAAGTTCACCTTTACGCTGAGTTGCCAATTCGATTGCTTTACCTGAAAGATTTTCAGGAACATCGATTACCAATGTCTCAATAGGCTCACATTTCACACCATCAATTTCCTTGAAGATAACTTGTGGCTGACCTACTTGCAGTTCGTAACCTTCACGACGCATTGTTTCAATCAATACAGCCAAGTGAAGAATACCACGACCGTACACTAGGAATTTGTCTTCAGTGTCACCAGTCTCTACTTTCAGTGCAAGGTTTTTCTCAGTCTCTTTGAAAAGACGGTCTCTCAGGTGACGAGAAGTAACGAATTTACCTTCTTTACCGAAGAATGGAGAGTTGTTGATCGTGAAGAGCATGTTCATAGTAGGCTCATCGATCGCAATACGAGGAAGTGGATCAGGATTTTCGAAGTCAGTGATTGTGTCACCAATCTCGAAGTCTTCAATACCTGTAATAGCACAGATATCACCTGCTACAACTTCTTCTACTCTTCTTTTGCCAAGACCTTCAAATACATGAAGTTCTTTGATCTTAACACGTTTGATGCTGCCATCTCTCTTGGCAATACCCAAAGGCATGTTTTCAGTCAGTTTACCTCTTACCAGTCTACCAATGGCGATACGACCAACATAGTTAGAAAAGTCAAGAGATGTGATCTGAAGCTGAGGAGTTCCTTCTGGAGCTGGCGCTTCAGGAACCTCGTCAACCATGACATCCAATAGGTGCTGAATATTGTCAGTTGGGTTCTCCCACTCAGGACCCATCCAGCCTTGCTTAGATGAACCGTAAACTGTAGTGAACTCCAATTGCTCTTCAGTAGCGTCAAGGTTGAACATCAAGTCAAATACTGCATCATGAGTTTCATCAGGACGACAGTTTGGCTTATCAACCTTGTTGATTACTACGATAGGCTTAAGACCTAGCTGAAGGGCTTTGCTAAGTACGAAACGTGTTTGAGGCATAGGGCCTTCAAATGCGTCTACCAGCAAGATTACCCCGTCTGCCATCTTCAACACTCGTTCCACTTCACCACCGAAGTCGGCGTGACCAGGGGTATCGATAATGTTGATTTTGACATCCTTGTATGTAACGGAAACGTTTTTTGACAGGATAGTAATGCCTCTTTCTCTTTCTAGGTCATTATTATCCAGTATCAGTTCGCCTGTTTCCTGATTGTCTCGGAACAGTTTTGCTTCATGCAAGATTTTGTCAACCAATGTAGTCTTACCGTGGTCAACGTGCGCAATAATTGCGACATTACGAATACTAGTCATGCGATGTTTTATTTAAAAATATGCAGGCAGGATAAACTTGCCTGCCTTCTCATTTCCCATGAGTTGGCGCAAAGGTAATATTTTCTTTTTTGAGGGAGTGCAATTCGGGCAATAATATTCTATGAATTAAAGAAGGTTTTAAACTCCGTTAAGAAATACTAAAACTCTTGACGATGATTTGTAAAGCAGTCTGCTTTGTTACTTTTGTAACTATATAGCTGTCTGAAATTTCATATTTCAGCCTTTTTTTGGGGAGTTCTTTCATGTTTTTTGGGGAACTACTGTGTGGATAAATATTTCATTATCATATGATTAAGAAGCTGGATAAACTTCTGCTGAAGGCTTTTGCAGGGCCATTTCTGCTCACATTCTTTATAGTGCTTTTCATATTCCAATCTCAGTTTATGATCAGCAAACTCAAGTATTTGGTAGGTAAAGGACTAGGACTTGAGGTGTATGGTGAGCTGTTTTTTTATTTTGCACTTTCTTTAGTGCCTGTATCCTTGCCTTTGGCAGTGTTGCTTGCTTCATTGATGACCTTCGGTAATCTTGGGCAGCATTCGGAACTTTCTGCCATCAAAGCTTCAGGTATCAATATGTTACGCGTTTTGAGACCTGTGACATTGGTGGCTGTATTGGTTATGCTTTGTGCACTTGTCTATAATGATACCGTAGTGCCTTGGTCCAACCTGAAAGGATATAGTATTCTCTTTGAGGCAAAACAGAAGTCTCCTGCAATGGAATTGACAGAAGGAGCCTTTTATGACGGCTTAAAAGGATATAGTATAAAAGTTGAGAAAAAGTTGGAGGATGGTATGTCTTTGGAAGATGTAATCATCTACAAGCACAATGAGGAAGACGGCAATAAGGAGGTTATTTTGGCGAAATCGGGTACGATGGAGTCCGTGATGAACGATAACTTTTTGCTAATGCGTCTTTTTGATGGGCATGCTTACAGTGAACAGAATGATGAAAGCAAGGAGTCTGACATTCAGTTTGTAACCAATAAATTTGATACAGCACAGTTCTTCTTTGACTTGGCGGCATATGGCATGGGCAACTCTAAAGATGAAAATTTTAGCAAAAGCAATGCGATGAAAACCCGTGAGGAGCTGCTAGTCGATAAGGATTCTCTAATTGAGTTGGTTGGCGCAAGTGAAAGCAAGATTTTGTCAGGCTTTGAATCTCATTTTACTTATCAGGATGAGATAAGTAAACAAAAGAATAAAAATGGAGCTGCTGTTGGACTAGAAAATTTAAATCAAGGTACAACAGAAGAGGAAAAGATATTGATTGCTTCGACAGCCTATGATGCTGCCTCTAATTATGCCAAAACCCTAGACAATCAATTGAAAGGGTTGAACTGGAGAAGAAAGCAGTTGGCAAGACTGGATGTCGACATGAATAAAAAAGTCACCTCTGCTGTAGCAATCTTGGTGATGTTCCTGATTGGTGCACCGCTGGGAGCTATTATTAAGAAAGGTGGCTTAGGGGTACCCGTTATTATATCTGTGGTATTCTTTATCATTTACTACATCGCAACTATTTCAGGTGAAAAAATGGCGAAAGAGTTGGTGCTCTCTCCTGATATAGGTTCCTGGATATCAAATGTGGTCTTGTTCTTAATAGGTTTGATACTACTCGTACAAGCTAAAAATGATGTCAGACTTTTAGATGGTGATGTATACGCAGTCTATTTTAAGCGTTTATTCAGTAAGAAGAACTGAAAATAATAATATTGAAAATCATGATACAGCCCCTAAACCTAGGGGCGTATCTGTATATAGCCCAAAAATGATTGTTTAACTTAGTATGGCATTAGGTGGTTGAAATACTCAAAAACTGTTTAATAACCTGAAACAGACCTAAAAGTCAAAAATACATGTCACTCTACCTCAGACTATAGTAAAATGAGGGGTGTGATAAGGCATGAAATTATGATGAGAATTTGTAAATTACGCCGCAGTTTCATGTTGTAATTTGAGACGAACAAAACCGAAGCCATAGAAATAAGAATATAAAACCAATGTTCAAGAAGCTAGACAAACTTTTACTGAAGGCTTTTTCAGGGCCTTTTATCCTGACATTTTTTATAGTGCTTTTCATTTTCCATTCACAGTTCATGATCAGCAAGTTCAAATACTTGGTGGGAAAAGGATTGGGACTGGATGTATATGGTGAATTGTTTTTCTATTTCGCATTGTCACTGGTGCCGGTTTCGTTGCCATTGGCAGTCTTGCTGGCTTCACTGATGACTTTCGGTAATCTGGGGCAGCATTCAGAAATCACAGCCATCAAGGCATCAGGTATCAATATGTTGCGTGTGTTGAGACCTGTAGCGATTGTGACAGTATTTGTGATGCTTGCAGCTTTGGTCTACAATGATACAGTAGTTCCTTGGTCCAACCTGAAAGGTTACAGTCTTCTGTATGATGCCAAACAGAAAAAGCCAACTTTGGAACTAACCGAAGGAGCGTTCTATAATGGTCTGGATGGTTACAGTATCAAGGTTGACAAGAAACTGGAAGATGGTAAATCCATTGAAGGGGTAATCATCTATAAGCATAATAATGTCCGTGGTAACAAGGAAGTGATTTTGGCTAAATCAGGTACCATGGAGACTGTGATGGATGAGACATACCTACTGATGAGACTTTTCGAAGGTCGTGCTTACAGTGAGCAGGAGGATAAGAAAAAGCAGTCAGACATACAGTATGTTACCAATATGTTTGATACGGCGCAGTTCTTCTTCAGCATGGAGTCATATGGGTTGGGAGAAACCAAGGAAGACCTTTTCAAAGGACATAACTTGATGAAAACCCGCACTCAAATGCTTACAGAAAAAGACTCTGTAACAAAAGCATTTGGCAATTATAATGAGATGCTGGTGAAAAACTTTGAATCTCAGTTCTATTATCAGAATAGCCTAAGAACAGGTAATTATGATGAGCAGAAAAAAGATTCAGCTGATGTGGAATTGGTAGGTGGCAGGTTCAATCCCGAAAAGCCAACAACCAATATGCGTATAGTGTCAAGCGCTTATAATAGCGCTGTGAGTTTCTCAAATGTCATTAATTCAAATGTAACCCGTATGATGAACCAGCAACGTCAGCTGGCTAAATATGAGGTAGATATCAATAAGAAAGTCACCTCTGCAGTGGCAATTTTGGTCATGTTCTTGATTGGAGCTCCATTAGGTGCTATTATCAAGAAAGGTGGCTTGGGTGTTCCTGTAATTATATCGGTTATATTCTTTGTGGTTTATTACATTACAACCATTACAGGTGAAAAAATGGCTAAAGAATTGGTGCTGACTCCAGTTGTAGGCTCTTGGATTTCAAATCTGTTGCTCTTTGTAATAGGGGTGTTATTCCTGATCCAAGCCAAGAACGATGTTAGGTTGTTTGATGCTGACTATTATGCAGTATTCTTCAAAAAACTCTTCAAGAAGAGTGATGAAAACTAGATCAACTGCATTATTATTATAAATAGAAGGGTGTCTCTTTTTACAAGGAGATACCCTTATTTTTTTATTAGAAATAACAAAAAAATGCAAATTTGAGTAAATGAGCTAAGCCGTGTGCAAATACAGCCTGAACACTTTCGTTGTATGGTTGTTTATTTGCGGGTGATACATTATTATCCTAAGAAAAATTATCATACATTTTACCACATACCCAAAAGACTATATAATCTTTAACAATGGAAAAGCTAAATACTAAAAGCCTTTATGAACTGTATATCCAAGAGAGCGGTAGCAATCTGGACGAGCAGTATTTTGAATCCCTTCTTCTTTATTTTCCTTGTCTGGTAGTAGCTTCATGTGATGGAATCATAGATGATGAGGAGTGGGTGTATGTGCGGTACCTTGCAAAATTTATGGCTGAGCGCCACAAGGATGCCAAGAAACCGAAGGAACTAGAGTTTTTGAAGAATACATATTTTAGGGAATTGCAGTTTTTGGCCATGTCCATCAATGACTGGAAAGACCATTTCATTCAGGTTTTGAGAGATTACTTGGACGAACATGATTGGCTCAAGGATGATATTGAGGATATTCTGGAAGCATTTGCAGATGCATCTGATGGAATATCGCCAGAAGAGGAGGAAGCTTTGAACTATCTGAGAGAAGAGCTTCAGATTTGAGACTCGTGTTGGTGAATATTTTTTGTAAATTGCATCCCAATTTCAACATTTCATGTTTTGTTGAAGACGAAAAATAAAATTGATGGCAGAGAATAGACAGAATAGAACAGAGCTGAAAGATCTTGGGGAATTTGGGTTGATCAACCACCTGAAACAACAAGTGACATTATATAATCCTTCTACTCGTTATGGGATTGGGGATGATGCAGCAGTGCTTTCAGAGTCAGAAGAAGAAACGGTCGTTTCAACAGACTTGCTTCTTGAAGGCGTGCATTTTGACTTGACCTATACTCCGTTGAAGCATTTGGGATTCAAGGCCGTTGCAGTTAACGTATCTGATGTGGCAGCAATGAATGCGATCCCTCAGCAGATTACGGTAAGCATCGGGTTGAGCAACCGTTTCTCAAAAGAGGCTATCGATGAGCTTTATGCAGGAATATATGCCGCTTGTGAAGCTTACAAAGTGGATTTGGTAGGCGGAGATACGACAAGTTCTAGAGCTGGTTTGGTGATTTCCGTTACTGCAATCGGAAGAGCCAAGAAAGAAGATGTAGTTTACCGCAATGGCGCACAGCCGGGTGACTTGCTTTGTGTAACGGGTGACTTGGGTGGTGCCTATATGGGACTTCAGCTATTGGAGCGTGAAAAGCAGGTTTTCCTTTCCAACCCTGAAGCGCAACCTGAATTAACTGGCTTTGATTATGTAATCGGTAGACAACTAAAACCGGAAGCTCGTACTGACATGGTTCATGAGTTTAAGGAGTCTGGGGTTAGACCAACATCCATGATTGATATTTCAGATGGATTGGCTTCTGAGATTATGCACCTTTGTACCAACTCCGAAGTAGGAGCGGTGGTTTACGAAGAAAAGCTTCCAATTGATGAGGAGACTTTGAAAGCAGCCTCGGACTTTAAGATTCCTTCAGCAACGATCATGATGAATGGAGGGGAAGACTATGAGTTGCTTTTCACAATCAAGCAAGATGATTTCGAAAAGTTGAAAAATAACCCGAACGTTTCATTTATCGGTTACATTGCTGATAAGGAAAGCGGAGCCAAGATGGTATCCAAAGGCGGACAGGTTATTGCAATTGAAGCACAAGGATGGGTACACTTCTAGTCTGAAGTTTGTACATCATAAGATAAAAAAGAAAAGCCTCCCAATATTGGGAGGTTTTCTGGTTTTATACACACTGAGAACCATAAGACCGTAAAGTCTTACAGCGAAATTGTTTCTGTAATATCAGTATTCTGACCTGTGATATGTAAGTAATAGATGCCTTTTTTAAGGTTGCTTAAGTCAAATCTCTTGATAGGTTTAAATCCTTGAACAAACTTACTTTGATACATCGTTCTACCAAACTCGTCTTTGATCAGAATATTCAGGACTTTTTCTGCGGACTTATTGAAAAAGATATCAAGCTCCTGATCTGAGTACTTGAAATGGAAAGGCATGTCCTTACTTGTCATTCGGTAATCCATTACAACCAACGTTCCGTTTGGTGTAATTTCTAAGGCTCTTTCTACTCGGTTGTCTTCAAACTGTAATACCATCAGGTATTGACCAGCTGCCAAAGTTGAGAAGTCAAGTTTTGAAGAAGTCTCTAAAACACCTTCGAACTTTCTGAACATCACCACTTCGTCATTCTTGTTCAACAACATAAAGTCGGCAGATTCGCCTTTCATATCTTTTAGGATCAACTTTGCTTCTTTGCTGTCTGAGGTAACGGTGAAACTATATACGATTCCTCCCAAAGGTCTGAATTCAGCAGCATTTGCTGAAAGCATTGCCGATACTGCCAGTATCAGCATAGCCATGGTTTTAATCATTCTGTTCATAGCACAATAGTTTAAGGTTTTGAATGGTGAGCCGGTAAAACACACACTTGGTACACACATTAAAAAGCCGGCTCCGGTTCTCTAGAATAATTGATTGAGTAAAATGAAATATCAATTTCTTGGTTTGATGTTGATACAAATCAAAAGAGTAATTTTATTCTGTGCAAATATTTCAATATTGCTTTTATGTTGTGTAAAAATTAAAAACACAGAATAAAATTATGTGTACTAATTTCACTTAAGAAATTTAATTTTGCGATAGGTGACACTTGTAAACAATTCTTTTCCATAGGACTTACTACTTGATAGAAGGTTTGTATAGTGTGTTATGGACGCTATTAATATTGACCTGAAAATATATTTTTCCTTTTTAACATATGTTAAAGACCCTTGAGGAGTATTTGGTGAGAAATCAATTGAAAATGACTTGAAGTAGGAGGATTGTCATTGATTATAAATGACTTATATCTTTAGTTTTTTCCAGACTATTGTAGCAAGGAGCAAAAGTTTAAATGACCATAAAGCAGTTCTCCACCAGTTTATCCGAACTAGTTGTGTGATTAGTGCTTTGTCATATCCAACAGAAAGACGGCTATGAGCAGGAATAAATCAGCAAGCAGTGAGTACCCATATTATGCAGACCAATGAAAAAGCCAACCATTTGAGGCTTGTGGGGAAGCTTTCATCCTTATAGAAGAGCATGACAAAACTGATGACCAATTCTATAAGCATTGGAAGTGCCACTACTTTTCTAGTTGAAGAGGTATGGAAATGGTGGTAAGTAGTAAAGTTTTCTGTCACATTTTCAAAGCCTGGATAGTGACTGATTTGAACATACCAGATCAAACCAGTTAAAAAAGCTGTGACAATCAGGTTGGAGAGGAGTAAAGCATTCATGTCAGGTGTTTTTGTGGTTATCTAAGTCAAAAACACCTGTGAATACTTCTTGTTTTAAGGTTTTTGTTACTTCAGTTTCATAGGTAAGCCAGAAACCATCAGAAATGCCTCATCTGATTTCTTCCCAATATATTGGTTCATCCAGCCTTGTAGGTCGGTGAATTTCATTTGTGTAGGGTGAGTTGGGTGTCCTCCCATACCAATTTCATTGGAAATAATAATCAGGGTGCAGTCTTGTTTTGATACTTTCTCAAGTTCACTTTTAGCGGCTGTCAATACTTTTTCAATATCCTGTTCCAAGTCAAAAAAGAAATTCGTCAGCCAAAGTGTTACACAATCCATGACCACAACTTTTCCGCTTAGATCATGATTGGAAATGAATTTCTCTTCTTCAATATTAGTCCATTCTGGACCACGGTCATCTTGATGCCTTTTGATTCTTTCAGAATAGTTATCATCCCAATGTCGGGAAGTGGCAAGGTATACTGGGTTTTCAGAAAGTGAAAGTGCCAGCTGTTGTGCATAGCTGCTTTTTCCCGAACGTTGCCCTCCTGTGATGTATATAATTTTAGCCATAATTGTATGTGTTGAATAAAAAAAGGACTGACCTCAAATATAAGGTCAGTCCATTGGGTTTTGCTAGTTAATTTCCATCTAAAAAACGAACTGGTATGGTCCGATACCAGCAGTAGCTTCATCTACCAATTGACCCTGCTCATCGTAAATCAATATTGATCCGTTTGATGCATAGCTTGGTGCTTTAGCTACATATATATTACCAGTAGAAGGGTTACATCCAATACCTGAAAAGCTTACACCAGATATGACTGGACTGCTATCGAATGATTCGGTGTCAGTATCCAGTATCCACACTTCAGAAGCCAAGTTTTCCCCATTGTTTTCTTCAGTATATGGCTCTACAGCTAGTACCAATACTTCGTCTTTGCTGCTGTTAAGTGCTATTTTTCCATAGCTGTCAATTCCTTCCAGTGTTACTTTTGTCTCTACTTCTAATGTCTGTGGGTTGATTTTAGCGACACCATTTGCTGAAGCAGGGAATCCATTGGTAAGTGATACCCAAATTTGGTTGTTCTTATCCAATACAAGTCTTTGAGGAGAGGCATCAAATGAAAGGGTTTTTACCAGTTCATCATTTGAGATATCATATACCTCAACAGTTGCAGGATATGCATATGGGTTGGCAACGAAGATTTTACCATCATGAATAAGGATGCCCTCAGCACCATCACCAACCGGAATCTCTTTTACAACCTCATGAGTTGATAGGTCAATCTTAGCGATATAAGAGTCTGGAAGGTCCCAGTTTTCACCCCAAGCTCCCCAGCAAGTTACATACAGGAAGTTGCCATTACCTGCAGCATATCTTGGTACAACTACACTTTCAATAGGTGCAACTAAGCTAGTCAATGTTGAAGGGTCAAAAAACTCTACCTTATCAGCAGTATTACACATGATAACCCCTTGACCATTATAGATAAGGATTGACTCAATTGTAGCAGCCAACTCTCTGCTGTTTGCTTTAGCAAAAGCTTTATTCTGGATAGTTTGAGTTTCTTCATCATAGATATCGATGCTACCATCACCGTTACCAAATCCACCAGCATTTATAACAAGCGCTCCTTGAAGGGTAGGTGTTTCATTTGAATCATCATCACATGAAGTGAATACAACAGTCAGTGCCAAAAGGTATGGCAGGAAAGCACGGAAGTTAAGTTTGTGGAATGTAGTTTTTAAGTCCATTTTTTTTGTGATTTGAATATATAAAGTAAAAGTACAGTGTCTGTTCCTAAAGGATATTCCAAAGGATGGAAAGCATATAGTTTCTGCCCGGCATAGCCCTGAATTTCATATTCTGGTAAGTAGTGTTGAACAGGTTATTCACCTTACCAGTTACGGATAGCTTTTTACCGTTGAGCTGAGTGTTCCAATTGGCAGACAAATCAGATATAAAGTACTTATCCAAAATGTCATTGATATCGTAGCCATTGCGTTGCCCTACAAAATAATTGTTGAGGTTAATGCCAATGCTCTTATATCGATAAGAAGCATAAACATTGAACCTGTGTTTAGGCTGGTAAGCCAGTTGTCTGCCAACTGTTTGCTGTTCTGAGGCAGAAGCTTTGGTTACTTCTGCAAGCGTGAATGCGTAATTTCCTCCTAATGAAATTGTAGCATTGCCTGTTTGGTAATCAATGTTTGAAGAGAATTCAACTCCTTTGTTGGCTACTTCGCTGACATTTTTAGGCGTCCAGATATTGCCTACAGGAATCCATTGAATCAGGTCTGTGACTTTTCCTTGATACGCTGTCAGAGATGAGCTGAATACTGTATTAGAGGTATTGAATATATAGTCAATTCCTACTTCAGTACTTAACCCACTTTCAGGTTGGATAGCTGGATTGCCCCAGTCTTCCCAGTAGCGGTCATTGAGGGTTGGAATCCTGTAATTTTTAGAGAAGGAACCTCTCAACTTTAATTCATGCTGTCCTTTGTCTACCAACAGGAATTGCGTTCCAATAGAAGGAGAGAAAGGTGCCTCAAACCCTGTCACAAACCCTTGTCTGGCATTAAGGCTAATTTCCCAGAATGAAAATGGTGTAAACTTGAAGGAGGCGTAGACATCAGTTCTGTTTTCATTGCCAACCGAATCAGGATAGGAGTCCACAGACGGTTGAATATGCATAAATGTACCGCCAGTTTTTACTGAGAAATAGTTATTGAAGGTCTTGTCAACTTGAGCTGTAAATACCCCTCTATTGGTTTCTATTATGTCACTTTCATATAACTGATGATCCTGTACAAAAGCAGCTGATGCAGAATAGTGTGCCCAACCCTGATGGTCAACTTTGGCAACAATCCTTAGCCATTTATTCATAAGGTCGTCTGCTTCGCTATTCCCATTGGCAGACATGACAGGTTGTATCTCCCGATCGTTTTTCTGATACCACCCTGACAGGCTGACAAAGGTATTGGGTGCAGCCTGGTAGCCAAACTGTTGTAGCAAGCCAAAGTTTTGGAATGAAGCATTTTCCTGCTTTTCCTCTGGTTTGCCAAATTTGGCTGTATTCTCAAAAGGGAAATCGTTTTTGTTGTATCGGTAAAAAAGCTTAGTTTGACTAGTCCATTTGCCTTGTCTTGCAGCAAACTGTACCCCTGTCATGCTGTGCGTAAAACTGCCGTAGTCTTGTCTAAGCTTTAAGTGTATACTCTCATCTTTTGGTTGACTGTTGGACAATACAATAGAGCCTCCCATTGCATCACTTCCAAAGAGGGCACTTCCACCGCCCATATGAACCTGCAAGTCGTCAAAAAAGAATAAGGGATAATCGTTGAAATCCGAGTGTCCCAAAGTCAGGGAGTTAAGGTTAAGTCCCATCCACATGACACTGGTATGGTTAGGCGTAGTACCTCTTACCGAAATGGTTGAAAGCATTCCATTACCTTGCTCTTTAAGGTAGATAGGAGTGTATTGGGTAAGGTAATCAGATACAGAACCATAGCCGATACGGGCAAGTGCCCCACTGTCAGCCTTTATGATAGCGCTACCTGTGGCGTATTTTGTATAGTTTGTCCCAATGATGGTAACTTCTTCCAGTTCAATGGTTGTAGTATCCTTTTCCGATTGTGCATATGTCCATACTGCATGCGCCATCAGGAATACTGACAGTAAAAGATATCTCATGTCTAGATGCTAGATGTAGCGAAACCTGATTTGAGGTTTCTATTTAGACCAATGTGTAACAAGCGTACTTTGACAGAAGTAACTATTTGGGTTACTTAAGCTTTTTGTAATACACAAACTCATGGTCTTTCATCAATTCAGGATGAAAGATCTTGATCAGGTCAGCAAGTATCAGGTGTGGATTAACGATGCCTGTTTCCCAGTAAGCGTTGGAGCCATTTGAGGCAATGTTTCTGTTATTGTTGAAAAGCAAGCCTTTATTGACTGCTTTAAAGTCAGCAAACCGACTGTCAAAACCTACCAATTCCTCCTTGGAATTGGCTGTTCCTGTATTGATCCAATAGTCGGCTTCCAGTGCCACTGGGTAGACGTATTCAAGGTTGAGATGGAGACTTCCGGTACTGGTGTCTTCGTCCCAATAGTAGTTGGTATTTGCAGCCCTTAACAGTTCTGCCATAAAGCTCTGCCCGCCCGGAATAAACCAAGCGTCTTTGTAAGGGACTTCTGCAATTAAGGTAGGTGAGGTGGTGGCTTCAGCGGCAAGGACTTTCAGTCTGTCCCATTCCGCTTCAATCTTTGCCATTTCCTTGTTGGCTATCTCTTCTTTATTCAGAAATGCAGCCATAAACTTACACCACTCGGCTCTTCCAAGTGGAGATGTTTCTTTCCAGTCAGCAATGGCCAATGTTTGAATGCCCGCTTTTTCAAAAACAGGGTAGCGGTTGTAGCTATCGCTGTTCATTCCGATGGTTAATACTAGGTCTGCACCGCTAGCGATGACTAGTTCCTTATTGATACTGCCGTCATAACCAGCTTCAATGACACTGCCATTCTGGGCTCTGCTCAACAGCTTTTCATTACAGACATAGGCTTTGTTTGAAATGCCTACAACCTGTTCAGTAGCATCCAAGAGGTCAAGCATTCCAAGGTGTGTTCCTGAAAGTGCTACAATTTTCTTTACAGGAATTTCAATGGATGGTAAAGCTTTTACCGACTCAGGCAATTCGATTCCTTTAGCATGTAGTACATACTTGAGTGTATCGGCCTTAGTATTAAAAGGATTGTAAAGTTCTAGGACTTTGTAGCCATCATAGTACTTAAGGTTAAAACCCTTCGCATATTTGACTTGTTTAGGGGTGAATTCAGTGATGCCTGCAGAAGCAGCATGCTGAACTGTTTGGGACTTATCTGATGGCTGTTGGCAAGCATTTGTCAGAAAAGCCAAACATATAGCCAATCCAACAAAAGGGCGGAATGCCTTTTTGCTACGTGTCTTGATATATTTCATTGAATGTTACTTTTCACCCGAAAGTTGATCTGCAACTTTGCGTTTTTCTTTGATCGTGTATCCACAAGGCAGGTATTCTGACTTTCCATTTATGTCAAACCTTCCCATCCAAAATAAGACAGTGGTTTTGCATGACACCTTATTCAAGGTTGGATTACAGCAGCGGGGACTGTTCCGGATTTACACCGGATTCCCTTTCCTTATGCGAAGGCAAATTTGGATAAAAAATAGATAAAACAAAATTGGGATTTATAAATGTTAATGCTACTGCTTCACTTTGAGAGATATAGGCTTTTTGACCTTCAGAGGATATTTTGATTTTTAGGGAAATTTGTAAAGAATAAAGTCGAACGATGGGAAATTATTAATTGTTTTTTCTGATAAAGAAAACACTTGATACCCATGCATACCCGTCAGTGCCACACATTAGCTCCGTATTTTTTAGGCTTGTTCCTGCTTTTCACTTTTCATTTTGGTTTTACTCAGGAAAAAAGTGATGAATTTTCTACTGAGACTCCTTACAAGACAGTAAAGACACATATTTCAGCATTCAAGAATAAGAAGATAAGACCAGATTTGGCTGCCAAGACAATGGGAGGAAACCTACCTGAGAGTCAGAAAGCTGTACTGGCAGAAAAGCTGTATGAGATATATGAAAAGTTAGGAGGAGTTGATATGTCGGCAATTCCAGATAACAAAAACTTTGAAAATGCCGATAAGGAAAAAAAATATGTCATTAGAACTGAGTTTCCAGAGATCTACCTGATCAGAGATAGGAAACAATGGCTTTATGCCCCTTCATCTGTAAAGCAGATTTCTTTGCTTTACCAGCGGTATGTAGTCAATGCCCGAAAAAAGAAAAGTAAGGACCGGCCGGTAGCTGTTGATACAGTTGTCTACAATCTATCATCCCCTTATCATACAGTTTCTACATTTAGGTATTATATCCATGATAAGCACTATGATGAAGAAAGGTTGGCTTCCCTTTTTATAGCACCTGATCTTACTGTTAAGGAAAAGGCTAAGGTAGGGGAGAAACTAAAGGAAATATATTATGGCTTGGGTATCGTGATAGACTTTAGTGAAGTACCTAAAAACCCGAACTATCAGGACTCTACCACCAAGGAAAACCGGTATGTGCCTTACTCTAAGGCTCCCGGTATCAACCTGATCAAGCAGAATGATAAGTGGTATTTTTCACGGACTACAGTAGCGGCGGTCAATGACCTTTACAGTAGAACATTTCTATTAGGGACAGACAAGCTTGATAAGATAGCTGAGAAAGCGAATAAAGGATTAGGCAGTAAACTGATTGACAAGATCGGCTACCGCAACTTTCAGTTGTTGCTTATAGCTTTGGGGGTGTTGGTGTTTGTATTGACATTTTGGATAGTGCATAAGGTTTTGAAGTCGCTTCTGATATGGAAATTTACAGACCATTATATCCTTAATGTAGCAAATGATGTCGTAATGCCATTCCTACTATATCTAAGTTCATCTTTGCTAATTCTGATATTACCATCCTTGTTGGATTCGTCGGACTTTTTGAGACGACTCATCATGATTACCCGCATTGTCAAGGACCTGTTGCTGATATATTTCCTGATTAAGGCGGTCACATTTACGGTTGAGTATCTGAGGGCAAAACCACTGGTGAAAGACCATCCCGAAAGAAAAGGTTTGTTGCCGTTTCTGGGGATGCTTTTCAAGATTATCCTTGTGTTGTTGGGTATTTTACTGGTTGCCTATGACTTGAATGTAGACATGACTGTATTGCTTGCCAGTTTGTCCATTGGTGGTGTGGCAGTAGCGCTGGCAGCTCAAGATTCTATCAAGAACTTTATAGGGTCTCTGACCATCTTTCTGGATAGGCCTTTTAAGGTTGGGGACTGGATTATGACAGAAAAGATTTCAGGAAATGTTGAGGCAATTGGTTTGCGCTCAACCAGAGTCAGGACATTCTATGACTCATTGATTACAATTCCCAATGGGCAGCTTTATAATTTGATGCTTGACAATATGGGGCTTCGCTTCTTCCGCAGGTATAAGACGACCGTCAGGATAAAATACTCTTCAACAAATGAAGAGCTGGAGCAATTTGTGGCACAGCTGACCGAAAGAATCAATGAACACCCCAAAGTAGCTAGTCACAAAACTCAGATTTACCTAAATGATTTGGGGACTTACTCGGTGAATATCCTCTTCTATATTTTTTTTATTGCGGATGACTGGACAGAAGAACTGAAATACAGACACGAGTGTATCAAGATTATCTTGCAGACAGCGAGGGAAGTAGGGGTAGAGATTGCATCGCCACCGATTTCCGTTGGTATTACGGAGGAATAAATTTATTGTTGAGGCAATCTTTTTTGATCGAAATATTCAGGTGTGTATGTATATTTATCACCGCAAACAGCTATGAATTAAAACACCTTTCAGAGTCTGAATGCAAAGGCTAAATTCCAAGAACTATGAAGATAACAATCGCTTTGAAGCAGGCCATACATGGGAAATGTGAAGGCTATGTAAATGAAAGGATTCAGACCGCTAAATCTGCTATGGAGGAAGCACAGCTGGCTGCAAATGAGGAAGTGAAAAGCAGTGCAGGTGACAAGTATGAGACAGGCAGGGCTATGCTCCAGATAGAACGGGATAAACACGCCGTACAGTTGTCAGAAGCCTTAAAGCTGAAAGCTGTTTTGGACCATATTGATGCATCAAAAGAAGAGGAGGTTGTAAAACTAGGAACACTCGTGTCCACTTCAATGGGGACGTTTTATATCTCAATCAGTGCGGGCAAACTTGAGGTGGACAAGCAGATGGTTTTTGCCATTTCAATGTCTTCTCCAATTGGGGCTAAGCTGAACGGAATGAAAAAAGGAGAGGAAACGCTATTCAATGAGAAAAAAATCAAGGTGTTTGAACTGGTCTGAGACGCTTAGGGAAAGCGATTTTCCTAACATCTCTTAATCAAAAAATAATCATTGTTCCTCAATTCTATTAACATATCAAGCGATTAGGTGCTTATGTATGGCAAAATATCATCATTTGATAGTATAAAATCTCATTTCTATATATAAGGTGTTTGCTGAAAAGTTATGAGCGGATGCTAAAAGTCCTTACCTTTGTGCCCTTCTAACAAGAACTATGTAGTAAAGAAGGATTTTTATTCCTTCCGTTAATGACGATACAATAAGCATGATCACAGTAAACAATCTGACACTTCAATTCGGGAAAAGAGTCCTGTTTGATGAAGTAAACCTGAAATTCTTAAATGGAAACTGCTACGGTGTAATCGGTGCCAACGGTGCTGGTAAATCTACTTTCCTGAAAATTCTGACGGGTGATGTTGACCCGAACAGGGGAGAGGTAGTGATTGATCCGGGAAAACGTATGGCGGTACTGAAGCAGGATCACTTTGAGTTTGATGAAGAGGAAGTGCTCAAGACTGTGATCATGGGACATAAGCGCCTGTATGAGATCATGGTGGAGAAGGATGCCATCTACATGAAGCCTGATTTCTCGGAAGAAGACGGACTACGTGTTTCTGAGCTGGAAGCAGAATTCGCTGATATGGAAGGCTGGAACGCTGAAACAGATGCAGCAGAACTGCTGTCAAACTTGGGCGTAACAGAAGACCTGCACTACCAGCTGATGAAAGACCTGCCGGGTTCGCTTAAAGTAAGGGTCCTGCTGGCACAAGCACTGTTCGGTAACCCAGATATTCTGGTATTGGACGAACCTACCAACGACCTTGACATCAAAACGATCTCATGGTTGGAAGACTTCCTATTAGATTTCAGAAATACCGTAATCGTAGTGTCTCACGACCGTCACTTCCTTGACACCGTTTGTACACACATTTGTGATATTGACTTTAGCCAGATCAACCTGTATACAGGTAACTACTCGTTCTGGTATCAGTCTTCACAGTTGGCTGCCAAGCAACGTTCTGACAAGAACAAGAAGATGGAAGACAAGCGTAAAGAACTTCAGGACTTTATTGCGAGATTCTCAGCAAACGCTTCGAAATCAAAGCAGGCTACCAGCCGTAGAAAACTGTTGGAGAAAATGGACTTGGATGAGATCAAGCCCTCTTCAAGAAAGTATCCTGCTATTATCTTTGAGCAAAGCAGGGATGCAGGTAACCAGATTCTGCATGTAGAGGGATTGGAAAAGTCTCTGGATGGACAGAAACTTTTCAGTAACCTGACATTCAACCTTAACAAAGGTGAGAAAGTAGCATTCGTTTCTAAAAACAGTTTGGCAATCACAACACTGTTTGAAATCCTGAATGGCAACTTGCAGGCAGACAAAGGAGAGTTCAACTTCGGTACAACCATTACTTCAGCTTACCTTCCAAACGAGAACCACGACTTCTTCCAGAAAGACGTGAACTTGGTAGAGTGGCTGCGTGAGTATGCAGAGACTGAAGAGGAAAAAGATGAGGTGTACTTGCGTAGTTTCCTTGGAAAGATGCTATTCTCAGGTGAGGAAGCAATGAAAAAGGCAACAGTACTTTCAGGTGGAGAAAAAGTTCGTTGTATGTTGTCAAGAATTATGCTGGCAAAAGCAAACCTCTTGATGCTTGATGAGCCAACTAACCACCTTGACTTGGAGTCGATCTCAGCATTTAACAACTCGCTGATCGATTACAAAGGAACAATCCTGTTTGCATCACATGACCACGAGTTTGTACAAACTGTAGCGGACCGCATCATTGAGATCACACCTAATGGTTATGTGGATAGAATGATGCCTTACGATGACTATTTGGCAAATGAAGATGTACAGGAGCAAGTAGCTGCTCTGTACTAAAATATATTTCTTGACCATTGGAAAAAAACGAATGGTTCAAGTGAAGTAAAAGCACTTTACTAAGGAGTACAATCCTTGGTGAAGTGCTTTTTCTTTTTTAAAGAAGTTATACAGAGAGACAATTTGTAGGTGTTTTGAGTAAAAACATACCGCAGAATTTGGGCTAGTATCTAGGAAGCCTCTATGTACTCAATTATAATCATATAGGCTCATAATAGATGAAAGCTTATTTCACTTTCTATTTCAATCCAAATGATTGAACATAAGGAAATAACTCAGATTATTCCATAGATGATGGAAGTCGATACCCTAGCATTTAGGGTCTAAATTGCTAGAGTAGGGTAATAAGATTGAAAAAATATAAATTTTTAAAGGATAATAGCCTCGACCATAAACCTTATCTGGATAAAGGATTCTCCAAACTTTTTTAGGGTTTGTTTCTTAAAAAATAAGTGAGCGTCAGGCATACTATACCAATCAAAAATAAGAATAGAATTACTGTCAGTTTTTCATATTTGATATAGTCAAATGCTAATAAAACCTCTCCATTGGCTGCTATCTGGTATACTTTTGGGCTAACCTGCTCAAGGTCTGATTTTTTTACCCAAACAGTAACTGAACTGGAATTTTTAAGTGAGCGTGAAATCTGATAGTAGAGAGGGTAACTATAATCACCTCCAATATTTTTTGATAAAATAAATAGTTTTGGATACTCATTCAAACTAAATGATAAAGTAGCCTTATGGCTTCTAGCTTCATGCCCAAGTGTTCCTTTACTAGTAACCAACTCAGCATCAACCTCAGTGTTTCTTATAGTGCCTGAAATACTGGTCAATGAATTATTTGTTGTAAACAATATATCAAACCCCAAAAAGAGTGCTATTCCAATATTGATCAAGCCAATAATCAATATTTTCTGTTGCCCTGTTCTTTTTTGTTTTGGAGATAAATGTTTTCCGAAGGTCATCACCTCACTTTTTTTTATCTTCTTTTTAGGGGCCTTATAGTTTACAGATTCTCCTCTCTCATTCAGAATCCATTTAGCAGCAAGTTTAGCGTCATCAGTGTAATCTGCACTTTCAATAATAACTTTGAGTTCCTGATCGGATTTAGTCGAATACTGTTCTGTTAAAAAATTTCGCTTCACAACAAATATTGGGTTAATACAAAAAAATTATGACAAGCTAGTAGAACTTATGTCAATTATCAATTGTGTCATCAATAAAATAACATGAGCTTTGGATGGGCATTACCGTTATTTTGTTCCTTTGGATCTTATATATTTAGGATGATAATCCATAACTCACGTTACTTTTTCAAAACAAATTCGAATTATTTTCCTTCCAGTATAAAACTACATATAAAGTCTGAACAGGCGGGGAATCCGAGCGTAAACTGCTCGACTTAAAAAGAAGATGATGAAAGCAAAACTGGAAGAAACTTTAAGATCACTCAATATTTTGACAGCAGAGGAAATATCCGAAGGATTGAAAAATTTTGACTTGGTAACAGTCAAAAGAAATGAAATACTAATGGAAGCAGGGAAGACCTGTGACTGGATAGCCTTTGTGAATTCTGGCATTCTGAGGAACTATTATATTTCAAGTAAGGGTGAGGAAGTTACTTATTGCCTTACCTTTCCCAAAAAATTGATTACAGCGTGTTCTTCATTTATCACACAGGAAAAAACCTTTGAAAATATTCATGCAATAACGGATGCAGAATTGTTGGTAATCAGGAAAAATCAGTTTTCAGCGCTAATTGAGTCAAGCAATAATTGGCTCCGGTTTTCAAATTATTTCTATGAACAGTCTTACATCCTGATGGAAAACCGTCTGCTTGCCCTGCAAATGGAATCGGCAGAGAAACGTTACGAGGATTTGATAAATAACCATCCAAACTATTTACAGGAAGTTCCCCTCAAATATATCGCTTCTTATCTTGGAATCACACAAAGGCACTTAAGCCGACTGCGTAAGAACATTTCTTTTTAGACATTTGTCCTTTCTGAAGGAATTGGATGCCAATACTTTTGTGTCATAAAAAATGTAAGAACAAAAAATTACAGAAAATGAAAACAACAATTGTATTGGCGCACCCTTGGCATGGCAGTTTTAATAAATCAATATTCGATACAATCACTCAAAAACTACAAGCAAAGTCTAAAGATTTTCAAGTGATTGACCTAAACAAAGATAACTTTGATCCAGTACTTCGTGAGGAGGATCTTGCTTTGTACTCAAAAGGAAAAACAACAGATAAGCAGGTGCTACAATATCAGGAAATGCTGAAAAACACAGATGAACTGGTGTTTATTTTTCCGATTTGGTGGTACGATGTGCCAGCCATTCTGAAGGGGTTCATTGATAAGGTAATGCTCAAAGATTTCTCATATGTTGAGACCAGTACAGGACTGAAGGGGTTGTTGACGCATATTAGAAAGACAAAGGTAATTACGACTTCTGAATACCCGACTTGGTACCTCAAGCTGTTGCTGGGAAATCCTATCCAGCGGATTTTTATTAATAAAACACTAAAGGGGATAGGGCTAAAAAAAGTGATGTGGTTAAATAATGACTATACAACAACTGGTAAAAGAGAACTGAAAACCAAATTTCTGAATAAGGTAGCGACACATTTTCAGTAGTGATTGCTATATAATGTGAACTATGGGTTATAACGCTCTTTCAGGGATGAAAATATTATTTACATGCCGGTGGATTCAAGTCCATTGCTGATGTATTGTTTGCCCTGAAAGGGCGAATTAAGCCATGAAACTAATCCATAGTTCACATTATCAATAAAGATCTGCCCTAAATCCAACAATCAATACATCATCCACCTGTTCATTAGAACCTTTCCAAGTGATAAACTCTCTTTTGATCAGGGATTCTTGCCCATTCATTGGTTCACATACGATTTTGTTCAAAAAAGCGCGAAGGTTTTTAGAAAGGTATTTTTTGTCATATGGTCCACCAAACTGATCTTGAAAGCCGTCGGAATAGAGGTAGCATATGGTTGACTTGTTCAAGGGAATAGTGTGGGTAGTAAATTGGATATTATTCCTGTTTTCGTCACCAATGCTTCTTCTGTCACCCTTGATAATGATGGGCTCTCCATCTTGGATATAATACAAAGGGATTTTTGCACCTGCATAGTATAACGTTGCCGTATTGGTGTCGACCACACATATGGCGATATCCATTCCATCCCGATTTTTAATAATCATATTTTCCTTTTTCAGACTGGTGATTACTTGTTGGTCAAGCTCAGTTAGAATCTGGGCAGGGTCTGTGATGTTTTTTAGATAAATGGTTTGGTTAATCAATACAAACCCTAGGACAGACATGATAGCACCGGGCACACCATGTCCTGTACAGTCAGCAGCTATTACAATCTTATATTGATTGATCTGTCTGGAAAAACAGAAATCACCACTTACTACATCCTTAGGGCTGAAGAATACAAAGCTTTTAGGAAACATATCTAACACCTTTTCCTCCAGTGGTAGTATTGTATTCTGAAGCCGTTTGGCATACTGAATACTCTCCTTGATGGAAGCAAAGGAAGTGTTGATGTTTTTCTTTTGGGCTTCCAGCAGTCGTTGTTTCCTTTCCAGCTCTTTTCTTTTGGAAAGTGACACCAAATACACTTGCTGATAATTCTGTCTTAAGATGGAAACGACAATTGTGACCGCTAACATGGAAAGCATAAAAATAATAAGGGTCCAGCTCTGGAAAGTGTCTGAAGCAGCCGAATATTCTATGTATCCAATATTCTGATGCGAATAGCTAATCAGGTTGAGTGTAAGTGTTAGGATAAAGAAGAATGAAAGCCATGGAATTAACCTTTTCCAACTGACTAATGCTGCGATAAGAGGGGCCGCCATCATCTGCACAAATGGCATTACCCCATTGTGACCTCTTCTGGAAAATAAAAAGTGTATGGAAATGGAAATAACAAGATAGAAAACAAAGAATAGATCAAGTCGCTTATAGGAAGTCCTTCGGTTAGCTAAAAAGAACAGCGTACCAAAGATGATGATGTCAATGATAGAGAAGTAGTAAAACAGGCTGTGTGTATATTCCTTATAAAATAGAAAGGTAATGACACACCTTAGAATATCAATACAGCAGCATACCAGACACGAAAACTTAAATATCCTATTTTCAAAATTTATAAATGCCTCCATTGCTTATGAAAGATGTATGTAGACTCAGCCTTTTATATAACACCAATACGGTGATTGATGACTCCATTTGCACTGATATAAGGGGATAACCTTTTATATTAGTTGGCTGTTATAGACAACGCCTTATTTTCAAAAACCAAAACTCAAATACTATATCCATGCTTGAAAACTTGGAATCAATCAATTGGGAAGATACTATCAGCTGTTCCATTTCTGAGAGAATGCCTGATTTGATCAAAGAGCTGACCAGTAAAGACCGTATGGTACGTCAGGATGCTATGTGGGATTTGTATGACAGTATAATTGATCAGGATGAAACAAGGTTGGAGTTGGCAACTTATGTAGCGCCATTCTTATTTGAACTAATCTTATCTGATAATATAAAAGATAGACAGGAGCTTATCAAGTTACTGGTATGTCTGGCGATACCTAATGATTATATCAAGGAATTTCTCGGGGTGGGGTTTACAATCGATAAATTTAAATCGGTGTTGCAGGATGCCGAAAACAAGATGTCGGATGATAAACGGAAGCTTTATAAGCAACGAGGAGGAGGATTGAAAACAAGTTTAGCTTGTTATGGAATGATTGCAAAAGAGGCGGGGAAGTTTTTACAGTTAACAGAAGACAAAGACAAACTAACAAGAAGAGCGGCTATTTATGCATTGGCTTGGTTCCCTGATCTTGCGGATAAGTCTGCTCCAATGGTCAACGCTCTCTTGCCATCACTAAAAAGTGAATATAATATAGCCAATGCACTCTTGGCAGTTGGTATGCTAAGTAAAGAAGCAAGCGAGGACACAGAACTAGGCGTAATGGATCATTATTTAGGACATAGTTCAGATTTGGTAAGGCTGTCTGCGGCAACAGTCCTATTTCAGCACCAATACAGTGAACGTACCTTAAAAATTCTGATTGAAGGCCTGAAGGGAGGTTCGTTCTTATTGGAACCTGATTTCTTTTATTACGATGGAGACTTTACAGATTACATTATACAGGTACTGTCTTCCAATAGCAGGTATGAAGTGAAAATTATGATGGCATTATGTGAAGCTTTACTAGAAACACCCAAGGACGACATACTTGGTATAATCAGGGCAATTATTGCAATTCTGAAAAAAATAAGGACTACGCCAATCACAGAAACCAGTCGGGAAGACCTTACTTCAGTTGAAGTTTGGGCATTGGAAAATATACTGGACCTGCTACGCAAAGACGAAGAGGAAGTGTATTACTCATATCATAGAAAGCTTTCGGAGGCAGGGATTTACAGTACTGAAGCTGAATTGAAAAGTTATCTTGGTCGGTAATAATCACTTGAACTAGGAGGAAAGATGCATTTCAAAGGAATTGTGAGATAATGGACTGAAATCCATCGCAACGGCCATTAATTCTTACTTCCTTGACAGAAGAGCGAATTTGTCATTCGGTAAGCTGTAGGTTATTTTTTACAAACAGCTCCATTACCGTATTAATATTTTCAGAAAATGGCTCACCTGAATTATACCCAACGCCAAGAAATTCAAGCACTTCTTGAAACTGGTATTTCCAAGTCGGAAATCGCCAGGCGTCTGGGTGTGCATCGGGCTACAGTAAGCAGGGAGATATTACGGAATAGATCCACCGATGGCAAGTATATAGCGTCACAAGCAGAACAGAAAAAGGAAGTTAGGAGATATGTAGCAAACAAAGCACAGAAAGGTATTTGTAAAGGTATTCATCTTTCACACAAGTATCCCAAGCTTCTGCGTCAGAAGAATAAAAGGTTTTACCAAAGTCCGATGCTGTCATTTTTTGAGACGCTTCCAAATGCTCAGCATAATGTTCCTGTAATAAGATACCGAGTGGAGTTAAGAGCAATTAGGTGGGACAGCAGAGGCTATCGCTCACTGAAAAGCAGTACCAGAAGGTTTATTCCATTTACAATCCATAGCCGTATGGCAACCAACAAAATTTCGGTAATCAAGCGTAGTTACCGAAAGTGGGACACACATCCATTTGCAGGGCGTAGGCACCAAGTATATTGGCTAGACTACCGACATGAGTTAATGGCATTTCAATACTACGGAATGAAATTAAAAAGAAGAACAGCCGTAACTCTTCCTAAATTCTTACATCAGCAATTATGGATAAGCAAGCCCGAGATTTCCATCAGCGATGCTTGTGAAACGGTATCTAGTCACAAGAAAATTGCCTAGTACAATTCGGTATGCCAAATACTAATAGCAAAAATAAAATGGAGAAGACCCAGTCGGGTCTTTTTTTATGTCCAATCAAAATAGAAGTGACATACTTAAATTTTGAGTTGAGACCAATCCAAAATCAAGTGTTGCGATTTGGAATTGGGAGGTGGTAATACACGGAAGAATTACTAAAAATTTAAGTGAAGCAGAAGTTGTAAACGATTAACCCCAAGCCTGTGTTGTAGGGTTAAATAGCCTGAAACAGGTTTTGTTCAAAAAGAAAAGCAGTAAAGCATCAGAGAATATTTTCGCTTGTGAGCTGTAGGACAAACAGCGTAGTTGGATTGGTAAATAGGACAGCATTTTTAATGCTAACAGATTGACAATTTAAACTTTGAAACTATGGATGCCTTTGAAAACGCAAAAACATTTTTTCACAACTGTGAATCTGCAAAAGGATGGGAAGCTTGTCAGGAATATGTGTCAGAAAACGCTGAATTTCATGCCCAAAGTGAGCCACTAGCAGAAATGACAAAGGTACAGGAATATGTCAATTGGGTGGAAGGGTTAAGCAATGTTACCATGCCTGGCTGTTCTTAT
This sequence comes from Limibacter armeniacum, assembly GCF_036880985.1. Classification (NCBI taxonomy): domain Bacteria; kingdom Pseudomonadati; phylum Bacteroidota; class Cytophagia; order Cytophagales; family Flammeovirgaceae; genus Limibacter; species Limibacter armeniacum. Next base: position 2,160,139 of record NZ_JBAJNO010000008.1, read on the forward strand.
AAATTGCATGCAGCAGCTTATGACAAAGAAAACAACACCGCAATATTTTATTCCACTTTTACAGGTACGCATAAAGGAGAGGGAGGACCAACTCCACCTACCGGTAAGACAACCAATACACATTATGTTTATGCCTTAAAGATGAATGATGAAGGCAAAGTGGAGAGCATGACTAAAATTTGGAATTCCACTTGGGCAATGCGTGAGCTGGGTTGGATATAGCTAACTGCAAACGTAGCATTTTACTTTTCTGAAAATTATAAAAAGACCCCAACAGGTCTTTTTTTTTATGGTAATGGCTGTAAGTTGGAAGTAATAAGATGGAGAGAGGAACAAAAACTTATTTTTTGATAGGGGAAATAAAATGTATTATTCGGAGTAAATAAAACATTTTTTGATTGAATAGAGATGGGAACAATTAAAAAGCATAGTTTTTTAGACTTGAAGATTGGTGCTGTAGGGGAATATGCAATGGTTATCGATCTAACTGAGTTAGACAAATGGAGAGGATTGGGTTGGCTGACTTATCAGGAGGTTAATTTGCCTGATGGAGATGAGGAGGCATTTTTAGTATATGGTGATCTGGATAAAGAATTACAGACATTGGTATTTAATAGCCCTCCCTTACTGAAAGATATCTCCCAAAATGAAATTATTGGAAAGAAAGTCTTGGATATTACAACTCACTTAGGAACTTATGGAATGGGAGGTGCTGGATTTTTTGGGATGCTCTTGGATAATTTTGAATACTTGACATATGCAGTTTGGGGAGCTGGTGATTATGTGATTATTAATGATAGAATAGTTGAATGCAACCCTGAATACTATCATAAAAGTAGACCTTGGATATCAGACTATGGTGATAATCTTTCATGGGATGAACTTACAGAATATATCAAGGGAGGAATTATCAAATCGTATTTAATAAAGGATGATACCTGTGAAATAGTAGTCGAAAAAAGTACTGAAGAGATTAAGGTTGAGTTTGTTAGAAATGATAAAAGGTTACCAAGGAGTAGAGGTAGAAAGCGAAATGCATATAAAAAGGGTCAAATAGCTGATTATATATTATTTCAACATGAAGATGCAGTATTAGTTGTTTGATATGGTTAAGCATACTTCAGAAGCCCCACTAGTCGTAGGTTTATCGAAGCGATCCTACGACTAATATTGTATCTAGTACTAAAATAATGAGTGAAATGACTGAAGATAATTTTAAAAAAATAGTGATTGGAATAAGTGCTTCGGATACTTTTGAAAATACAGAAAATTGGTTGGCTCGTGGATTAAATCCTTCTGACCAAACTGTGATTGCAATTCTAAGAAACTCTACAAATGACTTTCTTGAAAAGCTTGAAAAGATATATTACACCAGTGAGTCTTCTGAAACAAAGCTAAAACAAGTTTCAGACATTGTTGATGAGCTGTCGTGGGAGGAGCTTGATACAGAAGAAAAAGAGTTTATGGCAGAAACGCTGGCTCCTGCAATTGAAGCAGCAGGATTTGATCCTTGGGCTATATTTTAACTTTAGACTATGAAGACAAGAGAAATAGTGAGAATTTACCCAATTGAGAGGGGGGGACTGTTGAGCTAACAATGAAAAAATGCGTAATAATAATAAAGTTAGAATATATCCTGTGATTGAAATGAGTCCTTGGCAAATAGATGGAGGGGAAGATATTGAAATTAGAGAAGGACAAGACTTTTCCGAGTTTGCAATAGAGATATTTAAAAAGAATGGGATTGAGAATATTGAACAGCTAGATCCATATGGTTATTGTTCCATTAAGGTTTCAGACATTAGTGATAATGATTTGAAAATTTTTATTGATAAGGAAGTTAGTGATGCAGAAATTCCCGAGAATGGAATTGAAGCCGTTGGTCCATTCAGTGGAGGTTTAGTAATTGTAGTAAATGACCAAGTAGTACATCATCAATGTTGTGGAGATATCTCGGATTATAAAAATTGGAAGACATTTCTTGAGGAATCACCTGAAGATTGGAGTCAGATTTGGATAGGGCATCCATGGTTGTATGGTAGGGTTCGAAAAAATAATGTTGAATTGTCTGATTATATTGAACACACAGGGCGTCTAGAGAAAGATTTGCCTGTCCATCTACACGTTGATAAAGCAGAATTTGAATTACAGTTCAATTTAGCAATAGAGGAATTGTTAGCATTCAAAAAACGAATATATATGGTTTTAAAATCAGAAATGAAGGGAGTTGCAAAAGAAGTTTCAGAATTATTAATAGAAGGTGATGGTGACCCTAACAACCCTGTATGAGGTAAGTTAAAATGTGTATTTTATAAATATTTGTAATGGGGTATGCTAGTTCAAGAATTAGCGAAGCGGTTCTTGGACTTTTTTTGTATAAAGCAAATAGCTTTAACTATAAACTTATGAAGATCACCCTAAACTAGATGTACTGAAAGTATCGCTTCAATAGAGCTGCATTCTGCATTGCTTTGTAGGAGCTGTATCTTTTTTTTTACCAAAAAAATTACAAGCCTAAAAATAATAAGACCTTGTCATTGTATCTCTTGTACGATGTTGTGGTGTTTATTTTTCTAATTACAGATCATTATTTTTTTACTTTTCTTATCTAGAATTACATCAGATATACTGTTTGTGAATGGTTTTTTGAATCTATATTTATGGGTGTTGCGTTAAGTGAATCACATACCTTTTATGAAAAATGATTAATCACTTAAAGCAAACTAAAAGTATATGAAAAAGTATACTGATTATCTGAACCCAGCAGAACAACTATCTAATTTTTCAAGTTTATCAGCTTTTCTGGCAGTAGTACAGGAAAGAGATTTGAAAAGACAGGAGATTGAAAATGATTTAGCCAACCTAAACTTTGAAGACAATAAGGACAGGGATGTGGAAAGGAAATCACAAAGAGCGATTGATGATCTTTCCCGTCAGATTACATCTATTGACGCAGCGCTTGCCACTGAAACGGATGATGAAGAAATCAGGGCGCTGAATATCAAGAAGCGTGTACTGGAAGGTACATATGAGAAGAAACAATACGATTTGGAGGTAAGGCGTAGAAAAGAATTCAAGGAAGAGCAAGTAAAGCTTGACCTTGAAAATAAATTGGAAAACCTAAATGAGCTGATGGTAGCAATGTGTACAGAGTTTTCTAATGGAACAATAGGAACTGGAACTGTTACCTATAATGGAGTAGATTATACTGCTTCATAATTTTTGACCTAAAGGTATGTACTGAAAAGGGAACGATTTTGATTGTTCCCTTTTTTATTTTCGATTATTGATATGATTATATATACGATTTTTGTTGTCTATAATTATTTATTAAAAGAATATGATGCGTTAAATAAATAAAGTTCAGTTCAGTATATTGAGATGTTTTTAACTTAAAATAAATGCATATGTGGAAGACATTGTTTGGTAAAAAGAAAACTGACAAGGAAATAGAGAAAATGAAGGAACAGTCAGAGAGTGGTGATTATAAATTCTATCCCATTCTGAAGCCAGGTGACTGGGTAGGTATTCAGGCAGGAGCATTAAAGCAGACCCTGATCGGAACACAGGAAGAACCTCAGGTTGTAGTTGGGTTCGGATATGACACGCCTGAAAACTTTATTTTCTTAACGCATCAGGATCTGGAGAAAATGGATGGTAACCAGATTTTAAACGATGCCTATCAGAATTTGGAAGATTTTAAAACCGAATTTGAGCCAGTGGGTTCATTGGATAATAAGGTTTTAACCTCAAGTGGTTTGGATTTTTCAAGTGAAAGAATTCTTTCAAAGAACCATATGCTTGAGGCACATAAAATGTTGGATGCAGAGGAATTACTGGTATCTATTGCTAGAAGAAGGTGTATGATGGTGACTTCAAGAGCTGCTGACGATGAGCTGTTGAATACGTTTATTATGCTACATAATGAAACATGGAATGATGATAGCTATGGCAATGCACCAATTGCTAATATGTTGTTTGTGGTAAAAGAAGGAGATATTGTTGGCTCTATTCCATTGCAGTAATTAGTGCTTGCGTTTAGATTAAAATTTTTTTACACAATGAAAAGGATTTCAATTTTTTGTGCCATTCTATTTTTTATGGTTGGCTGTAATACACAGAAAGATAAACAATCAAACAATGATGATCATATCCCTGATAGCTTGGTTGAAGTACAGGCTTTATTGGATAGTGTCCATGCCGAAGATCATAAATATCGAAATGGTCTGGGAAGTTTGATTGAAGAACACGGATGGAATTCTGAGGAAGTGCAATCACAGTTTAAGAAAATGAGTGAAACGGATTCCAGTAACCTTATTCTGGTTGAGGGAATTTTAGCGAAACATGGTTGGTTAGGAGGTTCATCAAGTTCTACTTTATTTCTTGTAATTCAGCATGCTGATCAGGCTACTCAGGAGAAATACCTTCCTGTAATGAGACAGGCTGTTAATGAGGGAAAAGCAAAGGCGCAAAGTTTAGCGCTTTTGGAAGATAGAATTCTATTGGGAAGAGGAGAGATGCAGATTTATGGCAGCCAAATCTTGACGGATTCTTCAGGTAATAGTTATGTTCGTCCATTGATTGAGCCTGAAAAAGTGAATGAAAGAAGGGCCGAAGTTGGTCTGTTGCCAATTGAAGAATATGTGTCACAGTGGGGGATTGAATGGGATGTAGAAGCATATAAAAAGCAATTGCCCAAGAGACTTGAAGAATTGAAAGCGCAAATTAAGTAAGGCAACTATGGGAGTAACATTTGTTACTCCTTTTTTTATTTCTTCTGACAGGTAATCAATCTCTGTAAGAAGAATTTTTATTAAAGCTCTACACAGTTTATTTATTCTAATCACCACTCTCTTATTGTCTGTATTATTTTATGGTGTTGTGGCTATACTTTTTTATATTTTCTTATTGAAAAGCATCTTTTCATAATTAGACTCCTTTTTGAAACCCAAATTCCCACTCACCTACAGGCTTTCTATGAAAAAACTCACCCAATCAATCCTTATACTTGTTTTGCTTTTAGCTTCATGTGGAAAAGAAGATAAATCAAGTACAGAACAGCATACTGCTTCACCCTCCACAGTTTATTTTAATGGTGATATTATCACGATGCAGGGAGAACAACCCGAATATGCTGAAGCAATTGCCGTCAGGGATGGTAAAATCATTTTTGTTGGAGAAAAGGAACAGGCATTGAAGCAAGCAAATGAAAATCCTGTAGAAGTTGATCTGAAAGGGAAAACGTTGTTACCGGGATTTATTGATGGACATGGACACGCTTGGAATGCAGGGTTTCAGGCGGTGTCTGCTAACCTATTGCCCGCACCCGACGGTACAGGAAACAGTATCGCAACCATCATTGATTTGCTTAAAGATTGGAAAGATAAAAATCCAAAAGCAATTGAAAAGTACCGCGCCATTATAGGGTTTGGTTATGATGATGCACAGCTGAAAGAAAAGCGTCATCCGACAGCGGCTGACCTTGACAAAGTTTCTGATACTATTCCGGTGCTGATTATTCACCAGTCAGGCCATTTGGGTTCGATGAACCATAAGGCTTTGGAGATTGCCGGATACAAAGCGGGAGTGAAAGATCCTCCCGGCGGAGTAATCAGAAGAGAGAAAGGATCGGACAAACCCAATGGTGTACTGGAAGAAATGGCCTTGTTTATTCCATTGATCAAGTTTATGTCTACCCTAAATCCAGAAGCCAATGAAATCATTGCCAAGGCTGGGGTGAATGCCTATATCAAATTCGGGTATACCACTTTGCAGGAAGGAAGGGCAACAAAAGATGCTTGTGAGACTTGGAAAAAGTTGGCTGAGCGAAATGAATTACCTGTAGATTTGGCTGCCTATCCTGATATTCAGGCAGAGATGGCTTATATGAAAGCAAATGGTGTACAAAAAGATTACAACAATCATTATCGTATTGCTGGTGTCAAGCTTTCGTTGGATGGCTCGCCTCAAGGAAAAACGGCTTGGCTGACAAAACCCTATGTTGTGCCGCCTCCGGGAAAACCAAAAACCTATGAAGGTTATCCTGCCATTAAGGAAGACGAAAAGGTGATGGCTTTTTTTGATTCGGCTTTCAATAATGACTGGCAGATTTTGGTGCATTGCAATGGCGATGCGGCAAGTGATCAGTTTATCAGGGCTGCATCTCAGGCTACGAAAAAATATGGGAAAAAGGATAGAAGACCCGTTATGGTTCACTCGCAGACGGTAAGGTTTGACCAACTGGACTCCATGAAAGCGCTTGGGGTAATGCCCTCCTTCTTTTCAATGCATACCTATTATTGGGGAGATTGGCATCGGGATGAGACGTTGGGAAAAGAGAGAGCTTACAAGATTTCGCCGACCAATACGGCGATGAAAAAAGGGATGATTTTTACGGAACATCACGATGCTCCGGTGGCACTTCCAAGCAGTATCATGATTTTGCATACAACCGTAAACCGAACCAGCAGAAGTGGGGATGTTATTGGGCCAGATGAACGAGTGAGTCCATATGTCGCTTTGGAGAGTATCACCAAGTGGGCAGCTTATCAGTATTTTGAAGAAGATAAAAAGGGGATGCTGAAAGAAGGAATGTTGGCAGACTTAGTGATTTTGGATAAGAATCCGTTGAAAGTAGCGCCAGAAAATATCAAGGATATTCAGGTGTTGGAAACCATTAAAGAAGGTAATACAGTGTTTAAGAAGGAATGATTAAAATAGCTTTCATTTCCTTGTCAAGTTCAATTTTACTTATCTCCCTTTTTAAGGAATTATTCGATAGCAAATTACCTTAATAGTGTACTGTGTATAACACAGCTTAACCTGTCAGAAATCATTAAACCTCTTTTCAGTTGTTCAATTTAAAACAATAGGTATGAAAGTATTATTTGTGCTTACATCACACGAAAAGTTAGGTAACACGGGGGAAAAGACAGGGTTTTGGGTAGAAGAATTTGCTGCTCCTTATTATGTACTGACTGATGCAGGAGTGGATGTTACGTTAGCTTCTCCAAAAGGAGGACAGCCACCCATTGACCCAAAATCTGAGACAGAAGATTTTAGTACCCCTGCTACAAAACGTTTTGATTCAGATAAGGAGACAAAGGAAAAACTGGCGCATACATTTAAGCTGAGGGATGTAAAAGAGAGTAATTATGATGCAATCTTTTATCCCGGAGGTCATGGTCCTTTGTGGGATTTGCATAGTGATCAGGATTCTATAAACTTGATTGAGGACTTCTATTCAAATGGGAAACCAGTGGCAGCCGTTTGTCATGCGCCAACAGTTTTACTGAATGTGGATATTGATGGAAAACCCTTGGTCAATGGGAAAAATGTGACTGGATTTGCAAATACAGAGGAGGAAGCCGTCCAGCTGATAAATGTTGTCCCACATCTGGTAGAAGACCAGCTGAAAGAGAAAGGAGGTCATTACTCAAAGGGTGATGATTGGGGTGTCCATGTGGTGGTGGATGGGCTGCTGATTACAGGACAAAATCCTGCATCCTCTGAAGAAGCTGCCAAAAAACTGCTGGAGTTACTGAAGAAGTAAAGCTTTGTAGATAAAGAGAAAGACCTATTCACCTCGAATAGGTCTTTTTTTGTCTTGGCTGCTTATTTAAGCAAGAATTGAAATAGAGATTTTCTACTCTAATCTTTTCCCATATTATGAGGTATTAAATAATGATGATATTATAAGAAAGTACCCATCAAAAAAATCATCGAGAGAATAAGTCTGGAGGTGTTCATAGATGACATCCTTTAATGTGTTACATATCTATGAAGTTAAACCAATTCAACTATGAAAAGAATGACCTCGGTTTTATTGGGAAGGCCTTCCAATCGTACCTTCAGTAGTGGAAAGCCTTTTAAGAAATGATATAGCAAGCAAGCATCTCAAATAACAGTTTCCAAGTCTGGTTTGAAATCAATTGCTACATAATTGGAAAAGCCATACTCGATTTTTGCCCAAACTTCTCTTTCTTGCCCACTTGCAGAAAGCACTATTAATTTTCGGTACATGATTGGTTTTGAGTAATTGGATTTAATGAATAGTGATATTTCAACAGTAGGGAATGGGCCTGTGCTTAAATATTCTGGGGATTCGGAAGAAACCAAGGTTAACCCATGCTTTTCAAGTTGTGGAATAATAAGGTGGTTCAGGTCTTTTTTCTTATACTTTTTAAGCCTGTATATCGTGTAGATAATTGCGAATACTGCGAATAGAATATATTGTAAACCCATATGTATGAAATTAGACAAGTGAAAAAACATCCCACTCTCATCAAGTGGGATGTTTATATGTTTGACAAAAGTATGAATCATTCTGCTTGGTAGAAATACCATCTAAGACTAGTTCTTTTTATGATGCCTAGGTTCATAAATTAACCTGACAAAAGAGCTGAGTCTCTCATTTTCTCTGTTTATTGGGATTCCCCCAACAATACCAATCATTAGGTTGTCTGTAATCCCAACCCTCATCTGGGGTCTTATAGTGGTCTCAAGGACACCTGTATCAACCGTTTGATTGAATTCAACACCAATAAAGTTTCTTGTGCCGGGTATCATATAATGAAAACTCGTATTGATATCATAGGTAGAATGGTATTCCTTAGACTCAAAATCCTGCTCAATTACAGGCCCTGTATAGATCAGTGAATGGAAATTGTTTCCCCACCTTTTAGCGACGATCAGAAAGGGGTTGTAAACGTTTCCTGTTAAGACGGGACTGCCAAACTGCTTGAAATCTGAGAGAACAAATTCATTAATATAACCAATTGCCATTGAGGTAGCCATTCTTTCATTCACAAAGAATGTCCATTGGGTAGCTATCTTCAAACTTTCAATCTTATTGGCAAGGATAGTATCTTCACTAGCATTACCTATAGGTGAATGAAAGGTAAAAGGTAGTTCCACTTCCAGTCCCAATCGGTCAATGGGAGCAAACTCATATTCGATCAGTGCTTCATAACTGTCGTGTGAAAGCTTGTCAGTCATGCCAATTCCAACATTCCATTCTTTCTCACCTTTTCTGGCCCCTAAGTCACGGATCAGGTCAATGTAAAGCGGTTCTGCATGCAATACCTTGATAGGTTGTTTGTCACTTTCAACTTCCTGAATATATAGGCTGTCTTTTAAGGAATTCTCTGTTTCCGTTTGGGCAAATGTATGGCTATACAGTGCCAATGACATGATTAGCACCAACATGTTTATGAATTTCATTCTGATTTGATTTTTGACAATAAAATGACTGGCTGATAATCCATGCTTAGGATTTCAGCTTCAATAATTTATCACGAAATCAAATCAGACTTTGGGAGGGGGAGAATCTATTTGACTGAAGCCCAACGCCAAGGTAGCGTCATATTCATAAAACCTAGGCTTTTTTTCCTGTTGGAGATAAGTGGGATAAACTATTGAACGCTCAGCCATAAAAGCGAGGTCCAGTTTAACTTTAACAGGACTGATATTTTCCTCAGAATCAGGATCATCATATTCAGCAATAGCATTTTCAAAACCCAGTATCTTTTCAACGACAATTTCTATAATACTTTCTTGATCATTGATACTAAGGTCTTCTGGGAGAAAGCTTGGCGTAGCATCAGGTGCATCCACACAGATATTTAGCATATACAAAGCTATAAATCTGAAGAGGATTGGCAGTAGTTTGCTATGTCGAAGTTTTCTTACCACTAAACTTGAATTGCTGTGCGTTGAGTCAAAAATACATTTAGGAACAAAAATAAGTATTGTTCCTAATGTGCTACAAGGATATAAATTTCAGTAGAAATAATTGGTATGTTGGTTTTGAAGATTTGTCAATAAAGCTAAATGGTTTAGGGTAATATTGTTTTTGAGAATACACTCTGTTGTAATTGAATCATTCTATTTTGAAATCCAAAAGAAAATATGTAATTCCGACTCCCAATTTATTAGAATATCAAAGAAGCGAAGTATAAGAATGGAGATAGTAGTAAGACCTGCTGAGTTAAAAGATGTTAGTTGTATTCTGGAAATTATTAATTATGAAATCCTAAATACAACTGTCGTATATGATTATCAGACCAGAACCTATGAACAGCAATTGAATTGGTTTAGGCAAAAGCAAAGAGATAATCAACCCATTATTGTAGCAGAAATGAATGGTGATGTGATAGGCTTTGGTACTTATGGAAGCTTTAGACCAAGAGAAGCTTATAAATTTAGTATTGAACATTCTATCTATATCAATGCAAAATATAGAGGGACAGGAGTTGGTAAAATTCTAATGAGAAAACTAATTGGTTTAGCAAAACAGCAAGGGTATCATACAATGATAGCGGGGGTTGATGGCTCAAATAAAGGAAGTGTCGAGTTTCATAAAAAGTTTGGCTTTACAGAGGTTGGACACATAAAAGAAGTAGGGTATAAGTTTGATAAATGGCTTGACTTAGTGTTTTTACAGTTAATTTTGACTGAGTAGAGCAAAGGGAAGTTTGTTTTTATAAGTTGCTGTCTGTCGTTAATCTGATATTTAGTGGGTATTTTTCTTTTGCCTGCTCGATTGTTGTTTTTTCTATATCGGCTCTTTCAAATAGAAACTCCTCATATGCTTGAACCAACTGGTAGATTAGCATATTTGCATTGTTCAGTGGTTGATTTGGAGTGAAAACAAGGCTAAATACAGCGTCATGTGGAGATTCCGACAACCTTGGATCCTTTCCATAGTTGAGGATGTTTTTTCTTACCCAATCATTTAGCTTCTCTTTACTGAGAAGCTCTCCTTTAATTTTATATTCCTGCAAATCACCTACCTCAATAACGACATCTGCCCTGCAACCTTTGTTATTAAAACCTGCATCAAATAATACTGGAATTCCTTTATTGCTGTCTTGGATTGAGCTGATTTTCTTTTGCTCGAAGTCATAAGGTATAATTATCCTAAGACTCGTTGAATCATGATTAATCTTGAAAAGAGACGCTTGGATTTCCACTAGATTATCAGACTGTTCAATGTCAAAATAGCTGATGTAGATATTTTCTGATGCTATATTCCCTACCTGTTGAGTTATATCAATTTTGTAATTGCATGCCACTAGGGTTACTGATATTGATATGTATAAGAGCGTAATAGTTAAATAGACCTGAGGTATTAAGGTTTTCATAAGAAGGCGCATTTCAATAAGTAGGTAGTGTATTGTTTTTATTGATAATAATTTACTAATCTAAAGTTACATTCATACAGTGATTTTTTTAGAATTCGTATTGTATTCATTGTAAACCCCTTAAAAGTCTAATATTTGAGGGGTTTATTGTTTTTTATAATAAGGGTGATATGGGGTTATAATACTGATCTTACTTGCGATTTTATTTATTTATGAAATTATTAAATGAATATGTAATTTTTAATACTTATTACGTTTGAGTTGTATTGATGCTCAATTGTTAGAAGATGAGAAGTGAGTGTTTATGATTAATATTAAGTATGTGATTGGTATTCTATACTCAATAGAATATATGAATAGTTTGTGTGTTGATATTTGATTGGTTTTGATGTAGTTGTAAGTAATAAGGGTTCGTTTTAAATAAATTTTTATTATCATTTTTAAGTTACTGTTGTAAATTATTTCAACCATTTATCGAGTTTTTAGTGCTTAATCAGTATCAATAGTACACATGTGTAATGTTTTACTGTAGTGGATTTTTTGTTATTGGATTTTACTTGCTTAGTTTTTCTGTTTTAGAATGGCCGAAATAACTAAAGGTTAGTGATACTTTTAATGGAAGATGAAGCACTGAAATTCTCAACCAGAATTAATACTTATGGAAAAAAACAAACTTTTTTATGTTGTGCTTACCATATTGGTACTGATAACTTTTGGGTGTAGTGATCAGGATGATTCAGGAGGAGTTTACCAGCCTAATTACCTTCCAAGTTTAGACGCAGCAACATTACCGGCTAGTAATAGAGCTATGATTATGTTTGAGGATGATGAGAGTCCATCTAAGATGTATGATAAAAATGATCGTTGGTTTAGGGTAAATCAACCATTACAAGTCGTTCAAAATGGTAAAGATTCAGTGCAGATTTCATTGTATTCGCCTGTTGGCTTATCTGATGTTAAAATCTATGCAAAACTGCCAAATTATGACAAGCGATTCGTGATTTTCAATTTTTCTCATATACCAGCTTTTCACCGTTCATTTCATAAAATACCATTGACAGAGGGAGATTTTGATTATGAATTGGAAACGGGTAATGCTGTTACAATCGATAAGATAGAAGGGTTTTCTTCAGGAGCTATAGAGTTTTCAGTTGAATCAGAGGATCCTCTTTTTCTTAAATTCCAAAAAATTAAATCAACTCACTTAGTTCAATTTCATGATGCCTATCATATTAATGAATATGGTAAATTTCTACCTATGAACCCTGTACTAGCAAAAGAAGCAATTACTATGATTATTAATTATTCATATGCTTTAAGTCATCCAATCTATTATGATACCTTTACCAATTTTGATGCTTACAAAAAAGATCAAGCTGAGCTTGCGGGTACTTCTATAAATGGCGCAACAGACTGGCATGGCAATGCCGCAGATTCAGTTGGTTACTATGATTATTTTACAAAAGATGAAATTGAAAACATATATGGGTATTATCTTGATGATCGAACTCTATATATGGCAATGGTAGGTGGAAGTGCAGCATGGGGAGGTGGACCACTAGCTTCACAATGGGAATCTAGCTACATAAGAGGGCACTGGTTGGGTGATATGTCTATATGGTCGCATGAATATTCTCATCATATTGGATATAGTCACAGTAGCAATTTGGCTAATAGTGGTGAAGGAGGAGGGCAGCAAGAAATGCTGACTCAGTTTTATAAGTATTTGATTTACTTAGAAGATCTTCCATTTACAGACCCTGAAATTTTAAAAGGATGGACAAAAACGGAATACTTGAGTGGTACATACCAAAAGCCAGTTTTTGAGATCAATGACAACAATCCGTTTTTGTTAAAATATAAAGGAGAAGGCAAATGGAATTAATAAATACAATCAGCATGAACAGGGTACTTATATTAGTTTTATCTCTTTGCCTATTTTCTAATTGTAGTAAAGAAGATAACATTGAACCTACCAATTATATATACTATTATCCTACAGATACAGATGAAATTACAGCTGCATCAATTGGGGACGGAACAGGAACATTTGATCCGAAAGGAATCGCAATTTCTAATGATACATTATATGTATGTAATGGAAATGTCTTAGAAATATTTGATGCTATTACGCTTGATCACATTAAGACTATTACACATTATAAAAAAGGTGATATTTCTATCCAATTATCCTATTTATCTTCTATTAGTATTGATAATGGGCGTATTTATATTGGAAGTACAGAATCCAGATTGTTTGTGCTAGATGAGGCAACTACACAAGGAATAACAACTGTTGGAAACGGTCAGTGGTGGCAGACTTTCGTGCATGTATTTGGTGTAGTGGCTGAAGATGATTTAGTATTTGTGAAAGAAAAAAATAACATCATCAAAGTGTTTGAAGCTTCACAAATCAATGATACTAGTGATTGGAATTTAGCACCATATGCCAAATTAAATACATTGACAGGTTACACGGAAATATACTCGATGGATGTAGTTGATGGACAACTGGTTGTAGCAGGAAGGAATGCGAATAGTTATCTATACTATAATATTGATGACATTAAAGCTCAAGCAGATAGTTCTTTGACAACACCAATTGAACCTACAACTGCTCCTCTTTCTGGAGTAGTACCAACGTCCGTTATATTTAATGATGATTGGTCAATTACATCAGAAGCTTCAGGAGGTTTAAATTATTTACGCATCTATTCGACTAGTGATTTTCTTAATAAAGATTATAATCCATTTGTGAACGCTTCAGATATTATGGGTGAAAATTCATTTGGTAGTATTGTAAGTGTTGCCAAACTTAATGACTTACTTTTCTTGTCTGATAATTCTAATAAGAAAATAAGGGTCATTAAACTAAATGAAGCTACAATCTCAGAGCGATAGAGTAGTATAATGATGTAGATATAAGACCTTGTTATTTTAACTAAAAAAGTCAAACCAACTGTGGTTTGACTTTTTTGCTTTTGAATATATTTTTTTTAATGGTCTTGCTCCTTTATAAGAATAAGCTAAATGAATGGGTATCTAGACTTATTATTCTTTAGCTTTTAGGTATGAGTCTGTACATCATCCCATTCCTCATTCATATAATTGGTTAACCAATTCAAGGAGTAGTGCCTTTCATATATTACACTTGGATTTATGTTGCCACCAACATTTTGCCCATTGATTCGTGCATCTACACAAGCCCAATGCATTCGGTAGGTTCTATCCAGTTCATCTAGAATTTCCTCTTTACTTCTTAGCTGAGTCAAACTTTCAAATTCTTCTCTGCTAGGTTTCAGTACCTTACCGACAATGGTCGCAACATCACAGATATCACTAGGATATTTTAGTTCGGGCATCATATTTAATGCCCATAGCATGGTATAAAGACTTTCATATCTCCAGCTGGCAATAGTTCTCTCTTGGTTATCTAAATTTTCATTATCAAAAAGTTTTTTTTCAATAGGAGAGAAGCTATCTATATTTTTTTCTGTGACAATTCTAGACAAGTGTTCCTGTTCGACTCCTTCACCTTTTGCAGCGATGATCAACAGCGCTAACGTCCTGTCAACTACTTCCTCTAACGTTCTTATTTGAACCTTGTCAATTGCTTCAGTACAAGGCAGGTTTTTGTTGATCTTTATCCCATTCTCTTCAAGAAATGCTTCAGTCTGATTCTTCCTGTCTAATTGTTCATTTGAGTAGTTTTCAGCAGGGCCGTCATAATACTTGGCTTCTACATTAACTTCAAGGTCTTCAATATTGCAGTTTCCTTCAGTATCAAGAATCAGGTTCAATTCCTTATCAGCAAAATATTGAACGTCTGATTGGTTGAAGGTACTGCTTGGTTGAGCAAAAATAAAAGCATCAAGTTGGTAAGTGATTTGACTTAATATTTCCTGAAAATCAGGAAGCATATCAGGTTCAGCCATAAATGAGATTTCACAGTTTGCTGACAATATTTTATAGACAAACTTATTTCTAATGTCTTCATTTTTGGCAGGTAATGATTGAACAAAGTTAGCCATTCCTGCAAGATTTTGGGTCAATTCACATTCTATATTGTTGATCGTATAAGATGGATTAGCCCTTTGGCGGGAATTGATTTTTAAGGTTTTGTTTTTGCCAAATAGCCCTCCGCTAATTGTGGCGACTAATGACTTGTGCAAGTCTCCATCGTTTACTTCAACTTTAGCATTAGGTAAGCTTGATTTTACAATCTCGATGACCTTGTCAAAATAAAGGTAGTGACTGTAAATTGTACAATGTTCCATTTGTTTTGGTTTTATGTAAAAAAATAGTTTTTCTATCTGTTTATCAGCTATGAAATATTAATGCAATAAAAAGTGTCTTATTGGAATCAGGTTGAAAAATACATAAAAGAAAACCTCCAAAAAAATCAGGTTTTCACTGATTTATTCAGAGGTTTATTGGTTAAAAACCAAAATCAAGTTATGAGATTTGAAATAGCTTAAACATTTCCGTACATATTGGATTGTCCACCATCGATAGCGATAGTTTGTCCGCTTACATATGAACTATCATCGCTCAACAGAAATGCAACTACTTTTGCTACTTCCTCAGGTAAACCTAATCGTTTTGTAGGGTTAATCTGAGCGTATTCTGTCTCTGCTTTTTTAGGATTTTCAGGATTGATCTGGTTAAAAGCTTCTGCTACCATTGGAGTCAGAATCGCACCTGGAGCAATTGCATTGGTAGTAATGCCATATCTACCATACTCCAGCGCCGCATTTTTTGTCATACCAGAAACAGCGTGTTTACTAGCTACATAAGGTACTTGATTGAGTACTCCACGGATACCTCCCACAGATGCTACATTGACAATTCGACCATAGTTTTGCTTTTGCATAACAGGCAACACATAGCGCAAACCATAATATACACCTGTCAAGTTGATGTCGATTACCTTCTTGAAAATATCGACATCATATTCCGTGATAGAAGCTTGTCTTCCTTCAATGCCAGCGTTGTTGTAAAGGCCATCTATACGACCAAATGCTTTTACGGTCTCGTCTACATAGTTTTTCACAGCATCCTCATTTGAAACATCTGCTACTATTGAGACGATCTCTGTAGATGGGTATTCGCTCAAGATTTCATTTTTAGCAGTAGACAAGCTTTCTTCATTATAATCGACCAATGTCAATTTTGCTCCTCTTTCTGCTAGTACTTTTGCTGTAGCAAAACCAAGTCCCATGGCTGCTCCAGTGATAATGATTACTTTGTTTTTGAAGTCTGTCATCTGGTTGAAATCTTTATAGTTAAAAAATAAATTAAATATGTAATCAGAATAGCTAGTTATTCATGGATAGCTTCAATATTTCTTTATCAAAATGTATTGCTATACATATATTCCGATTTTTTTGTGTTAGTTGTTAGTTTATAGTACGAAAAGTGATGTGTTAACGATTCTATTCTTATGTGCTATTCAGAATTATTTTGAATAATTAAATAAGTGTTGCAACTCTATTTTATATATCTACTCTAACACTTGGTATTTCGATTTGTTTTTAATGATTTATTGGTAGTAAAGCTATTAAGGAAGGGGAGCGCATTAATTGGTATTTTAATCGAGGTTTTTATTAAGGTTAATTAAGAATAAACCTTTTAAGGAAGTGTGATTGTGGAGACTTATGTAAGTTTATTAATTAGTGATAATTGCTATTGTATCGATATATTATAATGTGTTTTTAATAAAAAAAGCGGAGACTGACTAATCAGACTCCGCTTTTAAATTTAAAATATAGTTGAGGTTTATCTCCTCAATACTGATGAAGCTTTTGCCAGTTCCTCTTCTTTTAAGGCTCTTCTCAGGATTTTACCTACTTCTGTTTTTGGCAACTCTGTTCTGAATTCAATATGGCGAGGTATTTTGTAACCTGTCATATTTTCTTTGCAGTAACTGATAATCGATTCAGGAGTCAAGTGCTCATCTTTTTTGACGATAAACACCTTAACAGCTTCCGTTGATCTTTCATCCGGTACACCGATGGCTGCTACCTCTAATACATCTGGGTGACAAGCAATCACATCTTCGATTTCATTAGGGTATACATTAAAGCCAGATACCAGAATCATATCTTTCTTGCGGTCTACGATTTTGAAATAACCGTCACTGTCCATCACACCAATGTCACCTGTTTTGAGCCAACCACTTGGAGTAAAGGTCTTACGCGTTTCTTCAGGTATGTTCCAGTATCCGCTCATTACTTGTGGTCCCTTTACACAGATTTCCCCAACAGCACCTTCCTCGAGTTCGTTGTCGTTGTCATCTCTTACAGAGAGTACTGTACTGGCAAGAGGTAGTCCGATTGTCGCCATTTTACCACTTCCGTCTAGCGGGTTAACAGATACAACAGGAGAAGCTTCCGTCAGTCCGTAACCTTCAGTAAGTGGGCAGCCTGTGACATCCAACCAACGTTCGGTAACCGCTCTTTGTACAGCCATACCACCACTGATACTGATTTTCAGGTTTCTGAAGTTGACATCGGCAAATTCAGGGTAGTTGAGCATACCATTAAAGAGTGTATTTACCCCTGTGATAAGTGTGAAGTCAGTCTTTTTAAGCTCCTTTATAAAGCTTTTCATATCACGAGGGTTCGGGATCAGGATATTACTGGCCCCGATTTTCAGCATCGTCAGGAAGTTGACACTGAAAGAGAAAATATGGTAAAGAGGCAGTGCAGTCACCATTGTTTCTTCTCCAAACTTGGCACCGTGAGCACGCAGCAAAACATCCAATTGCTCAATATTGGCGATAATGTTTCGATGTGTCAACATCGCTCCTTTAGCTACGCCTGTCGTACCTCCTGTGTACTGAAGCAGTGCTAGGTCTTGTGTTGTGACTGGAATACGTTGGTAGTCACAGCTTTTGCCAGCCTTCAGGATTTCTGTAAAACTGAGTTCAGAAGGGAGGTCATATGTAGGAACCATCTTCTTGATGTGCTTCACCGCAGCATTCACAATGAATTTTTTAGGGAATCCGAGCATGTCCCCAATTTCAGTCGTGAAGATGTGTCTAATGTTGGTCTTGGATAAAATTGCTTCTACTTTATGAGCAAAATTAGCCAGTACCACAATGGCTTTAACGCCAGCATCTTTGAACTGGTGTTCCATTTCTCGCTCTGTATAAAGCGGGTTTGTGTTTACTACAATTAGTCCGGCTTTCAGTGCTCCGGCGATAGCTATGGGACTTTGTAAGATGTTGGGTAGTTGAATAGCAATGCGGTCACCTGGAAGGAGGTCAGTTTTCTTTTGCAGGTAAGCAGCGAAGTGTGTTGACAGTTCATCAAACTGTTTGAATGTCAACTTAGCGCCCATGCATTCAAAAGCCGTTTGTTGGCTGAAATTCTGAGCGACTTCAGTGAAGATATCCAATAGCGACTCATACTTGTCAGGGTTAATCGTATGAGGCATGTTTGGATGGTAGCTTTTAAGCCACGGATAGTCGGTCGTGCTTTTTACCATGGTTGATTTTGGTGTATAGTTAAAAATCGAGTTTGTATAGTCAATTAAATAGCTTATAAACAGCAGTTTATGCTTTTAACGGTAGAGTAGTGCTGGTAAATAGACTATTATAAAAGTGATCGTAAAACAAGTGTGACTATACATTATAGTTTGCAAATTTAATCTTTTTTAGATGAAGTATGATGTTTTTGAGTCATATCTGATAGAATATTTGTAAAAAGTACCTTTTATTTTATGTAAACTCTTCACATTCAGAGGAATGACGAATGTTATCACTTTTTAGTGATTTTATACATATATTTTGGGGTTCACCAATAAACTATGATTAATACTAACAAATTATGAAGAAGCTGATTGTTAAGTTTTTAGTGTCCGGTATCGCGGTTTTTACGGGAGCCTATATGATGGAAAGTGTCGGAAGTGGTGTCACAATTGACAATTACTGGACCGCCATTGTGGTAGCAGTGGTGATTTCCTTGATCAACTTATTTATAAAACCGATTCTTTTTATCCTGACCCTGCCGATTACAATTATCACGTTGGGGCTTTTTCTGATAATCCTTAATTCATTTACTTTTTACTTGGCAGGAAAACTGGTGGATGGCTTTGAAGTGCCGGGGATTTTTACAGCAATTGTTTTCTCATTACTGTATTCAATTGCAATGACAATTCTAGAGAATGTGCTAGGACTAAAAGAAGGAGAGGATTAATGAATCAATAGGGGAGGACACTCTTTAATAAAAAAGACTTTCAGATGTATTTCTGAAAGTCTTTTTTACTTACCTGAATGGTTTAGTTCAAGTCAAGGTCAATTTTCAACCCTGCTCTTACCCATCTTCCAGGCTGTTCTACAGAGACAAAATCTATGTATTTTTCATCAAATAAGTTGGATGCTTCAACATAGAAATTGAACTGATTGTAGACATAGTACAGACGTAAATCTACCAAAGCATATGCTTCGAATGGATTGTCAGTTGCTTGTATTTCAGCTGTTTCATCAAATGTGTACAGTGCATAATTTCTTTGTTGGTAATGCATCTTCCAGTCTGCATACAAGTTTTTGAATATACGGTGATTAATGCCCAAAACTGCTTTATGTTTCAGGTTACTCAAGCCGTATTTGGAGATGGCATTATCCGCATTGATGTCCATATCTAGGTAGGTATAGCTCAATGAAATGCGTTGAATAAAGAAATTGTCAATTAACCTGCCTGGTTTGAATTGTGCATTTACATCAACACCAAAAGTATTTAGCTCAGGAATGTTGGTTGCGTTAAATGTACCGGCCGCATCGTCTTTTACCCAATCAATGATGTCTTTTCCTTCACGGTAAAAAGCAGAGATACTACCACTTAATGGACCATCGAAATACTTAATACCACCTTCATATGTGGTAGCCTTTTCAGGGTTCAGGTTTTCATTACCAACATCTGTAGTAGATAGGTAATAAAGGTCCGTAAAAGTTGGAATACGCATGGATGTATTGACCGAACCGAATACACGCAGAGGGTCTACTATTTGATAAGAAAGGTCAATGCCTGGGAATACATCAAATGCATCTGCCTCACTTCTGTCCAAGTGTGAGTTCCAGTTAGCCATTAATCCTGCTGAAGCTGAAAGTTTGCCTATATCAAAATTGTGCTCCAAGAAAAAGCTGATGTTTTCTCTTCCGTCTTTTTTCGTGAATTGAGGTTTTTTGCCCTCAGGGTATCCTGCCGGATAGTCAATGTTTTCTCCAGGTACATCCTGAGGATTATCCATGTCTTTACCTAATACACTACTTCTAATATTTTCAGACCTTATATCTAACCCTACAGCGGTTGTACCTAGCTTTGAGTTGTACTGTGCACTGAGGTTAGTTCCATATGCATCTACAAGGTGATAGTTGTGGTCTGAGTACCAGCTGGCTGCATTCTCAAAATCACGGAATAGCTCAAAGCGATCTTGTGCTCTGTTCCAGTAGATTAATGGCGTGAATTTTACTTTTCCTTTAGTTGTGAATTTCAAGCTTCCGAAATAAGCTTTGTTTTGCTCAAACTGGTCAGGAAAGTTGGCTGAATAGAAAGTGCTGGCACCAAATGCTTTGTTGCCATAACCTAGTTGCATTTCAAGGTCACCAGCTTTAGTGCCTAATTTTCCCTGATAGAACGCATTGTACGCATTAAAGTCTGTATTGCGGGTATAGCCATCGCTTCCTTGCTTGCTAGCAGAAAGGTAGTGTTTTATCTTTCCTTTCTTAAGCGTACCAGATGCAGCTACTTTGTGCAACCCATGTTCACCAGCCATTACATGGGCAGAGATATTGTTGTTGTCTTTTGAGCCAGTAATAATATTGATGGCACCACTGAAAGCATTCGGTCCAAATACACGGGAGCCAGGACCTTGCAGGATTTCGACTGCTTCTACACTTTCAAGATCTACGGGGAGATTGAGGTTGAGGTGTCCTGTCTGAGGGTTGTTGATATTGACACCATTAAGGAGGACGAGGGCTTGGTCAAATGAACCGCCTCTAATGCTTATATCTGCTTGAATACCCATCGGTCCACGTTGGCGAACATCTACGCCTGAAACATATTCCAGCAGGTCTTGCAGGTTTTGGACGGGAGCTTGTTTGAGTTCTTCTCTGCTAATAACGGTAACGACTCTACCTTGCTCGGAATATACTTTTGGAACTCGCTGTGTGTTGACTACCACTTCACTGAGTAGTTGATCCTCCAGTCCATCTTCAGTCAGTGCAGATTCTAATAATGTAGAGTCACTAATTGTTGTGACCTGTTGTGCATCCTGTGCTAAAAGATTCAGGGGCGTTGCTGCCAACATGCCTGTTGCCAATGTGCAGATTTTGATCTCTTTGCCCAATGTCTTGAAAAGGGCATAAGGTTTTCTGCTCCAGTGTTTGAAGTAAATCATTGTTACAAATTATGAATTTGGTAAAAGTAAGGAGGCAGCTTCCAATTGGTAGCTGCCCGATTTATTGAAAGTTTAGTTCAATTCAATAAGAAACTTCAGCGTGTCCACACCATCTGCATAATCATGAAGTGCAGGGAACTGTGCCTGACCAAAGTTATAGCTTTCTGCTAACCACTGGTCGGAAGAAACCACACATTGTGTCTTCTCCTTGATCTCATCCAACTTTTGTTTCAGTTCAGCACCATTTTCATATTTCTCGTAGTACACCACAGAAATAGGGGATACCATCTCTTCACTTTCACGGAAAATGATACCACCGTTGTCAAGATGAGGAACCTTGTTTACCAGATATATAGACTTATTGTAGTCATAATTATTCTGGTACTTGTGGTTCATTCTTACCTGAATGGCAAAAGGCTCCAATGCCTCCAACAATAAGTTGATGTTAAAAGACGAAGGAATAAAGACTTTTGAGATGTTACGGCAGCCAAGTCCATAGTACATCAGGATATCATCCTTCAGTTTTGCAAGTACGTCTTTGTCTTCATCACCTCTGATCACTGCTACAGAAGACCTGTTTTTACGGATGATGTTAGGGTATTTACCAAAGTACTGCTCAAAGTAACGGGCACTGTTGTCTGACCCTGTTGCAATGACAGCTTCGATTTGTTCTGCTCTGCCTTCAGTAATGGTAATCATATCCTTAAATGCAGGCTCGATTTCAATCAGTGTTTCCAGTAACCAAGGCATCAGGTAAGTGTCCTGAGAACTAATCTTGGCAACCAGCTTATGTCCACTGATAAGGGTCGAAAGAGCATCATGGAAGCCTACCATTGGAATATTTCCAGCCATAATCACTAGCACAGACTTAGGGGTTACTGTGTCAGGAATGTCATACGCTGCAACCCAAGTATCCAAAGCATCCTGATTTAGGTAGACACCAATTCCTTTCAAGGCAGAAAGTACACTTTGTTCGTCAAACCAACCATTGCTTGAATTGGCACGAATCAACACCATCTCTTGTTCATCCTCAGTCAGGTTGCTGATCTTCTGACCGAGTTTAGCAAATGCTTCTACTCTTTCTTTTAATGTCATTACTAAAATTTTCTTAGCGATCTTCCGCTATTTATATTTATTTTTAATAACGTTTGTCTGATATTTGCCATCCGTTTTTAGAAGGATGCCCGATTGGAGGGCAAAATTACAGAAAACGATTTAAGAACAAAGATCAGAGAAAAAGAAAGCAGGCGGAAGAAAAGATCTGTAAGAGAAAAATAAACTTTGAAACCCTTAAAACAATTTCTTGTAATTTTCTCTTATATGTTTGTCACAAATTAATCTGAAAGGGTTCTATTATTGCGAATCTATTTAAAATTTGGACAATTACTTTAAAACTTCTTAAACGAGAAGTATCTTTGTTATTGACTGAAGCCTTAAAAGCATTTTTAAAACTTAAAAATAAAACAGTACGAGCGTTATGGCGATTATGATTACTGACGAGTGCATCAACTGCGGTGCATGCGAACCAGAATGCCCTAATACAGCAATCTATGAAGGTGGCGTAGAATGGACTTGGGGCGGCGGTACTGAGCTGGATAAAATTGAAATGGAAGATGGTACGGTGATAGATGGTAACGCTGAGCAAGAACCAATCTCAGATGAATTCTATTACATCGTTTCTGATAAATGTACTGAGTGTATCGGTTTCCACGAGGAGCCTCAATGTGCGGCTGTATGTCCTGTTGACTGCTGTGTGGATGACCCTGATTACAGAGAAAGCGAAGATGAGCTAGTTGCTAAGAAGCAGTGGCTACATGCAGAAGCTTAAGCTGTCATCAGTTTTAGGCATATGAAAAGGCGAGACTCTGAGGAGTACTCGCCTTTTGTTTTTATGATATGTGGCTATTTTATCTGCTTTGAATTGCTACATTGTTGTCACCAGAAGCATTCATCACCTTTTCCTCATCAGGAAGTTCAAGCTTATCCTCTCTAAAGTATTTGGATACCCAAAGTATAGAACCAGCTGTGATACTAAATACAACCAGAGTCGGGATACCAGTCGGACTGCTTACATGGTACAGTTGATCCATGGCATAAGCTGTCAGGACAGCCATAAGCAGCAACCTGAATATTTCAATGATAGGAGCCCATTTCTTTCCTTCCAAAATTCCTCCCCATGCTGTAATCATGACAAAGATAGCACCACTGAATATCCAACGGTCGGTTTCACTAAGTGGTGATTTTGTATGGACTGTGATGTACATGAACATCATGGCAAGGACAATATGAAAGATCAGGTACGGTTTACTTTTACGGAACTGCTTAGTCTGGAATTTGACCTGTTCTGACAGTGTATAACCTATACCGGCTACCGTTTCACCTTCATTTTCCATTCCCTTAGGTCTCCAGCCTAGTGGCATAAACCAAATCTTGATTTTGTCTATGAACCTAGGTGCCTTGGCTGCATCAATGGCTAACTCTTTCCAATATTGGAAATAGATGTTGGTAGGGTCCCATGTTTTCGGAGGGTGTGTTACACCGTAGCAAACTTCTTCCACTTCAGGCTCAAACGTTCCGAACATTTTGTCCCAAATAATCAAAAACTCTCCAAAATTCTTGTCGATGTACTGTGGATTGACACCGTGGTGAACCCTGTGGTGAGAAGGGGAGTTGAACCATTTTTCAAACCAACCCAACTTCTTGATCACCCTTGTGTGGTGCCAGTAGGAACCAAGCAAGTGCAGGGCAACCATAGAGTAAATGGCATCAGGAGTAAAGCCAAGTAACGGTAAAGGCCAGAATACTGAAAATGCAAATAGCCTTTGGGTTACACTGGCTCTCAGACCAACTCCGAGGTTCATCTCCTCAGAAGAGTGATGTGGCATGTGGGCTGCCCAAAAAATATTGATGGTATGCCCAACCCTGTGGAACCAATAAAACAAAAAGTCAATCAGGATCAGCAGAATGGCGAGTGACCACCAGGTAGTAGGGATTTCCCACATGGCAAAGTTGTCAAACAGGTAGCCAAATGATTGGTAAATGACAGCTGCCACGACAAGGTTGACGCATTGGTTACCAATGGCAGTACCGACGTTAGCAACGGTATCCTGAAACTTGTAATACCCATTGCCCTTGATAAAGCAGTAAATAATCTCAATTACGAGTAGCCCCAAGATGATAGGGGCACTGATAATGTAAACATTCATAATAGTAGTGAGAAATGTTAGTTAAATAAGGTTTCTGTAAATTTCACTTTCCTTAATCAATCATTTTGATTAATCGTTAATCTTCAATTGATTATTCTGTAATTTAAATAATATTAAGTGTTAATGTTACATAGTGATCGGTAAAAATCTTTAGAGAATGAGTTATCATTCAATAAATCAATTGATTAATTTCAATTGTGTTATTTCACTTTCAAAAGTGGTAGAGATGAAAAGAGGATGGGAAATTTTATGAAAATTTTAATTTTGACCTTCTGAAGTACAAATCCCCTAGCATTGAACCACTTGGCTCACAATTCAAATTTAAAGGCAACATTACATAAGGTTTCAACTCTATGGAAAGTGCTAAACAGATACTGTTTTCTTGGGGTTTTTATGTAAATTCGGTTGTCCTGAATACAATTTTTTAAGCCAACAGCATCTATTCAGGTACAATTACCCATTTTTGGTTACCAAAAATTTAAAACTGATTAATACTGAATAATGAATCCGCTATTAGAGAAATTCAACACGCCTTTTGATACAGCGCCATTTCCCGAGATCAAAGAGGAACATTACTTGCCGGCTGTGAAAGAAGCAATTAAGCTTGCCAAGGAGGAAATTGAACAGATCAAAAAGGAAGAAGTACCAACATTTAAAAATACTGTAGAAGCTTTGGACGGTTCAGGCAGGTTGTTGCAGAGGGTTACTTCGATCTTCTTTAACCTCAACTCAGCGGAGACCAATGACGAAATCCAGCGAATAGCCAAGGAAATGTCTCCACTGCTATCTGAGCATGGTAATGATATCCTGTTTGATGCGAAACTTTTTGAGCATATCAGGAAAGTGTACCAGCAGAAAGACAGTCTTACGCTGACTGCAGAGCAGGAGATGTTACTTGACAAGTCTTACAAGTATTTTGCTCGTAATGGAGCAGAACTTGGTGATAGTGATAAACAAAGGCTGAGAGAAATTTCGAAAAGACTTTCAGAGCTATCCCTAACATTTGGCGAAAGGGTTTTGGCAGAAGCCAACAGCTTTGAAATGGTGCTTGATAATGAAGAGGACCTTTCTGGGTTGCCTGAATATGCCAAGGAAGCTGCAGCACAGGCAGCCAAGGAAAAAGGCCATAATGGTAAATGGGTTATTACGCTTCAATATCCTAGTTACATTCCTTTTATGACTTATGCGGACAACCGTGAGTTGCGTAAGAAGCTGTTTATGGCTTTTGGTAGCAAGGCATTCAAAGGTGATGAGATGGATAATACGTCCATTGTCAAGGAAATAGTAAAGCTTCGTAATGAGAAAGCTAAACTGTTGGGATACAAGAGCCATGCGGACTATGTCTTGGAAGAAAGAATGGCAGGGGCACCTGATACTGTTTATGGTTTTCTGGAAGACTTGCTTGAAAAAGGAAAGCCTGCTGGAGAGCGTGAAGTGAATGAGGTGACTGAATTTATGCACAGCCTTGGGGAGACCGGTGATGTGAAGCGTTGGGACTGGGCGTATTATGCTGAAAAGCTGAAGAAAGAACGTTATGAGATTGATGATGAGAAACTGAAACCATACTTCAAGCTTGAGAACGTAGTGGAAGGCGTCTTTACTGTAGCCAATAAGCTGTTTGGAATCACTTTCCACGAAAACAAAGACATTCCAGTTTATCATGCTGATGTAAAAGCTTATGAAGTGAGAAATGCAGATGGAAGTCATTTGGCTGTCTATTATGCAGACTACTTCCCAAGAGCAGGTAAGCGTGACGGAGCTTGGATGACCTCTTACAAAGGACAGTACAAGGAAGGAGATAAGGAGAATAGACCACATGTTTCCATTGTCTGTAACTTTTCAAAACCAACTGCTACCAAACCTTCATTACTTACTTTTAATGAGGTAACGACGCTGTTCCATGAGTTTGGACATGCTTTGCATGGCATGTTGGCAGATGGAATTTATGAGAGCCTTTCAGGTACCAATGTTTATTGGGACTTTGTAGAGTTGCCTTCTCAACTGATGGAAAACTGGGCTTATGAGAAAGAATGTCTTGACCTGTTTGCAAAGCATTATGAGACTGGAGAACTGATTCCAGAGTCATTGGTGCAAAGAATCAAAGAGGCGGCGACATTCCTTGAAGGGTACCAGACCGTAAGACAAATATCTTTCGGTTTGCTGGATATGAACTATCACGCATCTGAAATGGGCGAAGTAGCTGATATTGATGCTTTCGAAACAGAAGCATTTATGCCAACTAACCTGTTGCCATCTGTACCAGGAACAAATATGAGCTGCTCATTCTCCCATATTTTTCAGGGAGGTTATTCTGCTGGTTATTACAGCTATAAATGGGCAGAGGTGCTGGATGCTGATGCTTTTGAACTGTTCAAGGAGAAAGGGATTTTTGACAAGGAAACAGCCGAGAGTTTCAGAAACAATATTCTTGCTAAAGGAGGAAGTGAGCACCCGATGAAACTGTATGAGCGTTTCAGAGGACACAAACCTTCTGTAGATGCCTTGTTGCGTAGAGCAGGACTGATCCAATAATATTAACTATATATACCGTCCTTCCTGAGCCTTAGCTAAAGTTCAGGAAGGTTTTTAATTGAAGACACAAATAATATCACAATGGTAGATTTGAAAAAATTATCCCTGATGGGATTGCTAGCTGTAAATATCTCGTTGGGTGCAGCTGCTTATAATACGGTTTCAGCACAGGATAGTGATCCGCTGAGAGGAGCTCCTGAAAACTGGTTCAACCTTGATAAAGAGAAAGGTGGCGTTTATGGCATCGGTACAGAGGCTGCTTACAATGAAATCCTGAAAGGCAAAAAGTCTACTAAAGTAGTGGTAGCAGTGATTGACAGTGGTATTGACATTGACCACGAAGACTTGAAAGATATCATTTGGACCAATGAGAAAGAAATAGCAGGCAATGGAAAGGATGATGATAACAACGGTTATATAGATGATGTTCATGGCTGGAACTTTATTGGTGGTGCCAATGGAGAGAATGTCAGTGAGGATAACCTTGAGGTAACAAGAGAGTTCGCCCGTCTGAATGCCAAGTATGGTGATAAGACAGAAGAAGAAATCAGTAAGGCAGATAAAAAAGAATTCGAATACTACCAGCAGGTTAAAGAGTCATATGACAAGGGTTACCAGAAGTCATTGCAGAGCCTGATGCAATACTCGGCTATTCAGCAGGAGTTCTTGCGTTCCAAGAAGCTGATGGAAGCATATTTTGGGGTAGAGGAAGTGCCATTGGATAGCTTAAGCGATTTCAGTTCTCCAGACGAAAACGTAATGCTGATGGCAGAGTTGTTCAAGGAACTGAAGGCACAAGGTGTTGGTGAAGAAGATTTGCAGGAAGCTGTGGATTACTTCACGAGCCAAGTGAAATACAGCTACAATACAGACTTTAATTCAAGGGAAGTAATCGGTGATGATTATGCCAACTTGAAAGAAAAAGGCTACGGAAACAACGATGTAATCGGCCCAGGTGCTGAGCATGGTACGCACGTAGCGGGTATTATTGGCGCTGTTAGAAACAACAACTTGGGTATCAAAGGTGTTGCCGATAATGTAGAGATCATGGTGCTGAGAGCAGTTCCTGATGGAGATGAGAGAGATAAGGATATTGCCAATGCCATCCGTTATGCTGCTGATAACGGTGCAAGAGTTATCAATATGAGTTTTGGTAAAGCATTCTCTCCAGATAAGGAAGCAGTGGATGAAGCGGTGAAGTATGCAATTGGAAAAGGAGTGCTTTTTGTACACGCAGCAGGTAATGACAACAAAAACACAGACAAGGAGTCAAACTTCCCATCAGCAAATTACCTGAAAGGCGGTTATGCTAAAAACTGGATTGAGGTTGGTGCCTTGAACTGGAAAGATGATGAGACTATGCCTGCCACTTTCTCTAACTATGCTAAGAAGAGAGTTGACATTTTTGCTCCGGGTGTAGATATCTATTCTACTGTTCCTGGTTCTAAATATGAGGCATACAACGGTACAAGTATGGCATCACCAGTAGTAGCAGGTGCTGCAGCAGTACTGATGTCATATTATCCAAGCATGTCAGCTGCAGATGTGAAGAAAGTGCTGATCAAGTCAGCGATTGACATGAAGAAAAAAGAAGTGTACCTGCCTGGTTACAAGAGAGACCTTGCACAAGGTAAAGAACCTGAAAAAGTAAAATTCGGTGAGCTTTCAAACTCAGGAGGTATTGTAAACCTTTACAATGCAGTGAAATACGCAGACAAGCGATATAAGTAAGCGACAGCTTTTTATACATATAAAAACGGTAGTATTCCTTGATTGGAGTACTACCGTTTTTTGTTAGAAATGAGGATATAAAGGGCGTGAGAAAATCATAATCTGCTGATAAGACCTTAATAAAAAGTGCCTTTTTTCATTTATAATTTTTTTTATCTCCTTATTGTAATATTTTTATTTCTATATAACAGATATTTTTTTGAATCTATTGATAATTCAACAACCCAATTTATTGATTGAACACTAGAGGTATTGGGTATAACAACATACTTCTGGTTGAATTAGCTGAAACTGACATGCACTTGAGAAACATAATAATACACTTTTTCCTGTTAGGACTAATCATAACGGCATTTTCCTCGAATGCGCAAGCTGAAGGGAGAACTGTAGGTCCTTTAAAGCTGACAAAAGAGATCTCGGAGATTGACCTTTTGCCCTAT
Source organism: Limibacter armeniacum (assembly GCF_036880985.1). Taxonomy (NCBI): domain Bacteria; kingdom Pseudomonadati; phylum Bacteroidota; class Cytophagia; order Cytophagales; family Flammeovirgaceae; genus Limibacter; species Limibacter armeniacum. Next base: position 2,189,593 of record NZ_JBAJNO010000008.1, read on the forward strand.
GCACGTGTGTACAAGGATATGGATGGGGTATTGGACTTTGAGACAGTCAATGCTAAAAGTCCTGAGCTGTTCTTACCCCATAAAGGAAATGAAATCAACTTCGGCTTTGATCAGTCGGCACTCTGGGTAAAGTTTGAGTTGGAAAAAGCCGATGATTATAAAGGAGAGTGGTATATGGATATTGCTTGGCCTAGTCTTGACAATGTCGAGTGCTATTTGTTGGAAGATAATGGAACCTTGCATTATCACAAGATGGGGGACTTATTACCCTTTGATGAAAGACCACTTGATTTTAGAAATTTTGTGGTGCCTTTCCAGATGCTGAATACCCAAAAAATGACAGTGATGCTGAGGGTTCAGACAGAAGGCTCTTTGATGGTTCCTATCAAGCTGTTCCGATCAGATGCGTTTATCGGAAAGCAGTTAAGGTTGGACTTGTCTTGGGGGCTTTTTACAGGAATTATCCTGATAATGGTGTGTTACAGTATGCTGATGTATTTTCTATATCGGGACCTCAATTACTTGTTGTATATCGTACCTGTTGTAACCAATAGTACATTCCTTTTGTCAATCAGTGGTCATTTATTCCAATACATTTATCCTTGGAGTCCACTATTGGCTAATAAGGTGACTGTCCTCTCTATTGGGGCATGGATCTTTAGTTCATCCCTGTTTGCTGTCAGGTTCCTGAATGTAAAGCAGAAGTCTCCACGATCTTATCAGATGCTAGTCGGTATGGTTGTTATTGGAGGTCTTTCAATTATTTTGGGACTTGTTGCCAATTACTCCATTGCGATTAAGGTTGTCGGTTGGGGAACGAGTCTTAATTCTATCGTTATCTTGTTGTCAGCTATGATCTCCTGGAATAAGGGGCATAAGCCTGCTCGTTACTTTGTATTGGCATGGGGACTCTACCTGATAGGCGCAGTAGTGTATGTGCTTTTCAATGCAGGATTCTTACCAGATAATGTATTTACAAATACGGCTTTGCCTATCGGTACTGTGATCGAAGTACTCATGCTTTCATTTGCCCTTTCAGACAAGAATAAACTTTTCGAGAGTGGTAAGGGAAAAAACCTTGAGGACATGATCAAGACACAAAGCAAGGTCACGCTTGTATTGGAAGAAAAACTGAAAGAAAATACAAGACAGCTTTCAGAAAAGCAGCAATTGATCCATCAAAAGGAGCAGTTTATTGAAGAACAGGAAAAACAGTTGCATGAGCTGAAAGAATCGCTGTTTGAAAAGGAGTCAGAGGTGTTGAATGAGAAAGAAAGTAAGCTGAAGGTAGAAACGAAAGCAACTAAGCTGAAAAGAGAGCTGGATAAAGGGAAAGAAGTTGCTGCTTTAGTACAGTCAAGTATTGCGGCCGGATTTCAGAACCTCAATGCATTCGAATCTTCTTTTGTATTAAATATTCCTAAAAACGAGATTGGTGGTGATTTCTGTTGGAACCACACAATGCCTGACAATAAACGCATTGTTGTAGTGGCTGATATCAGTGGTGATGGACTTGAGGGAGCGCTTACCACACTATTTGTGGAAAGGATTTTGAAAGAAATAGTGTTGGTTGATGGATGCAGTTTATCTGGTGAAATCCTAACCAGATTGAATCAGTCAATCATCAAGCATGCAGCAGTAGAACCTGCTTGGCAAAACCTGATAATGACGGCTTGTGTTGTCGTATATGATATAGAAGGCAATATGTTGGAGTATGCAGGTGCCAAACAGCCATTGATTTATATCAAGGATGGGAAATTATATTTGCTTAAAGGGGAAAGGACTTATATTGGTTACCATGCCGAAAAAGAAGAGTTCAAAACCAAAAAAATCAAGATAGACAATACAATGGCATGTTACCTGTTTACCAATGGTTATGCAAACCAGCTTTCAGGTGAAACAGGGCGAAGAATCACAAGTAAAAGGCTGAGAGAACTTTTCTTCCTTATGAAGGACAAGCCTATGAAAGTACAACAGCATACTTTAGAGAATGTCTTGCATAAATGGCGAACTGGAAAACTCAAAAAAGAGCCAATCACGGATGATATCATGGTTGTAGGATTTCAGCTGAAACCATAAGTCTAATACCTCCAGAGTTTTTGAATGACTGGAGGTTTTTTATTTTTGACAGATCAAATTTCAGAGAGGAAAAGATTGAGACCAATGAGAAAATACAATCAGGTAATTTATATCCTATTTATAGGGTGTTTGACCCTTATTTTTAATACAAAAGCTATTGCCCAGCAGGATAGGTTTGAAGGGCGTTGGGTAGGAACAGCAGAGCTATTGCCATATCCTGAGTTTGTAAGTTTTTCGGTAGATACGTTGCCTGTGGTAAGGTTTTTTTACAATGAGATTCCTTCACACGTTCCTAAGTCTTATGAGTTTTCAAAAGATACCATCTACTTTGAGGTGGATACAGATCAGCTATATGCCGAGTATAAAGGAGTTTTGACCAGTGACAGCACGATGGAAGGGAAAATGACTGTAGGAGGAGAAGCATACGACTGTAACCTTCAACGAGTAACCCCTGCCAGCCTTGAAGATATCGGTTACCTATTGGGCTATTTCCAGTTTGAAAATGGTAAAGTAATCCAAATGGAACCGTTTTTTTTGGATGGTACCATCAATCCACTTCAACTACTGGATTATGAAACAGGTAAAAAGCGTGTCATTTTTCCTGTTTACCGAGATGAGCAGACTTTAAAGTTTACGGCGGGCAAAAAACTCCTGACTCCCGTGCCACTTGATTTTGCAGTAACCCTGCATATGAATAAAGTGGGAGAAGCTGAGCGTTTGTCTTTTACCGATCTGAGTGGAGAAACAATACCACTGAATGAAGGGAAGATGCTTCAAAATTTAGATAAGCAACAAGACATCTCTGCCACGAATGGAGATGTGACTTTATACGGTACAATCACCTATCCTAATAGTCAGGTAGATAAGCATCCATTGGTCGTTTATATTCCAGCGGCAGGACAACAGTTCAGAGGCAATATGCTAGACGAATACATTCGCTTATTGCCTTACTATGGAGTTGCTACTTTGGTGTATGACAAAAGAGGCTGTGGCGAATCTACAGGAAACCTTCGTGAAAGTACTTTTGAAGATCAGGCAGCGGATGTTGAAGCCCTACTTAAAGAGGCGTTGAAGCAAGAAAAAATTGACGTAGCAAATGTTGGCCTTGTAGGTTTCGATCAGGCAGGGTTTATAATGCCAATAGTAGCTAGTCAGTCAGATGAGGTCAAGTTTATTGTCAACCTGTCAGGAGCAGTTGTAAGTCTTGAAGAGCAGGAATATGGGGCATTGTCTAACAGGATGAAAGCGGATGGATTTCCTGAGCAAGATGTGAAAGATGCACTGGCTTATCATCAGCAGATGTTTGCTTACTTGAAAGGAGACCTTGATTCAGTAGCTTTCCAGCAAGCCTCAGATGCCATCAGTATCAAACCTTGGAATAACTACGTGACCTCATTTGATAACAAGGATTATATCTCATGGTGGAGCAGGTATTATAACTTCTCACCAGATAAGTACTGGAGACAGGTCAATGTACCGGTCTTGACGCTTTATGGTGAAAATGACCTGATTGTGGACACTGACAAAAACGTCCAAAGGATGGAGAAGTATATCAAGAAATCAAAAAGGAGTGGAAGTGACGTTCAAGTACTCAAAAATGCGAACCACCTGCTGATGCTAGGAGAGAAGCGTGGTGATTTCCAACTCTCGGAGATTGTTGGTTATGAGCCTACACTTTTTGATATCATCATCAATTGGGTAGGTAGCCAAACGGGGTTACAGGAAAAGTAAAAGAAGACATTTGTAATGTGAAAGGGTGTAGGCAATTGCAATTGCTTACGCCCTTTTTATTTGAAGTTGGGCTTTTAAAATGATTTGTTGGAGAGGGTAATAGATCAGTTGAATTGCTCTTTGTAAGAAGGTATCAGTTTAGCTGAAGGGTTTTGACTATATTTGCGCTATTCTATAGAACAGTCTAACAGAAAATTAAAATGACTAACAACGATATTTTACGCAAAATTCGATATGCATTTGACTTTAGTGATTCGAAAATGATAGAGATTTTTGCTTTGGCAGATTACAAGGTTACTAAAGCAGATGTAAGTGGCTGGCTGAAAAGGGAAGATGACGAAGGCTATAAAAGTTTGCATGACCTTAAATTTGCGATATTTCTAAATGGTTTGATTACTGACAGACGAGGTAAGAAAGATGGCCCACAACCAAAACCAGAAAAAACACTGACCAACAATATTATTTTTAGAAAGCTCAAGATCGCACTTAACCTCACTGATACGGATATTATTGAGATTTATAATCTAGTCGATATGAACGTGTCAAAACATGAATTGAGTGCACTTTTCCGTAAACCGACTCAAAGTCAATACAGACTTTGCAAGGATCAGTTCTTACGTAACTTTTTGTACGGGATGCAATTGAAATACCGAAAAAAGGGAAAATGATTTTGAGAGGTAGGGTATCACTCAACTGAAATAATGATAGATAAAAAAATGCATCATCCTGATAAATAATTTAGGATGATGCATTTTCATTTCAAGGCTATATATCTGATTAGTTCTTAGCAAAAGTAAGCCTCAGTGTCTTGATAACTGTAAGGAGAAAAATCAGTGCTAATAAGGCTCCAAAGATGGCAACCAGCTCAGGGAAGCGAAGTGCTTGCATAAAGAATTCCACATTACGCTTCTCTGTGATGACACCCTTATAGCTTTGCTTGGAACTGAAAACTTGTTTTGGTTGTCCAAGTAAATCTATTTTAGGTAAAATACTTTCCTGAATAGCCCCCTCTAAACCGTAAGCCCAAACCTCAGTATCTTTTGCTCTGGCAATATGAAAATGCTGATACAGGTGCTCCAAAGTAAAAGGTTGTTTATTCAACTCTTTAGACAAAGGCTTCTTTTCATTAAAAGAGCCTACAATAACTGCAGGGAAGCTATAATTGCTGTTTTGTCCGTAGACAATATGCTGTGCAAGTGCATGTTCCGCATTGTCACTGAAGTGATTAAAGAAAATGGGAACCTCCCTGTCAGAAGCGACTTTCATGGTTCCGTTTAGGTTATGCCAAGCTTCAGATTGCGCTGTCCTGCTATCCAATTCATAAGGAGTGAGGTATACTTCACGTTTGTGGCCATCTCTCCTGATACTATGCATTAGGTTCAGGTAATTATTATCTCCATCATATTGGCTTTCCGCTGTAAGAATCCTCTTGAAAAAGACTTTGGTGACGGTCATAAAACTTTTGTTTATAACACGCTGGTCGCTAGCATATGATTCAAAACTCAACCCAATATTATCCCATTCCAGTTTATGCTTAGCACTCCAAGTTGCAAAGTCTCTGTAACGTTGTTTAGATAGTTCATGGTTATAGGCATTCATCCAGTAGCCATCCTTTTTTGGAAGCAGTAGCCAAGCAGTAACGGGAATCCCTGCCTTATTTAGTTTTTGGACCACTTCCGCTCTGGAGTCAGATAGGTCTGTAAGTCCCATTTTAATACCTGCTTTCAGCCTTACAAGCTGCTTGATGCTCTCATCATCGAGTAGGACTTTTAGTTGGTAACCTTGAGATTCTGTAAAAAATGAAAGCTTGACAGGTTTGATTTCATCTTGGGCAAAGGAGTTAACTCCATATGCCATCATCATGATTGCTAATAAAAATGCATACAGTTTTCTCATCTTCCGTGATAATTTTTAGCTATAATGATCAACCCTCAAATAAGGTTATTAGGTAGATATTCTCAATCGATTTACAGGCAATTTATGTAATTGCAGGGTGACTTACCTGTTTTCTGTACTATAACTTTTCTTTGAACCTGAATAGTAAGTTATTCTTTCTTGATCGTGGTGTCCAAAATTTGGACTCTAGCCCTTTCTGTTCCCACTTTGTATTTACGCCATTTCAAGAACCTAAGTCCCTGATTGACGACGACAAAAGATGCCCCAATAATTACCGCCTCTTTGGCATCATACCTTGAGTTACTGACAGCTGGTTCTATAGCGGCTGCCAATAGGAAACCTCCACCCATAAATAATGTACCTGTTCGGAGTACCTGAACCCAACCTCTTTTAAACCTGAATTCCTCAAATTGACTAATTGGAATTGGAGTGTTGGACTTCTCCATGACTAGCGAGGTGTCTCCCAAAAACTTAATATGGTCATAAAAAAGAGTCTTGTCTCCTTTAAGTTTGAAATAGACTCCTTCTCCTTCCATTAGTCTTTCTCTTTTGGTTCCGTATTTATCAATGGCTAGAAATTTCTGAGCTTGAGCTGTACCTAAAAGAAGGAGGGAAAAAGTGAAAAAAAATAGGACTCTCTTAAACATAGATATATTGTTTAGTTGCTACGTGGGACTGGTCTAAATACTAGACAAGCACCTTTTTGCTTATTAAATTCAAATTAGCAGGCGATGGCCTTATAACAAAATACGGATTTCAAAATTGTAATTAAATAACAAATGCCACCCTTTTGGAGTGGCAAAATGAAAATGAGTTGTGTAGGATACAATTAGTCAAATAACATCCATCTAAGTCCATACTCGAAACCAAGCCTTTGTCCCATATATTCAGGTGTATCGTAGTACCCTTCCTTATAGGATCCTTCCAATACGTTGGTCATCTTCAGGAATACATTGGTTCTTCTGATCCTGAAGTTTATAAAGACATCTAAAAGCGGATAGTCCCAGATTTCCTGAAAATCCTGTAGATAAAACTCTTGTATAATTGGGTTCCAAGCATCAGCGTAATATGCAGATCGCCAGTGAGCATCAAAGCCAATCATAAACGTGAGTTGCTTGAGCTTTTTTTCAAAAGCTAGCTGGTATGAGGCAAACATCTCAGGAGTTCTGAAAACATCAGTATTTGGGTTGTCAGTATAGATATACTCACCAATTTGTCTGAAATACCAGAATTTCAAATCAAACTTGCCACCATAACGGTAATACTCCAGTGTTCCGTCAAGTTGTTGAGGTCTGGATTTCTGGTCATAATATAGGAAGTTGTCAATTGAAGTAAACTCACCAAAGACACTGATAAACCCATGTTTACCAAGAGGCAAAGATGGACCAATATAATATCGGGTCATGGTAGTGTTACTGAAATTGTTATTCCAGCTAAAGAATGGACTGATAAAATACTGGCTTAGTTCATCCTGTATGTAATCATTGAAGTAAAAGGCAACCTTTCCGTACCTCGAGTCCAATGCAGCTGTCAATGTAGTGGAACTGGTATTCAATAGCTCAGTTTCCCCTTTAATAGATAACTCGGAAGTGCTATCAGGTAATAAGAATGCAACTTCAGCTCCAGCAAACAACTGGTTATCCGGATGAAGTGGTATTTCATATAAAGCTGATTGACTTTCTCTAGCAGTATAGTTGATGTACCTGCCGTAAGCAGAAAGGAAAAGAGGACCAACCCTGCTTTTAGCACCTAATTGGTTTTCAATGGACTCAAACTTGATTTCATGAGTAATTAACTCAGGGTAATTGATGGTTGAGTCTTGATCTTCAGTCAGAAACCGCACGTAGAAATCGTTGTTGGAGCCATCATCCAAATAGCGGAATAACTCTTTGGATGTCTTGAATTTATGGAAAACTTGAAGTTTAGCGGTATCCAAAAGAGCATACTGATGATAGAGTTGCCAATTGTACTCTTTTTTAATGGTAGTTACATCATCTAGATTATTGCTTAGAGCACCACGGCTGAGTCTGAAAAGATCATCATAAGTAAGATCATCAGTCAATAGCTTATCTGTAGCCAACCCTCCAGTTTCTGTACCATCATGGAACTGTTGCAAGTAATGTGCCGCCAGTTTGTAACGGTTATTAGGAGTTTCATATCGTGTGGTAAGCATAAAGCCAGTATGTAGCTGACCAAAAATTCTTCTGGAAATTTGCTGCTGACCCAGTAATTCAGTTTCAGTCAAGCGGCTAAAACGTATACTGGCATTCCACCAAGGAGTAATATTTTGAGAAATGGTAGCGTCAATCACTGATCGACCATCCCCACCAATGATACCTACCCAGTCTGTTACAGGTGTTAGCGTGTTAAAATAGCGTATTGTATTGTCATTCCACCAATAGTTTTTGTAGGCAGTAATTCCAACTCTATTGCCAATATTTTCAGGTAAATCAATCCAAACAGGGCGCATACCACTATTCAAGTTACCTAAGTACTGGTACTTGAAATCATTCTTATCACGGTAATTGTATCTTTGGAAGTTTACTAATGATGTATCCATTGGATGTTCTCCCCATCTGATCTTGTACCAATCATCCAATAATATATATCGTGAAGTTTCAGGTCCATATTTCCATGAGGTATCCTGCTCCAAAACGACACCTTCCTTGTTTGGTTCATCTTCTGATACATTCTCAGTTTCATTTGATTCGGAGCCTAATTCGACTTGGGCATGTAGTGCGGTTCCGGCAAATGCCAGAATAAAAAACAGCAGGAAAGTTACCTTTCTCCACCATGCAGCATTCCTATCTCGGTTCAACGTAATCAATCCCTTGTTATTTAGCTTACTATCGATCAATGGTTTTGTTTTTAGGGGATATTCACCCTTCAAATTGAAAAAATTTGGCTCAAAAATACATTCTCAATATGAATATTTGAAGTCTATAAAGGCTTTTCTCACATTCAAAATGATCAGAAATGTAGGAAACACTGTCTTCATGTTTTTCATTTCACTACTGTTTTTATGAAACTTTAAGGGTCACTCGAAACTGAAAATCCTGAAATCAGCGACTAAATCTCAAATACCAACGGTTCATTGACAATTTTCATAAAGAGGTTAACAGAGCTGGCGTTGAGAAACAGCGTTTCTTGATGGCTGACACTGCCATAGTTTTCATGTATATGACCAGATACATGGACTTTAGGTTTAACCTGTTCGACACGGGTCCTCAACTCTTCACAACCTACCCTTAAACCCAAAAAAGTTTTGTCTAGTATCCCTTTTGGAGGACCATGAGTAATTAACAGGTCAGTGTCTTCAGGAATCAGTTTCCAATGTTTTGCAATATCTTCACCACGGTCACGGTTAAATGCCCAGTTGTTGAAGCGAGGTTGAATGGGGCTTCCCCAAATGTTGATGCCGTCAATTTGGCAACCACTGTCATTAAGGTAAATGATATTGTCTGGAATGATTGAGGCAATGGTCTTATTGTCTTCTTGCTCAAAAAAGAAGTCATGGTTTCCTGCTATAAAAATTTTGTAGCTATGTGGCTGGGCAGTAAACCATCTCAAAAACTTCTCTACTTCTTTCTGTTTGCCTCTGTAACTGATATCCCCTGCGTGGATCAGTACGTCTCCTGCCGGAAGCTGGAGCTGATTATGTTTGCCATGTGTATCTGAAATTGCCACAAAACGCATAACAATGACTTTTTAAAAAAGAAAAATAATTGAATTAGGTATTCAATTGTGAATTTGAATATAAAGGTAGTGCAATATTCTATGATTAGAAACCTGCTTGGATAGCATTATTTTTTACCTTCGCAGATTGAAAACGTGGCATTCTCAATTATAAAGCAAAATTGGATGAACAAGATAGGATGGGTGGTTGATACTTTTGAGCCTCTCTTGAAAGTGCATGTAGACTTGATAGACCAGGCATTTTCTCAATTTGATGAGGTACGTATCATCATCATTGAGAAAACAACTGACAAGATTAGTGGACAAACCCGTTATAATTGGCTTCGGGAAACTTATCCAACTTCAGAAATATTGCTTTTAACTGATTCAGAGCTTATTGACCTGAGCAGTAAATTCAAGAAAGGGGAGACTGTTTTTTCAACCGATAAAAAAATATTGAATGAAATTGTCAATCCTGATTTGGAGGCTGTCCTATGTAAGGAATTTAAAGTGTTAGATAATTGCAATAAAGTCACTGAAAAGCCTATTAAATATTGGAAGGAGTTTGCTCTAGAAGCAAGATCACATTTTGTAAAGAAAGTGGTTTTGTATGGTGCAGAATCTAGTGGCAAGACAACCCTGAGTAAGCAGTTGGCGAGGCATTACAATACTGTATGGAACCCTGAGTTCTCAAGAGGATACCTGGAAGCCAAGTACAGGAATTCATTTTTGTATAAGCAGGGTGACCCAGTAGTTGGACAAGAAGACAAAGTGCCAATTGCTTTAGGGCAAATGGCAACCGAAGATGAGATGTTGGAGAAGGCTAACAAGGTTGTGTTCTACGATACCAATATTGTGATGACCAAGGTCTATTATGACTACTATTTGAAGGATAAGTGTGAGTGGCTTGAGCAGGAGCTTCAGCAGCGGAAGTACGATCTTTACCTATTACTTACACCTGATATTCCTTGGGAAGCAGATGAAATGAGGGACAGCCCTGAAGTAAGGCAAGAAATTTTCGGTTGGTTTGTCAAGGAGCTGGAACAGAGAGGGATTTCTTATGTAGAAATATCTGGTGAAAATGCAGCAGAGCGTTTCAGATTAGCCCAAGAGGCTGTGGAACAGCATATATTTAAAGTGTTTTAATTTTTTCAGTTTAAATAAAGGATTGGCTTTCGATTGGAAATCGACTCCTAAATCAAATTTATCATTATGAGAAAACTTTTATTCTTTCTTACAGCCTTGATGGTGGCTAGTTTCATGACTTCTTGTGATAAAGCAGAAGACGTATTTGAGCAATTCAATATGACAAATGAGGCGACTGTAGATGGTGGGCAGGTAACGTTCAGTAACTTGACAAGTTCTTATACAATCGCTCAAGGTTATGTGGTTATTACCTTGAACTCATCTGTAGACTTAGCTGCTCAGGAAATTAAATATCCAATCCTTACAATTACCTATCCTGAAAGCCTGCATAAAAGCGGTCAGACAATTAGTCTACCAAAACTTAATGGAAGCGAAAGTGCTTCAGCATTATTTACAACTGGTAAAGAGCTGAAAGATAGCTATACAGTAGGAGTGGATGCAGAAGGATCTACAGGTAAACTAGTCCTGAAGACAGTGGATGAAACTACGTTGTCTGCTACATTTGAAATGACAGCTTATAACTCAAGTCTGGAAAAAGTGGAGATTACAGACGGTAAAATCGGTTTGAAGCGAGTTTACTAATTTCACTTAAAGGTATAAAAAAGGAAAGCCCGCTATAAACTTAGCGGGCTTTCCTTTTTATAAAGCTTTGTCAAAATTACTTCAGCCACTCATATAGTTCATAGTGCTCTTTCGTCATGCCAATCGCTTCATAAACCTGTTGAGCATTCAGGTTTGTTTTTTCGACGTATAACCTGATGCCTCTGAATTCGTCGCTTTTTTCAACCATTTCCTTCAGGTAAGTATACATAGATTTGAATACTCCTTTTTTGCGGTAAGATTCCTTTACATATAAGGAGTGTATCCAAAGTACATTGCCATTTCGCCAGTCACTCCATTCGTATACTGTGAGCAAACAAGCGATGACCTCATTGTCAGCTTCAGCTACCCAATAGTTGCCGATTTGTGGGTGATCAAATACGTGTTTAACTCCTTTGTTGACGGTTTCAGTATCAAGCTTCAGGTTTTCAGTTTCCCATGCCATATCTATCTGAAATTGCGCAATTGTTTGCAGTTCGCTTGCTTCAGGCTTCCTGATCGTGTAGTTCATGTTTTTTTTTGAATGGTATTTTAATTTTGAATCTATTTCCTGTGGCAGGCTTAACTCCTTTACCGATTTTAGTAGCATAGACATAGATAAACTCTGCACCGAAATAGAGAATCTGTGCAGAATAAAAGACCCATGCCAGTATGATGATGATTGAATTGGCAGCCCCATATACATTGGAGAAGTTTGTCCGGCTGATATGCCAGCTAATGGCTAGTTGTCCTAACAAAAACAAGAATGCAGTAATGGCAGCGCCAATGGTAACGTCTTTCCAGCGAATGATTGCATTCGGTAGGTATTTGAAAATGGCGGCAAATAGGAACGTCACCATAATAAATGGAAGAATCAGGTTTAGCGCAGAATAGAATGCCGAAATATTGATGGCAAAATATTCCTCAATAATGTTGCTAAGAGCAAGAAACAGGGTTTCCAGTATCAGTACAAAGACCACTACAATACCCAAACATATCACCATTATAAAGGAAATCAGTCTGTCTAGTGCCAATTGAACCAAGCCTGATTTTTTGTCATCATCCACTTTCCAGAACTCATTGATAGAGGTTTGTAATGTGTAGAATGCGACAGTTGAACTGAATGCCAGTGTTGCAATCCCTACAATGGTTTTGATGGTTGATCGGTTATCGGGGTTTGCCAGATTGTTGATAAAGAATTCGAGCTGTTTGGCTATATCACTTCCCGCAACCATTGTCACTTCCCGAATGATTTCTTCCTTGATCATATCTTCCCCAACAAAAGACCCTACAACGGAGATAATAATGTAAAGCATCGGAGGAAGAGAGAAGACAGTATAGTAAGCCAATGCAGCTCCTTGGATATAGGCTTTATCGTCGTTGAACGCCTTGAAGGTATCTTTCAGCAAAGAAAAAACAAGCGTCATAAAACGGACAAAGCGATACAGCCAATCCAGTAACAGGTTATTGGGTTTTGAGTTGATTTCCTTATGGAAATTGAGTCTCAGTAGCCTTATATGTGCTTTTATTTTATTTAATTTTCCGAACATGTGATATAAAGAAGAAAGCCTATTAAAGCATCTCTAAACAGGTCAATGTATTAGAGTAACAACTTTTGACTTATTTCTAGGCATTAAATTGAAAAAATGAAACCCATTTCTGCCATACGTCCTCCTTTTGTTGTCATAAGAATATGAAATTGCCTGATTCTATAATCTTTTACTTATGTAACTTTTTAAGGCAATTCTGGTTCAGAATGGGAAAAATCAATCCCAATTTTTGGATTTATTTTTTGATTCTCAAAATCAATATAAAAATCATGTTTAAAAATACCATTATTCTGATATCCCTCCTGCTATTCACCACGTCAGTTGCATTGGCTCAGTCAACACCTGAACTGGTATTGGAGCCGTATGGACATTCTGAAATCGTCAGGGATATTTCATTTACAGCAGACCGTGAAAAAGTGGTGAGTGTCAGCGAAGATAAGACTATCAGGATATGGGATGTCAAAAGTGGAGAACTCCAAAAAACGTGGTGGGGATATGCAGAAGAGGGGAAGGATGGTAGACTGAATGCCATGTCATTCTCAGCTGGAGATAAAATCTTGGCAGTAGGAGGTTACTTAAAAGGCAACGCTGTCAGGTTGATAGATTTTGCAAAAGGAAAGCAGGTTGCAACACTGAAAGGGCATACAAACGTGGTAACTTCTTTAGCATTTTCTCCTGACACAAAGTACTTGGCTACAGCTAGTGCAGACCAGACTATCAATATTTGGTATTTGCCAGTTTTACAGGAAGGGAAGTTTGAGGGAGATGAAAAGCCCAAGCTTGTCAAAACTTTAAAAGGTCATTCAGCAGAGGTGTATAGCCTTGCATTTTCTCCAAATGGAAAATACTTGCTTTCAGGAGGTATGGATGGCTCTGTAAAACTTTGGGAAATACAAAAGCTAGAAGAAGGTAAAAGCTTTGATCTTGAAGTGCCCAAACAACAAAAAATCACCTCAGTTGGGTTTTCGCCTGATGGACAGTGGATGGTAGCCGCTGCTTTGGGTGGGAAAATCATGGTTTGGAATACGGCAGGAAAACTGGATGCTTTCCTGACAGATTTAAAGGCGAGTGTGTTTGACCTGACGTTTTCTCCTGATAGTAAAAAGCTGGTGTCGCTGGATGCTACAGGGCGTATTACGGTATTCGAAGCACCTGTATGGAGACTAGCCAAATCTTGGGTTGCTCACGAGGGGATTGGGGTAGCCTTAGCTTTTGCTCCTGAAAATAATCGTGTATTAGCATCTGCGGGAGGAAAGGAAAATAGAATTCATTTGTGGGATATTGAACGGGGACGAAAACTGAGGACTTTTGAAGGTGAAGGAAAAGTTTTGAGAACAGTTGCAGCAGGGGAAAACATGAATGTTGGATTGGGAACAAAGCTGTCGGTAGTTAAAACGAAACATGCGGTGGAAATGGCTTTTGATTTCCTAAACCTCCAGATGGATTTACAAGAGCAGGATATATATGCTTTCACTGCCGAGGTTCACCGTAAAGGTCAGAATGTGTTGTTTTTGGAAGATCCATTGACATTGAAAACAAAATATGGACAAATAAAGGTAAGTGCAGATCAGGATAAAGCCATTGCTGCTTATACATGGCTTGAGAATGGTAATGTAGCCGTTGGTACTGGTTCTTCTTTGAAAATATACACACCTTCAGGAGAGGAAGTGATGGAGCTAAAAGGTCATTCAGGGAAAGTTTGGCGGACAGTGCCATTCAAGGAAAAGTACCTTTTGTCAGCAGGAGCAGACCAGACTTGCAGACTTTGGAATGTTGAAACAGGGGAATTATTGGCAACATTATTTGTGACAAAGGGTGGTGAATGGGTTTGCTGGTCCCCACTTGGGTATTATGAGGCATCGGCTGGTGGAGAACAATATATCGGGTGGCTAATAAATAAGGGAGAAGATGAGATGAGTGAGTTTTACCCTCTCAAGACTTATAGAGAAAGGTATCATCAGCCAGAAGTTCTGAAAGCAATTATAAAAAATGGAGAGGCGGATGCAACAGTTCAAAACTTGGGGTTGAATATAAAAGAACATGTCTCAACACCCGCTGAGATAGATTGGATAACACCAAGCAAGACAAACCTTAGAGTGAAGGGAAATAAAGTGAAGGTGACTTTTGAAGTGGTATCTGAAGAACCTATCAATGAGGTAAAGCTATTGATCAATGGAAGGGAAGTAAACGTTGAGAAACAGGAAGAGCCGACAGAACGAAATGGAAAAGCAGGCAAGAAGCTATCCTTTCAAGTGCCTTTGACTGAAAGCAGAAGTGACTTGCAGGTATTGGTACGCTCTAGTGGAGGAATGATTCTATCCGAAAAACGATTGATTGAGTTGGATAGGAATGAATCTGAATCAGGTGGAAATAATACCTCACTGGAGTTGGATGTAAATATGCCTGACTTGGCAGGAAAGCCTTTGGTGAAACCAGACATCTATCTTTTGAGTATTGGGGTTTCCAAATACGCGCAGTCACAGTACAATTTGCAACTGGCGAGTGTAGATGCACAAGCCATCACCGATATGTACACAGCCCAGTCAGAAAATGGTGTATTTAGTAAAGTGAATGTAAGGCAACTGACTGATGAGTTGGCAACCAAAGATGAAATACTGAAGGGAATTGGCTGGCTTGCTGAAAATGTGGAACAGAAAGATCTGGTGGTCATATTTATTGCCTCTCATGGAATAAATATAGGCAGTGATTTTTATGTATTACCCCACGATGCTGATATGAGAAACCCTACCAAAACAGCCTTAAAGTGGCAGGATTTTGCTCATACAATTTCAAAATTACCGGCAAGGGTGCTGATGTTGGTAGATGCCTGTAATAGTGGAATGCTAGGAGTAAATCAGTTAAGTGACTTATACCATGATCCTACAGAGTTTTTGAGAGGGATGTCATCTGAGGAAACAGGAGTGGTGATTATGTCTGCTTCGACAGGAAAAGAAAGTTCTTATGAACACCAAGATTGGGGGCATGGAGCCTTTACGTTTGCCTTGTTGGAAGGTATCAGGGATGGAAAAGCAGATGTGTCAAACGATCAATTGGTTTCATTGAGGGAATTAGATTTGTACGTAGCAGAAAAAGTGAGTGAATTGACTGAAGGCAAACAGCATCCAACCACCCAAAAGCCAAGTACAATCAGCAGCTTAATGTTGGGGAAAGTAAATTGAAACCTAATCAGAATTTATATTGCTTCAGGTGGACAGTTGTCCACCTTTTTTATTGTGAAAGATTTTAGCCAAGAAGATTTTTTAACAGTGGATTTCAATTTTTTAAGAAGGAAAAGTGCAACTGTTATCCTTCATAATGGCTTAATTGAAGATTGGATGTTACCTTTATTCAAATTAAGCTAAAAAAAATCATAGACCTCCACTGCAAGGTGGAGTGTGCAAACATATCTACTTTTTTATGAAAAAAATTTATTTGCTTTTCGCATTAGCTTGCTTCACACTAGCATCAGCTTCAGCACAGGATACAGCTGTTCAGGAAGAGCGTTATGAAGGCAACTTTAACGGTCAGGGGCAGAAGGATGGTTCAGGAACCTATTATTGGGCTGATGGCACAATCTATCAAGGCAGGTGGAACAATGACAAGATGCAAGGCAGAGGTAAGATTACTTATCCTGACGGAAGTTCGTATGAAGGGAACTTTTTGGATGGTATCAGAAGTGGCTTTGGCATCTTTACTTGGGCAAATGGAGATGAATACCAAGGAGGTTTCAAGGATGGCAAGATGCATGGTCGAGGCATTTTAACCCAAAAGGATGGTACCCAACATGAAGGCTCTTGGCTTTATGGTAAAAGCTTTGGAGAGGGGACACATACTTACCCTGATGGTTCCCAATATATTGGTGAATGGGTGGATAACAAACGTCATGGAAAAGGGATCATGTTGTATTCCGATGGCAGGGTAGAGCAAGGTGAATGGGAAAAAGGAGAGTATGTGCCATGTAAGTGTACAAAGGAAACGGTTTCTGTCGAAGAGGCTTTTTCTATGTCACAAGCAGTGTTTGTAGGGGAAGTGTTTTCCATTGTGACAAATGATGAAGAGGGATATGACCAGATTGGCATTGTCGTAACTGAATATTGGAAAGGAGAGCTTTACCCAGGAAGAAAAGTATATATGTATGCCCAGTATAGCTCTTGTGATTTTGTTTACTTCTTGGGAGAAAAATACCTGATATATGCGAATAAGCATCCATATCAGCGTACAATGTATTATCCTGATAAATGTACCCGAACAAGAAAGCTTGTAACTGCTTCAGATATGGCAGAGGTAAACCAACTGAGAGCAATGGTACCTTGTGACTTGCCTGATATAGAGAAAAGATCAGTTGCCTATGATTTTTCAGAAGATGAAGTATGTGGTTGTGATGGGGAAACCTATAAAAATCCATATCAGGCAAACAAGGCAGGGATAGCTCATTGGAAAGCAGGAGCCTGTGAAAATGATCAGGAGAAAAAAGAAGACTAAGTAGAATTTTTACAATAACATAAAATAAGGTAGACCATGTCACCTATTATCCAACCTGAAGAACTATTGAAAATCTACCAGCATGAAAATGTAGTATTGGTAGATGCTGGCAGTGGCGGACCTGCTATTGAGAATTATAACCATAAGCATCTGAAAGGAGCGCTTTATGTTGATTTGAACGATCAGTTATCTGATATCAAAGAGGATGCTGCAATTGGAGGAAGACACCCGTTGCCTTCCATTAGTCAATTCAATAAGGTACTGACAGACTTGGGAGTAGCGGCAGATTCACATGTCATCATTTATGATGATAAAAAAGGGGCTAATGCTTCTGCGAGATTTTGGTGGATGCTTAAGTCAGTTGGACACGAGAAAGTACAGGTATTGAGTGGCGGTTTGCAGGCAGCAGCGCAAGCTGGTATTCCAACTAGTTCTGAAAAAGAAACTCCAAAAGAAAATACCGCTTACAAGGCTACTGAATGGCAACTGCCTTTGGTAGGTATCAGTGAAGTAGAGAAAGTATCCAAATCACCAGACTATTTGGTGGTAGACGTTCGAGAGGAAGACCGATATAATGGATTGACAGAGCCAATTGATTTGATTGCTGGTCATATTCCGGGAGCGGTGAACATTCCGCTTAGCCAAAACCTGAATAGTGATGGAAGTTTTAAATCTCCTGAGGCACTGAAAAAGCAATACACAGAAGTAATTGGTAACAGGAATTCTGAAAATATTATTATACACTGTGGCTCAGGTGTCACGGCGTGTCATACGATTTTGGCTATGGCTTATGCAGGAATGGAAATTCCAAACCTATATGTAGGGTCATGGAGTGAGTGGTCTAGAAATAATAAAGAAATGATCACCGCAGCAAAGTAAGAATAAGTCAGGACAGAAATTTTAAAATTGATTTTCTGTCCTGTCTTTTTTTAACCTGATTTTTTATGAAACTAAAAACACAACAGGTAGCCCAACCTCAATCCAAACGCAACAGAGTTCAGTACTTTTTAATGGTAATAGCTGTAATTGGTTTAGGGCTATTATCAAGGACATCTGTAATACCTTCCATCATTTACCCATACTTGGGAGATGCTTTGTATGCACTTATGATCTATTTTATCATTGGATTTTGCTTCCCCAATAAAAAATCAATTTCTATAATGCTGATTTGTATAGGTATATGCTTTCTAATCGAAATAAGCCAACTATACAAAGCAGATTGGATAATGCTAGTTCGAAGCTACAAGATTGGCAGTCTTATCCTAGGTCATGGTTTTCTATGGAGCGATTTGATTTGCTATTCATTTGGTGGTCTAGTAGGTTATGTGATAGAAAAGACAACACTGAATAAAATAACGGTGCAATTGCGTTAAACTTAGTTTGTTTAATTTTTTTTCATCAAACCTTATTAGGATTGTTTATTCCGTATTGGATAGGTAAAATAGTTGGTTGGTATACGTTACTAAAAAATTAAAATTCTAATAGAAGCAATGGATAATAGTTTTGTGGATTTTTTTACAAGTGAAGAGTATCAGAGTGTTACTGTTTGTTTTCATTCGGAAAAAGATATTCCCTTCAAGTTTGGCGAAAAGTTAAACGAGATAAATGAGTATGCCTATATGAATGGGTATAATTGGGCTGCGGTTCTTGAAGCTTATTTACATCAAGAAGCCCCCGAATTATTAGTGGATTTGGAAATGATGCCTGAAGCTGGCTCTTGTTTTATGAGTTACAACCAATTGCATGAGTCAAATATTGACAAAGCCAAAAGACTTGTCGATTTGATAAATGACTTGGTTGTCAATGAGCGTGAACTAGTGGACTTTGTGAAAAATAATGGTGAAGAAATAGCGTGGGATTGACCTTAAGAAGGTAGGAAAAGACTGTAAGTACATAATGAAGCTTAAACAAAAAGTGGTTATTGACTTTAAGGAGTTCTTGACTACTGCAAAGTTCGATTATCTGAAAATTGGAGATACAAAAGAGTGGGTTTTAAATAACTTTCCTGATCCAGATTCTTTTGACGAGTACCCAGACATGATCAAAGATGACATTTGGCGGTATGGAAATATCGAACTTCATTTTCATAATGAAGCGTTATTTTTGATATACTCTGACTATATACAAGAATTGAATGGAGGTGATTCATTGGATTTGAAGAAATGGTTTTTAGAAGATATTCAAAAACTGACGTTACTTGATGTGATTTCGATTTTTAACAAGAACCATGTTGACTATTGTAAGAAGACATATACCACAGGACAAACCACAGTAACGCTTGATCTGTCTTCCGGTGTTAAGCTAGGTTTTTCACTAGAAGAAGCCGATGGAGAGGATACTGAAGGTTTTTATGAAAGGTCTAAAAGTTCAAACCAAGATATATTTATGCTCACTTCATTCAGTTTAATGGGGAGTTAAGGTTGGTCACTGGTCTTCCATCAAAAAATGATTTAAAAAGAAGGGAGCTATCTTAAAAGATGCTCCCTTCTTTTTAAATCACCTCAAAAGTTTTCTCAGCTAAAAGATTTCCATCTGTATCATGGGCTGTCATATGGTATTGCCCAGTAAGCAGTTCTTCTTTTGGATCAAAATACCATCCCAAGAATATATTGGAATTACTGTAACCGTTTTGTGTCCATTGGGAAGTGTATTGTATCACTTCATTAGTCTCTGGATTCCTATATGGGTGGGAGACCGTTACCTGATGTACCAATACTTTTGGTGCTGTTTCAGGATGTGTAGCTGTAAAGCGCAACCCGAAGTAAGTATCTGGCTCACCTTTGATCTGTGTGGTTTGTAAAGTACACAGTGGTTCACGTGCAGTTTTTCGGGTTGAGCCAGATTGAGGATCCGTGTTTCCCTCCATAACATACACGCCATAGTCCACAATATGACATTGAACTGCCTCTTTAGTCTTTATATGGTATCGTATATACAGCTGCTCAATATGATTACGAAGTTTGGAAGACTTGCTACGTTCAAGACTGATCACCAATGGATGATATTGTGGGAATGGTGCCAATATAGAAAGTAACTGGATCTGTACAGCTATCTTTTCTTTCACCACAAAAGGAGATACATCTACCTTGAGTGCAATCTTTGGAATCAGACGGAATTGTTCCTGCTCTACCAGCATCTTAAAGATGGCTTTTCGGTCAACTTGATTTTCCATCAGCATATCTAGGTACGCTTCCTTACTTAAGCCAGTCGTTATATCCAGACATTCATGGGAGACCATGCCCAGAAAACGGAGGGTGTTGCCTCTTACATGTTCACTTGCTTTTAGGAGCAAATCATTGAGACTTGCCTCATAAAAGCTTTCTCTGGAACTGAATTGATCGGGATTAATGCCATACCTGATAATATGCTCAACAGCTCTCAAAGGAGAACCACCCAATAAGTAACTGCTTACTTTGAGCCATTCCTTTTTGTAATCTACTTGTGACCATGATAGCAGTTCATCTATATGTTCTTGTGGGCAAGTATCATCAATAATGATTGCCTTGATTTGTGCTTGGTATATATTGTCCGAATCAAATCCGTTTCGCAACAGCCACAGCTCTTCTTTGCCCAAGACAGGCATTAGTTGGTCACCATCTCGCTTCAGTACCAAGTATTGCCACTCTTTTTTATTGCTCAGTTGTTCTTGACAGGCTTCCTTGGTTAAAGGAGGTCGCTGATCTACAGGTGTGTCTTGCAGTATTTGCTGAAGCAACTCATTGTGATTATGCCACTCATCCCACTCTACAAATTGACAATTGATCCCTTCAGCCTCCAAACGGTTTTTAAAGTAGATGGGTAAGTCATTCAGGCTGAATTTTGCCTTCAGTTTACGGATAAACAGTTCAAATAACTGTCTGTCATAAATTTTGGAATAGTCATTTTGAGGAAATGCTGAAGCGGCATCATCCACAATTGTTGATTGCGTGCTATATGAGAGGTACTGCAAGCCAATCTTCAAAGCGTTACGTTGCCTTTGGTGTATCCGCTGTAGAAAACTGACAGGAACAGGCTTATGCATTTCACTCCATTCCGCTAATAGTTGTTTGTAATATGGTTGCTTATAACTCTCATAGCGTCCTGCAAATTGCTGAAACTGGAATGCCCAGTAGCCTTCATCTGACAAACCTTGTGATTTGAAGCCATCCAACATATCCAGCATAGGCGCTACATTGTCATGCCAATCGTCACGGCGGTCATCCTTGTATGCCTTAGCCAACATATGGGTCATGCGGACTGGTGCCAGTGTAAAAATTAGTTTCAATAATCGATTCAGTGCATGGGAACAGGAAAGTTCTGGCTGTGTGCCAGCTAGGTGTGCCACATAAAGCAGTTTCTGAGTTTGGTCACTGAAGTTTCTGAGCCAATTTACCTCTCGCAGTTTGTCAGAGATTACATCATCGTACTCCAAGTTTTTCTCCAAAATAGCAAGAGCCTTCTCTTCGCTGGCTTTATAAGACAAGCGCTTTTCTCCATCCATCACATGCCCTTGGCGGATAAATTGCTCAAAGGCAAGGAAGTCCGGATAGTGTACCATAATTCCCTCAATGTAATCTTTATGGGCAGGATAGGCATAGCTGCCCGATTTTGAGGTCTGGATGGTGTCATCAGAAGGGAAAAGAGTATCCTTTCTCAAGTCAAGTAGCAGCTTATCCAAAGCATATTGCTCTACATAAACCTTGGAGGCTTGTGTCAGTGCATCGTCACGCCCAACCTTGCTATCCTGAGAGATAATATAGGATGCAGTAATAAGCAGTTCAATTATAAGGTCGTTGTCTTCATCTGTAATAGAGAATAGCGTGTTAGGTAATTTTTCAACAGCCTCAGACCTGTTTTCATCAATGATTTTCCAGCACTTTTCAACTTGGTTGCCATATATATCATCTGCAAATTCCTTGATTTCTGATAGCCTGTTTTCCAGTTTTTGATACCAGTTAATCGAAAAGACCTTTTCAAATGTCTCCTGATCACATAACTCAAAGTCTTCTATAATTAATGTAACCGTATCACTGTTAAATGACTCTTTTCCATTTAAGCGAAAAATTACTTCGAGGAATCGAATTAGCCATGCATCCTGTTTCTCGACCTCCATGATGACATCTTCATAAAATGCATCAAACAAAGGGTTAATTATATCATCAAGGTATCTCCAAACATACTTCATATTGAAGGCATGTTCGTCCAGTTCCTTATACAGATCAAATTTCCCTTTCTTTGAAGAACTGTAGATGTCCATTTTCTCCAAAGTCTCCAGTACTGATTTATCAGTGCCTTCTTCTATATATGCCCATACTTTATCACCATTTTTGACTGCTTGCGTGATAAATGTTTTCCAGTTGTCAAAAGGATGATTCTTTGTTGGTGTCTTCTCAATCTCTTGAGAGATTTTAGCTTTGTACTCCTGTATTGAAGGAACTATTGTTCTACCCAGTTTATCCTCCACATAGGACTTTATTTCGGCTATTTCCTCTTCAGCAGGTCCATTGATAAATGTTTGGGTTAGGTACTCATCAATATCAAAATCATCATCCCAAGTATCAGAAGGGTAATGAAGCATCATGATATCCATGACCATAGTCCGGAGAGGGTTATTGTTGTAATACCTTACATCATCGGTGTACTGAAGGAAGAGCTGCTCTTGAAAACGAGTCACCAGCAAATCCTTGAAAAGCTGAAAAGCTTCAGGGTTGTTTCTGAAATGTTCAATTAGGTCAAACTGACTTTCGATCCTCTCAGTTTCATCCATTCCATCCATAGTGCTATAACCCAACATATATTCTCGGGCACTGGAGTGATCACAATAACAGAATGCTTTGATAGTGTCAGGGGTGATACCAAACTTATCAGACCATGCGCCCAAATATGAAAGTGCCTCAGGCATATGCTCATCATCCCAGTAAGGCACAAAGAAACCTGCCAAAAGGTAGCCGTATTTCGGTTTTAGTGTTGCCAGTAAATCCAGTGGTTCAAGCCCAAATGGGCTTTCAGAAGTGATCCACATTTTTGAGGAGTCATTGATGCTTCGGGCAAAAAAGACAATGCTTTCACAGGCGGCCACGATATCCCCTTCCAGTTCGGGGTATTTTGCTGCACACAAGAAGCAAAGTGTTTCAGTCAAGAGCTGTTCTTTCAGATCATCGTCCTTATACCGTAATTCAGTCTTAATGTATTTAAGTAAGGCAGGATGTCGCTCAAAATCACTCAATGAAATATCCGTGGTTGGCTCAAAATGCGCAACACAGTAGTTGTCCTCAAACCCTTTACCTGACCTGATCAGCTCACTGTATTGTTTTAATGCTTCACGGATAGAAGCTATATCATCAGGGGTATAGCTGATGACATATAATGGATCATACTCTTCTTGTCTCATTTTAAAAAATTTTAAAGTCAGTTTTTGGTATTAAACTGTTAGGTGTTAAAAAAATGATTTTGCTACCTGACCAATATTGGATCAAGGTCAGGAGACTCGTTTAAATTTGGTTGAAATATTTCGATTTCTGGAATTTAAAATGGGAGAGACTAATAAATATAGACTCAATACCAATTTCATTACCATTTTTGAAATATGTGTAAAAATATAACAAACTATGATTGTTTAAAAGTGATTGATAGGGGTGGAATTCTAGAGTTCGTTAAGCCAGTTGAAGTTTGTGAAATTTGAAATAGATGTGTAATTAATTGTTTGTCAAAGTAGAAGGTTGTGTCTTAGGACTTTTGTTTGCTTTCTAATGGTCTAACTTTAATTTTTCATTTGGTAAAAAAATAAGCATATATTCACTTTCATTATGAAAAAAACATTATCAATCACCTTAATCTCATTACTCATTTTTTCTTGTAGTTATTCAGAAAAGCAGAAATCATCTCTTGATGGGGTTTGGGAATCAATAGGCTCATCCAGAATCATTGAGATAAAGAAAGATAGTTTTCAACTCTATGATTTTTCAGTAATATCCTGTTTACCAGTAAGAAAAGGATTAACATCCGAATTTGATGATGCAATCAAAGTCAAAGGTGATACACTTTTAATGAAAGTAGGGGTTATGCCTTACTATTATAAAAGAGTTGATAGCCTTCCTGAATTGTGTTTGGAAACAATCTCTCCCAAGAAAAAAAGTGACCCTGTTTATAATTTTGAAGTTTTTGCTAAAACCATAGAAGAGAACTACGTTTTTATGAAACTGAACCATCTCAATTGGGATAGTTTGTATACTTCGTTTAAGAGTAAGGTTACTGCAAATACGACAGATGTAGAACTTTATCAGTTGATGCATCAATTGCTGAAGGGTATCCATGATAATCACGGCTATTTGGAAGCATCAGATGCAGTAGATCAAGAGTTGGAAAAGCAGGAGCAATCCATTGTTGATGTACATATGAAAGAATATGGTGATTTTGAAATTGCAGATATGGTCGCAGCACATTACCTGAAGGAAGATTTAACAAAGGATTCATGGCTTATCCGATGGGGGGAAATGGACAATGGCTATGGTTATATTTTGATCAAAGCCATGTGGCTTTTTGCGGATTTACAGCTCACAGAAGCAGATGTAAATGAAAAAGGATATGTTGACGCATATGTATCGAAGTTTCACCAAATGGATGAAGGGCAATACATAGAACAAGAGCGGAAAGCAGTTGCTAAACTGATGGACGGTGTAATACAAGACCTGAAGAATGCTGAGACCATTCTGATTGATATTAGGTTTAATGGAGGTGGACAAGACGCTGTAAGCCTTGAAATCCTGAGCAGGTTGAATAACACAAGGAGAAAAGTAATAACTCAAAAGCTAAAATATAAAGCAGGTTACTCACCTATAAATGCCATTTATTTAGAAGCGAAGGATTCAGCTTATCAAAAACCTGTGTTTTTACTAACTTCACAACAGACTGCTAGTGCTGCTGAAACGATGGCTTTGGCTGCTATGTCATTACCAAATGTCAAGAGAATTGGCGCACATACATCTGGTGCGCTCTCAACAGCTTTGGAAAAAACACTGCCAAATGGTTGGCATTTTACCATTTCCAATGAACTGTTTATGGATACAACAGGCACTTTTTATGAAAACAAAGGAGTTCCTGTAAATGCTCAATTAGATTACCCAGAAGATAGGCAAACATTTTTCAGAAGTGTCGCCAATGATTTGGAAGGAGATAAAAAGAAAGTACTGGAAGTGGTTGAAAATCATTTAAGCAAGTAATCAAATGCTAATTATATGGCATGTTTTAAACCTATACGAATGTCTTATTTTGATATCCATAACGGTATGAATTAATTGGATATCAATTTTTTAAAAAACTATTTCATACTATGAGCCATTACAATAAAGAGTATTTCGACTGGCAAAAAAATATCGGTGCATTTGGCGGAAGCGCAAACCTTTTCAAGTTTGACGATTTTGTGAGAGAAGACACCAAGGTGATTGACTTTGGCTCTGGAGGTGGGTTTTTGCTTTCCAATATGAAGTCAACAGAAAAGGTTGGAGTGGAGATTAATCCAGTCGCAAGGGAGAATGCTAATAAAATGGGCATCAAAACGGTTGAAGATGCAAATGAGCTAGAGAATGAATGGGCAGATGTGATTATCTCTAATCATGCTTTGGAACATGTAGAAAGTCCACTAGACGAATTAAAGAAATTGAATACTAAGCTTAAGAAAGGTGGTAAAATCGTATTTGTAGTTCCGTATGAAAGGAATAATAAATACAAAGAAGGGGATATCAACTTTCATTTGTATACATGGTCTGAAATGAATTTGGGTAACCTATTTAGCTTGGCAGGGTTTAAAGTTATTTCTGTTGGGGAGTTGAAACATAAATGGCCTCCGAAGTTCGCCAAGATTAGGCAGGTATTTGGAGATAGTATTTTTCATCTCTCTTGTAAAATATATGGAAGGATAAGTACTGGTGTTAGCCAAATCAGAATTGTAGCTGAAAAATAGGCTAACTATCTATTCGATAGATAAAAAGGAGCTCAGTCCAAATTGAGTTCATGATAGTAGGATAAGCGAAGGTTTGTCCTACTTTTTTTATACTCTAATGTGAATGATGGATTAGAGAATGTCTTTATACTCCTGCATCACTCTACGGTACACTTTTTTATAACCAACTAAAAACCAGTTTTTCAGATGGTGTTTTGGGACTAATTCCCCTCCAAAACTTCTTCCAAAGTCCTTTGATCTCATTACCTACTTGGCGGGATCTCGTACAGAAATGTTCCTGCAACAGATCTTTTCCCTTTCTGAAATAGCTGTTCTCCCTGTAACCGTGGTTCTTTACTTTTATGTTTTGTACTTTTTCATGGAAAGCCACGCCAAATAAGTGACAAACAGCAAAGGCCATACACACCACAGCAAAAAGTCTTTCAAGCCGATCCAATTTGGTCAGGTGAGTGGCTTCCAGGTTGAATCCCCGCCCTTTGAGCGACTGGAAGAACACCTCGATGCTCCACCGTTTTCTATAGCTTGACAGCAAGCCGCTTTTCATCAGGTTTGAGACTACGATCAGGTAGTCCTTTCGCCCGTTTTTATCCTTGGTCATCTGCATGGAAAGAGTCAGGTCCATTCCATAGATCGTCGCTCTTCGGTCAGTGCAACGAAAACCTTCTTTGCTCCATACCTCTCCTGTTTTCTCCACACCATCGATGTTGATTTTGTGGTGTGATGGAATCCGAACGCAGAAGACAATCCCTTGCATGGTCATAAACCGAAGCCACTTTTTGCCGATAAACTCTCGGTCTGCAATCACTTTCCCGATCCGCTCGGGAGGTACAATCTGAAGCACTTCCTTCAGCAAATCAATACGCTCCTGCTGGTGGCTGTTTCCTTTTTTGTCCAGTAGCCGAAAAGCCAGTGGGAAACCCACGCCATGACTGTAGGCCGTCACGGCCAGAATATTCACTGCCTGCTTTCTGGACTGCCAGTTGGTTCGGTCAATGCAGAGGGTGATCTTTCCGGATGGCAGGCAGGAAAACAACCATGCCATCAGGGCCTGATAATTGAACACAGCTCCTGACATAAAGCGTTTGACTTGCTTGGTCCGAGAAGCTTTTTGTGCCTTGGATGGCAAGTTTTTGGCTATCTGATGAAATTGCACATTTTCATCTTCCACCAAGGCCGTAATTAGCTTGGCTAGTACCTGTTTGCTTGGTTTGCCTTTGACGATTTGGAAACCGCAGAGGATTTCAAGTATATTTGCAGTCAACATAAAGGTAAAGGTCTGGCTTGTGGTTTTGGCGAACGGCAAAGTTAGACCTTTGCTTTTTCTTGCCCCAATCAGCCCTTAAATAACCTGCAAATATCCTGTAATCCAGTATTACACCCTTAACTCACTTTGTTATTAAAACTGTACCGTAGAGTGCTCCTGCATAGTAGGTGGTTTTTAATGCCGAACTAACTCCAGATTGTTATCCAGAGCTATATTTCTTGTATCTCTTAGGGAATGATTCTGAATAACTAGATAATACTCAGGTCTCAAAGTATTTATATGTTTTGGGGTGATCCTTAGCTCACGTTAATCTGC
Organism: Limibacter armeniacum; assembly: GCF_036880985.1. Classification (NCBI taxonomy): domain Bacteria; kingdom Pseudomonadati; phylum Bacteroidota; class Cytophagia; order Cytophagales; family Flammeovirgaceae; genus Limibacter; species Limibacter armeniacum. The sequence goes on from NZ_JBAJNO010000008.1 coordinate 2,217,248, forward strand.
TTTGTAAAATTCTTACCTCTTTATTCTATTCCATTTTTTGCTGCTTCTCAACCTTAAAAAGCCCTTTATAGATATATATGGGGTGTTTTTGGTAATTACGCACCTTAATTGTTTATGAGTTAATAATTGTCAATTAAATAATTTATATGGAAATATTTTACATGTAAACTAAAAAATTGTTATGTTTGTGCATCATCTAACATAATCCTTAAAAATCATGGCAATACTGAAAATTAACTCGAGTGTACAAACAGATGCATCTGTAAGCAGAAAATTGGTAGAAGAGGTAGTGAAAACAATCAACACTTCTGATGCAAAAGTGATTGATAGAGACCTTACAGAAGGACTTCCATTGCTGACTCAAGAAATGGTAGGTGCATTTTATACTCCAGAAAATGATCGTTCAGCAGAACAGAATAAATCAATTGAAGTATCTGAAAAGCTGGTAACAGAACTGCAAGAGGCGGATACTATCGTGATTGGTGCTCCAATTTATAACTTTGGAATTCCTGCATCACTTAAAGCATATTTTGATCTGGTAGCTAGAGTAGGCGTTACTTTTAAATATACAGACGAAGGACCTGTAGGTCTTTTGGAAGGTAAAAAAGCTTACGTTGTTATTGCAAGTGGTGGTGTGCCAATGGGTGCTGATTGGGATTTTGCATCTAGTTACCTGAAAACTGTTTTGGGTTTTATCGGTATTTCAGATGTAACATTGATTGATGCTTCACAGCTGTTGTCAGGTGCAGAAGCAATTGTTGAAAAGGCTAAAGAGCAAATCTCTACATTGGCTACTGAAGTAGCGTAATGGTATTTTCATTTATATTGTACTTTCTAAAACCGTAAGTCAAAGGCTTACGGTTTTTTTGCTTTTGTAAATTCAGTCAGGGACATATGTATTTATGATTCAATATTTAAAATGTTGCCTTTCAGGTGTTTTCATCGAAAATATTCTGTGAAGCAAGCGATTGTGCCTAAATAGATGTTATCAAAAGAAAGAAAGTTTTCAGAATCGGGTTATTTGGGTTAATTTTGCAGGAATTTTCAATTCACAGGCGAAAGATGAAGAAAGTAGCATTTTATACATTAGGGTGTAAGCTTAACTTTTCGGAGACCTCTACCATCGGGCGTATGTTCGAGGATAAGGGGTACCAAAAAGCGGAGTTTTCTGACACCCCAGATATATTTATCATCAACACTTGTTCTGTTACGGATAATGCAGACAAGAAATGTAAGAAGATTGTAAAGGAGGCTAAAAAGATTTCCCCAGATTCTTATGTAGCCATCATTGGTTGTTATGCTCAGCTAAAACCAAAAGAGATTTCTGAAATTAAAGGGGTAGATGCAGTATTGGGTGCTGCCGAAAAATTCAGGCTGATCGAACTGTTGGATGGTTTTGTAAAGACTGAAGAGCCAAAGGTGTTGGCTCAGGAAATTACAGAAACCAAGGAATTTGTATCAGGTTACTCAATCAATGACCGTACACGTACTTTCCTAAAGGTACAGGATGGTTGTAACTATAATTGTACTTTCTGTACTATTCCATTGGCTCGTGGTAAAAGCCGAAGTGATACTGTTGAGCGTGTTGTACAAAATGCGGAAGAAATAGCAGCAACTGAAACCAAGGAAATTGTATTGACAGGGGTCAATATTGGTGACTTTGGAATTATTGATGGTAAACGTGAAGTACGATTCTATGATCTTGTAAAAGAGTTGGACAAAGTAGAAGGAATTGACCGATTCCGAATTTCATCTATTGAGCCAAACTTGCTATCCAATGAGATCATTGATTTCTGTGCTGATTCAGAGCGATTTGTTCCTCATTACCATATTCCTTTGCAGTCAGGGTCTGATAAACTTCTGAAACTGATGCGTCGCCGTTACAAGCGTGACTTGTATGTTGATAGAGTAAATCAGATTAAGTCAGCTAATCCTGATACTTGTATTGGGGTTGATGTAATTGTCGGATTCCCAGGGAAACGGAAGAGGATTTTCTGGATACATACCATTTCCTGAATGAGCTGGATATCTCGTACCTGCACGTGTTTACGTATTCTGAGAGAGCCAATACAGAAGCACCTCTAATGGAAGGAGTTGTTCCAATGAAGGAACGTCACAGAAGGTCAAAGATGCTTCGTACACTTTCTGAGAAAAAGAAGAGAGCATTTTATGAGAGTCAGTTGGGTAAGAAGTTTACTGTACTGTTCGAGCACGATGTTGAAGACGGCTATATGTTCGGGTTTACAGAGAACTATGTTCGTGTAAGAGCGAAGTATGACCCAATGTTGGTGAATGAATTGAAAGAGTGTGAGTTGGTGTCCATCAATGAGGATGGAACGGTTGAGGTAAAAGAGCCTGAAGTGGTTTATGAAACTCACTGATCAAAATATTTTGATACAAACTAAGCGGTATGGAAGCAATTCTGTACCGTTTTTTTTGTCTTTAAATAAGCAACTATTGAAATGAAATGGAGAATTTCTCTCCTATGTTTTCAAGGATATAGATTATCTGTTTTTCTAGGTCTTGTTTAGAGGTATAAGCATACTTAGGCAACCATGTATATTTTATTTCTTTCCAGAGTCTTTCAATCAAATTAAGCTCAGGAGAATAAGGAGGGATAAAGAAGAGTATAAGTCCTTTATCCCTCCATTTTTCGATTTGTTCCTTGAATCTATGACTTCGATGTGTAGGTGCATTGTCTAACACGACAATGGTTGGACGAATTATGTCACTGGCAAAGCGATCAAAGCACTCAATAACTATTTCAGAGTTGGCAGCCCCTTGAAAGAGAAAAGACTTGAATGATTGTGTTCTACTCATAAACCCGAGTACGGTCAGATTTGCACTTGGCACGGAAGGAAGCAATATCCTTTTACCTTTTAGTTGCCATGCATAAGGCACACTTGGGATAAGGTTGACGCCCATTTCATCAAAGAAATAAAGATCGATTCTTCCCTGCTCCTCCTTTTTCTTAAGTGTATTCAGCCATTGGTGGGCTTTTTCAAAGTCTTCCTGATTCCGTTTATGCAGCAAGCTTTTGCGGCTTCTTTTCCATCGGTAACCCCATTTCTTCATCCAACGTCGTAGCGTTGAGACTTTCACCCACTTTTGACAATGCTCCTTGATGTAGGTTTGAACTCTTGACAAGCGCTGTACGCCATCCTTTAGGAAATCAATGATTTTTTTTCCTCTGACGCCTTGAAACTTTTGCGGGGATGCTGCTGTGGCTTGCTATCATACAGACCTGAAAAGCCGTGCTGTTGCCAATGCTGAATCCAACGGCTAACCGTTTCGATTTTATTCACTTGCAAGATCTCAGTTAACTGTGTAAAGTTAAAGCCTTGGGCGTAAAGCAGGACTGCATGAGAACGGAGGCGTACCCGTGAGGAGGTATCGTACTTATACAGCTTTTCGAGCTTGCTGCGATCTTCTGGTGTCAGAGTCAGTTGTGGTTTCATGATATCACAACAAAACTTCCGTTTTCAATTGTTCCTCTGCTTAAATGGTAACTACCTGTAGAAAGGAAGAGCGAGTTTAGTGTGAAAATAATATTGATTATAAAGTTGATATAAAAGTTTTTAGATAGCCGATATTGTTGTTGTTCAAGTTTGATTCGTATAAAGTGCTATCAAAAATACCAAGCTTACAATGTTATCATATTAGGAATATTATGGAAGATGACATTTTATTTATATTTTGCATCATAATTGCACATAACCCAAATTGTACATTTCAAAGTTAACATTCACGATTGAGTGAGCTGCCTGTGACCAATCACAGAGGAGAAGTGAGCGAAGTCAGTGATTCAATTTTTTAATATGAAGCTAAAAACTATTGTACTGACACTTACCTCAGCGGTGGTGTTACTATCCCTTCATGCATGTGTTTACAATGATGCAGTAACAGTTTTCGAAGAGGAGTATATTTTTACATCAGCCGATATCGAAGGGTATGAGGACTGGACAGTATTGGGACATTCGGATAGGCCTGACATCAATCAATACCGGACCATCTATATTAACAAGGCAGAAGAAGCTGACCGAACAGATGGTTTATACCCTGTAGGAACTATTATCGTGAAGGAAGGTAGAAACCATGGAGACCGTTCACAGATTGTTGCTTTGCAGGTGATGGCAAAACGAGGAGGGGAGTTTAATCCATTAGGCAATCACTGGGAGTGGGCTTATACGGCAAGTGGTGATGTAGAGGCACTGGATAATAACCGTGGTGACAATGAAATAACATTAAATGGTACAACTTGTATCAGTTGTCATCAGGGAGCCAATGACCTGGTTATAAAATCGTACAAGGAGTAGAAGTTATACTTTCTCATCGAACTTGATTGAACCAACTTTCACAAGGACTTTACCTTATGATACGAATACTTATTATCTCTCTCTTACTGTTGTCAGGAAGTTATAGCTTTGCGCAACAGCGTATGTTGTCTAAGACAGGAAAGATCCATTTCACTTCTGATGCTCCTTTGGAACTGATAGAGGCTTCATCCAATTCTTTGAAAGGAATATTGGAGATGCCTACCCGTAAGTTCGCTTTTTCTGTTCCTATCAAATCCTTTCAGGGGTTCAATAGTGCATTGCAGCAGCAGCACTTTAATGAGAACTACATGGAAAGTGATGAGTTTCCTAAGGCTACTTTTACCGGTAAGATTATCGAAAAAGTGGACTTCAGTCAGCCAGGAACCTACCAGGTTAGGGCTAAAGGTAAACTGAATATCCATGGAGTAGAGCAAAGCCGTATTTTCAAGGTCAAGCTGAAAGTAGATGATACAGGTATTCACTTTTCATCAAAACTGACCATCCCATTGTCAGATCACAATATCTCTATTCCACAGATTGTACATCAGAAGATTGCAACAGAAATAGATGTAGACCTAAAAGGAACCCTGCTAAAGCCTCAACAATAATAATATGCAAACAATCCGATATCACTTGAGTGTTCTGCTGTTACTCTTGACAGTGCTGACAGGATACTCTCAACAACTATATTTTAAGCAATATCCATTTGGTCGAAAACTGAAAGAAGGATACCCAACAGCTTTGTTGCAATCAACTACTGGAATGCTTTGGGTGGGAACGAACAAAGGGTTACTCCAGTTTGACGGCAAAGATTTCCAATTGATCGGAGAACAGAAAGAAGAGGTGACCGCTTTGGGAGAAAGCCATGACGGGACGATTTGGGTAGGCTTCAAGGATGGCGCTCTATACTTTCTGAAGGAAGAAAAATTGCAACCTTTTGAGACTGATGAAGGAATGGCTGTGGAGGCTGTTTCTGATATAGTCTTCGATAAGGATGGAACGCTATGGTTCGCTACATTGGGTGATGGACTTTACTATTACAAGAATGAGCGTATGTACCGCTTGGACGAGGAAGACGGATTGCCTGATACCTATATTTATGATTTGGAACTGGACAAGCAAGGAAATATTTGGGCTGGTACTGATGGAGGGATTGCAGTTTGCCACCTGAACGAGCAAAATGCTGACATCAAAGTGATTGATTCAAGTTTGGGGCTTCCTGATGATATTGTCAAGAAAATTATCTTTTCACCTGAAAATGAAAGTTTCTGGATAGGAACGGAAGATGAAGGACTCTTTAGTTATGATCCTTCTACACAGGTATTTAAGCCAGTAGTCAAAGATGAGTGGCCGTACGGTTCAGTGCTGGACATGACTTTGAGTGGGAATGAATTGTGGGTGAGTACAAGTAGGCAAGGCATATTGGTTATGGATTGTAAAGATCAGTCCATCTTGAATTACACCAAAGAGCATGGATTGTCTTCAGGTCGTCTTCATGCTTTAATGGGAGACAGAGAGGGCAATATATGGTTAGCCGGAAGGCAAAGAGGTTTGGAAAGACTTCCTGCCAATCGCCTCTGGTTTTTCAGAAATATGAGTGAGCAAGTTCAGATTGTAGCTGTCGGGGCAGATCAACACCATGCGCTTTGGTACCTTAACCATGGTAAATTGTATCACTACCAACAAGGAAAAGCTACTCTGATGGAGGAATTACCAGCGCAGGTTACAGCCATTTCGCTTTATGTGGATCCTTATAATAACAAATGGATTGGTACCTATGGTGATGGTATTTATTGTTTGAAGGAAAATGGCACTTTGCTTCATTATAAAGAGGAGTTGCCTGACCCAAACATCATCAATATTACTGGAGATGGGGACGCCGTTTGGTTGGCTACTTTAAGAGGAGGTTGTCGCCTCACATTAGGGGAGGGGCATAAACCTAGTCAGATTGATGTTTTCGGAACAAAAGAAGGGTTAGGGACAGATTACCTCTATCAGGTATTTGTTGACTCCCAAAAGCGAGTGTGGTTTGGAACTGACGGACATGGTATTTCTCTGATGGAACAGGAGCACTTTCAACAACTGGACAGTGCAGCAGCTTTGGATGAAAAAGTGATCTATGGTTTTGCAGAAGACGGCAAGCAACGTATCTGGATCAATGTAAAAGGAGAAGGACTATACTGCTTTACAGAAAATGGAAAATTGAAGCATTATGGAATTGCGGAAGGTTTGAGAGATCTGGATGTGAAAATACTTTCTTCCGATATCAACGGAAACCTGTTGGTTTTTCATGAGGCAGGGTTAGATGTATTTGATATACAAGAAGAGCATTTTGTCTATTTGGGAGCAGAGGATGGGATTTCAGAAGAGAAGCCTTTTCAAAATGCTGTTGGCAAGAATGCTTTTGGGGAAGTTTATTTCGGTACAGACAAAGGCATTGTTGGATACCGTCAACTGAATCATGTTGGGCAACGTGCTCCGGAGTTGATCATTGAAGAAATCAAGCTGTTTGGTAAAGAATTGCTTACAGGTGATGCGTTTAAGCTAAAACATAACCAAAACCACCTGACCATCAATTTTGAAGGACTTTGGTATGGGAATCCTGAAGGCTTGCGTTTCCGCTATCAGCTGGAAGGTTATGATATGGACTGGATATATACATCTTCCAATTCACTGACATATTCTTATTTACCACCGGGGCATTACCTGTTTAAGGTACAAACTTCTTATGACCCGTTTTTCAAAAACTTTTCTGAAGCTCAATTTACACTTGAGATAGCACCACCTTTTTGGAAAGAACCTTGGTTTATTCTTTTGGCTGTAGGAGCAATGCTAGGGTTGATTTATTGGGCTGTAAAAAGAAGGGAAAGGCAATTGAAACTTGAAAAGCAACTGCTGGAGGAAAAAGTAAAGGAGCGAACAGAAGAGATCACCTTGAAGAATGAAGAACTGCAAGCTGCCTTTGAAGATATTGAAAACAAAAACGATAAAATTACCAAAAGCATCAACTACGCAAAGCGTATACAGCAAGCTATTTTGCCGCTGAGACATGATCTGGAAGAGGCATTCCCCAATCATTTTGTCTTGTATCAACCTCGTGACATTGTAAGTGGAGACTTCTATTGGGTTACGAAGCAAGGTGATAAGACTTTCTTTGCTGCCGTAGATTGTACAGGGCATGGTGTGCCGGGTGCTTTTATGTCAATGATCGGTGCTTCTGTACTGAATGAGGCCGTAAAAGAACCTGACATTACGCCAAAGGGAATCCTGAATAAAATGGATCAGGCTGTAGTGGCATACCTGAAACAAGATGGTGTTCACAATGAAAAGGTCAACGCCATGGATGGAATGGATATTTCGCTTATCTGTTGGGAACCGAAGGAGAAGCGATTGACCTACGCTGGAGCAAAGCGACCACTTTATATGATTCAGGAAGGAGAATTGAAGGAGTTGAAAGGTGATCGTTGGGCAATTGGTGGACATGGGAAGTTTCTCAAGGATGACTGCAAGCTGTTTACGGATCATACCATTATTATAGACAAACCGACTTCTTTGTATTTGTCTTCTGACGGATATGCGGATCAGTTTGGAGGTCCAAACAATAAGAAATTTACGACCAAGAAACTCAAACAATTACTGTTAGAACTAAGCCAACAAACTCCTGAAAAGCAGGAATTACTTTTTGCTGAAGAAATTGAACGTTGGAAGGGAGGGTGTAAACAAACAGATGATATTTTATTTGCCGGAATTTTTTTAAACCATGAGAAAGCTAAAAACTAACCTAGGACTATTTTTGCTATTGTTGCTGCCCATATCACTTTTTGCCCAGGATAATGATCTGCTAAGTGCATTGGAAGAAGCTACCCCAAAAGAAACTTTTCCCGTTCATGCTTTTAAGGGGACGAGAATTGTTAATACACAGTCTGTAGATATTCAGCCAGCTGGAGAGTTGCTGTTTTTGATTTCTCACCGATTTGGTGCTTTAAACTCAGGCGTAAGTAAGTTTTGGGGATTGGATGAAGCTGTTATCCGTATAGGCTTGGAGTATGGTATCAATGATAAGTGGGCAATAGGAGCAGGCAGAAGCAAGTATCAAGCAACCTATGATCTGTATACAAAATACAAGTTGCTGCAACAGACGGAAGGTGGGGATGCATTTCCTTTTTCAATGGTTTGGAACAGTAATATGGCCATCAGGACTGAGAGTTTTGATTTACCGGAAGTTGAAGCTGAGTTTGTCAATAAGTTGTTTTATACCCATCAGTTACTTGTTGCCAGAAACTTCGGATGGGGCTCTTTTCAGCTGTCCCCAACTTATACCCACAACAATATCAGAGAGCTTGAAGCAGAAACGAATGATATGTTTGCACTTGGAATGGCAGGGCGTATTAAGTTGACAAACCGATGGTCTGTTTTGTTTGATTACTACTACTTGTTTGATGATGAATTGAAAACCTTATTTGAAGAACCTTTGGCGCTTTCACTGGAACTGGAAACGGCCGGACACGTTTTTCAGTTTATTTTCAGCAATACCAATCATATGACAGAAAAACTGTACCTAACTCGTAGTCAGGGGAAATGGTCAAAAGGAGATATTCATTTTGGATTTAATATTAGCAGAACGATTCCAATCAGAAAAAGATAATTTATTAAATAGTAATATGATTATGCGGTATAGAAGCAATTCTATACCGTTTTTTTGTATTAATTAGATGGGAATTAATCTTTTGAGAAAATGATAAACCAAAGCTATGGAGGATATTTTTAAGTACTTTTGGGTACTACTGTTTCTTACTGTACTCTTGAATGGGATCATTCTAAATGCTAAATCGAAAAAGTATATTGAGCAAAATCCGACATTGGAAGCAGGCTATAAAGGTTATATCAAGAAATTCATGCTTTTTGGAAGTATACCATGTTTGCTCATTGGTTTTGGAAATGAATCAGGATTGACAAATAGTGTTTTTGATTACCTTATTCCCAATATTTCGAATCCTATAGTAATCTTATTTCATTTGATGATTGTCGTGTATTGGGTTATGCGAATGAGATGGATTTATTTTAAGGAAGGAGCAGAGTTTCTGGAAGCACATTCCGGTTTATTGAGAGACCCAAATGTTACTGCTAAAAAGATAAAGTTGTTGACACCTCTTCCGATTATTGGATGGTTTGTGATGATAATATTAATGTGGGGGAATATATTTCCAGTTTAAAACTTTAAAAAAATGACATTAGAAAATAAAAGAATTATCCTAACAGGAGCAACTTCAGGAATTGGTAAAAGCTTGGCAATCAGACTTGCAAAACATGGTGCTAAATTGGCTGTTTGTGGTCGATCTTCTGAAAAAATGGAAGTATTAACAGCAGAGCTTCAATCAGCTGGTCAAGCACATTATTCAAAAACTTTTTCCATAACTGATGAAAATGAAATTGTTCAATTTGTAAAGGAGTCAGCAGAGCAACTTGGAGGAGTAGATGTGTTGATCAATTGTGCAGGAGCCAATACAGCAAGAGGTCAGATAGGGGAGATCAAGACAGCTGATTTGGATGAAATGTATGCAGTGAACTTCCGTGCGCCATTTATTTTTATGCGAGAAGCCTATAACCTGATGAAACCCCACCAAAATGGAACTGTAGTAAATGTACTTTCCACCGTTTGCCTGTTTTCCAATGAAAATATAGCGGCTTATACCGCAACCAAAGCGGGAATTGAAGCCATGACAAAAGTGTTCCGTAAGGAAGCAAGGAGAGAAGGGATCAAAGTGTGTAGCGTTTATCCTGGCGGTGTAGATACCCCTTTCAGAGCAGCAGACAGACCAGATTATATGTCTGCTGATAGTGTAGCAGATGCCATTATTGCTATGTTGAATATGCCTGAAGATGTGGCAGTACATGACCTGATACTTAGACCAATGGTAGAAGATAATTTCTAAATAAGCTTAGTATGAAGCACTTTCTCAAATACTTATTTCTTATTGCTACTTTCACTATTGTGCAAAGCAGTTTTGCACAGCAACCCAAAGAAAAGCTTAACTGTCCGATAGAATATGATAGTCTTCATGGGATGGATGTCTATTGGATAGTTGATAGGATGCCTATACCTGAAGATGGAAACATGAACGATGTATTAAAAGGGATTGGAAAATGCTTGAGTGTTCCTTCAGAAAGTGAATTAAGGACTCATGGTAAACCTTTAATTTCATTCGTTGTAGATGAGAATGGTGTTGTTATTTCTGTTAGAATAAAGCAGGGAAATGTATCTAAAGACTCAGAAGAGAGAGTCTATGAATTCTTAAAAACAATTTATTGGAAGCCAGGGAAGTGTAAGAGTAAATATGTGCCAGTAAGAATGGATTTAGTATTTAGTTGCATAAAACTTGGTTGATTAAATAATTGATATCATATGATAAGCTTTCTAAAATATATTGTACTTATACTATGCATAACTTTTTCCCATTATTGTTTCTCACAAAATGATGTGCAAGATCTTACTTGTAAAATCAAATATGATAGTCTTCATGGGATGGATTGTTATCTAAAAGTAGATAGAGAGCCAATTTTAGAAGATGGTATGGGGAATCTACTAAAGTTGATTGGTAAGAATTTAAGAGTTAGAGAGATCGATAAACGTACATCAACTGGCCATATTAAATATGTCTTTTCATTTATAATTTCAGAAGATGGAGAAGTGATTTCTATAAGGTTAGAAAGAGGGAAGCTTGATAAAGAAGTATATGATAAGCTTTATAATTTGTTTAAATCAACAAATTGGCAGCCAGCTAGGTGTAATGATGATTATGTTCCAATAAAGATAGAGTTACCTATTTATGCTACTCTTGGGTGATTATCCGAAAAAGGTAGCATTTATTCCTTCAAAATTGAGTGCTTTGGGTTTATAGAAAAATAAAAGAGTTGAAATATGAAAGTGACACTTAAGGTTACCTTGTTTTTATTAATCACTTCTATGTCATTTTCTCTTTGTGCGCAGCACGATAGTGTTGAAGTTGAAAAGTGTAAAGTAGAGTATGATAGTATTCATGGAATGGATTGTTATGTGTCAGCGGACCGAAATGCAACACCTGTTGATGGGATAGGTGAGCTATTTAAAACTTTTAGGAAGACGCTGAAATTAAGTAAGGAAGATAGGGAACTCAATGAATTTGGTAAGTATTTTTTTTCTTTTATTGTTGATGAAAATGGAACTGTAATTTCGGTTAAATCAATTAGAGGGAAAATAACAAGACCTTCTTTAGATTTAGTATATGATATTTTAAATTCTACAGAATGGATTCCTGGGAAATGTGGAGATAAGTATGTACCTATGAAAATGATACTACCTTGTCAGATTTGTTTTAAATAGAAAATGAGTTATTCCAAATTAATATTTGTGATAACTCATTTTCTGGTGTAGCATCTAATGCAAATTATTTCAAAATCTGAGCTGTATGCTCTTTTGTTTTAACTTTCCCGATAATATCCTCAATATTACCTTCCTCATCTATTATAAAAGTTGTACGTACCGTTCCCATATATTCCCTGCCGTACATTTTCTTGAGTTGCCATGTTCCGTACAGTTCGTGAACTGCTTTGTCCTCATCAGCAATCAAACGGAAAGGAAGCTCGTGTTTTGCGATAAATTTCTGATGGCTTTTTTCTCCGTCTGTACTCACACCAATCACTTCATATCCTTTTGCTTGCAACGCCTCATAATTATCTCTCAGGTTACAAGATTGTGCTGTACAGCCTGGTGTATTGTCTTTCGGGTAAAAGTACAGAACCACTTTCTTTCCTTTAAAATCTGAAAGTTTGATCTCGTCTCCATTTTGGTCTTTGGCGATAAATTCTGGTGCTTTTTGTCCGATCGTTAATTCCATTTTTGAATAATATGGTTTTGGATGAAAAAAATATTCTTTTCTGGTATGTCTAACCAATCAAGCCACTAATTTAGCAATGTTTTTTGTGGAATCACCTTTCTTGAAGGTGATCTACAGTAGTTGAAAACTGAATGTCAAGCTAAATGTTAGAACCAATTGCCATATTTTTTCTGGTGGTTTACGCCTTTTCATTACTATTCTTGAGAAAGGGGTGGAGAGAACTGCCTTCGTTGGGTTTTTCAAGGGATAAATTATCAAGTACTACCCAAGTTACAGTTTTGATTCCTGTCCGAAATGAGGCTGCCAATATTCTTAATTTGCTAAATGACTTGACAGCTCAAAGTGTTGAAAACTTTGAGGTAGTGGTAGTTGACGATCATTCTGATGATGAAACTGTCCGATTGGTTAGACAATTTGAACCCGGAGATCATTTTAACCTTAGGTTTATTACAGCTTCTAAAGGAGTTGGGAAAAAGAGTGCGCTTACTTTGGGTATGTCATATGCCAGTGGTGAATTGATTGTGACGACAGATGGAGATTGCAGGGTGCCGGAAAAATGGTTGGAAACGATACTGAGGTATTATGATACTTTTCAGCCGCAAATGATTTGTGGCGGAGTTACATTTCATCAAGAAAAAAATCTATGGCAAAAGATGTTGACCGTAGAGTTTATGAGTGCCATCGGAACAGGAGCTGCAAGTTTAGGGTTGAGGAAACCGAATATGTGTAGTGGCGCAAATCTGGCATTTACAAAAACCGTTTTTGAGGAAGTGGGAGGTTATCAGGGTACAGAGCAGATCCCTTCAGGAGATGATGAGTTTTTGATGCATAAAGTTGCGGCAAAATACCCTGAGCAAATCCTTTACTTGAAGGAAAAGGAAAGCATAGTAAAGACACAGCCACCGCAATCAATCTCTGCTTTGTACCATCAAAGGAAACGTTGGGCAAGCAAGTGGACTTTTTATGAAAATTTATCAACCAAGGCTGTTGCGGTTTATGTATTCTCTTTTCATTTGATTTACATTCTCTTAGCAATTGGGGTATTTATAGGTTGGATCAAACCATTGATTTTTATCACCCTATTTACAATAAGGGTAGCTTTAGAATGGTTTTTTTTAAAAGATATATTGTGTTTTTTTGGGCATCGAAACAAGCAATGGTTAATTCCTCTTACAGCTCTATGGTACTCTCCTTATGTGGTGCTGATTGGCTTGACGGGAACTTGGGGAAGTTATGACTGGAAGGGAAGACAGCTGAGCAAGTCTTTGAAACCCTCAGAAGAACGAATAGATTAAACACTATTATATCATGACAGATTTGGAATTTGAAGTACTGGATGAATTGTACTTTGTCACTTCCTTCAAAGCACTGAAAAATGAAATCGAAGTGGAAGAAGCAGTGCTTAAAAATTGTCTGAAAGAACTGTTGGAAAAGCAGTGGGTACGTTGCTTTAAGACAGTCGATACAGAGGAAGATGAAGAGGGATTGGATTTTGAAAATAAATACGCTGAATATTACTACCTTGCTTCAAAGAAAGGGCTGATGGCTCACAATAGAAGCTAACTATTTTCAGCCTGCTAAAAACTGGAACATTTTCAGGTGCCAATTTGGATGTCTATACGCTTATCTCATAGGTTTCATTGGTGCCGAAACCCGTATTTTACATATGTACGACATATATTCTGACAGGAATCCTGCATTTTTTATCAGACAAAAGCTTTTTGGGAGTAAGGTAACAGTCTTTGGACTGGTGATGATCGTTTTTGCATTGGTGATTGCATCATTGGGGTATCTGATTATGCCCGATGACACGCCCTATGCCAATGACGGTATGCTTGAAATTGCTCGCCAACCTCCCGGCTTCAAGGTGAAAGTGCTGAAACTCAAAAAAGACTTTGACGTGCCAAGAGCAGGGCTTTTTGAAAAGATGTTCTTTGGTCAGGAAAATCCTTACGAATTGGTTCCCCTAGCTGAAGAACCGATAGTAGAAGGGGATTCAGTTTTTTATGTGGTTTACCCTGGTATTGAGAAAGAGAATGCCCGTACAACAGAGAGGTTGACCCTTTCTTACCCTATCGTCAGATGTGTAAAGTCGATTTATGTAGGCAAATCAGAAAAGCTTGGTCGTAATATACCCGTCAATTTTGTAACCTCTGAAGACCGTTACATTTTCCTTGATCCTGATGAAAGTGTTCGTTCTGTCTTGAAAGAAGACTTATATGAAGAGTTTTGGGAGCAGAATATAGAGGAAAAAGTTTACTATCTGGGTACTGATAAAATTGGTCGAGATGTAATGAGCAGATTGATGTATGGTGCTCGTATTTCACTGATGATAGGCTTTTTGGCAGTGTTGATTTCCTTGCTTACAGGGCTTTTCCTTGGCTCAGTGGCAGGTTTCTTTGGTGGAATTGTAGATAGTGTAATCATGTGGCTGATGACTGTTGTATGGTCATTGCCGACGATTATGCTGGTAGTGGCCATCAGGCTTGTACTACAAAGTGATGACATCTGGGTAACCTTCCTAGCTGTAGGTCTGACTATGTGGGTGGAAATTGCCCGTATAGTAAGGGGACAAATTACCTCTATCAAGCAGAAGCAGTATGTTGAGGCTGCCAGAGCATTGGGATTCTCCAAACGAAGAATTATTTTCAATCATATCCTTCCAAATATTGTAGGCTCACTTATTGTTGTGAGTGCTTCCAATTTTGCCACGGCGATACTGGTCGAAGCAGGCTTGAGCTTCTTGGGACTTGGCGGACCACTCAGTATGCCATCATGGGGAGTTATGATTAAGGAAGGGCTGTCGGAGCTCACACCAAGCGGACAATGGCACTTGATTATCCTGCCTTGTGTGTGTATTAGCCTGATGGTACTTGCCTTTAACTTACTGGGGAATGGATTGCGAGATGCGTATGATCCCCATACCAAATAATTGAACTAACTTATACTGTAAATAGACAGGGACAAACCCTGCAAAATAAAGTCTTAACTGCACATGGCTATTTCTGTAGAAAAACAGCTGATGATAAAGGAGCTTGAATTATCATCACTCTTTGAGACCATTGACGCCATCAACGGTAATGCCTCTGAGGATAACCTGTTCAAGCTTTTCAAACTGACAGTAACTTCCAACCCAAACGTAAAGAGTCTGTTGCTCTTTGTAACGGATGATCAAGGGGATTGGAAATGTGTGACTTCTCATGGTAGCTCAAAGGACTTGAAAGAATGGCGTTTGCCAAAGGCGTGCCTCAAATATACTGAGCCATCAAACTTCGATTGTGAAGAGGGAGACTTCTCAGGTTTTGATATGATTATACCTGTATTGCATAAGCAGCAGTCTTTGGCGTATGTATTGATTGAAAAAGAACCGGTTCCTGCAACAGAGGAAAAGCTAACGGTCAATTTTATTGAGGCTCTTGCTAATATTATCATTGTAGCTGTTGAGAATAAAAAGTTTGCTCGTCGTGAAGCACGTCAGCGCGAGTATCGTAAGCAATTGGAAATTGCTCGAAATGTCCAGTCTTTTCTTTTCCCGAAAGAACTTCCTAATGGCGATGAGTTAAGTGTAGCGGCAAGTTACCTGCCTCACCATACAATCGGAGGTGACTATTATGATTTTATTCAGATAGATGAAGACCGTTTCCTGATGTGTATTGCAGATGTTTCAGGAAAAGGGATACCGGCGGCAATTCTGATGTCTAACTTTCAAGGAGGAGTCCGTACGCTGGTAAGACAAGAAAGCAAGCTTGATTATATCGTAAAAGAGCTGAACCGCCTGATTATGGAAAATGCACAGGGAGAGAACTTTATCACGGCATTCCTGATGATCTATGATAAATCTTCCAGAACACTTTCATATGTCAATGCAGGACACAACCCTCCATTTCTTTTCAGAGGTGGGGAGTTCGGTAGACTGGAAGCCGGTACAACAATCATCGGAAGCTTTAAAACACTTCCTTTCCTCGAAAAAGGCATTATTGAAAACATTGATGACTTTTTCGTGTTCTGTTTCACAGATGGCTTTACCGAAACTTATAATGACCAAGGAGAGGAATTGGGAGATGAGCAACTGTTGAAGTTTTTGGAAGCGAATATTCATCTGGACCAGCAGTCGCTGCATAAAAACATGATTGCCCACCTGAATACTTTTAAAGGACACCAAGCTTATGCAGATGATATTACTTTGCTGTCATGTAGAGTAAAACTGCCTTGAAGCTAACATTGATAACTATCTGAAAATTAATGCCAATAAACATTTTTGGCAACCTGCTTATATGAAAAATGGGCTACTGAATGTAGCCCAATTGTTTTTTTGTTATTGTAACTAATAAGGTAAATTGTATAACAGTGAATGAAACTGTTGACAGTTTAAGTAGTTGTAACTAAAGTATTTTACCAAAAACAATCCTTGCGATTATATCAACAATGAAAGAGCTAGAACTGGAAAGCTTCATGCATGGGCTTGAGAGGAGAAATCCTGGTCAGCCTGAGTTCCACCAAGCTGTAAGAGAGGTGGCTGACAAATTAATTCCCTTCATTAATAAGAATCCTAAGTACTTAGCAGCGAGTATTCTTGAGAGAATGACAGAGCCTGATCGTGTGATCAGCTTCAGGGTGACTTGGCAAGATGACGAAGGAAATGTAAGGGTTAATAGAGGATTCAGGGTACAGTTTAATGGTGCCATAGGTCCATACAAAGGCGGTTTACGTTTCGATAAGTCAGTTACTTTGGGAACACTGAAGTTTTTGGGCTTTGAGCAAGTATTCAAAAACAGTTTGACTACACTTCCAATGGGTGGTGCCAAAGGTGGATCGGACTTCAACCCGAAAGGAAAATCGGATAATGAGGTGATGCGTTTCTGTCAGGCATTTATGAGTGAGCTGTTCAGACATATTGGTAAAGATACTGACGTTCCAGCTGGTGATATCGGTGTGGGTGCCCGTGAGGTAAGCTATATGTTTGGTCAGTACAGAAGACTGGAAAACCAGTTTACAGGTGTATTGACAGGTAAAGGACTTGCTTTTGGTGGTTCAAATGTGCGTAAGGAGGCTACAGGTTATGGTAGTGTTTACTTCTCACGTGAGATGTTGGCTACAAGAAATGACTCTTTGAAAGGTAAGACAGCAATTGTATCAGGTTCAGGTAATGTGGCTCAATTTACAGCAGAGAAGTTGATCCAGTTGGGTACTAAAGTACTTACAATGTCTGATAGAAGCGGTTATATTCATGATCCAGAAGGAATTGATGAAAGCAAGCTGAACTTTGTGATCAAGCTGAAGACAGAAAGCCGTGGTTCATTGGAAGAGTACGTGAAGGAGTATCCTAATGCAACTTTCCATAAGGATGAGACACCTTGGGGTGTAAAGGCAGATTTGGCTTACCCTTCTGCAACTCAAAACGAATTGGATGAGAATGATGCCAAAAAGTTGATTGCCAATGGTTGTATGCTGGTTTGTGAAGGCGCAAACATGCCAAGTACCATCGGAGCGATCAAAGAGTTTGAGAAGGCTAAAATCCTGTTTGGTCCTGGTAAGGCTGCCAATGCTGGTGGTGTAGCGATTTCAGGCCTTGAAATGACACAGAACTCCATGAGGTTGCAGTGGTCATTTGAAGAGGTAGATGAGAAATTGCAGATGATCATGAAGAAAATCCACGACAAGTGTGTGGAGTATGGTCAGGAAGAAGACTGGATAGACTACGTGAAAGGAGCGAATATTGGTGGCTTTGTAAAAGTGGCTGATGCGATGCTTGCTTATGGTGTAGTTTGATAAATAGAAAAATAATTGTATTATTTTAAGCCGAAAGTGAATCTATGATTCCTTTCGGTTTTTTTATTATGTTAGTATTCAGGTAGGAGATTTCCTCTGAAAAAGATAGCCCTTAAGAACTGCTCAAACTTTTTGATAAAGAATGAAAATAATTGAATGCCCAAGAGATGCCATGCAAGGTTTGGATAATTTTATTCCCACTGCAGATAAGGCCAAGTACATAAGTGCCTTGATGAAGGTAGGTTTCCATACTATTGACTTTGGTAGTTTTGTCTCACCAAAAGCCATCCCGCAAATGAAGGATACAGCAGAAGTACTCGAATTGCTCGATTTTGAAGGAGCTAAGTCAAGACTACTGGCTATTGTGGCAAACTTCAGGGGAGCTCAGGATGCTATGGAGTTTGATGAGATTGCCTATATCGGTTTTCCATTATCAATTTCTGAAACATTTCAACAGCGCAATACCAACAAAAGTATTGATGATGCTTTGGAGGAGGTAAAGCAAATGAAATATTTGAGCGGTCGCTACAACCGTGAGTTAGTGGTTTACCTATCAATGGGTTTTGGAAACCCATATGATGAACCGTATAGCCCAGCCATCGTTGCTGAGTTTGTGGGGAAATTGGCAGAATTAGAAATTGATATTGTTTCGTTAGCTGATACCATTGGGGTAGCAAAGCCAGAATTGATCACCTCTCTTTTTACAGAGTTGATACCTGCCTATCCCGATATTGAATTTGGCGCACACTTGCATTCCACACCGGCAACTGCTTATGAAAAAGTAAAAGCTGCTTATGAAGCAGGGTGTCGCAGGATTGATACAGCAATGGGAGGTATGGGAGGTTGCCCTATGGCAAAAGAGGATCTGACAGGAAATTTGGCAACTGAGACTTTGGTAGAATATTTAAAGTCGATTGACAGTTTGCCAAATTTGGATATGAAAGCGCTAGAAAAAGCTGCTGCAATGAGATTAGAATTGATTTCTGCATGAAAAAAAGGACTCTTTTGTTAATTTTGTTATCTGCTTGACAATCTTCAAAGTCAAAAATTGTATTTACGGTTAGGGTTTACTGTTTTGATTTTGGTTTTTAAATAAAGCAGTGTGGTTGACTTTGAGGGTTTTATGGGAAGTATACTGAGTTTGAGAATGAGAGTTACTTTGTGTAGTTGGTGAAATAGGTCAATTTTTTATAGGGACTATATCTTTAAATTTGAAAGAGAAATGAGAATAGAAGTGTGCCACTCACCAGAGTTGATTCACCTGTTTGACCTGTCTGGTAAGATAGCTGTAGTAACAGATATATTAAGAGCTACATCTTGTATGGTGGCAGGAATTGGTAGTGGAGCTGAACAAATTGTACCTGTTGCACAAAAAGAGGAAGTTAACCCATATAAAGAAAAAGGATTTGTGACTGCTGGTGAAAGAGGTGGTGAAAAAATTGAAGGGTTTGATATTGGGAATTCACCATTTGAGCATATGGAAATTGCTCAAAAAGGAAAGTCAGTTGTCATGACTACAACCAATGGAACAGTTGCAATTACTAAATCAGCCGTTGAGGCAAAACAGGTAATTATTGGAGCATTTTTGAATATTTCATCAGTGGTCCAATACCTGAAAGAATCAGGAAAAGATATTGTCATTGTATGTTCAGGGTGGAAAGGGATGTTCAGTATGGAAGATACCCTTTTTGCAGGTGCTTTGGTCGATAGACTTGAAAGTGTAGCAGAAATTGTGGATGATGCAGCACTTTCTTCCATGAGTCTTTACAGAGCTGTAAGTGGGGATTTGCTTGGTTATATGCAAAATGCTTCACATGCAAAACGCTTGAGCGGGTTGAAAGCCGTAAAAGACCTGGAATATTGTATGACAAAAGATGAGTTTGATGTGATTCCAGTTTTGAAAGATGGTGCATTGGTTAAAATGTAACCAGTTGGAATCTAAAATGCGAGAGATTGAAACAAAATGAAAAATAAGTTAGAAATAAAGAAAAAAGTGAGCATCCGAAATAGGAAGGCTTCACATGAATATCAATTTATTGACAAGTATGTGGCAGGTATAGTCCTGAAAGGTAGTGAGATCAAATCTATCAGAATGCAGAAAGTCAATTTACAGGATGCATTTTGTCTTTTTATAGATGGTGAACTTTTTGTGCGTAGTATGCACATCAATCCATATGAGATGGGTGGGTTTGCTAATCATGAGGCGAAGGCAGACAGAAAGCTTTTACTTTCCAAAAAGGAGTTGGAGAAGCTGGATACCAAACTGAAAGAAAAAGGATTGACGATTGTTCCTACACATCTCTTTATCAATGATAGAGGGTTGGCCAAACTAGAAATAGCCTTGGCACAAGGTAAGAAGCTTTATGACAAGCGTAATGACCTTAAAGAAAAGGCCATTAAAAGAGAGATGGATAGGAATTACTAGAGTATTTATGCTAAAAGCAATCAGACATGGTGGTGTTTTTTAACTCCAAGCTGATACCTGAAGAGCAGGTTCTGATCAGCTATAAGGACAGGTCTTTTCAGTATGGGGATGGTCTTTTTGAGACAATGGTTTTTACGAAAGGTAAAATCCGTTTTATCAAAGACCATCTTGAACGTCTTAAAAAAGGAATGAAGGCATTAGCAATCAAAGGTGGTAAAGAGCTTACTACAGATTGGTTGCTTTCCACGGTTAGCTTGTTGGTTAAGGAAAATAAGTTAAAGGGTGATGCCAGGGTTAAGTTACAGCTTTGGAGAAAGGAAGGCGGACTTTATACGCCAACCAATGGAAAGTTTAATCTCTTGGTGAGTGTTCAGGACTTAAAACCTGCTGAAACTACTGCACTTCAAACTGATTTTGCCGAAACTACATTTGTCAAGCACTCAGTGACATCTCCTTTTAAGACTACATCTGCATTGACATATGTGTTGGCTGGTATTGAAAAGAGTGAAAAGGAACGTGATGATATGATCCTGATGAATACTGAAGGATACATTGCTGAAATGATCAGCAGTAATATTTTTTGGATTAAGGATGATGTGGTTTATACTCCAAAGACTGCTGTTGGATGTGTAGCTGGTGTAGCCAGACGCAATGTAATCACAACGCTTGAGGCAAGTGGTTACAAAGTGAGAAAGGTAATGGCGAGAAAATTTGAGTTGCTTCAGGCAGATTTCGTTTTCAGTGTCAATACAATGGGAGTGAAGAGCGTTATTCAGATAGGAGATGCAGGGTTTAGGCAAATGGATGCCTGGAAGGTCTTGATGGAGAGAGCCTATCATTGATTTTTATTCTGACTATCATCTAATCAATATATGTCCGGTCATTTTCCTTAGATATGGGGAAGTGACCGGACAGCAATTTTTTTCGTGCTTTAGCAATTTCTACTAGAACCTAAAATATTTTCTATTGAATTCAGCTTTAAAATACTTTGGAGTGCTGATGTCTTGGTTACTTCTTTTTGGAGTGACAGGACAAGTACTCGGACAACAGTATAGAGTTAGTGGGACAGTAAAAGATAAAGACACAGGTGAGTCTTTACCTTTTGTGAATGTCCGTTTTCAAGGTACAACGGTTGGTGTTACAACAGATTTGGAAGGTAAGTTTTCCATTTTGACGGATGTTGTGACTGATTCCCTTACAGCGTCTTATGTAGGGTACACGCCTCAGACAATTCCTTTCTTAAAGAACCGCCGAAAACACAGTTATCACTTTAAGCTATCTCCTGATACACAAATGTTAGGAGAGGTGGAAGTGATTGCAGGAAAGTATGAGAATCCTGCTTGGGAAGTTTTAAGAACTGTTGTGAAAGATAAAAAACATAACGACAGAGACAGGCTGAAGCAGTATGCTTATGAGAGTTATACAAAGTCTGAACTGATCATAAATAATCTTTCTGAAAAACTGAAGAAAAGGAAAGTAGTACAGGATGTGCTCGAACTTGCTGAAAAATCAGCAGCAATGAAAGGGAAAGACGGTCAGACAATGATGCCATTATTCGTTTCTGAGTCTTTGCAAGATGTATATGTAGAAAATCAGCCAGCAAGAAAGCATATTGATGTCAATAAGACCCGTGTCGTAGGAATTGGTATTGAGGATGAGGGGACTATTTCACAGATTACGACTTCTACATTTAAGGAATATAATTTCTATAACAATTACGTAAGGCTATTGGGTAAAGACTTTGTATCACCCATCGCTGATAGCTGGAAGTTCTACTACGATTATGAATTGGCGCTTCAGAAAGAACAGATAGGGAAATATGAATGTTATAGGATTGATTTCAAACCTAAACATGAAGGTGATTTGGCTTTTGAAGGCACGATGTGGATTACAGATTCGACCTATCATCATGCATTGGTAAAAGTTGATGCAACAATATCTAAGGAAGCCAACCTGAACTTTATTGAGGAGATCGAAATTCATCAGCAGTTGGAACAAGTCTCAGACAATGGGCTTACGGCATGGATTCCATCTTCAACGGCAGTCTTGGTAGATGTAGAAGAAATTAATGACTATACAGCAGGTGTTTTAGCCCGTTATAAGGTATCCAACAAAGACTATCAGCTAACCTATGAGCCAGTAGACGGGATGTTCGATCAGGAACTGACTGTATTGGAAGGTGCAAATGAAGACAATACAGATGAATTTTGGGATAGTAACAGACACGGAGAACTGGATGAAGGTGAGCAAGAAGTTTATCAGCTGATTCGTGATGCTAAAGACCTTCCTCGGGTTAAATCCTATATTGAAGTAATTGACTTACTTGTATATGGTTATAAGGATTTAGGGAAAATTGAGTTTGGTCCATTATCCTATCTTTATGCTTTCAACAATGTAGAAGGAAGTCGTTTTCAGTTGGGCTTCAGAACAAATAACCGTTTGAGTAAAAGTTGGGCTTTTAGCGGATATGGAGCCTACGGTACAAAAGACGAACGTTTTAAGGGAGAGCTAATGGTGAGACATATTTTAGATAGGACACCTTGGACTGAAGTAGGGGCGTCTTTTAAATATGATATCGAGCGATTAGGCGTATATAATGACGACCTGAACTTAAAACGCTTGTTCAATGCTGCTGTCAGGTTCGGAAATTACCGACTTCCATTTGAAAGTCAGGTTGGGAAATTGTGGGTACAAACAGACTTGTTTTTTGGCTTGACAGCCAGAGCGACTTTCCGTTACAACAAATTTTCTCCACTTTACCAATTTGAATACGATCTCCCTCAAAAAGATGGCAGTGTAGTGAATCAGTACAGCACCACTGAGCTGATTACAGAACTGAGTTATGCGCCAGGGGTGAGGAGAGTAGAAAATCGGAACAACTTTAGAAATATCATCAGTTGGGGCACTCTTCCTGTCTTGACATTTAGACATACTTATGGCTTCCCCGGCTTATTTGGAAGTTTATTTGAGTACCATAAGTTTGACCTTTCAATCAAGCACCGTATAAGGTTAGGGGTGTTAGGCAGAAGTAAGTTAGACCTGTCAGGTGGGTTTGTGCCATCCAATGTACCAAACCCATTATTGGCTATCCACCTTGGTAACCAATCGGGAGTGGTTTACAATAAGGCTTCCTTCAACATGATGGAGTTTTTTGAGTTTGCGAGTGACAAGTATGCATCACTAAGGTTGTACCATTCTTTTGATGGTATGATTCTGAACCGTGTTCCACTTATCAAGAAACTTAAATGGCGTCTCTTTATTACTTCCAATGCCCTTATTGGCGATGTTTCTGAACAGAATATGCAAAGCTCCCGTACCTATGACGAAAATGGCAACTTGATATTACCATATTCGTCACTTGGTGGAAAGCCTTATATGGAAGTAGGTTATGGAATTGAAAATATCTTTAAGTTCTTAAGGGTTGATTTTGTCCATAGAACAACCCATTTGATGCCAAAGTCACGAAAGTTTGCCGTGATGGTATCTGCCCAATTCAGGTTATAATTCACTCATCGGGTGATTCTTATATTTTTTCAGGATGTCCTTGGTTGGTTGATAATTGCTACAGCCATCCAAGGACTTTTCAAAATACTGTAAGGCTTTCTGATAGTTTTTACCCTTCAAATAAGCTAAGCCAATATTGTAATAGATACCCGGGTGATAGGGGAGTCTTGAGATCATTTTGGCATAAACATCCCTTGCATCAGACATATTCCCTTTTTCTGCCAGAAAATTAGCTTTAGATAGCTCCTCAAAATCAGGATCTCTGTTTCTGGAAGCAAACAAGTGCTGAATGCCAATCAATATGCTTCCAACCAAAAGTGTAAGGTTCTTCTTGAAGTAGGCTTCAAACATCATTTTCTCCATGGTATCAGAGCAATAGTATTTGATTGTTTCAAATGCAGTCTCTTTTGGGAGCATGTACATCTTGTATGCCCTGTAATTGGCAATTCTATCAAAATACCCAGTTTCAGGGCAAATATTGTAACGATCACCCCTAGAGGCAGCATAACCGTGCTTGTTGAAGATGGTACTGCAATGTTGACAATATAGGTAATAGGATGGATGAAGTCCGTCAGTATCGATTGGTGTGTGACAGTTTGGACACTGCGTTTTCAGCAGGCTGCTGCCATGGTGAGTAGGATCCTTTTCCTTTTTCTCATGTATACGCATTTTTCCAAGTTTTCTGTCAATCATTCCCTCAAGTTCTCTGGCAAAACTGAATGTCTTGATCACGATACTGTGATGTCCATCCATTACTTTACCTGCAAGTGAACTTGAGATCGTAGCAAATGGATAAAGGGAAATAATCACATAGTTCTGATAGCGATTTACTTGGTAAATGTCTTCATAGTAAACAATACCTTTTCCTAGGTTAAGCTGTTTGTCGTTGACAGAACCTAACTTAGGAAGTAGACTGTCAGCTTTCCCATTTTCATTAACAAACCTGAAGGTAAATGTGAGTAATGATAAATCTCTCAATGCGGATCCTTTGTCTTATGATTTAATATATTTTATAAAAGTAGTACTGATTTTTATAAAAAATATGAAATATGGCAAAGAAGCGAACAAAAAGTGAGTTGAAAGCGTAAGTGGACATATAGGTTACACCTTAACCAATAAAATCAATTGCATTAGGAATGCCTTTTGCAGCCTCAAAAGAATAGATAAATAATTTGACACTAGAATGGGAAAGCCGCTCAGTTTTACTGTGTGGCTTTTTTGATTGATGAGAAGGGGGTATTCTTTTATTGAATCCTAAAAAAATACTAAAAGTATGTAAAATGTTAGCGCACGGTAAGGTTTTTGACCTTATTAAATAGGATTTTTAACGTAAAGCGAACACTTTAAATTATAATTGGTGTTTTGTAGTAAGAGAGTCATTTATTGATGTTTAGGTGCCCTAATGTACATATTGGTACATATAGCAGCGCAACATCTTCTTAGAATATTCAAATATTAGGTTGGAAGAGTAAATATTATTATCGTTATTTGAAATTGATTAAATAGTAATTGATTCCTTCGAAAGAGGGCTAACAATAAAGATTAAATTAATTTGACACTAGAAATACAGAAAACCTGACCCTATTGGGGTCAGGCTTTTTTTGTGATTAATATCTAGGTTCGACTACTAAAAATGATTGAATCTTATAGCAATGAAAGAAGAAAAAATCAAGAAAATTGCGGGGGAAGAAGTAAAGAAGATAAAGCGTCTGTTGACGTTGGGTGCCATCGATCGAAACTTGGTAACCTTTGATCTTTTTATGGAAGGCGTAATTGAAGATTTTAATATCCCTAAAGACCAGCATGAATTGCTTGAAAGCGAATTAAGGAACGCAATGAAAGTTCATAACCTCAAGCTGTTGGAAAACAACTAGATCAGGTTTTTAGAAGCTTTTTGAACAACTGTTAAAGAGAGGTGATTCATTTGGAATAGGTTTTTTTGACAAAAAAATATTTCATTTTATTCAATAAATTGAATGATTTAAAGTTTAAAAAGTGGAGTATTGTAATTCAAATACCTGCTGATTGAAACTGCTTTCAGTATAGGATACCTGTCCTTGATTACAGGTTCAAGTATTCGTGAAACTAACAATAACAAACATGAAGAAATTTTTTAGAAGGTTGTTCGGAAGCCGTTATGAAGTGGTTTTCCGTATGTACCACGTAATTCCAGGAATGCCCGTTAAGCCAACTGAGAAACGCTTTTCATTTGAGAAAGGTGAGAAAGAGGAAGCTGAGGATTTCTTTTCAAAGGTGGTTACTTCTACCAATGAGCATAGAGTAGCGCCATCAGAAGTTGTTCTTTTTAAAGCTGGTAAAGCTTTCAGAACTGAAACTTTTGGCCCAGTTGAAGAGATCAAAAAAGACTTTGTTGCATAAATGAAAAGCCGGGAATTGACCTCCCGGCTTTTTTATTATTAATTTTCCAATTGAATGACACCACAGCCTATGCGATCACCTGCTGCTCCAGATGGCTGAGACTTCATATCATCAGCCTTGGCATGGATGATTACAGCCTTGCCGATAATATCCTTTTTGGCATCATCACCACCTATTGCCCATTTATCGGTTTCAAAAGAAAGTGTACCTTTTCCGTCTTCGCTAATTTCAAGGTTTCCAATATCTCCCATATGGAATTCGCCATGTCCCCATTCACCATGAGGTTCTTCAGTGGGATTCCAATGTCCTCCTGCTGATTTTCCGTCATCAGAGCTGCAATCCCCTTTTTCATGGAGGTGGATGGCGTGTACACCTGGCGCGACATTGCTGACTTCAACTTCCATTTTGACTTTACCACCTTCTTCAGTAAATGTGACCGTACCTGTCAAGTTACTGCCACTTTTGGCATCAAGTTGTGCCATCGCCTTTTTTGAGATAGTAGTTGTAGCTCCCTCATCCATCACTTCTTTAGCGTCTTTCATGTCGTCGCCATCATGATCTCCATGGGCATGAGAGTTATCTTGCTCTTGAGCGGGTTTATTACAACCTACAAATAGGAGTGCAGTAACAATCGCTATTGAGATATTTTTCATCATTAAATTATTTTGAGTTACAGAAATTAGAATTGTAAATGATTATTGAAGGAAGGTATTTGGAGAACTGTCGGTAGTTCACTGGTTGGAGCGGTATATTAAAGTGAATAATTGGGAGAGAGTAGGGCATTAATAAAGGTTTGAATAAGGTTCGTTAATGGCTTCTAAAAAGCCTCTGTTAACCTAAAATAAATACCATAATCTTTTCTTCCAACTCCTACGTCTAATCCTGCATTGATATTTCTGTCAGGAATCATTAGGTACCTGATTCCAACACCGCCACCAGGGAGCAGAGGACTCCAATTGTCATCTTCACTTTCTTTGTCATAAGCCATTGCCAGACCGAAAAAAGCTACTCCTCCCCATTTACCCTTGATTTTTTGGCGGTATTCTGCTTGTGTCGTATAAACCTGATTACCTCTGTACCGACCTTCACTGTAACCTCTGATATCATTTCTTCCAACTACTTTCTGACCTTCAAATGGAACATCGCCCAAGCCGGTATAAGCAGTTACTCTCCACGCCAAGGTAGTCATGTCATTTAATGGTTGGTAACTGTTGGCTTCGATGTACAGGGTATTATATTCGAGGTCGCTCCCGATCCACTTTTGGTAAAAGCTGAATCTGGAGTTAATGAAAAATCCTTTTGAAGCATTGTATTGACTGTTTCTGGTGTCATAGGAAAGTGGAATGCCCCAAGCCACAATGTTCTTTGCACTATCTGTTGAGCTCATTCCTTCTCCTTGATAGTCGAACTCTGTATTGAGTTTTTGAGATTGAAATAACAGCCCACTATAAAACTTTCCGAGTACTCTTTTTTGTATTGAAGCAAACATAAATCTGGAAGTAGTGGTATAATCTACATAATCGGGGGTAGGGAGAAACTCATCTTCATAATACTGGAAGTTGATATTACCAGTTCCAACTGCCCAAATGACCCTCCAATTATCATTATTGAGGTAAAGTCTTTGGAATAGTAGTGTGATCCAAGAGTCATTAGTTGTATAGAAACCAACTAATCCCATTGTTGAAGGAGGAGACTTTAGGTTTTTTTCAGGATTGATTTTGAAGAAAGCCATCAGGTTTACACCCAGCTTGACCCCCATTTGTGTGTTGTAGCCTACTAGCGGGATACCTGCTATACTGATATTCTTTTGAGAAGTTGAATCGGTTTGTGCTATTGCTGGGAATCCAAAAAGTAAGATTAAAAACAGGGTAAAGAGTTGTTTTTTCATAATTAGGAAATGCGGTTTGAAAGGAATGGAGTGGTATAGGTGATAATTCTTAAATCAATTCTAAACTATTTTCGTTCAGGTGTTTAAACACTATCTGTCGTTTGCTGCTTGAATCCCTTTCTATATTTATGAAATCCTACCTAACAATTTCTTATTTTTGTGCTTTTACAAATAGGATATTTTTAAGCTGAATCAGCGATGTGGTTGATTCAGATTGTCACAGAAATCTGTAACACTAGATGGCATACCTGATATACGATACCGAGACCACCGGTTTACCGAAGGACTTCAATGCACCAATCACAGACCTTGAGAACTGGCCACGAGTTGTCCAGCTAGCATGGCAGCTGCATGATGACCACGGTAAGCTGTTGAATGCTCAGAACTATCTGATCAAGCCGGATGGTTTTACCATTCCATTTAATGCAACCAAAGTTCACGGGATTACAACCCAACGTGCGGCTGAAGAGGGGCATGACCTGAAATTTGTCTTGGAAGAGTTTGCCAAGGACTTGGCATTCACTGACCGTCAAATTGGTCACAACCTTAACTTTGACGTGAATGTGATGGGGGCTGAATATATCAGAGTTGGTATTGAAGAGCCTCCTGTTATGGAAGTGGACATCATTGATACAATGAAGTCCTCTACAGATTTCTGTGCATTGCAAGGAGGTCGAGGCGGACGCTTTAAGCCTCCGACCTTGACGGAACTGCATACCAAGCTCTTTGGTAAGCCGTTTGATGCTGCTCATGATGCAGCATTTGACGTTGAAGCAACCGCTCGCTGTTTCTTCGGTCTGATAGCTAAAGGTGTTGTTACCCCAATTAATGAAGTCCCTACAGCAGAGGTGGTGTATGAACCGCCAGTGTTGGATGACTCTAACTTTGTTCAAAGAAAAGAGAAGAAGTCTACAAAGGGTCGTGGTAACATCAGTAAGGAGGAAGGTTTAGCCAGACTGAAAGACACTCCTTTTACCCATTTGCATGTTCATTCTCAGTTTTCCATTCTTCAAGCTACTTGTGAGATTGGCACAATGGTAAATAGGGCTAAAGAAATGGGAATGCCTGCTGTTGCTCTGACAGATATGGGTAACATGTATGCCGCTTTTCATTTTGTGAGGGATGCACTGAAAGAAGGTATCAAACCGATTGTAGGGTGTGAGTTTTTCCTGACTGAGGATAGAACCAAGCAGAAATTTACGAAAGATAATCCTGATAGAAGGTCACAGCCTGTCTTTTTGGCTAAACATAAGGAAGGTTATCACAACCTGGCTAAGATGGCTTCCGAAGCTTTTATATCAGGGATGTATGCAGGTTATCCCCGAATTGATAAGGAAGTAGTAGTGGCCCATAAAGATGGTTTGATTGCTACGACCGGAGGTTTGGGTTCTCCTGTCAATAACCTGATTCTGAATGTAGGTGAGGAGCAAGCCGAACAGGAATTTGTTTGGTGGCTGGAGCAGTTTCAGGATGATTTCTACATTCAGTTGATGCGTCATGGTTTAGAAGAAGAAGACCACGTAAACGAGGTGTTGCTAGGTTTTGCTGAAAAATATGATGTGAAATATTTTGCAGCCAACAATGCCTTTTACATGGACAAGGATGGAGCTGATGCCCATGACATTCTGCTTTGTGTAAAAGATGGAGAAAAGAAGTCAACGCCAATTGGTAGAGGGCGTGGCTATCGTTTTGGTTTCCCAAATGATGAGTTTTACTTCAAGTCTCCTGATGAAATGAAGGAGCTTTTCTTCGATTTGCCTGAAGCGATTGAGACTACCAATGAGATAATTGATAAGATTGAGGAATATAAGTTGGCAAGGGATGTACTCTTGCCTGCCTTTAAGATACCAGAAGAATTTGTTGATCCTCGTGACGCTGAAGATGGCGGGAAAAGAGGTGAGAACCTTTACCTCAGACATTTGACCTATATCGGTGCGAAAAAGAGGTATGGAACGATTACACCGGATATTCGGGAACGTCTGGACTTTGAGTTGATGATTATTGAGAAGACGGGGTACCCTGGTTACTTCTTGATTGTACAAGACTTTACCTCACAGGCGAGAGAAATGGGTGTTTCGGTAGGGCCGGGTCGTGGTTCGGCAGCAGGAGCTGCAGTAACTTACTGTATTGGAATTACCAATGTTGACCCGATCAAATATGACCTCCTGTTTGAGAGATTCCTAAACCCTGACCGTGTATCCCTGCCCGATATTGATATTGACTTTGACGATGAAGGTCGTCAGAAGATTATCAACTGGGTAGTTGATAAATATGGATATAAGCAAGTGTCTCATATCATTACTTATGGTACGATGGCAGCCAAGTCTTCTATTCGAGATACGGCAAGGGTAATGGACCTGCCTCTAATGGATGCGGACCGTATTGCCAAGTTGGTTCCCGATATCAAGCTGGGTAAGCTTTTCAAAATGGATGAAGATACCATGAAACAAAAGCTGAATTCAGAACAGATCGAGATGGCCAATGCCTTAAAGGCAATATCCCGTCAGGATGACTTGGAAGGCAATGTGCTGAACACTGCCCGTGTATTGGAAGGTTCGGTTAGGAATACGGGTATCCATGCCTGTGGTATTATCATTACACCAGATGATATTACCAAGTTTATTCCGGTTTCTACAGCGAGGGATGCAGACCTGCTTGTAACGCAGTTTGACAACTCTGTGGTAGAAAGTGCGGGTATGCTGAAGATGGACTTCTTGGGATTGAAAACCCTTACCGTCATTAAGGATGCAGTAAGACTGATCAAGAAGCTGCATGGTATTGAGATAGACCCTGATGATATTCCATTGGATGACCGCAAGACTTATGAGCTTTATCAGCGAGGTGAAACAAACGGTACGTTCCAGTTTGAGTCTCCTGGTATGCAGAAGCACCTTCGTGCACTGAAGCCCGATAAGTTTGGTGACCTTATTGCGATGAACGCCTTGTACCGTCCGGGTCCATTGGAATATATTCCAAACTTTATTGCCCGTAAGCACGGAGATGAGGAAATCCAGTATGACCTTCCGGAAATGGAAGAGTACCTAGCGGAAACCTACGGTATTACAGTCTACCAAGAGCAGGTAATGCTCCTGTCCCAAAGCTTGGCTGGTTTTACCAAGGGTGAAGCCGATATGCTGCGTAAGGCAATGGGTAAGAAGATCTTCGCCTTGCTGGAGCAATTGAAGCCGAAATTTATTGATCAGGCTCACGAGCGCAATGGTTTTCCAAAGGACAAGCTGGAGAAAATTTGGAAAGACTGGGAAGCATTTGCAGCCTATGCCTTTAACAAGTCCCACTCAACGTGTTATTCAGTAGTAGCCTTCCATACTGGTTACTTAAAAGCCAACTATCCGGCTGAATATATGGCATCCGTGTTGACCAACAACATGAATGACATCAA
Organism: Limibacter armeniacum; assembly: GCF_036880985.1. Classification (NCBI taxonomy): domain Bacteria; kingdom Pseudomonadati; phylum Bacteroidota; class Cytophagia; order Cytophagales; family Flammeovirgaceae; genus Limibacter; species Limibacter armeniacum. Next base: position 2,248,803 of record NZ_JBAJNO010000008.1, read on the forward strand.
GAAGGTGACATTCTTTATGGAAGAGTGTTCTCGTCTTGGTGTGCCTGTATTGGGACCTGATGTCAACGAATCAGAGTATAAGTTTACTGTAAATGAAGAAGGTGCGATTCGTTTTGGTATGGGTGCCATCAAGGGTGTAGGGGAAGGGCCCATCAATGCCATTATAAAAGAGCGAGAAGAAAACGGTTTATATAAAGATATCTATGACTTTGTAGAGCGTGTCAACCTGAAATCGGTTAACAAGAAGGCGATGGAAGGATTGGCTTATGGTGGAGGATTTGACTGCTTTAATGAAATACACCGTGCACAGTTTTTCTTTAAGCCAGATGGAGAAGCCACTAACGGTATTGAGAAGTTACTTCGATATGGTAACGCCCATCAGGCAGAGAAGCTTTCAGCACAAACCAGTCTGTTTGGAGCAGGAAGTGGTATGGAAATGCCAAAACCTAGGATTCCTGACTGTGAGAAGTGGAGTAAACTGGTCGAACTTCGCCATGAGAAAGACGTGGTTGGTTTCTTTATTTCCGGTCACCCACTCGATATGTATCGTATGGAATTGGAGAACTTCTGTATTCCATTGAAGGATATCGAACAACACAAAAATCAGGAAATAAAGGTTGGTGGTATGATTTCTTCTGTTCGAATCTTGGAAAGTAAGAACGGAAACAAGTTTGGCATTCTCTCATTGGAAGATTATGACCGAAACGAAGAGATGGCCATGTTTGGCGAAGCTTTTAACAAGCACCGTCATTTCCTGAACGAGGGTGACTTTGTTTGTATTCAAGGTAAAGTAAGGGAGAGTTACCGTAATCCGGGACAATGGGAGTTTTCTCCATCAACAATCATGTTACTATCAGATGTGAAAGAAAAATTCTGTAAGGGGATAGACCTTTCCATTGATGTAAATGCCTTGAATGACAAGATGATTATGGAATTGGTTCATATTATAGAAAATAACCAAGGAAATTGCGAAATGAAGATGGAAGTAGTGGCTAGGGAAGAAAAGCTTGTAGTCAATCTGCTTTCAAGAAAATATAAGGTAGATCCTTCTTCAGAGATGGTAAAACAATTAGAGCTGATGGAAGGGTTGGAGTACAGGATCTATTAGTGTAAGCGTTGATTCTCTTACATATAAAAAGCCATTGAATAGCAATTATTCAATGGCTTTATTTTTATTCGAAGATATTACTTATTTCTCGAATGCCTTTTCGAATTTCCTTTTTTCTTAGGAGGTCTAGTCCCTTCAGGTTGTCTGGAGGTTCTGTCTATCGGCTTTCGTTTACCATGCGTTTTTTTCTTGGAATTGGTTGGGTTGCTGATTGTCGTTCCGCCAACCAGTTTTTCTTCCAAGTCTTTTCTCTTCAAGTGGCGCAATGTAGACCTGATCTCTTTCTGTCTTTCTGGCTTGTACCAGAAGAAGAACTGATGTTGAGCTTGCTTCTCATTAGCAGACTTGGCTGTAAAGACAGGTTTTAGTGTATATGGGTGGACTCCAGCATAATAGATAACCGTAGCTACTGTCATAGGAGTAGGAGTAAAGTCCTGCACCTGCTCAAGCTTAAAGCCCATGTCCTTGGTCTCTGCAGCTAGGTTAGCCATATCCACTTCTTCACAACCAGGGTGACTGGAAATAAAGTATGGAATCAGCTGCTGATTCATTCCATTTTTCTGATTGATCTTGTCAAACTTCTTCTTGAATGAGTGGAAGTGTTTGAAAGATGGCTTACGCATAATACGTAAGGTCGCATCAGAAGTATGTTCTGGAGCAACTTTCAATCTACCTGAAACGTGGCGAGTGATAATCTGTTCCATGTACTCGTCAATGCTTTCATCAGCCAGCTTGTTATATTCCTTCACCAGCATGTCATATCGGATACCACTACCAACAAACGCCTTCTTGATCTTAGGGTGTTCGTCCACTTTACGAAGCAGATCAATCATTGGTTTGTGGCTTGTGTCAAGGTTATGGCAGATTACTGGGTGAATACAAGAAGGACTGACACAACGGTCACAGATTTCCTGTACTTTTCCTTTCATCTTGTACATATTGGCAGACGGACCACCAAGGTCACTGATATACCCTTTGAAGTCAGGCATATCTACTACCTGCTCAACTTCCTTCATAATGGACTCTTCCGTACGGCTGGCAATAAACTTACCTTGGTGAGCCGAAATTGTACAGAAAGAGCAACCTCCAAAACACCCACGGTGCATATTGACAGAGAACTTAATCATTTCCCATGCAGGTATGACACCTCGCTTATTGTATTTAGGGTGAGGGAGTCTTGTATATGCCAAATCAAACGACTGGTCCATTTCTTCCTCCGTCATGGTTTGGTAAGGAGGGTTGATGATCAGGTGCTGATCTCGAATAGGTTGTACAAGTCGACGTGCTTGCAGTTTATTCGATTCCTGCTCTACGTGCTTAAAGTTAGCAGCATAAGCAAGTTTATCTCTTAGACACTTTTCATGTGAATTAAGTGTCAGGGTTTCCCATGCCTTGTGCTTAGGAAGTTCCTCTGAACGAGGACGCATAATGGATGTCTGAGGAATGGTATCCATTGAAGATACTGGAGCCCCTTTTTTCATCAGGTCAATAATCTGACGTAAAGGCTGCTCACCCATTCCGTAAACCAAAAGGTCTGCTCCACTGCTGAATAATACAGATGGTAGCAACTGGTCTTGCCAGTAATCATAATGTGTTACCCTTCTGAGGGAAGCTTCAATACCACCAATAACAACTGGGACATCAGGATATAACTCCTTCAGGATCTTTGTGTAAACGGTTGTGGCATAGTCAGGACGGAAGCCAGCTTCACCATTGGGTGTATAAGCATCATTGGAACGCTTTCTTTTATTGGCTGTATAATGGTTAACCATAGGGTCCATACAACCACCTGTTACTCCAAAAAACAGTTTGGGTTTACCAAACTTCTTAAAATCACGTAAGTCGTCCCTCCAGTTCGGCTGAGGGATAATACCAACTCTTAGACCTTCCGATTCAATGATTCTACCGATTACAGCAGGACCAAAGGCTGGGTGGTCAACATATGCATCGCCCGAAACCAAGATTACATCCAACTCATCCCATCCTCGGAGTTCCACTTCTTTCTTGGTGATTGGTAGCCAATCAGTAACTGGGCGTTCCCTTTTTATCATGTCTTCTTATGAGAATTTGTGTTTATATGCAGCTTCTGATAATTGTCATAGCGAGTGAATCCGAAATTGCATTTTAATAATCTACAAAGGTACATAAAGTTAGCTAAGGGTTGCAATGAGCTTTAATTCCTTTTACTAAAAATTTGAAAGATATTTTTCGGGGAGACGTGAAAAAATAAAAACCTGTCACTCAGTGAGTAACAGGTTTCTCAGTAACAAACAATTTACCACTATCATTTGTAAGATTTTTTGTTGAAAAGTTCCATTTGATTTTCAACATTTGGCCTTATTTCCCTGAAATCATTATGATGTTAACACATCATTTTCAGCAGAAAATTTGCCACTATTTCTTTTAAGCTGACGAATGCCTTTGCTGTTTATTGTACTTGCAAAATAAGTGCTAGATTTTTCTTATTTTCCTAATGAATGTGAATATTTAGATTTTACCTTCTATATATCAAAGAAATTCAAAGCAAAATGGAACTTTTAATTTTATTTCAACTGTTGTTATCGGTTTTGAACTTACTTCATTATTAAATGTTATATTAATGTATATGGTTGATAATCAATCTACACGGTAGGTTGACTTCTTTACTTCATCAAGGGAAGCTTGGTAACTTGAAATTGTTACTGAGAGGTGAAAAGTGTACTTGTTAATTAAGGAGCAGACTTCAAAGGTCTGCTCTTTTTTTGTCTATTATCAGTCGAGTTTTAACTTCTACTATTGAAAATAGAAACCAAACACATGTTATTCTTAAAGGTTTATCCTTTATAGGGAGGGTTGTTATGAAAGTGAGAAGCCTAAACTTGGATGATAATAATATGGAGTATTGAGATATAGTTAGAATAAATGATTATATTTTCGCCATAAACGAGGGGATTTTTCTATGACTAATGTTCTTTATATAAAGAATGACTTGTTTATGTAACTAACCATAACCGTTTACACACAACACATTACACGTATTAAATTTTCAGTAAAATGAGACAGGAATACGAAAAGTATACAGCAGAAGATATGGAGGTTTGGAACCTCTTGTTTGAAAGGCAACAGCAACAATTGCCGAAGCAGGCAGATGAAGCGTTCTTGGAAGGTGTTCGAATAATTGGATTCAAAAAGGACCATATTCCAAATTTTGAGGAAATGAATGTAGTGCTCGAAAAAGAAACAGGGTGGGGACTTGAGGTTGTAAAAGGCCTGATCCCTAACAAAGAGTTTTTTGAGCTACTGAAAGCCAAAAGGTTTCCTGCATCTACATGGTTCCGTAAGTTGAGTGAACTTGAGTATTTGGAAGAACCGGATATGTTCCATGATGTATATGGACATGTACCGTTGCTGACAAACAAGAACTTTGCAGGGTTTCTTCAGGGGCTAAGTGAGATAGCCCTGAAGCATATTGAGGATGAGTGGATCATTGAACTGATTTCAAGATTGTATTGGTACACTGTAGAGTTCGGCTTGATTAACAAGCCTGAAGGTTTGAGAATCTATGGTGCGGGAATCTTGTCATCAAGTGGAGAATCTACTTATTCATTGGAGAGCGATATTCCTATCCGAACACACTTTGATGTGCAGGAAATCATGTCTACTCCATATATTAAGGATAGATTTCAAGAAAAATATTGGGTTATTGATTCTTATAAAGAACTCTTTGACAGTTTGGAACAAGTTGAGGATGTTGTCAATCGGGTATTGACAAAAGATTTAATAATTGAATCATAATCACTATAATAGAAGCCCCATATTATTTAAATATGGGGCTTTTTATATGTCCTTTCTAATCAGTTAGAAAAGGTTTGAATTTTAGTTATCTAAATAAAGCCTTGCAGTCTTTAACAATTCTCCTTCGAAAGTAAACAGGTCTTCTAACCTTTCAATCGGATGTCTTGTTTCTACTTTATTTTCGTCAAACAATCCAATATATTTTTGACTTCGGTTGAAGTGCAATCTGCAAACAGGCTTTCTGTTATTATCATCCATCAGAACACCAAAATATGACTTGGTATCTCTATGTTGTACCCTGTCCAATGGAACTTCCTTGCGGAGCATTGCTTGGATAATCCTAAAACCATCCATTTCTTCAACTGTTGTGAATATGCCTTTATCTTCTTCTTCAGTGTTTTCTTCTGATGAGGTTTCCATTGAATTGTTGGCAGTATCGATAGATAAGTTAGTGTCTTCATCCATTGCAGACTTCAAACGTTCATTGATCATCTCTGAAATCAAGATTCTAGCTGACTTTTTTACAAGCCCTGTAAATTGTTCCTTTACTTTTTCAGTGAGGCGACCAGTGTAAACCTTAGTAGCAAAATGCTTTACAAAATCATCTGAAGGCTCTCGGAGTTCTCCCGCCAGTAATTCAATAATTTGCTTAGAGTACTTTAGGTCACTGGCAGAGTCAACAATTCTGTCTATATCGAAAGCTTCTTGAGTGAATTTCTTTAATTCATTTACCAGATTCTCATTGAAATTTTCAAAGTCAAACTCCAAAAATGGTTGATCATCCATTTTATTGGCTTGTTCCAAGTCAGAGTAGAAGCGATAAACAAAACCATTGGTAAGGATACCAAATTTGGCTGTTGTAACATGAAAATACCTGTGTAGTTGGGTTGAGTGGACGTCAAGCTTTTCTTTCCAGTGTTTGCATTCGATGATAATGGCTGGAGCTCCGTCTTTCAGGATACAGTAGTCTACTTTTTCGCCTTTCTTGGTACCAATGTCAGCTATAAATTCAGGAACTACTTCCATTGGGTTAAATACGTCATAGCCTAAAGCCGATAAGAAAGGCATAACGAAGGCATTTTTGGTTGCTTCTTCTGTAGCAACTTGGTCTTTCATCTTTGTGATGCGGTCAGCAATTGACCTTAGCTTGTCAACAAAGTCCATTGGGTTAAGGGTTATATTTAAAATAGATTAGTGGTATTCTCGTGTTAGTTGGGTAATTGATTTGTATCTCTGTTTAGCTTCGTCAGAAATTGAAGCTACTCTGCAATTCGTGTTATATTTCAATACCTGTCCACTAGATGTGATACCTGACTTTTCAATTCTTCTATATCGGTATCTATTTCTTTAATGATATCGGAGAGAGGGGAGAAGTTTTTAGCATATTCTATTGCTCCAATCCTGATTAATAGGTTTTCAATCTTTTCAAGACGTTTTTCGATTTGCTCCAGTCTTTCATTTGGGGTTTCTAGTGGTGTCATTGTTTTGAGCTAATTAGGTGAAAACGATAGTGATTGTATAAATCTTGGTTGTCATTGCCACTTGAAAGTGACGTTTTGTTAAAGAACCTTGAATGACAAACTCATTATATTCTTAACCTCATCATGAAGGTCTACTTGAATAGATATATTTCTAACATAATTAAATATGAATCCATTAACAATAGAGCGTGGCTGAAAAAAAGTCGTGGTAGTAGGTCAAAAGCTGATAGGGTAACGATTGATCTGAAGTGAAAATAAAATGTAGTGGATTGTGGTTAGGAGGGATTGAAACGCCTGTTTTCTTATGTGTTAGCCTATTATTATTCGACCTTTCATAAGGTTGGCATATGATTTGAAAAGTGTTTCCTTAACTGTGTAATTGCAAGCTGTTAATGTGAGCCTCCAAAGCGTCATACGTCTTGGAGGCTTTTATTTTTAGATTTTTTCCTTAGAATCCGCAATCATGCTTTTGATATGTCCTAGGGAGTCAAACATACTACTGTAAACTCCTACAACCTTATGCTCTTTATCTAGCAGGTAGGTCACTCTTTTGGGTATACCAATTAGTGGCACCAGTGCATCATAAGCTTTGCAAACCTTTCCATCTACATCCGCTAAAAGATCAAATGGAAGATTATGTGTTTCCTTGAATTTTTCATGTGAGGCTACATCATCCTTACTGATGCCAAAAATATCTATATCCAAACCTCTAAAATGTTCATAGGAGTCTCTAAAGCTACAAGCTTCCTTGGTACAGCCAGGAGTGAAGTCCTTTGGGTAGAAATAGATTACAACGGGTTTGTCTGCCAGTTCCTTACCCAAGGATATTGATTTGCCACCAGTGGAAGGTAAAGTGAAGTCAGGTGCTTGTGAATTAATTTTTAGCGCCATTTTTATTAGAAAATTAAAAAGGGTTATGAATAATGTTTAGCTTATTCATAACCCTTAAAATTGATTATTGTTCTTTCATGATATCATGTCCCATCTTATCCCGCTTTGTTTTCAAGTACTTCTCATTGAACTTGTTAGGAGGGAATTCGATTTGAACTGACTCAGTGATTTCTAGTCCGTAACCGATCAGACCAACTCTTTTCTTAGGGTTGTTCGAGACCAACTTCATTTTCTTAACGCCAACAGCACGAAGGATCTGTGCACCAACACCATAATCCCTTTCGTCCATATTGAACCCTAAAGCAAGGTTAGCTTCAACAGTATCCATGCCTTGTTCCTGAAGTTTGTAAGCCTTCAGTTTGTTAACCAAACCAATGCCACGGCCTTCCTGATTCATGTAAAGCACAACACCTTTTCCTGCTTTTTCTACCATTTGCATGGCGCCACGAAGCTGTTCGCCACAGTCGCAACGGCATGAGCCAAAGATATCGCCTGTCATACATGAAGAGTGTACTCTTACCAGTACAGGCTCATCAGCATCCCACTCACCTTTAACCAATGCAAGGTGAAGTTCGCCTGTATTGACTTGCTTGAAGCATTTCATCTTGAAGTGACCATCCTGAGTTGGCATGTCTACTTCTTCAACCTCTTCAATCAGTGATTCTTTCTGAACACGGTATTCGATCAGGTCTTTGATAGAAACCAGTTTAAGGTCAAATTTCTTGGCAACCTCCACAAGGTCTGGGAGACGAGCCATAGTACCGTCTTCGTTCATGATTTCAACCAAAGCACCTGCAGGTCTGAAACCGGCAAGTCTTGCAAGGTCAATGGCAGCCTCGGTGTGACCAGCTCTACGCAATACACCACCTCTTTTGGCTTTCAGAGGGAAGATGTGTCCAGGTTTACCTAATTCTTCAGGTTTTGTTTCAGGGTCTACCAAAGCCCTGATTGTTTTGGATCTGTCGCTGGCAGAAATACCAGTTGTACATCCATGTCCTACTAGGTCAACAGATACAGTAAATGGAGTCTCAAAAGTGGCAGTGTTTTTACCAACCATCAGTTCCAGTCCCAGTTCATCACATCTGTCTTCAATCACGGCACAGCAAATCAGGCCTCGACCTTCCTTGGCCATGAAGTTGATGATTTCAGGTGTTATGCACTCAGCAGCACAAATAAAATCACCTTCGTTTTCTCTGTCTTCGTCATCAACTACAATGATGATCTCACCATTTGCGATGGCCTCAATCGCTTCTTCGATTGTATTCAGTTTGATTTCTTCTGACATCGTCTGTGTGTATTGTAATATAGAAGTCTTTTGTCAATGAATAACTGCTTTTGTATAGCAATAGTTTTAGACTTCTTTTAAGAGATTGCTTTTTACCAATAGAAACACCTATACAAGTGCATATAGCTTTTTAAGAAGTAAAACTTCAAATAGTGCAATTGGTTCATTTGCGCAAAGCTAATACTAATTTTTTTCAATTGGAAACCCTTCCTGCTTGTGAATGAATAGGCTTTCTTCCTCGGAGAAATGGAATTTTTTGACACTATCTAAATGTTACTCAAATATAGGTGTGTAAAAAATACACATAATAAGGGTGTTAAGGTTGGTTTGCCTATCAATTCAGCCAGCCATTATCCATATTGAAGGTAAACCTAGAGGTTATCTGACCATCAAAAAAATCCGTAAAATTTTATTTTATATTAATTCTTCCCTGTATGAACCTCGATAAAAGAAATATCCTTGAAGTGTACTACCACCCTGAAGGCAGGGTGGACAAGCAGACTTTGGCCTATGCAAAGTCACTTAGTAATAAGGTGCAGGCGACCACCTATGGTACTGACAACTTTACAACTACCATTTGGAAGTATATCCTCAAGAAACTTAACAAAACACCTAAAGAGCTGCTCAATAAGGCAGACCCATTTTATCAACAGAATATTAGAGGGAAAGAATTTGACTCAGAAGGATGGTTACATGTACTAATGAAGTATCCATTCTTGATAAGAGGGCCAATTGTAGTTTGGAAAAACAAGGCTAGACTGGTTGAAACTCCTACAGATATTATGAAAATGTAATGAAGATTAAATTCCACAGGGATGTTCCTATCGTCCTTATTGTTTAATCCTTGGTCAGCTAGAGTGGCCAAGGATTTTTTAATTTTTTTCTCCTTTTTTTCTAATTTATAGCACATTAGCTTGACCAAAAACATAAACAACAACCAAAAGATGCATTACATAAAAACCCAAGTACCAGCTTCAAACCACCCTGATAACAAGGTGTTGCAAGATGGCGCTTTAGTAAGCCATAATTTTTTCAAAAGTGACGTGTTGCTACAGCATTTTCTGAATCGAGAGGTTTCGGATAAGGGCAAAGCATATATGAAAGAGAAATGGGATAGGATAGGTGTACTAGCTGCTGTCCAAATGGATAAATTATCTTTACAAGCTGATAAAAATCCTCCTGAACTGACCAAAAGGGATTGGTATGGAAATACGATTGATGAAATCAGTTTTCACCCGGCTTATTGGGAGTTGATGGGTTATGCAGTAGATGCTGAGATGTTTCGGGTTAAGTGGGAGCCTTCATTACGTGAAAAGTTTGCAGCCGAGACTCATAAAATGGGATTTGGTTCATACTTTCTTTATACCATGGGAGAAGGAGGTATTCCATGTCCACTTTGCATGACTGATGGTGTGGCAAGAATTATAGATAGGTATGCTGATGAAGCGACAAAGCAACGGTTGTTGCCTAGAATTTATACTGATAATCCTGATAATTTGGCTACTGGAGCCATGTTTTTAACAGAGAAAGCAGGAGGGTCTGATGTGGGAGCCAATTTGGTCAAAGCTACAAAAGTAGAAGGGGATCAATACATATTAAATGGAGAGAAATGGTTTTGCAGCAATGCCAATGCAGAAATTATCTTAGCATTGGCTAGAACGGATGAGCGTGTAAAAGGCACAGGAGGGCTGTCAATATTTTTGGTAGAGAGAACCTTAAAGGATGGAACCAAAAACCCGATTGAAGTAATCAGGTTAAAAGATAAACTAGGCGTACGCTCAATGGCTAGTGCAGAGTGTGTAATGACCAATACGGTAGGAACATTACTTGGTGAAGAAGGACAAGGCTTTAAAATTATGGCTGAAATGGTAAACCTTTCAAGGGTTTACAATGCCGTAGCTTCTACTTCCATGTTCCGTCGGGCACTGATTGAGGCTTATCAGTTTATGTCATATAGACAGACATTCGGGAAAAATGTAATGGAACATGCCTTGGTCAGAAAGAAACTTGAAGAAGTGACTGCCCATTATATCAGCGATTTTTACCTGACTTGGCATGCAATCAATATGCTTGATAAGGCTGATTCGGGAGATAAGAAGGCTGGAGAGTTGATTCGTTTCCTGACGCCAATGATCAAAAAACGGACAGCACAGTCATGTGTTTATTACATTCGGGAATGTATGGAAATGATGGGCGGTATGGGATATATTGAAGATGGTGTAATGCCAAAGATCATGCGTGATGCAATGGTACTGCCAATATGGGAAGGAGCGGGCAATATTATGGCATTGGATATGATGAGGGCTGCATTAAAATCGGAGGGACTTTCTGTGATGCTTCATCAAATATCAGAAGTGTTTGACAACAACCAATATCAGGAAGGGCTGAGAGCTTTGAACAAATTGGTGAGCCAATTGAAAGAGGTACAGTCCATATCATCTGAGGAACAGGAGTGTGCTTATTATGCATTATTTGAGCACCTGACTGACTTATACATTATTTCGTTGCTCTATAGCTATTCTGATGATGAAAGTTTTGAATGGGTTTCACCAACTCTAGACTTTTGGAAAAGAAAAACCTTACAAACAGATGTGATTTCTTACAGACCTAAATCTAAAGAATCACTGGAGAAAATGATCGGATGGGAAATTCAATAAGTAAAAAGATACAAAGCCCGCTTTAATGCGGTTTTTTTGTTAATGTGTATTAATAATCAAGTGCACAATGCATGCGATAAGAGATCAATATGTTACGTGTCTGTCTTTTAGGTGAAATGCTCTCTCTAATTGTTGAGATGGACAGTTAATTTTGATGGTATAAAGTGTATTTACATTACCATCAATGTGGAACGGTACAACGAGTACTACCAACGCCACTAATATCTTGACGATAAAAATTCAGCTATGAACGTAAACACTTCAACTAACCAAAGGATTTTTCAAGGGGATGAATTAGACTATATCAAAGAACTCTCAGGAGAAGATGATATGGTTTACCGACAGTTTATAAGTCTGCTGGGAGAATCTCTTCAGGAATGTAAAGAATGTTTTGCGACAGGTATCAGTAAAAGAGACTATCATATGATTGGAGTCCAAATTCACAAAATGAAGACCACATTCGATTTGCTAAATGAAACCGAAATTCAAAAAATCTTAAGAAGCGGAATGGAGTTGATCAAAAGGCAGGATACGCAATATGAGCAGCAGGTAATGAAATTACAGTCTCAGTTGAATGGGCGATGTGATTATTTGATAGAAGCTTTGAAAGTATTCTTATAAGTATTTGACAACTCGAATCACAAAAAAAGGTATCCACAAGAAGATACCTTTTTTTTGTTATCTGCTATAAAAGAAGAAGATTATTGTCCCCAAGTATCAGGGCTTTCTCTCCATTTCTTAAGAGAGTCGACAGTATCTTCTGCGATATATTTGTTCTCGTGAGCCAATTCAATCAGATGCTGGTAGTTAGACAATGTGTGAAGTGTAACACCTGCATCTTCAAAGTTTTGTGTTGCTACAGGGAAGCCATAAGTGAAAATGGCCATCATTCCCATTACTTCATAGCCAGCCTCTTTCAGGGCGTCAACCGCTTTCAGTGAGCTGCCACCTGTTGAAACCAAGTCTTCAATAACCACTACTTTTGATCCCTTAGGTGCTTCACCTTCGATCATGTTGGTCATACCGTGTCCTTTAGGTTTTGACCTTACATAAAGTAGAGGAATATTTAGGGCATCAGCTACTAAAGCACCCTGAGGGATACCAGCTGTTGCTACACCTGCAATGGCGTCTACTTCAGGATACAGTTCCTGAATTTTCATAGCCAAAGCCTGTTTGATATAAGTTCTTACTGTAGGGTGTGACAGTGAAATTCTGTTGTCACAATAGATAGGGGATTTCCAACCTGAAGCCCAAGTGAATGGCTGGTCAGGGCGAATTTTGATTGCCTTGATATCCAGCAGTAATGATGCTACTTTCTTTGCTACTACATTTTCCATGGCGGCAAAATTACATCAATTTGCCTAATAAAGGAATAAATATTCGCTCTTATATATAAGAAGTTATATAATAACTTTTAAATCTTAGAATCATCTGATTGGGTAACAATATGTTAAAGGTAGCAAGTGTCAAAAAGTAGGGTTCTATAGGTTAGAACGGGCATTGACAGAAGTTGATTAGTCTGTGGTTTACCTATCGGTTTTGCTTTTTTTAATTCTATTTTTGTGTTAAGCATTCAGCTTAGAATACACCTTTTTTTACAGTAGAAGATTTAGAAGTGCTATGAACAAGGCTGTCAATCTGCAACAGATTTTAAAACGCTTTTGGGGGTATGACCAATTCAGGCCATTACAGGAAGATATTATCAGGTCAGTGATTGACGGTCATGATACATTGGCCTTACTGCCAACAGGTGGAGGTAAATCAATATGTTTTCAGGTTCCAGCCTTAGCCATCAACGGTGTTTGTGTGGTGGTTACTCCACTGATTGCATTGATGAAAGATCAGGTAGAGCAGCTTCGCAGAAGAGGTATTCCGGCAGTTGCAATCTATACAGGCATGAGCAGGAGAGAGATTGATATCCTTTTGGATAACGTAGTCTATGGGAAAGTAAAGTTTCTGTACCTGTCACCTGAACGTCTGAAGACCCCCATTTTTCAGGAAAGGGTGCAAAAAATGAATGTTGGCCTTTTGGCAATTGATGAGGCACATTGTATTTCTCAGTGGGGTTATGACTTTCGCCCACAGTATCTGGAGATTGCAGAACTGAGAAAACAGTTACCTGAAATTCCTTGCATAGCACTTACTGCAACAGCCACAAAAAGTGTCCAGCAAGACATTGTCAAGCAATTATCTTTCAAGGAAGGGTATAATCATTTTCAGAAAAGCTTTTCACGAGCAAATTTGTCTTATTCAACATTTGAAGTCGAAGACAAAAATGAGCGCATGTTAGGTATCCTGAAAAATGTTGAAGGCTCAGCAATTGTTTATGTAAGAACCCGAAGAAAGGCAGAGGAAGTATCCTATTTTTTACGTACAAAACAGGTAAGTGCTGATTTTTACCATGCAGGAATTGAAAATGTAAAGAGGGCTGAAAAACAGGAAGCTTGGATTGCAGGTAAAATTAGGGTAATGGTAGCTACCAATGCATTTGGGATGGGAATTGACAAGCCCGATGTGAGAACAGTGATCCATTTTGATATGCCTGACACACTGGAAGCCTACTATCAGGAGGCTGGCAGAGCAGGCAGGGATGAGAAGAAGGCATATGGGGTATTGCTTTACCAGAAAAAGGACTTTAAGGATATGATTGCTAAGACGGAAGCATCGTACCCTTCTATTGATATTATAAAAAAGGTATATCAGGCTTTAGCCAATTACTATAAGCTTGCCGCAGGTAGCGGAGAGATGGCAACATACGATTTCAACTTGGAAGATTTTGTCAGAACTTATGAGCTGGATTATATGCAAGCTTTTTATGTGTTGAAAAGGTTGGAAGATCAAGAGTTTGTTCAATTCAATGATAGCCTGAAAGGTAGTTCAAGAATCTTGATTAAGGCTGATAAGCAGGATCTTTACAAATTTCAGGTGGCCAATGCTCATTTTGATGCTTTTTTGAAATTGGTATTGAGAGTGTATGGTGGTGAATTGTTTACCAACTTTGTGTCAGTGTCTGAAAATAAGATTGCGACATTGTTGAACATGCCATACAGGGATGTGGTTAGCGCTTTTCAGGAAATGGATGCACAGGATATTATCATCTATGAAAACCAAAAGGAACAACCTCAGCTAACTTTTCTGAAGCCAAGGTATACAGTACAGCAACTGCCATTCAATATCAAAAAAATGCAAGAGGAGAAGATGCAGGAAATGGCACGGATTAAGTCAGTGATCAATTATGCCCGAAATAAGGAACGCTGCCGTACATTGATGTTATTGGAGTATTTTGATGAGCAGTCAGATGCTTACTGTGGTGTTTGTGACAATTGTCTTAAAAAGAAAAAGAGAGGTCAGTTAGGTCAGATGGATTCAATAGCTGAACAAATCATGAAAGTGGTGCAGGAAGGTACAGCTTCAAATCTTAAAAATTTGGAGGAACAGGTAGGACCAGTCAACAGGCAAAAGTTTGTGGAAGTATTGAGAAAAATGATTGACTCAGGAGAGTTGGACTATCGCAAGGGTGGGGATGTGACTCATGGTTAAAAAGTGATTTTTGTCATGTTTCTATTTTCGCAACGGTTTGCAAAAGAAAGTTAACAAATTAAGTGTTGTCACCACTTTTAATACATTTCAATTCATACTACTTTTAAGAAGCAATTGTACGAATTCGGTCCAAATAGGGGAGACTTTTTAATGCTCTAAAATCCTATTTCCCGAATTTCAAAATGGTTTTGTAATATGTAATTCTGACTCGTCTACCAATATTGTATTATTCGGTAGAGAGCCTAAATATCAGCCAGATGATAATTCGTTTTAAAATCAATTACCACACACAGTGGGGTCAAAGGCTTTATGTGGCAGGTTCGATTGCCAAATTAGGTAAGTTCAACGAAGAAGATGCGCTTGCCATGCAAACCATTCCAAATGGTGACTGGGAGGTTGCAGTTGATTTGAAAGGTAGTCGTGCCAAAGAAATCCGTTACAAGTATTTCTTGAAGGATGAACATAACAACGCACTTTTCTGGGAACATGGAGAGGAAAGAGTAATCGGATTGGATAACAGCTTTGAGCAGGTTAGCCTTGAAGATACATGGAGGTCGAAGAAGGACGCTTTGAATGTATATGATTCTTCTGCTTTTACAAAAGCTATTTTCCACACTGAAGATGGTGTAGCTAAAAAAACGAAATCAGCAAACCAAAAGGCTAACTCATTATATGCATTCAGGGTGAAAGTACCTCGAATTGCGGAAGGTTATGAGGTGAGGCTAATGGGTAGTACAGCTGAATTAGGTAACTGGAAACCTGAAAAGGCAGCTGTTCTTTCGCATGTGTCTGGTACTTCTGATTGGGAGACAGAAGTGAGCTTTGGAAGTGGGGTAACCCATGTAAATTACAAGTTCGTAATTGTTGAAAAGAAGTCTGGAAAAGCTGCAGATATAGAGTCAGGCAATGACAGATACCTGTATGTTGAGCCAGAGACAAATGACAAAAAGCTTTATGCTATCTCTGGAGGATTTTTCAGGTACTCAAGCCATAATTGGAAAGGTGCAGGAGTAGCCATTCCTGTATTCTCACTTCGTTCAAAAGCAGGTTTAGGAGTAGGTGAGTTTACAGACATTAAACCGTTGGTGGATTGGTCTAAGAAGATCGGGTTGAAAATGGTACAGATTCTACCTGTAAATGATACCATGGCAACTCACACTTGGGTTGACTCTTACCCTTATGCGGCAGTTTCTGTATATGCATTGCACCCACTTTATCTAAATGTAGAACAGGCAGGAACACTGAAGTCCAAAAAAGAAATGACTGCTCTGGCAAAGAAAAAGGCAGAGTTGAACGAGTTGGATGAGATTGATTACGAAGCTGTGATGCTTGAGAAGCTCAAGTATATGAGGGCTTTGTGGGCAGAGCAAAAAGACGCTTTTTACAAGGATAAGAAGGTTCAGGCTTTTGTCAAGGAGCATGAAAACTGGCTGAAACCATATGCTGCTTTCTCATATCTGAGAGAAAAGAATGGTACGCCTGATTACAATCAGTGGAAAACACATAGCAAGTTTGTCAGAAAGAATATATACGCACTCTTTGAGCCAAAATCAGATGCCAGGGACGAAGTGTATTTCTATGTCTTTATGCAGTACCACTTACACCTGCAATTGTTGGAAGCAGCAGAATATGCAAGAGCCAACAAGGTGGTGTTGAAAGGAGATATTCCAATTGGTATTTACCGATACAGTGCTGATGCTTGGTCGGAACCCCGCCTTTACAATATGGATGGGCAGGCAGGTGCGCCACCAGATGACTTTGCAGTAAATGGTCAGAACTGGGGCTTCCCAACTTATAACTGGGAAGAAATGCAGAAAGATGGTTACCAATGGTGGGTAAGTAGGTTACACCATTTGTCTCAGTACTTTGAAGCATTCCGTATTGACCATATTTTAGGATTTTTCCGCATATGGGAAATTCCATTGCATTCAGTACAAGGACTTTTGGGGCAATTCCGTCCTGCATTGCCAATTCACATTCAGGAGTTTTCGGATAGAGGAATTCATTTCAATTACGAACGTTATTGTAAGCCATATATCCGTGAACACTTCCTTGGTGAAGTATTTGGTGAAAATGCAGTATATGCTAAGGAAACATTCCTTGAAGAATATGCTCCAGGAGAATATAAGTTTAAAGAGCAATTTGATTCTCAGTTAAAAATACAGCAATACTTTAATGATCAGACTGGTAAGTCTGTAGAGGACGCTGCCAAAGATGAGAAGTTGCGTGATGCATTATATAGCTTGCACAATGAAGTGCTGTTCATGGAAGCACTCGGATATGAGGATGGTGAGCATTTTGCTCCGAGAGTGACAATGGATAAGTCCCGTACTTACAGTGAGCTGAGTGATCATGAAAGAGGTGTTTTCTGGGATCTGTACATAGATTATTTCTTCCGTAGACAAGAAGGTTTGTGGAGAGATCAGGCAATGCAGAAGCTGCCTGCTATCAAGGAAGCTACAGAAATGTTGATTTGTGGTGAAGACCTTGGTATGGTACCTGATTGTGTGCCTGGTGTAATGCAAGAATTGGATATCCTAAGTCTGGAGATCCAGCGAATGCCAAAAGACATTAATCAGGAGTTTGGGCACCCTGCTTATTATCCATACATGTCTGTTGGTTCTACTTCAACTCATGATATGGCAACTATCAGAGGTTGGTGGGAAGAGGATCCGCAAACTGCGCAAGAGTTCTATAACCATATGTTGGGACATTGGGGTGCTTCTCCATTCTTCTGTGAGCCTTGGGTGGCAAAGGATATCATTAACCAACATATGTATTCACCAAGTATGTGGGCAGTATTCCCGATTCAGGACTTGTTGGCTATTGATGGTGAGTTGAGAAGAGAAGATGCAAGAATTGAGCAGATCAACGTACCTGCTATCAAGCATCATTATTGGAGATATAGATTCCATATTCCAATGGAAGATATGATCAAGAAGGCAGCATTTAATAAAGAGCTAGGAGAGATGCTGAAAAGGTCTGGTAGAAATACACCTTTCTAGTCTTTTGAATAGTATTGTCACGAATAGTCTCAATATTGGGATAACCATTTAGGACTATTCGTGAAACGAATAAATAAGTGATATGAAAAAAGGTCTCAAAGAATTCAATCTTTGAGACCTTTTTTTATTTGTCCATGTTAGCTACCTCAGATCATAAGGTATTTAATTCTTTCACCTTTTTGGGAAATGGCTTCTTTAGAGATTAGCTCTTCATATAGCATAGTGGTCATTTCCTCTCCATATTCATAGTCTTTATAGAAATTGGAAATGTAATTTTGGAATTTCTTGACTGTTTTTGGTCTTCTGACTGGAGTGATTGTCTTGAGATTCCTGATAATTGTAATGGCTTCATCACTAAAAGCCTTTTCATTTACAATTTCTACAGTTTCTTTTTCATCAAGGTTCAATGCCGAAGCTATATTTTTATAGCTTGGCTCCAACAAGCGCATACATACCCTTCCTTCTTTTTTGATAATTGAAATCAGGTTATCATATGCCTTTGAGTGGCTTATTATGACAAAAGAAGAATTTCGGTGAGCTTTCTGATGAAATTCACCCAGTTTTAGTTTCATTAAATCCTCTAAGTAGTCTTCAGATGCTTTGGAAGCTTGAAACAACTTGCACTGTGCTTGAAGCTGCCTTTTGAGTTGCTGAAGAGGTTTGTTGATCCTAAAGTCCTTTTCTAAAAAGAATACAAACTGCCAACGGTTGTCATCAAAACCTTCAGGGTTAATATCCTGTGCTGAAATATGATCTATAAATACGTAAGATTTCATTCTAATCGATTGCTATTGACCTCAGGTCAAAATTATTTTCCGCAAATATAGACCTTTGATTCGAGTTTTCGGGGAAATGAGATGTATTTGACTCTTTAAATTACCAATTTACTTGTCATTTGAATCAATCAACGATTGAATGGTATCGATGACCAATGAAGGGTCCAGCCTTTGATAAGGGCTTAGCGACAGAAAGTGCATTCTAATAATCCCTGACCTGTCAATCAGATATGTGGCAGGGATGGGGAGTTTGAGGGTGCCTTCTCCATTGAATTTTTCGAGATGGACATTCTGGTTGTGGTAAATATTGTTCAGGTAATTTGGTACTGTATAACCTATT
This sequence comes from Limibacter armeniacum, assembly GCF_036880985.1. Lineage (NCBI taxonomy): Bacteria > Pseudomonadati > Bacteroidota > Cytophagia > Cytophagales > Flammeovirgaceae > Limibacter > Limibacter armeniacum. Next base: position 2,267,660 of record NZ_JBAJNO010000008.1, read on the forward strand.
CTAAAACGCTCAGCTACTTTACAATTTGGGTCACTGTAAAGCTCAACTTTTAGTTTCCTTTGGTTTACCAAAGATTGGTTGTATTCTATTTTTTGGGGAGAGATCGCAATTACTTTCGCATCCAAAGTACTGAACTTCTCATAATGCTTTTCATATTCAACTAATTCAATGTTGCAGAATGGGCACCAACTGCCCCTGAATATATTGATGACAAGCCACTTCCTGTTATGTATTTGACTAATTTTTTGATGTTTCCCTTCTACATCCTGTAATGCAAAAGATGGCATGACGTCACCAGTCTGTAATGCAAAGTTTGTAAGGTCAGATGCAGAAAGTGTATCGGCAATTGCTTTATACTTGGCAAGGTCATCCGGGTTAGAGGTTTTAGCTAACTTCTCGGCAGTTAACAAGAGTCTTTCTGAAAATGACACAGAGGTGAAACTAGTTTTCAAGATGGTAGACTTTTGGTTTAACGGGAAAGGTTTAGTTGTATCAATATAATTCTATTAAGTTGAAGAGGATAAGATTATATTGTAAAAAACACAGATGAACCACCCTTAAAAACCAATAAATATTACATATGGAAAATGCGACGATTCAACACAAAAAAAGAGTTGATGATTTTCAATCTCCAGATTTTTATCAGTTAGATGACTTGTTGACAGATGAGCAGTTAATGATTAGAAATGCTGCTCGCGAGTTTGTCAAAAAAGAAGTTTCACCCATTATAGAGGACAGTGCTCAAAGCGCTAAATTCCCTTCTTATCTTATCAAAAAATTTGGGGAACAAGGATTGTTCGGACCTAGTATTCCTGAGGCATATGGTGGCGGTGGAATGTGTGATATTTCCTATGGGCTAATTATGCAAGAGGTTGAGCGAGGCGATTCAGGCTTGCGTTCCATGGCTTCAGTGCAAAGTTCTTTGGTGATGCATCCGATCTTTGAATATGGAAATGAGTCGCAAAGAATGAAATGGTTACCCAAATTGGCAAGCGGGGAGATGTTAGGTTGTTTTGGACTGACAGAGCCTGATTTTGGTTCGAATCCATCAGGAATGAGAACACACTTTACAGATGAGGGGGATCATTACCTGCTAAACGGAAGTAAAATGTGGATTACCAATTCTCCGTTAGCAGATATTGCAGTGGTTTGGGCTAAAAATGAAGCAGGCAGGGTACATGGACTTGTAGTGGAAAAAGGTATGGAAGGCTTTTCAGCACCCGAAATACATAACAAGTGGTCGCTGAGGGCAAGTATCACGGGAGAGTTGGTATTTGACAATGTAAAAGTTCCAAAAGAAAACCTATTGGAAGGGAAAAGTGGATTAGGTGCTCCATTGAAATGTTTGGATAGTGCCCGTTATGGAATCTCATGGGGTGCTTTAGGAGCTGCCATGGATTGCTATGAAACGGCTAGGAAGTACACATTGGAAAGAGAACAGTTCGACAAACCAATTGCGGGTTTTCAGTTAACTCAAAAGAAGCTGGCTGAAATGCTGACTGAAATAACCAAAGCCCAGCTGCTTTGCCTAAGATTAGGGCAATTGAAGAATGCAGGGAAAGCAACTTCAGCACAGATTTCAATGGCTAAGAGAAATAATGTAGAAATAGCACTCAAAATAGCAAGAGAAGCTAGACAGATGTTAGGAGGGATGGGCATCACAGGAGAGTATCCTATCATGAGGCACATGATGAATTTGGAGTCTGTTGTAACATATGAAGGCACTCATGATATCCACCTTCTGATTCTTGGTCATGAAATTACAGGAATACCGGCATTCAAATAAGAGGTTGTCATAGAATAATTGTAATTTTGCAGTCCTTTTTGGAAATAAAGACTGAAACGCACAAATGGACTTTAAATACTACATTATCTATAAGCCTTACGGTATGTTGCCCCAGTTTAGTGATGCTGATGGTAGACCAACTTTGGGGCAACTTTATTCCTTTCCGAAGGATGTTTATCCGGTTGGAAGGCTCGATCTTGATAGCGAAGGGTTGTTGATTATCACGAATGATAAGCGACTGAACCATCGTTTGCTTGACCCGAAGTTTAAACATAAACGGGAATATCTTGTTCAGGTAGATGGTGACGTTACACCTGAAGCAATAGCAGAATTATCTAATGGCGTGACGATTTCTGTCAATAAGAAGAAACACAATACTTTGCCTGCTATTGCTAAAAAGATGGAGGATGTTCCTGAGCTGCCTGAGAGAAATCCACCCGTAAGATACCGGAAATCAATCCCAACTTCATTCGTTTCCTTGACGCTGACAGAGGGGAAAAACAGACAAGTCAGAAAAATGACTGCAGCTGTTGGTTTTCCTACACTGAGGCTTATCAGAGTGAAAATTGAAAAGTTACGATTGGGACAAATGAACCCAGGTGAGGTGATGGAACTTAAAAGAGATGTGATTTATAAAGCACTCTTTGGCAAGTCTAAAATTTAAACATCTTCCATTTCCATCAATCTTTGTAATTCTTAGGGAAGTCAAAAAATAATAGCTTCCCTTTTTTTGCCTCTTTCCAATGGTCGGTGTCAAAGGAAATACCGACTATGCCTGCTGTAGGAATATTGTCAATATATTCATCAGTGAGTACATTGGCTAAGTCTGTAAATGTAGGGTTATGACCAAATAACATCAGGGATGTAACTTTATCATCGCATGATTTGATTAGGGTCAATAAGGTATTGGTACTGGCTTCATATATTTTATCGGCATAGATAATATTATCAGGGTTAAGTCCAATTTCCTTCACAATTGTGATCGCAGTTTCCTTGGCTCTTTTTGCAGAAGATGAGATGACCTGCTGTGGAATAACCCCTTTTTCATGGAGTACTTTTCCCATTAATGGGGCTGCTTTTAAGCCTCTTTTATTTAATGGTCTGTCAAAGTCTGAGAGTTCAGGGTGGTCCCAGCTTGACTTGGCGTGACGAACCAGATAAAGTGTTTTCATGGAATTGATCCGAAAGTTTTGTTTAGATTAAATTTCTATCTAAAATACTATTTTGAAATATGCGTTGCTATTAAGTGAAGAATAATTCAAAAATTAGATTAAATGTTTCAATTTTTTAGGCTGCTTATCAAACTGTTTTCTGAAGCTTAACACAAAGCAAAGCTGAACAAGACCAACATTGTATGAGAATAATAATTGCCTTGGCAAGTCTACTTTGTCTTCTGGTTAATATGTCATCGGCTCAGGTTTCAACTCCCAAATATGCAAATGAATATTTAGCAATTGGAGTGGGAGCAAGAGGCTTGGCGATGTCCAATTCACAGGTTGATATTGTGGATGATGCTACTGCTGGGTATTGGAACCCTGCAGGATTATTAAATATAAAGGAGAAGTATTCCGCATCGCTGATGCATGCATCCTATTTTGCAGGTATAGCCAATTATGATTTTGCGGGTTTTTCGACAAACCTTGATAAGAAAAGTGCTATAGGTATTTCCGTTATTCGCTTCGCTGTCGATGATATTCCTGATACCAGATACCTTTTTGATGCGTCCGGAAACCTTGATTACTCACAGGTCAAGTCGTTTTCAGCCGCAGACTATGCCTTTATTTTTTCATATGCCCGCCGATTCCCTGCCTTGAAGGATATAAAGTTTGGTGCCAATGTAAAAGTGTTACATCGTAATGTTGGGATTTTTGCCAATGCTTGGGGGTTTGGCTTTGACTTAGGAGCACAAACAACATTAGGTAAATGGAATTTAGGTATAACAGCAAGGGATATTACGGGTACATTTACAGCGTGGCGTTTCAATTCAGCTACCTTCTATGATGTGTTCTCACAAACAGATAATACAATTCCAGATAATTCCTTAGAAGTGGCTGTCCCTCGTCTCTTAATAGGCGGAGGTAGAAATTTCCCTATCCTATCCTCTAAGTCAAAAGATGATGTCAATACCCCTTCTATTTTGAGTTTGCTGGTATCAGTTGGGGCTGATATCACATTTGATGGTAAAAGGAATACTGTAATCAAGACTGAGTTTGGAAGTATTGACCCACATGCAGGTCTAGAGTTTCAGATTTATGATGTGGCATTTGTACGTGGTGGAGTTGGAATGTTTCAATATGAAAAAGATTTTGATGGATCAGAGTCTCTTACTTTTCAACCAAACTTTGGATTAGGTATAAAGCTGAAAGGCATTACGATTGATTATGCCCTGACTGATATTTCAGATCAGAGTGCTGCTTTGTATTCTCACGTATTTTCAATCAAAGCTGGATTTGGTGTTTCTAAAAACATCACACCTAGGTATCAGAGAAACAGGGATTTACTTTATTACTGATTGAACTATTAATGATAATAGTATGAGATATATTCTAGTATTTATATTACTAACTTTTTCTTATCTGCATTCTTTCGCTCAATCAGCGTCTGAATTCAAAAACTCATGGATAAAGGACGATCAGAAATACTTCAAGCTTAAAGTAAGTGAAAATGGGGTATATCGTGTGACTTATGATGAGTTGAAAAGTGCAGGTTTCCCTGTTTTGACAGCAAAGTTTAATGAGCATCAGATGTATTGGAGAGGACTAGAGGTCGCTATACTTGTCCATGATGACGATGGAGATAATTTTTGGGATGCTGGTGATTACATTGAGTTTTATGGACAGAAGAACGAGGGTTTCCTAGATAAGGAGTTGTTTCAGTCAGGGGGAGGCAATAGTACAAACCCGTATGAAAGCCTTTATGGAGATGCGACTTATTACTTTCTGACAGTTGAACCAAACCTGACACAACCGAAAAGAATTCAGACTGCACAGGTTAGTGAGAGTGGGTTAGGTGTGGTCACTGAAGTCTATAGGCGAAAGCTATTTTCTTACAAAGACAACTTCTCTTACGGTGAACCTGCATACATCGACTTTGAAAGAGATAAGGAGCATATTTACAACAGCTCTTATAACAGTGTAAAAGGATATACTGCTACACCAACCGTTCATAATAATATTTCGGACTATGGTAAGTGGGATGGGATATTTCAGTTAGATGAGTTTGATGCGAGCAGTGGTGGGAATTTTGAAGTAGCGTATGGCTTGGTAAGCTTTGAAGCAAAAGAATTTGGGGATTATATAGCGGAAATAGAGGTTTCTGTAGGACCTTCAGCAGCAAGCAAGCAGTTGCTGGATACCGTATTGTCAATACAGGAGTATAAATCCCTGAATGTATTGCATGACCTTCCTTCATCAAACATCAGCAGTACGGGAGAATTGAACCTTTCATTTTTTGATAAGACTCATGCTACCTTAACTCCAAACAGGAAATATATCAACTATGCTCCTTCTTATTTCTTGTTTACATATCCTATAACGGATATTCTGAATGGAGATAATTCAAATGAAGTATTGCTCGAACCTTCTTCAAGTACTGTAGGAAGCTTGGTGAAACAATCGGGAGGAAGTAGGCTTTGGGTTTTTGCAGATACGGATGAAACTAAGTCTACCCCAATTATCCTTTCTGAAAATAGTGCAGGTCAATTTAAAATGCCTGCTGGTCTCAATACAACTTCAGGAGATAAGGTTGAAGGGGTTGTCTTTAAAGAAACTCAATCAGTTGAGGCAATCTCCAATGCTACATTTTTGTATTTGAATCCAACTTCAACTTATGACTTTTTGCTGGTTACGCATAAATCATTGGCTGAAAGAGCTGGAAGCTATCAGGTTAATGATGTCATAACAGAGTATGTGAAATACAGAGAAAGTGAAGCTGGTGGTGGACACAGTGTATTATTGGCTTACATTGATGACCTATACAATACTTTCAGTTATGGAGAGGTATCCCCTTTGGCATTGAGGGAGTTTTCAAGAATGATGTGGAATACGCATCAGTCTGAGTATCTCTATCTGATCGGAAAAGGGCTTAGTCTAAATATAGCAAGTGGTGAAGATGAGAAGAACCTGATTCCGGCATTTGGCCTTCCAGCAACTGATTTGGGTATTACTTTCGGATTGGAGGGGAGTGCTACTGAAAATCAGTTTGTACCGTATATGGCAGTTGGTAGACTCCCTGCCAGAACACCATTGCATGTTGCCAATTACCTTGATAAAGTAAAGGTATATGAGGGCGAAGGTTTTATGGACTTGTGGAAGAAGAAGTCATTGGCACTTGCTGGGGGTTTTTCAGGAAAAGACAATACTCGATTTATTTATTACCTGAACAGTTTAAACCAATATTATGAATCACAGTTTGTAGGGGGAACTACAAAGATGGTGAGTAAGTCTTCTACGGATAGGGTTGAACTGGTAGATGTAACAGAAGATGTAAACAATGGAGTTGGGTTAATGACTTTCTTTGGACATTCCTCATCTGTTGGACCTGATATTGAAGTGGGAAGGGTAGAGCAGGGATATGAAAACTTTGCTCGTTATCCTGTTGTGCTAATGAATGGATGCAGTGGTGGAAACATCTACCAAAACCAGGAAACATGGGCAGAAAACTGGACATTGGCAAAAGATCGGGGAGCCGTATTGTTTATGTCAAAATCAGGTTATGCATTGGATGTGAATAATATCCTTTTGGCTTCGAATAGTTATATCTATAATAATGCATTAGCTGTATACCAAAGAGCGTTTAGCGATAGTACCTTGGTTGGTAAACCTTTTGGTAAAGCAGTACAGGAAGCGTATAAGGAAATCATCATCGACTCAAAAAATAAAAGTGATTTCAATATTTACTTGTCCCATGTGGAGCAAATTGTTTATCAAGGAGACCCAGCAATACAGATCACTGCTGATAAACCGGAATTGGCAATTAAGAAGGGAGAAGTGAATTTCCTTCCATTAGGAGAAGATGAAGCGTTGAGGTCAACGTCTGATTCATTTGCAATTGAGTTTCCTATTTATAATTACGGTAAATATACAGCTGGTGAATCTGTAAATATTGAAATCAAAAGACTGATAGGGGAAAGCAAGCAAGTTTCAATAAAGCAATTTACAGTCCTGATGCCTAAAAGTGTTGATACAGTCAATATTGTATGGGACAATAGGTATGATAAGGATATTGCTTCTGGCGCCAATGAGTTTGAAATTAAATTGGATTACGAAGATGTACATGATGAGTATGATGATATCTTGAACAATGTCATTACAGAGGTATATAACTTTCCTTCAAACTTTAACAGAATCGTCTATCCAAAGAATTTCAGTGTAGTGGGGACAGAAGAAATCACTGTTTATACGCATGACTTAGGATACAGCGGAGAGGATAGAGATGTGTATTTGGAAGTTTTCTCACCTTCTACTGGTATTTCCAATGTCCGTTTATCTCCGATTGAGGTGGGGAATGGATTGGCTAAGTGGACATTGAATTTGAATGAATACAGTGTTGGTTCATTGGACAATAATGAAGTCTTTTTCATTAGAACAGGATATGCTGTCGCTGATGAGAATGATGTGGAGGTTTTGGATGAGATTTCATTTACCTACCGGAAAGGAGAGAAGGGTTGGATGCAAAGTGTTGTGCCTGAATTTGAGAAGGACTCTCTGAAGAACGTTCAGCTAAGTAGCAATGGACTTTGGTCAATTAAGAATAAGGAAATTGATCTTGAAATCTATACATCTCCTGACCAGTATTATGTCCTGTATAATGGAAAAGAAGTGATCAGTAATAGGTATTGTCATGAAGTTGTTCCTAACAGGCAGTACCACCTGAATTCTAAGCTGCTTATGTTAGCTATAGATCATAAGACAGGAGAGTTTGCAGCGTATTCTAAAAGAAGGTGGAATAACAGGGCTACTGGTAATGATTTGGATCGTATGATTTGTGGTATTTGGAATAACAGTCCATCTGTATGGATGTTGGACTCACATTTCAAGCCTAATCCAAGTACAAGGTGCGCAAGTAACTTAGTAGCATTTATGTATGGAGACGAGCAATGTAACCCAATCAATGATGACAATAGCATTATCATGCAAGGTACTTATGATCCTGAAGATTATGCCATTATCCTAACTACAAAGGGGATGGATTTATCAGGACTTAAATCATCTTGGACAGGGACTTGGCAATCTAACTACGATGAAACAGTACCATCAACTTGGAGTAACTACCAAGTTTTGTATGAGGCAGGTATAGATACTACAGATAATAGCAAGCTAAATACGCAGGAAGGAAGACCATACATAGCAGTGGTTCGTAGGAATGCTAGAAGTTTGGGACTGGAAGCAGATGTTGTCGAGCGCATTGCAACCGATGAGGGTGGAGATGTCAACATAAACTATCACATTGATATTGTACCTGAAAACGGCGTTGTGGAAACTGCATTTATTGGTCCAGCCAATAGTTGGGAATCTTTAAGACTAGGAATGGAGTCTAGTGTAAATGACAGTTGGGCGTTAACCTTAAGTGCTATTAATCCACAAGGTGTAAGTTTAGATACAACGATCACCAGTTATACTGGTGAAGTAGATTTATCATTTCTAAATACAAATGGAAAAGCTTATTACAGCCAGTTGAAGCTATCCATGGTGTTGATGGATACGGTAGACAATACCTTGCCTCAATTGAAATCTTGGAGGGTGAATTATACGCCAGCTCCTGAAGGGTTCCTTTACCTGACAGATAGCATGAAGCAAGTAAAGACTGAGTATTATCAGGGAGAAGATTATGCTGTAGCGTATTGGTTTGAAAACTTATCTGAAGAAACATATCTGGAGGAGCAATTGGAAGCAGAATTCTTTAACTCCAAGGCTTCAGCAGATACACAAAGAGGAATTGTACCAGTGATTTCTCCTAAGCCAGGTGAGAGGACAAAGGTTGAGTATACAGCAAATACTTTTGATCAAGGGCTAACGGGAAGTCAAAACCTTTCGGTAACAGTAGGTAGACCTGAGTATGAAGGATTCTTCTTCAACAATACCGAACAGTTTAACTTCAGTGTAGAAGCGGACAAAAAGAACCCATTCCTTGATATCCTATTTGATGGAAGAAGGATTATGGATGGTGATATAGTGGCACCTAACCCTCAGCTTACTGTGTCTCTCAAAGATGATAACCCTTACTTGCTAAGAGAAAACTCAGATAACCTCAATATTTACCTTAATGATGTCTTGCTTGATATCGAGTTGTCTGAAAAATCAGAAGACAATATTGGAGAGAATAATTATGTATTGAGTTTTCCTTTACCCCAAGCGATTACAAATGCTACTGCGTCAAATGGTAGGGTCGCTGCTTCAACATTGCTGAACGATAAAGGATACCTGAAAGACTCTACATATATACTGCATGTCGAGGCGCAGGATTTGGCTGGAAATTATGTAGGCAGTAATGTTAGTGAATCTGAAGATGACCCTGAGAAAGCACGTAAAGAATCTTATCGGGTTTCTTTCACAGTGGATAGTAAACCTTCGATTACACAATTTTATCCGTACCCTAACCCTTTTTCTGATAAGGTTCGATTTGTTTTTACCCTAAGGGGGATAGACGTTCCTGATGAAATCAAAATTCAGATCATGACCGTGACAGGTAGAATCGTTCGTGAAATCACGCAGGATGAGCTAGGGCCTGTGCATATAGGAAACAACATCACTGAATATGCTTGGGATGGCAGGGATGAGTTTGGAGACCAGTTGGCTAATGGGGTTTATCTATACAGGGTATTTGTAAGAATGAATGGGGCAGGGATGGAACACTATGAAACAGATGGCGACTATTTATTCAAGAAGAATATTGGTAAGCTTTACTTGATGAAGTAATCATCAAGTAAGTACAAATAAAAAGGTCAGCATTACTGCTGACCTTTTTTTATGCTTTGTTTCTAAATTGAAATTATTTAGAAGGGTATGGTCTAAGTGTATGACCAGTGTAAATTTGTCTTGGACGAGAGATAGCTTGCTTCTGCTCTCTAGACTCTTTCCACTGAGCGATCCAACCTGGAAGACGACCAATCGCAAACAGTACTGTAAACATATCAACTGGGAAGCCAATTGCTCTGTAGATAATACCTGAGTAGAAGTCTACGTTAGGGAACAGCTTTCTTTCGATGAAGTACTCATCTTGAAGCGCAACTTCCTCTAGGTGCTTAGCAATCTCCAACGTTTTGTCGTTGACACCAAGGCTGTTCAGTACATTGTCACAGTGCTTCTTGATGATTTTCGCTCTAGGGTCAAAGTTTTTGTAAACTCTGTGTCCGAAGCCCATCAGTCTGAATGGATCGTTAGGATCTTTCGCTTTGTCGATGTATTTCTTCACATCACCACCGTCAGCTTTGATCATTTCAAGCATCTCAATTACCTTTTGGTTAGCACCGCCGTGCAGGCCACCCCAAAGTGCGTTGATACCGCCAGAAATAGAAACATAAAGTGATGCTTGAGATGAACCAACAACTCTTACTGTAGCAGCCGAACAGTTTTGCTCGTGGTCTGCATGCAGGATAAGAAGTTTGTCCAGTGCCTCAATAACTGCAGGGTTAACTTCATACTCATCTGTTGGAAGACCGAACATCATGTTCATGAAGTTTTCGATATAACCCATTTTGTTGTTAGGGTAAACCAACGGATGACCTTGACCATTTTTGTAAGACCAAGCTGCCAATGTAGGAAGCTTTGCAAGTAGTCTGTGAATCGTCAAGTCTACTGCCTCACTGTTTCTGTTAGGATCAAGTGATTCAGGGTGGAATGCTGTCAACGATGTTACCAACGAAGAAAGAACGCCCATTGGGTGAGCTGTAGCTGGGAAGCCATCAAAAATCTTTCTTACGTCTTCATGCACCAATGTGTGCATTGATATGTCGTGCTGGAATTTCGCTAGCTCAGTTGCTGAAGGTAGTTCACCGTAGATCAAAAGGTGAGCTACTTCCAAAAATGTAGACTTCTCTGCCAAGTCTTCGATAGAGTAGCCTCTATGTCTTAGGATACCTTTTTCGCCATCTAGGAATGTAATGTCTGATGTGGTAGAACCAGTGTTTTTGAATCCAACATCCAGGGTGATCAGTCCTGACTCTCCTCTAAGCTTGCTGATGTCGATTGCTTTTTCGTTTTCTGTACCCTCAATAATTGGGAGTTCGTACACTTTGCCGTCGTAGTGTAACTGTGCTGTTTTCTCCATGTTTGCTCTGGTTATATATATTGATCTATTGATTTTAGTCGAATAATAAGGTCTAATTATAAACTATCTTCACGCTAAGATGTTTCCATAAAAACATTAAATAAATGCAAAAACATTCCTGAAAGAATAAATCTCACACCGCACCTTTTTTTTACTCGAAAATTAATATTGTAATGAAGACCCTTCTTGGAAATTCGCCCTAATATATTTCAAGATTTTCTCATTTCCAATCATTATATGCTTTCAAATATGATTTTTTAAAGACATATTATTGATAAATTCCTCATTTATAGAACCCAAAGGAGATGTAGGAACAATGTTAATAATACCTTTAAATGTATCCAATGAGTAATCTCAGTGAAAAAAACTGTAAATATTACTGCATATGTTAGATATGAAAATTGTTATATGTTCATCCATGGAATTTGTAAAATTTTCGGATGCGTTTTGTGGCTTTGGAACTTTTTTTTGAAGTTTGTTAATTGTTAATGCACTTCATTGTTGCTTAATTTAGATGTTGATTGCTTAGAAAGGCAGCGTTAATTCGATTAAACTAATATGAATATACGCTCAATGAAAAGACAGGAATTGCATTTTCGGTCCTTTCAAGATAGCGACTGAGATGAAACGGAAGGTGAGACAGTTTTCTGTTGAAAAACTCCTTTAATAACCTTCAAACCAAGGTGGTTTTAGAGAATGTAAAACCACGATGTGAATGACTGGCTTTGAAATACAGGTCGGCCAAGTAGTTAATTAATAGTCAGAATTGCTGATAAAAACGAAGGCAAATGTCAAAAAACCTAGTAATAGTAGAGTCCCCGGCCAAAGCCAAAACTATTGAAAAGTACTTAGGGCAAGATTATACCGTAAAGTCAAGTTACGGACACGTAAGGGACTTGCCCAAAGGCAACAACGCTGTAGATGTGGAGCACGGATTTCAACCTGTTTATGAAATATCTTCCGATAAGAAGCAGGTAGTGCAGGAGTTGAAAAAGTTGTCCAAAAGTGCAGAAACTGTATGGCTCGCGACGGACGACGACCGCGAAGGAGAAGCTATTTCATGGCACCTGATGGAGGCTTTGGGACTAAAGCAAGAAAATACAAAGCGCATTGTTTTTAGGGAAATTACCAAAAATGCTATTCTGAATGCCATTACGGCACCTAGAGGTATTGACTTGGACCTAGTCAATGCACAGCAGGCTAGACGTGTACTTGACCGACTTGTTGGATTTGAGCTTTCACCTATCCTCTGGAAGAAAATCAAAGCCGGACTCTCAGCAGGTAGGGTACAGTCAGTGGCGGTTAGACTGGTGGTTGAGCGTGAAAGAGAGATTGATTCTTTCAAACCGGAATCATCCTATAAAGTAAGTGCTGTTTTTGACCTTGGTGGAGGAAAGAAACTACAGGCAGAACTTCCAAAGAAGTTTGCTGCTGAAAAGGAAGCATTGGAGTTTTTGGAGTCTTGTAAAGGAGCAGCCTATACAATTGCTGACCTGAAGACGAAGCCTGGTAAAAGAAGTCCAGCTGCACCATTTACAACTTCTACCTTGCAGCAGGAAGCCAGCCGTAAGTTAGGTTTCCCTGTTTCACTGACAATGTCAGTAGCACAGAAACTTTATGAGGCAGGACACATTACTTATATGCGTACGGACTCCGTAAATCTGTCTGATGAGGCAACGGCTTCTGCTTCAGCAGAAATCAATGCATCTTTCGGAGAGGAGTTTATCCAGACAAGAAAGTTCAAGACGAAATCAAAGTCAGCACAGGAGGCTCACGAAGCGATTCGTCCAACCAACTTCGCACAACACGAACTGAGTGGAGATTCGCGTGAAGCAAAGTTATATGACCTGATTTGGAAGCGTACCATCGCTTCACAGATGGCAGATGCCAAACTTGAGAAGACTACTGCAACCATTAATATTTCGTCAAGCCCTGAGGCTTTTGTGGCTACTGGTGAGGTAATCAAGTTTGAAGGTTTCCTTAAGGTTTATATCGAGTCAACAGATGATGAGGATGAAGAGGAACAAAAGGGAATGTTGCCTCCTTTGGAAGTAGGTCAGGTGTTAAGTCTTGATTTTATCAATGCAGTACAGCGTTTCTCAAGACCTGCGCCAAGATTTACAGAGGCGAGCCTTGTAAAGAAACTGGAGGAAATGGGTATTGGTCGTCCATCAACTTATGCTCCTACAATCTCAACTATTCAAAAGAGGGATTATGTGGTGAAGGAAACCAGAGATGGAAAAGAGCGTGAATATATCGCGATGTCTTTGGAGAATGATCAGGTTTCTAAAGAAGTGAAGACTGAAATCTATGGGGCTGAAAAGAATAAAATGTTCCCTACCAATACAGGTATGATTGTAAATGATTTTCTGGTAAAATATTTCCAGGATATCGTTGACTACTCATTTACCGCACAAGTAGAAGAACAATTTGACCAGATTGCCAATGGTAAGATTCAGTGGGCTGATATGATCAAAGGCTTTTATGATTCTTTCCATGAGACGGTAGAGGCAACTTCTGAGGTTGACAGAGCGGATGTATCTTCAGCTAGGGAATTGGGAGTTGATCCTGCGACTGGCAAAAAAATATTTGTGAGGTTGGGACGATTTGGACCTATTGCTCAAATCGGGGAGACGGTAGAAGACAGTGATGAAAAGCCCGTATATGCATCTTTGAGAAAAGGACAGTATATCGAAAGCATTACGCTGGAAGAGGCGCTTGAGTTATTCAAGCTTCCTAGAACTGTCGGTACGTTTGAAGATAAGGACATTGTAGCGGCTATCGGTAGGTTTGGTCCATACTTGCGTCATGATGGCAAGTTTGTCTCTTTAGGTAAGGAGTATTCTCCTGAGACAGTGGATGAGGAGACTGCTATCGAGCTGATCAAGGCGAAGCGAATTGCTGATGCGAATAAGATCGTGAAGACATTTGATGAAGATGCAGACCTTCAGATCTTGAATGGTAGATGGGGACCTTACATTTCTTACAAAAAGAAAAACTTCAAGATTCCGAAAGGAACAGAAGCCAAGGAGCTCAGCTACGATGAATGCGTGAAGCTGATGGAAGCAACTCCAGAAAAGAAAAAAACTACCAAGAAAAAAACTACGACAAAAAAGGCGGCAACCAAAAAATAATTGATGGAAGCTGATTAATGATAAGTCTCTGGTGATGTGTTCTCACGCTCAGAGACTTATTTTTTTAATTTCTTCAATTCTTATTTGGATATAGAATTATAAATTGACTCAAGTCTAATTTAATAATTAAAAATTCGCATAAGCGATTGTGTTTTTGTAGAAGATTTATTTAAAATTGCCACAAACAAAGAAAAACTGTTGCTGTTGACCTTATTGTCTGTCAACATTGATTTGACAATAGGGCAATAAACACATTAACTAATTTTCTAAAGAAGCCAAAAGGCAACAATTAACTATGAACATACACGAATATCAGGCGAAAGAAATTCTGAGAAAGAATAACGTAGCGGTTCCTGCAGGTTATGTAGCAGAAACTCCTGAAGAAGCTGTAAACGCGGCGAAGAAACTGGCAGAAGAAAAAGGCGCAACTGCATGGGTTGTGAAAGCACAGATTCACGCTGGCGGCCGTGGAAAAGGCGGTGGTGTTAAAGTAGCAACAAGCCTAGAGGCAGTACAGGAGAAAGCTGAGCAAATTATCGGTATGCAACTGGTAACTCCTCAGACTGGCGCTGAAGGTAAAAAAGTATACAAGGTTCTGATCACTGAGGATGTTTACTACCCAGGTGAAAACGAGCCGAAAGAATATTACATGTCAGTATTGCTGAACAGAGCGACTGGTCGTAACATGATCATGTACTCTACTGAAGGTGGTATGGACATCGAGGAAGTTGCTGAAAAGACTCCTCACCTGATCTTCAAAGAAGAGATCGACCCGAAAGTTGGTATCCAAGGCTTCCAGGCTAGAAGAATCGCTTTCAATCTTGGTCTGTCAGGTAAGGCATTCAAGGAAATGGTGAAATTCGCTGTTGCACTTTACAATGCTTACGAAGAGTCTGACTCTGACATGTTCGAGATCAACCCTGTATTCAAGACTTCTGATGACAGAATCTTGGCAGTTGACGCAAAAGTAAGCTTGGACGACAACGCACTTTACCGTCACAAAGATTTGGCTGAGTACAGAGACATCACTGAAGAGGATCCTACTGAAGTAGAAGCTTCTGAAGCTGGTCTGAACTACGTGAAACTGGACGGTAACGTTGGCTGTATGGTTAACGGTGCTGGTCTTGCAATGGCAACAATGGATATGATTAAGCTTTCAGGTGGTGATCCTGCTAACTTCCTTGACGTAGGAGGTAAAGCAAACGCACAGACTGTAGAAGCTGGTTTCAGAATCATCCTGAAAGATCCTAACGTAAAAGCAATCCTTATCAACGTATTCGGTGGTATCGTAAGATGTGACCGTGTAGCGAATGGTGTAGTAGAGGCTTACAAGAATATCGGTGACATCAATGTTCCGATTATCGTAAGACTTCAAGGTACTAACGCTGTTGAAGCTGCTAAGATCATCGACGAGTCTGGATTGAAAGTAACTTCAGCTATCACGCTGAAAGAGGCAGCTGACAAAGTAAGAGCTGCACTAGCATAAGTAATGACTCAGTCCTTGGACTGAAGGTGGTTTCCATTACGGAAACTCAATAAAGACCGTATACTGGTGATAGCCTGTCTGTTTTCATTAACAGGCAGGCTATTTTATTTTTCGTTATAGGATCTAATGCCGATATTTCCGCAGCAACTGTCATAATTGAAATTGTCTTGGACAGTTGGATGAATGTTTTAAGTAAAAGATGAACTTTTTGAAAGGATTACTGATGCCTTTTGCGGCAATATATGATGGGGTAACAGCCTTCCGAAACACGTCCTTTGACAAGGGATGGAAGAAGTCTGTTCATTTTGATGTTCCAGTTATTAGTGTTGGCAACCTGACCGTTGGTGGTACAGGTAAGACGCCACATATTGAATATCTGATAAGGCTGCTCAAGGATCAATACAGGACAGGAGTGCTAAGCAGGGGGTACGGAAGAAAGACGACAGGTTATATCTTGGCAGACGAACAAGCGACTGCCCGCTCGATAGGTGATGAGCCAATGCAGTTTTATGCAAAATTTGGTACAGATGTCATGGTGGCGGTTGGAGAAGAAAGAGCTTTAGCAATTCCACAGATGCTCCATGAGGACGAAAGTATCAAGGCAATATTGCTTGACGATGCCTACCAACATAGAAAAGTAAAAAGGGATCTGGATATTCTTCTGACAGATTATGGGCGTTTATTCTATCAGGATTTTGTGCTACCTGCGGGTAGGTTAAGGGAAAGTAGGAAAGGAGCACTACGTGCAGATATTGTCATAGTCTCAAAATGTCCGGATAACTTAGCAGCTAAAGAAAGAGCAGTAATCTCTCAAAACATCAAAAGATACACAAGGGCTGATGTGCCAGTCTTATTTACAGGAATCCGCTACGGGAAACTGCAAAAATTGAATGAGAGTGCGCCAGAAGTCAATAGCAAAAATATTGTACTTGTAACAGGAATTGCCCATTCCATGCGATTGAAAGAAGATTTGAGGGGGAGAGGTTACAATATCATTGAGCACTTGGAGTTTGGAGACCACTACAGCTACAACCGCTATTCAATCAAGCGAATACAGGATGCTTATACCCAGTTTTCCAACAGAAATGCATTTATCCTGACCACTGAGAAAGATGCTGTGAAACTGATGCAGGATGTACACAAAGAAAGTTTGAAAGACATTCCAGTTTATTATCAGCCAATTGAAGTCTATTTTCTTGAAGGTGAAGAAATTCTGAGTAAGAAAGTGATGGAAACAGTGGCAGCAGCTGAAGTGGAAAAGTAAAGAAACACTTTATTCTTGAGCTGAAGCTTTTTCCTCTACTTTAATGGAAATATTTTCAAGGTCAAGATACCAGTCAGGGTGAGGTGACCAAGCCTGGCAAGCAGGACATTGTGTATCCTTATGGACTTTACCACATTCGGGACATTTACCATATGTTGAAAACGTGTTCCAGTTGCAACCACAATAACATGTCCAGTATGCACCACCATCTGGTTCCCATTTGCATTTTGGGCATTCTATTCTTTCATCGTTCATAACTGTAACATTTTAATTATTTGAAAATCATTCAGATAAAGTTATAACGGATTAATGGGAGTGTAAACCATTTGGCTGTTAAATCTCAAACATTGGGGTAAAAAGAAAGGCTGTCAGAAGAATATCTGACAGCCTTTCTTATATAGTTCAGAAAATTCTGTGTCTTAAACAGAAACATTATTTTCTCTCAAAGCATCATTCAGTGATGTCTTTTTGTCTGTGCTTTCTTTTCTCTTACCGATAATCAGTGCACATCCTACTTGATATTCGCCAGCAGCGAATTTTTTAGTGATGCTACCAGGGATTACTACTGATCTTGGAGGAACATAACCTTTGTATTCAACAGGCTCGTCACCAGTCACGTCAATAATCTTAGAGCTGGCAGTAATGGTTACGTTAGCACCCAATACAGCTTCTTTACCTACTCTAACACCTTCTACCAAGATACATCTTGATCCGATAAATGCGCCATCCTCGATGATAACAGGAGCAGCCTGAACAGGCTCCAATACACCACCGATACCAACACCACCACTCAGGTGTACGTCTTTACCGATTTGTGCACAGCTACCTACGGTCGCCCAAGTATCCACCATTGTACCAGAGTCAACGTATGCACCAATGTTTACATACGAAGGCATCATGATCACACCTTTGTTTACGAATGAACCGTATCTAGCAATTGCGTGAGGTACAACTCTTACACCTTTCTCTGCATAGTTTTCCTTCAAAGGAATTTTGTCGTGGAATTCGAATGGTCCCACTTTGATCGTTTCCATTTCCGCAAGCGGGAAGAACATGATCACGGCTTTCTTCACCCATTCGTTTACTTTCCAGTCGTCTCCTGCGGGTTCTGCTACTCTCAAAGTACCTTTGTCCAATGCATCTACAGTGTCTTTGATTGCTTTGATAGTAGCCTCATCTTTCAGTAGCGAGCGGTCATCCCACGCTTTTTCAATCAGTTCTTGATTTGTCATGTTAAAGTCGTCTTCAATTTTCGGAATTGAGAAATTTCAGGACAAGACTTAGTTGTCAGTCCACTTTCAGGAAACGCTTTCGGAGGGGTAATCGAAATTACCAGGGTGCAAAGATAGTAAAAGATTGACAGAACCAAGAGTAATATTGGCTTGGTATTGTACAATAGGCCAATGAAATTCTCTTGAAGGGGTTAGCAAGTTACTGCCAATCGATTTTATCTAGATTAAAATTCAATGTCACCAACTGTGATTCCAGCCAAAATAGGCTTGATATCTTGCTCAAGTACAGCAACGTGGGCTGGGTGTACAGCATATTTGCCCAACGCGTCCTTGTCCTTGAATAGTGTATAAAGCATCAGGTCATGACCTTGTGAGCGGTCAGAAAAATTCTCGCCAATATGGATGGCTTCGATTTCAGTAATTTCATTTTTAAGGGCAAGCAGGTTGTCTATCATCTGCTTTACTTGTGCTTCACTTGCCTCTGGCTTGATTTTGAAAAGTACGGTATGGTTGATCATTATTCTAGTATTAAAGATTTATTGTCTCAAATCTACTTGCAGATATTCTCTGAAAAAATGTCTTCTGTCATTGTACCTTGATTTCTTTTGAGATCAGGGTCTGACCGGCAATTTCACCTTCTGTTAGATGATAAAATGTAGCGTTTATATATACATCCAGCAGTTGAGTTCCTTTTTGCTTGGCAGTTGCATTCAAGTCCCATTGCTTGATAGGTGTAAAACCTGAAGACAATGCTGGTTTAGAAACTTGAATTTGACCTGATTTGTTTTTGACATCTATGCTGACATCTTTTCTCAGGCTAATACCATGCTTTTTGAAAAGGGCAAGGATTTCATTTTTCTGTTTGCTGAATTTGTCCAGCCTATTTTGAAAACGCTGTTTGTTTTCTTGAATGGTTATAAGTTCACTTTCTATCTGCCCCAAAAAATTTGCAATGGCATCAATGTTTTCTTCAAAAGACGCCTTCTTGTATTTCAATACCTTATCAGCCTGTTGGATTAGAATTTTGTCATAAATGATATCCTGAAGGTTTACATAGAAATGGTTGAGTTCTTTTCCATTCCAAGTGAATTCATCCTCCCTGTATTTATTGTATTTATTCTCAAATGAATACATACAATTCTTTAAGCCTTGAGCTGATTCAAATAGTGTATTGGTTGCATCCTGTAGTTGGCTTAACAGTAGTTGTCCTCTAGGTGCATCTATGGTTTGGGCTTCACTCTCCTCCAAGAAATACAACATTTCTTCGATTGCCCCAGCAACATTTTCATAACTCGCTTTGTGCGTTTGCTGAAAGTGTTTCAGTTTTGAAAGTCCCATCCTGATCTGATAATGTTCGGTGCTTTTATCAGCCTGAACGTTTTCTACAGGTACATAAGAAGCCAAGTTATATTGGTTGTCAATGGACTGGATGTCTTCAAGCATTTGACGCAGTGCGTATACAATATCATCTCGTTCTACAGAGGTGTTGTCCCAGATTTCTGTAGTTCGCATTTCAACATCAGAAATTTCACTCTCCAACTCAGCAATTGTTTTGTCAATGTTTTTGATGTCGAGTGAGGGAGCTGTTATGCTAAACTGAAAAGCACCTGTCGAAACTTCCTGACCCACCTGCAAAACGAGGTTTTTCTTTACATAATCAAGAATGGGTTGCACCTTTTGTTTGCGCTTTTGCGCTTCAAAGTTCTTGTAGTAATTCCAAGTGAAGAATCCTCCTACAAGCAGCACAATAACTCCAATGGCAATTCCAATATATTTTTGATGTTGCTTCTGAATTTGCATAAAAATGGTTTTTAGTCTTTCTGATGCCCATCACAATACACCCTTTCAGACAGGCTGGATGCAATTTGCAAAACTAAGTCAGACAACAGAATAATACCAAATCAGTTGTGATAAAATGGTTTTACCTGTTATAACAGATAATGCCATAAAATAATAATTGTTTTTCGGTTTCTGTGTTAGTTTTGTATTTAATCAAGAACCAGCTTAGATATACTCAATAATGATGCAGCAATTAATCATAAAAGGTAAAAGCATATCCTTTAACGATATCCAAAAAGGAAACTTTGATACAAGTCATTATGATAAATACAGCCAAGATGCCATTCATTTTTGCCATGAATGGTTAAATGGAATAGAAACATTTACCATCACAACGTCAGGCTCAACAGGTAAACCAAAACTTATTCAACTAACCCGAAAACAAATGCAGGCAAGTGCCTCAAGTACTGGAAAAGCATTAGGGTTACAAGAAGGAGATCATGCATTCTGCTGCCTCAATACAAATTATATTGCTGGGATGATGATGCTGGTCCGTGCCATGGAAATAGGGATGGATATTACAGTAGAAGAGCCTAGCGGAAACCCGCTTGAACAGTTTTCTGTACAGGATAGGTTTGATTTTCTCTCAATGGTTCCGATGCAGGTACAAGCAACTTTGCAAAGTGACAAGCTTACCAGCATTATGGATAATTCAAAGGCGCTAATTATAGGAGGTGCACCAGCTTCCTTGGAACTGGAAGAGTTGATCAAGCATAAACTCCAACATATAGCTGTATATGCAACCTATGGTATGACTGAGACTGTTTCTCATATTGCATTGAGGCAGATCAATGGTTCAACACCTTCAGCTGCTTACAAAACACTAGACGGGGTTGAGTTAGGACAAGACGATCGTGGTTGTCTGACGATTAAAGCCCCCATGAGCAATGATGAGTTACTCTTTACGAATGACTTGGTTGAGTTGATCTCTGCTGATCAGTTTATTTGGCTAGGCAGGTATGATAATGTGATTAATTCAGGAGGGGTAAAGGTTCAGGCAGAAAAAGTAGAAAAAGCCATTGAAAGCTATTTAATTGAAGTAGGAGATTCCACTCCATTTTTTGTGGCAGGTATTCCAGATACTAGATTAGGTGAAAAGGTTGTCATATTTGCAGAACAGCAATTTCCAGCCCTTGACAAAAAAATGCTCACACATCTTTCTGAAATACTTAAAACATATGAACTTCCTAAGGAGGTGATTCTGGTAGATGAATTTGAAAAAACAGAAACACAGAAGGTTAGCAGGCGAAAAACAATAGAACTTTATATTCAACAGAACAGCCTTTAAGTTAAGTTTAGATTTGATAACAATCTCTCTTTACTTTTTGACAGAGAAAATAGCTTTTATCCAATGCTGAAAGAAGTATCTTTGCACTATGAAATTTGACAGGTACAGATTAGACGAACGTATCCTGAAGTCCTTGACAGAGGAAAGGATGATCAGGGCAACAGATATACAGCATAAAGCAATCCCCCATATTTTGGGTGGTGATGACTTGCTTGGTATTGCACAAACCGGTACAGGTAAAACAGCGGCCTTTGCCATTCCTGTGCTGCACAAGCTGATAAACGGGAAAAGAAAAAAGGGTCTTAGGGTGTTGGTGATGGTGCCAACCCGTGAGCTTGCTAAGCAGAATGCCGATGCTTTCAGAATGATAGGAAAGCATACAAGAGTAAAGACAACTGCCATTTTTGGTGGTGTAGAACAAGAATCGCAGATCAACACGCTGAAAAATGGTACAGACGTACTGGTAGCAACTCCAGGACGTATGTTTGACCTGATTAGTCAGGGATATATCACATTTGATGCGGTAGAAACATTGGTAGTCGATGAGGCTGACCAGATGTTGGCACATGGCTTCTTGGAAGATATCAAGCAGCTGATGCGTCACCTGCCGAAGGTACGTCAGACATTGTTCTTCTCTGCGACCATTGATAAAGAGATCAAGAAACTGGCCTACAAGCTGATTTCTCAGAATGCCATCCGAATTGAAATTGCCCCAGAAAGCCCAATTTCTAAGAATGTTGAGCACTGTTTGGCTGAGGTAACGATGGATGAAAAACGTTTTTACCTTGAACAGCTGATCAATGAGCATCCTGACAGTAAAATGATGGTTTTCGTTCGAACAAAAGTGAGGGCGGAACGTGTCAAGAAAGCGATGGAGCGTGTCGGAATTGAATCTGAAACGATTCATGGTGACAAGGAGCAAACAGAAAGATTAGCTTCATTGAAAGCATTCAGGGAAGGAAAATCAAGAGTCCTGATTTCTACAGATGTCGCCGCAAGGGGTATTGATATCAAGGGTGTTGAGATCGTAGTCAATTATGACATGCCTGACGTTATGGAAAACTATGTTCACCGTGTAGGACGTACGGGACGTGGTGAAGCCAGAGGTCTAGCTGTATCACTTTGCAGTGACGAAGAAAAGGACTTGGTGAAGGAAATTGAGGAGTTCTTAGGTCACGTAATTCCAAAACTGAAGAAAGAGGATGTTCACTATGATACAATCCTTGAAAAAGGTAGGGAAAAAGAAAATGATTGGCGTTCGGTTATAAAGGAAATTGAGCTTTTTGAAGAGGAGCAAAAAGAACGCAAAAAGAAAAAGAAAAATAGAAAGAAACTGAAAAAGTAATTCAGTTTGGATTAAAGGCAAATAAAAAACCCCGTGTGATCGAAATGGTCATACGGGGTTTTTAGTTCTAATTTTCAGAAGACTTTCCCTTTGGTTTATGAGATGAAGGCTTCTTGTGTGTAGGCTTTTTGGTGTATTTCCTCTTATTTTCTCCGTGTTTTGAACTACCTCCGTTATTCCTGTTTTTGGACGGGAAACTTCTACGTGCAGGTCTTTTATCGGGAGCGTATTCTGGTCCTTCGCCAATTTCTTTTGGGTTAGGAACCTTTCTGATTTCATTACCAATCAGCTCTTCAATCTTAGAAAACTTCTGTTGATCCACGGTATTGATCAGCGTAATGGCTTCTCCTTCACGGTTTGCTCTGGCTGTTCTACCCACTCTGTGAACATAATCTTCAGGGTCATTCGGTACATCGTAATTGATTACCAACTCGATTGTGTCGATATCAATACCCCTTGAGATAACATCAGTAGCAACCAGGATTCTTACTTTTCCAGCTCGGAATAATCTCAGTACTTCTTCTCGTTCTGATTGGTCAAGGTCTGAACTGATTCCTTCCACCTTAAGTCCTGCTTTCGCAAGCGCATCTCTTACTTCTTTTACCGCCTTTTTGGTAGAGGTAAAAATCACTGTACTCTCAATGTCATCATCCTGAAGTAGGAATTGGATAATGCCAACCTTTTGCTTGTCATGTACCAAAAATGCACCTTGGGTTACACCGGCTGCAGGCTTGGAGATGGCAATATTGATTTCTTCAGGGTTATTGAGTGTTTGAGATGCCAGTTTCCTGATCTTAGGAGGCATAGTAGCAGAAAAAAGCAACGTTTGCCTTTCTTTTGGCATATAACTCGTGATTTCAAGAATGTCATCCAGAAATCCCATGTCCAACATCCTGTCCGCCTCATCCAGAATAAGTTGCTTCATGTGTGAAAAATCAATTCCTCCTGATCTCAATTGTGAAATCAATTTACCAGGAGTGGCAACCACAACGTCAGCCCCTTTTTTCAATGCATTTCTTTGGGTCGAGAATGCACCACTGTCACCACCTCCATAAACTGCAATAGAAGACACAGAAGTGAAGTATGAAAATCCTTGCAACTGTTGGTCAATCTGTAAGGCAAGCTCACGGGTAGGTACGATGATGACTGTGTGAATGCGTGACTGATCCAGATTGGCTTCCTGAATCTTGTGCAGGGTAGGTAGTAAGTAAGCAGCTGTTTTGCCTGTACCTGTTTGTGCACAGGCTATCAGATCCTTGTTCTCGAGTATCACTGGTATCGCCAGTTCCTGTATCGGGGTAGCTTCATTGAAGCCCATGCTGAAAACCCCATCCATCAGGCTTTCATTCAGCTCAAATTCGTCAAATCTCAAAATAGTGTATTTATGTTGTTGCCTTGGGCAAAGGTAGCAGTTAATACTATGAAAAAAAGTTTCAGGTATTGTTTATTAGCCTTCATTTGTCTCAAAAAGGACAAACTAGCAACCAATCAGCCTAAAACCAAAGCTAATTTAGTAGTTAGGTTATAATAAAAAAAGAACCCGCAAAACGGATGCGGGTTCCAGCCAAAAGAGAGTTGAGTTCGAAAGTCGGTTAAATTACCGTCATTTCTATTTACTGAACTAAGTTCAACAAATGACCTGAACGACGCAGATGTTCAGGCTTAATCATCAATCAGGTTAAAACCCAATTGGAGAGTTGTTGTTAATTGAAAGTTTAGAGAGTCTTTCTTGAAGTTTGATTGAAATCATCAGCTCGTCACTGTCGTAGCCGATGTTGTTTAATGCTGCTGATGATAAAGCATTCTCAATCTTGTTTTTACAGACTGAAATACCTTTCACTACCATCTGATTATTTACAGGAGCAGTGCCTTTATATGGTACAAAGACTACTTGTTTCCTGATATTGAAGAATGTGTAAGCGTTAGTAACGGTACGTACGACACCAAATACACGATGGATGTTTTTGTATGTTAATAAATGACTGATATGGTCTTGAAAAGATTCCAGTTCCATAAAGCCCTCGTTGCTGATAACGGCTGTATGTAATCTGCCATTCATCCAGAAATCCTCTGTCTTGTCAATGGCATTTTGGAAATGTATCGGATGAAAGGCTTTTCGGTGTTGAGTAAGTAACTGTGGCAGTTGCTCTCCCCTTAAAATTTCAATCGAAGGATTGAGCCCATAGACAGAGTCCAACAACAGCTGAAGTTTCAAATTGTCTTCAAACTGATTTTCTGTGAGCAATAGGGTAGTGGCATGGTTCACTTTTTCTATTGCATCTTCATCACCTTTATTCAATGCATCAAAAAGATTGTCTGCAGAGGTCAGTAGTATAATTTGTCTTATATCGTAGTAGTCTAAAATTTCTACATCAGTTGAAAGCTCATATAGTACTGAAGAAGTCTCGCGTGAAACCTCAACATCAACCATGACATGCTTAGACGTTTGCTGTCCATCAATTAAATCATAGAAACCTTGCGTAAAGCTTGTGTCTTTAGTTGAAAGAATCCATGAATTGGGCAGTAAGTCCGTTTCAATGTCAAAGCTGAAGGTCTCCAATAATGAAGCTTGGTTGGAGAGTACTGTTACCTGTTGTGCAGACAATACAGAATGCCATTTCCTGAAAAAATTAATCTTATCTGAGTTGTTAATACTCGTCAGAACTGAAATAGGTGACTTCTTATTCATTCTAGTTTTAATTAATTGAGTGTCTTTTGACCAAAGGCTAAGTCACGGTGATAAAAGTAAGTTTGTTTGTTAGTTTAGTCTGATTTCCGCGACACTGTCCAAATGTCTTTTACAAAAGCCTTGGACATCCTTATTACCCACAGTCATTTATTTGCTGTTAGGCATTCACGATATCAAAACACCAACTCAGGTAAGAATAATTCATTTTGGTATAAAAAAAATGTAAATCAATCACCCTAAAGTACAGAGAATAACTCACAGTCGTTAACTAAATGTGCCTTGCAACGTTGTCACAGATGATTGCAGTGGCTATTGCAACGTTCAAAGACTCTGCTTGTCCAATTCTAGGAATCGTAATTTTTTTATTGATTTTATCGGAAGTGACCTCTGATATTCCATTCGATTCATTCCCCATGACTACGATTGCTGGTGCACTTATCTTTGTCTGGTATATATTTTCACCTTCCATGAAAGCGCCATATATAGGGAGACTCTGGTGCTTATCAAGGTAGGCTGGCAAGTCTACATAGCTTACTTGAATTCTGGTAAACGATCCCATGGTTGCCGAGATCACTTTTGGGTTGTAAACATCGGCAGATTCATGTGAGCAGATGATTTTTTTGATGCCATACCAGTCTGCTATGCGAATAATGGTTCCGAGGTTTCCTGGATCTCTGACATCATCCAAAGCCAAAACAATTTCATTTTCAGGTGTCGTGTCTGCTTCCTGCGGGATATGCGCTACAGCAATAGCAGCATCATTTACCTTAAGAGATCCTGCTTGCGTAAGTGCCGTTTCTGTTGACACTTCCTTTACAGGAACTTTATGGAAGTTGTGGTGCGATTCAAATTCTTCAGCATACTTTTGGGTATAAAAGAGCGCTTCTAACTGTATATCAGAGTTCATCAACTCCAAAACACTCTTTCTACCTTCCACGATAAACAGTCCCGACTTTTTACGGTTTTTTTTGAGCTGAAGTCCTCTTGTCTCTTTGATCCAACGTTTATTCACTTTTTTAGCTTTATAGTTATGAGCTTTTTTTTGCAGGTTGCAAAGTTAATAGAAAAGGCATAAAAAAAGCGGAGTGTAAGTACTCCGCTTTTGATGATTTATGTCTAAGGTAATGATTAGAACCAGTACCCAACTGATACAACCACTTGAGATGTTCTTGAGTCAAACTTATCTTCGTTCGCAAATTGACCAGCTACATCTTTCGCAAATCCACTGAAGCTACCTTCGTAACGAACATCAGCGCTCAATTTCCAAAGGTCAACACCAGCACCTACCTGATAGCCCCAAGTAGCTCCTTTTGACTCTGCTTCAAATGTTTCTGAAGTTTCTTGAGTCATTCTTTGAGCAAAATCTTTAAGTCCATCTTTCAGCATAATGCTTGCAACAGGGCCTAAGTATGGTCTGAAGCCGATTGGTCCAGCACCAAATCTCCAACCAATCATGATCGGTACATCCAGACGTTGGATTGAAAGCTCCTCGTTAAATGCCTGAAATGAGGAAGTGGAACCTAGTTCTTCTACACTGATTTTACCACCCATTTTAGTATAAAGCAATTCAGGTTGAACGTAGATACCAATAATAGGGATCTTAACCTGTGCTTGCAGACCCAAGTGATAACCTGTTACTGATTCACCTTCTGTAATTTTACCAGCACCGTCGCTAAACGTAATGTCGTCAAACTTGATATTAGAGGAGTTAAGACCACCTTTGATACCGAATTTTAATTGTGCTTGAGCTGCTGTAGTCATTAACAGCATAGCTAGTACGGCAAAAATAATTCTCTTCATGGTTTTTAAATTGTTTGGTTTTGGCGCCTGTCACCAGCCGATGGGACGCCCGTTAAAAAGTCTTCTCACTAATTGACATTTGAGAATTGTATCATGGCAAATTGCAAGCCAAATCTAAGTAAGTTAAAATCTTCGGAATGTAACTCTACGGTTTTCTTCTCTACCTTCTTCAGTAGAATTATCTGCTACAGGATTGCTTTCTCCTGCTGTTTCAACCTCAATTCGGTCGCTGTCAACCCCCAGTTCGATAAGTCTGTCATAGATGGCTTGCGCTCTTTCTTTTCCTAGCTTGTCATTTTTATATTCAAATCCGATCTCACATGTATGCCCAATGACCTTAAGATACAAAGAGTTGTCACGGTTGAGCTCTTCAATGATCTGGTCATAAACAGGGGAAGTCTCAGGTGCTCTTGTGGCAGAGATCGTGTAAGGAATTACCCAACTTGAGATGGTTTCTTCAGCGGTTTTGTAAGGTTTGGGCTTAGGTTTAGGTTTTACTTCTGCTTTGAGTGGTGTTTGCTTTTTGGGCTTGTCCTCAGTACAACTTGTTGTGATCACCAAAGCAAGGCATAGCAATACAGATAGTTTTAAGATTATTCTCATTTCACTAATATTTTTGGTTATTAAATCAGCACAAGAATGATTGTATTGTCTGGCTAAAGTTCTCTCTGAATGGTATGTGCTGCTAAATCTAAAATAAAAAAGGAATGAAGAAGAGAAAAAATGTACCTAATTCTAATTGTGAATTCTTTTTTCTCTTCCTTTGAAAGTTATGTAACATCGTGTTAACCGTCAATATCTAAGCCAAGCTTGGAACGAAGGTCATTCAAAACAGGATATTTCTCAGCAAGGAAACTGAATTTTTCCTGTTGTGTATAGAGTCTTTTCGAGCTTATTTCCTGATTGGCTTCTTCTACTATTTCTGGTTTGATGTCAATCAAGTCATTTCTCAGGTCATCACGGATGAATTTCAGTAGGCGTGGTTTGATTTCATTCAGGTGTTGTCCCTGAACAGAATTACTCAAATTCACGATCACATTGTTCCCTTCCATTCTGGCAGGACCATCTTCCAACAAAATAGAAATCAGCGGACTGGTACCCTTTTTCTTCATGCTTAATGCAAAGGCTGACCAAGCTTCTTTTACCTGTCCAAAAGTGAAAGGAGTCGTTCTGTCTGCAACCAGATTAGCTTTCTGTTTAATTGCCTTTGCAGCAGCTGCCTGAGCCTGATTGGCTATTTTTGCTTTGACATCATGCAGACTAGTTGAAATAGGGGCTGTCTGCTTGAAAGATTCTTTGTTTCTGGCAACACGAAAATCCTGCACAAGGCTTTGCTTGGCAGGAGCTGCTGTATTTGTCTCTTTCTCTTTTTGGGGAGAATTTGTTTTTTTCTTTTTGGGCTGCGTTTTTACACTACTTTTTTTTTTCCCTGCTCCAAATGAGCAAGGCTGATGGCTTTTCGAAGATGTACCATCTTCATTAAGGCAAGTTCAACGTGTAGACGCTGGTTCTTGCTGCTCTTGTAGTGTAGATCACATTGGTTGCCAATATTCAATGCTGACATCAACAGGGAAACAGGTATATCTTTTGCCTGTTGTGTGTAGCGCTCACGCACCTCTTGTGCAACTTCCAATAGTTGTACAGTAGAAGTGTCTTTACATACCAGCAGGTTTCGGAAGTGCTCACAAAGTCCAACTATAAAGTTGTGCCCGTCAAAACCGTTTCTGAGAATCTCATCAAAGATTACCAGCGTTTCAGCCATATTCTCAGCAGAGATTGCATCCGTTACTCTGAAGTAATAATCATAGTCCAGGATATGGAGGTTCTGAATGGCTGTTTGATAGGTTACGTGCCTGTCAGGTGAGAACGTAACAATCATATCAAAAAGTGACAAGGCATCACGCATACCACCATCCGCTTTTTGTGAAATCAAGTGAAGGGCAGCTTCTTCAGCTTGTACACTTTCATTCTGAGCAATTCGCTGCAACTGTCTGACCATATCAGCAATCTGAATACGGTTGAAGTCAAAAATTTGACAACGAGACAGAATGGTTGGGATAATCTTGTGTTTCTCTGTTGTAGCCAGAATAAAGATGGCATATGAAGGTGGTTCTTCCAATGTCTTCAGGAAAGCATTGAAAGCCGCAGTAGAAAGCATGTGCACCTCATCAATGATATACACTTTCTTTTTGCCTGCGGGAGGAGCGTAGCGTACCTGCTCAATCAGCGCACGAATGTCGTCCACTGAGTTGTTGGAGGCAGCATCAAGCTCTATAATATTATATGAGGCATTCTTGTTGAAGCTAGAACACGATGGACACTCATTACAAGGCTCACAAGCCTCATTGAGGTTTTCGCAGTTGATTGTTTTTGCCAGAATTCGGGCAGTGGTAGTTTTGCCCACACCACGAGGACCACAGAAAAGAAAGGCCTGTGCAAGCTTGCTGCTTTTCACGGCATTTTTCAATGTGCCTGTAATATGCTCTTGTCCTACGACAGAGTCAAAAGTGTTAGGTCTGTATTTGCGGGCAGATACAACGAAATTATCCATATTGTTCTTAAAATTTGAAGACTTTTCTATGAAAAGTACAACTTCATCTTCACGCAAAGATATAAAAAAGGCTATACATTTTAGTATAGCCTTTTAAAATCCTGTCGTATGTTCCACGCATTTGCAACAGAATGCGTGAGTTACCCTTTCAAATGAAGTTGGATTACTTGTTCCAAAACAGCATGAAGGTCCAAGGAATGTATATTATTCACTTGCTGACAAATCTCTGTAAGCAGCTTGTCCTGTGCTCGACCTTTTCTCATAGCCACCGAATAGGGCAAGTCTTCTCTAAATGTGACCATCGAGTATTTTGAGTCAAAGTTTTCAAAGTTTTGCTCCAAAATAAGGTCAAGATCTTTCTTTTTCTGGTAAACAGGGTTGGCGACATGATCCCTCATTTCGTAGTAGTTTTCTTCAGCAAGTTCTCCAATGGCATCGGTATCTGCCTTTCGCATCATCTGGTATGTGTTCAAAACCAGGTTCCAGTCAGGTCCCAATTCTTCGATCAACTTGTCCAGAATCAAGCAATCCTCAAACGCACAATTCATTCCTTGTCCATAAAAGGGAACAACCGCATGGGCTGCATCTCCAATCAATAGAGCCTTGCCATTTACCTGCCAAGGATAACATTTGATGGTCGCCAAAGCGCTGGCAGGATGGTTTTGGAAATTTTCTACAAGGTCAGGAATGTGTGGTATTACATCAGGAAATTCTTTTTCGAAAAATGAGGTAATAGCTTCAGGATTGTCCAGCTTTTCAAAACTGTCCTCACCATCAAAAGCCATAAATAAGGTAGCGGTAAAACTTCCATCTGTATTGGGCAGTGCAATCAGCATATAACTTTTTCTGGGCCAAATATGCAAGGCATTTTGATCCATTCTGAAACCTCCGTTTTTATTGGGGGGGATATAAAGCTCTTTGTATCCATGTTTAAGGTAATTTTGGGAAAAGGTAAACCTTAGTTTTGGAGCGTGATGATACATCTCATTCCTGATGGCAGAGTTTGCGCCATCTGCTGCAAGGGTAACATCAGCTGTTTCTGAAAAGTGTTGATGGGTTAGCTCATCAACAAACCTGACAGTTCCTGTTTCTAAGTCCATGCCTTCACACCGTACATTGAACCTTAATTGTAAGTTGGGGTAAGACTCTGCTGCATTGAGCAGTATTTTATTGAGTTCTCCTCTAGAAATAGAATTGATATAATCATTGCTTCTTCCACTGTAAGGCTGAAGGTCCAATTCACCTGAAATAGGGTGAATTAACCTGCCAAACATGGGAATGGCTTTACTTAAGATCACTTCATCTAACCCAACTTTTTGGAGAGCAGCAATTCCCCTGTCTGAAAGCGCAAGGTTGATAGATCGCCCTGCCGAAATATCTACTTTACGCATATCAGGTCGCCTTTCATATACTGCTACTTCAAAGCCTCTTTTTGCCATCATGATTGCCAACAGGCTACCTGCCAGTCCTGCACCTGTAATGATAATTTTTTCCATAAGTCAAATTGATCAGTATTGGGTTAAAAATTTATGCCTTGAGGCTTCGGTCTTTTTTCGAAGGGATGAAAAAGTCCTTTTCGATTCCTAACCACTCAAGTGCACTTCCATGTAGTAGACTTTCCTTTGTGATCAGGTCGAGATCAGCTATTTCCCTGATTAGTTTTCCCGGTTCCAATTCACCTAAAGGGAATGGATAATCTGACCCTAAAGCGATCCTGTTGGGTCCTATCAGGTTAATCAGGTATTTAAGGACCTCAGGGTCGTGAACAAGAGAGTCAATAAAGAATTTACCCAAATAGTCTTTGGGGCTTGTTCCATTGTCAATGGCACAAAGGTCTGGACGTACGTTAAAACCGTGTTCTATTCTTCCTATTGTAGCAGGGAATGAGCCTCCGCCATGTGCAAAGGCAACTTTTAGGTTGGGGAGTTTTTCAAATACACCTCCGAAAATCATGGAGCAAATGGCTAAGGATGTCTCAGCAGGCATACCAACTAACCAAGGAAGCCAATACTTCGGCATTCGTTGTTGTCCCATCATGTCCCAAGGGTGGACAAATATTGAAGCGCCTAACTCTTCGGCAGCTTCAAAAAATGGCAGTAAGTTGTCATCACAGAGGTTCCAGTCATTTATATGGGAACCAATTTCAACTCCAGCCAGTCCCAGTTCCTTGACACATCTTTCCATCTCTTTGATCGCCAAATCGGGTGCTTGTAATGGGACCGTGCCAAGCCCGATGAAACGATCAGGGTAATTGGCTACCACACTTGCAATATGATCATTCAGAAAGCGGGAGACATCCAGTGCATGTTGTGGTTGGGCCCAGTAGCTGAACATTACTGGTATGGTGGACAGTACTTGAACATCTACCTGATGGTGGTGACATTCTTTCATTCGGGCTTCAGGTGACCAACAATTATCTTGAATTTCTCTAAAGAAAAGGTCATCCTTCATCATTCTGGCGCAACAGGGCTTGTGGTGTTCTAGCCTTATAAATCCTCCATAACCGAATTTTTTCGCAAAATCAGGTAGCTTCTCAGGGATAATATGTGTGTGAATGTCTATGGTGAAAATCTTGTCCATGTGGAAAGTAGTATGTCGTGAATTGATATTTCCTATACGATGAAAGTATGAGTGACAAAATCGTCACTCCGTAATTTTGAGTGTAGTAATGGCTGTACCAGAGTCCAGGTTCCGTTAGAAAGCTGGATACTTAGGTTGACTTATGATTTAGCTTCGGCAGGTTTTTTCGGTGGTTCCATTACATGACTACAGGATGTGCAGGTCCTTTTGGCCTTGTCCTGATAAAACTGTTCAAAAATAATGGGTAGTTGCGTGACAATATCGCTAACAGCTATCGGTTCACGATAGAGCTGATGACCACAGCTTTCACAATACCACTCAAATGCGTCTTTTACACCTTCAGGGCGCTTAGATTCTATCACCAGTCCAATTGACCCAGCAGGACGTTGAGGGGAATGAGGGATTTTGGGTTGTAATAGAAAGACTTCACCTTCCTTGATTGGAATATCCTTAAACTCACCATTGTCGATTATCTTAAGGGTAATATTTCCTTCGACTTGGTAAAAGAACTCAGGAGTTTCATTGTAGTGGTAGTCTTTTCTTGAGTTAGGACCTCCAACAATCATGATGATAAAAGCACCATCTTCATAGACTACTTTATTACCTACTGGTGGTTTAAGCAGTTCCCTGTGTTGATCTATCCATTGTTTTAGGTTTACGGGAGAGAAAGGGTTTGTTATTTTATCCATCATTGTTTGGGTTAGTATGAGAAATAGATTGAAACCCTAAGCCATTAGGAATAATGGCTAGGGTTTCGGGATATTCTTAATCGATTGTTGCAATTACTTTCAGCTCAACGGCAATAGGTGTAGGGAGGGCATTGACTTCAACAGTTGTACGGCAAGGTTGATTGTCCTTGAAATACTCCGCATAGATCTCATTGAATTTTGCGAAGTCGTTTTTCATATTGGTTAGAAAAACGGTTACATCTACGATACGGTCCCAGCTTGAACCTGCATCTTCCAATATCATTTTGACATTTTTGAAAACGGAATGACATTGCAGTTCTATATCGTAGGAGAAAATTTCACCAAAAGTATTGAATTCAACGCCAGGTATATTGGGTGTGCCTTTCTCTCTTGGTCCTACACCAGAGAGGAACAGCAGGTTGCCTACTTTTTTTGCATGAGGATAGGCTCCTACTGGTTCGGGAGCATTTTCTGATTCAAAGTTCATTGGTTATATTTTTAATTTTTAAAAAGAAAATTACCTGTAACTGATACAGACATTTTTTGGCTCTGTAAAAAAGCGTAAAGCTTCCCATCCGCCTTCACGACCCACTCCAGAGTGCTTGATTCCGCCAAAGGGAGTTCTAAGGTCTCTAACCATCCACCCGTTTATCCAAACTATTCCAGCTTGAATTTGAGCTGCCATATGGTGAGCCCTTGACAAGTTTTCAGTCCAAATGGTACTAGAAAGCCCATAGCCTGTACTATTGGCATAAGAAAGAGCTTCATCTTCACCGTCAAAAGGCATAATGGTTACAACAGGGCCGAAGATCTCTTCCTGATTGGTGCGACAGTCTGCTGGTAAGCCCTCTATGACTGTTGGGGCGACAAACCAACCTCCCTGACATCTACCTTCCATTTGTATAACATTTCCGCCAGTGAGAACCTCACCACCTTCTTCTTTGGCGAGTTCGATGTAGCGCATCACTTTTTCCATATGGGCTTTTGATACAAGTGCACCAAATTGTGTTTCGGGATTATTGGGGTCTCCAACTGCAAGCTGTTGGACTTTCTCCAGAAAGTCTCTCTTGAACTTTTCATATATCGATTTCTCAACCAAAATACGGGAGCCACATAGGCATATCTGTCCCTGATTCGCAAAAGATGATCGGATGGTAGTTTGCAGCATCTGGTCATACCTGCAATCAGCGAATATGATATTGGGGTTTTTTCCACCCAGCTCAAGGGAAAGCTTCTTAAACATGGGCGCAGCTTGTGCAGCAATTCTTGCTCCTGTTGCTGTGCCACCAGTAAATGAAATGGCTTTTATTTCCGGATGGCTTACAATAGCTTCTCCAGATGATTGTCCATATCCATGAATGATGTTCAATACACCTTTTGGTAACCCTGCCTCGATACAAATTTTTGATAGTAAAAAGGCTGTCATGGGAGTCAATTCGGATGGTTTGGCAATGACACAGTTACCAGCAGCAAGGGCAGGGGCAATCTTCCAAGTGAACAGGTAGAGTGGGAGGTTCCATGGAGAAATGCAGCCAACAACCCCAATAGGTTGCCTGAGTGTATAATTGATGGCATTGGCATGTGGCATTTCATGGGACTCAGAGGCAAACTGAGTGAGTGCATTTGCAAAGAACTTAAAGTTGGATGCAGCTCTAGGAATATCTACAGTAGAAGCCAATGAGATAGGTTTGCCTGTATCTTTGGATTCTGCGGAAGCCAATGCTGATAGGTTTTCTTCAATCAATTCAGACATTCGTCTTAATAAGTCATGTCTGTAGTCAGTGGAGGTCCTGCTCCAAAACCTGAAAGCTTCTTTCGCTGCTATAACTGCTTGTTGGACGTCGTCCTTATCAGAATTGGGTATAAGGGCATAAGATTCTCCAGTCGCAGGCTCAAAACACTCGAAATAATTTCCATTTATGGGTTCACAAAGTTGTCCATCAATATAGTTTCTGATGAGTTCCATGATTATTGGGTTAGTGAGATCATAGTGACTTGGTTCTGCCGCCATCCACAGGTACATTTATACCGTTGACGTAGGCTGCTGACGGAGAGGCAAGGAAGGCAACCACTGAGGCGATTTCTTCTACTTCTCCAAACCTGCCAGCAGGAATTTCCATCTCCATCCGTTTTTGTACTTCCTCTTCAGAAATATTGTTCTTTTGACTTTGGCTCTGGACAATGGCTTTTAACCTTCCTGTCTTGATGGTACCGGGTAGGACATTATTGACCGTAATGCCAAACCCTCCTAATTCTGACGCTAATGTTTTTGACCAGTTGGCAACAGCTCCCCTTATCGTATTGGATACTCCAAGTCCAGGAATAGGTTGTTTTACAGAAGTTGAAATGATATTGATAATCCTGCCGTAGTGAGCCACTTTCATTCCTTGGATTACAGCTTGTACAAGTACTTGGTTACACTTGAGGTGCATTGTAAAAGCCTTTTCAAAATCGTCAAGTGTTGCTGTATGTGCAGGTCCGGGAGCAGGTCCACCAGTGTTGTTGACAAGAATATGAATGGTTTGAACCGAATCAAGGTAGGAATTGAGTTTGTCTTGCAAAAAGTGCGGGTTTTGAAAATCCACACAAAGGTACTTGTGTTGCTGTCCTGAGGGAGTGGGTAGTTCGTTTACAGTTTGCTGTAGACTATCCTCGTTTCTTGCTAATAGGGTTACAGTAGCCCCAAGCGTTGCAAGTTCTATGGCAGAGGCTTTCCCAATTCCCTGTGTACTGCCACATACAAGGGCATGTTTGTTTTCCAGGTTTAGGTTCATGTGTAAATGGTGTAGTTTATCAGTCCGTACTATAGTAAATAGTACTATAAACCGTTATGATTTTATTTTTCAAATAATATAATAATTGTAAGTGCTTTTAAAAAGGGAGGCAATAAAAAACCCGTACAGGAATCTGTACGGGGTATTTGTGAAGACAGCTGATAGCACTTTTCTAATTAGCCAAGCCATTTTAGAATTTGCTTCAACTGAGGAAGTCGTAATTTATAAGGAGCATAACGCACCTTGACATCGATGTTCAGTCCACGTTTCATTACACTTTTTGCATGTGAGAATGTCTTGAAACTGGCTTCGCCGTGGTAATTGCCCAGTCCGCTATCACCAACTCCTCCAAACGGAAGTGTGCTTGTTGCAATATGGACGATCACATCGTTGAGGCAAACACCACCTGAAGAAGTTCTCTGGAGTACTTCATTCTGTATTTTTTTACTCCTGCTGAAAAGGTAAAGTGCTAAAGGTTTAGGACCGGCATTGACAAAACTGATAGCCTCATCAATATTTCTGTATGTCAGTATCGGTAATACAGGGCCAAAAATCTCTTCTTGCATGGCTGGATGCTCCATATCCACATTGTCGATTACAGTCGTGGAAATATATTTGTCAGCAGCATCATAAGCACCGCCAATCACGATATCTCCTGTAATCATTTTGACAATGCGATGGAAGTGTCGGTCGTTCACAATTCTACCGTAGTCATGGCTAGCTTGTTGGTCACCGCCAAATTGCTGTCTTAGCTGTTGGCGCATCTCATCAATAAAAGCAGACTTAATATCTTCATGAACTAAAAGGTAGTCTGGTGCAACACAGGTTTGTCCTGCATTATAGGTTTTTCCCCAAATCACCCTGCGGGCTGCATTGGCTAGGTTAATGTTACTGTCGATGATTACAGGACTTTTTCCGCCAAGCTCCAAGGTGACAGGTGTTAGGTGCTTTGAGGCTGCTTCCATGATTACCTTTCCAATTGCAGTGCTGCCAGTAAAGAAAATGTAGTCGGATTTTTCTTTCAGAAGTGCAGTTGTAGTTTCAACCTCTCCCAAAACGACCGCCATAAAATCTTCTTCAAAAATGCTTTTGACAATTTTACAGATGACAGAAGCTGTAGCAGGAGCTAATTCTGATGGTTTTAATATAACTGTATTCCCTGCTGCCATGGCACCTACGGCAGGCTTCAGAAGCAAGTTTACGGGATAGTTCCAAGGAGCGATTATAGTGACTACCCCATATGGCTCATGGTAGATACGTCCTTTTGATGGAAAATGTACCAAAGGAGTTGAGACCCTTTTAGGTTTTGACCACTTGTTTAGGTTTTTGAGTGCATGGTCAATTTCATGGAGTGTCGTATAAAGCTCACTACTGTATGCTTCAATAGCAGGTTTTCCAAGGTCTTTGTGTAGCGCAGCCAATATCTCAGC
Source organism: Limibacter armeniacum (assembly GCF_036880985.1). Lineage (NCBI taxonomy): Bacteria > Pseudomonadati > Bacteroidota > Cytophagia > Cytophagales > Flammeovirgaceae > Limibacter > Limibacter armeniacum. The sequence goes on from NZ_JBAJNO010000008.1 coordinate 2,304,814, forward strand.
TTCATGATCGGTTAAGGCTTTTTTCAGTTTCTTAAGCTGTGTTTTTCGATACTGAACTGATCGGGTTGCTCCAGTATTGAAAAACATCCTTTGACGTTTGAATATTTCCTGAATGTGGTCAAGAGAAGTTTCTATGTTAGTCTCAAATTGTATCATGGTTATAGTGCTATGATGAAGTTTTAATTTTAGTTAGCTTTTACACTGTCCCAACAGGAGTTGATTGCCTGGTTCATAAGCTCAGGGCTGATCTGATAATCTTCTACAAGTTGCAGTTTTGCAGTGGATATGATGTTGCCATAAAGTAGGGAAGTCATCAGTTTGGAATCCATTTCCCTTAGAATACCTAACTTGATTCCTTCTTCCAAAAATTGAATGACAGGCAGGTAGTGCTTTACGTTATCCTCTTTTATAGACTTTGAAATGAGTGGAGAGTTGGCATATTGTTCCAAAAAGACAAACTCTTTTGGGTTCTGAGTGAAATACAAAAACAGGTTTTGCCAGAATGCATAAAAGCGTTCTTTGTAATCAAGGCTTGTATCATCATCTCTTAAGAGCGCATTGCCCATTTCTTCCTTGAGAGTGGTGTACAAAGTATCAATCATTTCTTCTTTACTCTCAAAGTAATGGTATATGGTACCCGCCGCAACATTGGCTTGTTTGGCTACTTTAGACATTGGTGTGCCATGAAAGCCATTTTCAACAATCAGTTCCAATGCGGCATTCAAAACAGCCGCTTTTTTATCTACTACCTTCATTAATTGAATGTTCATTCGGTTTGTGCAAATGAAATGCATTTCGAAAATATAATCAAGACTTTATTTAAATCATGGTGATGATTTGAGTGAAAAGAAAGGCTTAATTTCCTAGTTTTCCCAAATTAGTGTACTATTGCCCCTGTGGTAAGTGTAATTATTTTTCACCCTGAAAAATCCGTATACTCTTCTGTTTTTCAGTGAATATACATTCATTTCTAAGGTTGAGTTGTGAAAAATTAGAACTTTTTATCATAAAAAATAAATTGAAAAATTTGCATTTTAGTATGCATGCATACTATTTTTAAGCCATAATCAGTCAATAAACCAAATATTTTGTCCGTACATAAAAATGACAGCCAATTAATCTATCAAGCTGAATGTACCTCAAAATTCAGAAAGACTGATCTACTTCCAATCAGTTAGGAAGTGTGATTTCAACTATTAATTAGCAATCAATAAACACGCAATTACTATGAAGATTCTTGTTTGCATCAGCCATGTGCCTGACACAACAACAAAGATCAAATTCACTGCCGACAACAAGCTGGATACAGCAGGTGTACAGTTTATCATCGGTCCATATGATGATTATGCTTTGGCAAGAGCTGTAGAGATAGCAGGTGAAACAAGCGGAACAGTAACCGTACTGAATGTAGGTGGTGCTGATACTGAACCAACCATTAGAAAAGCTTTAGCAATTGGTGCAGACGATGCAATCAGGGTAGATGCAGAACCTGTTGATGCGATGTTTGTAGCAAAACAAATTGTAGAGGTAGCAAAACAGGAAAACTATGACATGATCCTGATGGGACGTGAGTCTTCTGACTACAATGGTGGTCTGGTTCACGGTCTTGTAGCAGAAATGCTGGGCATGCCATCTATTGCGCCTTGTATGAAACTGGACCTGAACGGCAACACAGCAACACTGTCAAGAGAGATCGAAGGTGGTAAAGAGGAGTTGGAAGTTCAACTGCCATTTGTAGCAGGTTGTCAGGAGCCAATCGCGGAATGGAAAATCCCGAACATGAGAGGTATTATGTCAGCACGTAAGAAGCCATTGAAAGTGGTTCCAGCTGTTGATACTGAAAATGTTACTTCATATGATGCCTTCTCGTTACCTCCAGCTAAAGGAGACTGTAAGATGGTTGAGCCTGATAATATGACTGAACTGGTTCGCTTGCTGAAAGAAGAAGCAAAAGTAATCTAATTCTAGTGTCAAATTATGGTCATTTTATTTGGCCCTTTGATTAACTTATTTCGAATCCAATAAACATATTATATAGATGTCAGTACTTGTTTTTGTAGAGGCCGACAATGGCGCAATCAAGAAATCATCGTTTGAGGCTGTAACATGTGGTGCCAAGCTTGGTGATGTTACAGCTGTAGCAATGGGAGATATCAATGCGGGTGAATTGGAAGCCCTAGGTAAATATGGAGCAAAGAAAGTGTTGCATGCAGCTGATTCTCGTCTGAATGACGGTGTGATTGCTGCAACAGCCCTTTTGGTTGCTGAAGCTGCAAAGAAAGAAGGAGCACAAACTGTTCTTATGGCTCGTTCATCTTTGGTGGATGCAGTAGCTGCAAGAGTTGCAGTAAAACTGAATGTGCCTGTAGCTTCAAACGTAGTAGAGCTGCCTGATACTTCAGCAGGCTTTAAAGTAAAAAGAGGTGTATTTACAGGTAAGGCATTTGCAGAAGTGTCAATTCCTGGCGATAGCCGCGTAATTACACTGGCAAAGAATGCGGTTGCTCCTGAAGAAGTTGGAGGAACAGCAGCAGTGGAAGCGTTCGAGGTTAACTTCTCAGATGCGGACTTTGGTGTGAAGCGTACATCAGTACATAAACAAGAAGGAGATATCCTGCTTCCAGAAGCAGACTTGGTGGTTTCAGCAGGTCGTGGTCTGAAAGGTCCTGAAAACTGGGGAATGATTGAGGAGCTTGCTAAAACTTTAGGTGCGGCAACTGCTTGTTCTAAGCCAGTATCAGATATGGATTGGAGACCTCACCATGAGCACGTAGGACAGACAGGTATCAAGGTTAGCCCTAACCTTTATATCGCAGTTGGTATCTCTGGTGCGATTCAGCACTTGGCAGGTGTTAGCTCATCACGTGTGATTGTTGCTATCAATAAGGATCCTGAAGCGCCATTCTTCAAGGCAGCAGACTACGGTGTAGTTGGGGATGCATTTGATGTAGTGCCTAAATTGATTGAAGCCCTTAAGGCAAGCAACTAAGCACATTGTCAAATTTGAAGAAAATGCTTTTTGGTACTCCATCTGGAGTTAAGATTAGATGCACTCAAATACCTTTATAGGTTCGAGGATAAATTCATGATTGATAGTAAAAGCCAGGCAAATCTGCCTGGCTTTTCTTATTGAATGGGTTTGCATCCCTGATTAAGGGTTTTTTCGTAGTTCATTGGTTACCATTCTGATTTTTAGTTGAAGCCTGCTAAGTTCTTCATCTTTCATTTCAAACATGAATTTTGATACTGTATCATGATAGACTTCATAGGCTCCAATAGTATCACCCATCCTCATATAATAGTCACCCAATATTTCATTGTTCAGTGGGTTGTTGTGTAAATCAATTGAGTGGGAAACCCATTCATAAGCCTGATCCATGTTATAGCCTCTGTTGATACAGATTTGAGCAGCTCTGGCGTAAAGGTTCCAGTCTCCTTTGGATCCGTTTTCAACGGCTGACCTGATATACTCAATTTCTTGAGCCTTTTTCTTGTTCTTTTCCTTGTCATTGGCGTACGAAAACGACATTAGCATTACAAGGGCAGCAAATAGCAATGAAAATCTTCTGATAGTATTCATAGTAGTAGAGGGTAATTGGGGTTTAATTAATTTGACACGCATGCTTTGGTTACGAGGGCCAAAGTCTTTTAGAAATTTGATTTGTCAATGCCAAATACGTTGCCTTTTTTATTTAAATCACTGATATGTAGGTAGTTATATAATGAAAGTATTCTGATGATTAAAAAATTAATGCTCGATATTGAACACTCTTGTACAGTCTTGAAAATGAAGTAGTTAAAAGTGTGTTCTGTTCAAAATAACCTAAGAATAGTGATGTGTAGATTGTCAGATATGAATACAATACAGTATGAAATTAAGATATAGATTCAATGGTGTTAACGTAGGCTGTTATAGAGGTGAAAAAGTGCGGACATTTTTTCTGTTTTTGGACATGTAGATATTTTGCGATTTAAGACTGATTTATTGAGCAAACCTCGATTTCCTTACATAAGGTTGTTACTGCAGGTATATTATCCATTCAGATATTTTGATATATTTTTTCAACTATTCAACCACTACAACTCTTGATATGTCTTTCAAATCGTCATTGTAGCAATGTCCAATTGTGGTTTTTGATGTAGTACCTAACTATCATCATAAAGTCGTCAGCAACATCACTTTTGAACCTTGTCTCAGGCATTCAAGACTTAACCAAAATCCAGCAGATGAAAATTTCATTCAATTGTCAGTCATTTAATATTCATGATTTGGCTATTAGCTTAAGGGAAATGCACCAACTACGTGCAGAAAAAAAGAAGCTGAACTTGAGATTAAGCGTCGATAATTTAATCCCTGAACAAATTATAGGAGATGAAGCGAGGCTGCTTCAGGTACTGAATAATCTGATTGAGAATGCCATCAAGTTTACTTCAGAAGGAGATGTTTCGCTTGTTATCGAACTACTCTCATCTGATGAGCACTTTTTGACCATCAATTTTTCTGTTTCAGATACAGGAGAGGGGATACCACCTAATAAGATGGCGTTCATCTTTGACCCTTTCAATCAATTGGAAAGTGAAGTGAACAAGAATGCGAATGGAACAGGGCTTGGTTTGGCGATAACCAGACATATTCTGGAACAGATGGGGAGTTCTATTGAAGTGAAAAGTGAAGTTGGAAAAGGATCAAGCTTTACATTTAAAATAAGGTTTGAAAAGGAAATGCAGGTTGCATCAGATAATGCATCTTATGATAATGAAACACAAACCTTTGAAGAGGAAGGACACTTCAAAGGTAAAAATATCCTGATTGTTGACGACAATGATGGAAATTTGATGATTATGGAAGAGTTTGCCAATTACTGGGGGTTTGAGACCTATCTGGCAAAAGACGGAATAGAAGCGATAGACAAGATAAAAGAGCGGGAATTGGATATTGTATTGATGGATATTGCCATGCCACAAATGAATGGGTATGAGACTTCTCATGTGATTCGGAATGAAATGCAGATTAGTGGTGAGAAGTTACCAATAATTGCCCTTACTGCTGTGGCGATGGTAGGAACAAATATCAAAATCAGAGAAGCAGGAATGAATGATTATGTGACTAAACCTTTCAGCCATCAGGATTTGTTTAAAAAGCTTAAAAATTATCTAAACTGAGAGTAGATGAACATAACCAAACGATCTTATGTTTTTAATATAGTATAGTATAAGTTGAAGCAAACTAGTTAGCCTTGGTTTAAGAACCTTGTCAATCAACGCCCTGTGGCTTGCCACAGGGCTTTCTTTTTTTAATTGGCTGAGTTATTTTTTTTCCAGCCTGAAGCTTTGAACAAATTTGGTTTAATAACCACCATTGCCCAAGCCCAGTAGTTAAATTTATCAGCATCACCACCTTTCAGTACTTCCATGTTTTCATCAGCAAACATGGCCGAAACACCACCCTGAATATTGATAAACTCATTGAGACTATACATAGCCGTAAGATCAACCTCAGCTCCTAGATACTTGTCAATTTCTTCATTGTTCTGAATCATGTTGCCCCAAGTGTTGAAAATATGGATCATTCCATAGAATTTGAGATCGTCGGCTTTTACATTGAAGCCTCCAAAATAATCCTGTAGCCCTACATTGTTGAAATGATTTCCTACATAGAAGTAATCCATAAGTCCATTGAACTTGTGGTTTGTACCATAGAATGGAGAAAACGATTTGTTTTTACTTTCAATACGTATTGGTGTTCCAGGAGTATCAAAATTGATATCTGAGCCAGAGAGCCATTCAAAGCCAGCCACTATGCTTACGCCATTGTCTAGTCCAAGTGTTATAACTGGGCTTAAATCGAATGCCCTTATTTTGACATCGGTAGCATCTTTACCGCCTTGGTAGTAAAAGTTGATATCAAACTTGATAATATCTAGGTCAAACTTGGCTCTTGCCCCATAAGTTTGGCTGTAGATGGTTTCAAGATCTTCACGGGTAGGGTTGTTATTGTCAATATATTCCTGTCCATTATTGAAGAACAGCAATGTTAGGTCAAGGGCGTCCAGCTTTTTATTAAACCTTGCAAATTGCATGGCTTTGTAGTTATTGACGGTGTATTGTTCTCTGAATTGTGTTTCCCTATTGTTGTGTATGGCAGCACCGATTTGCAATTCATAATCGCCTTTATGTTGATATAGAATAGCATCGTGCGATCGACCTTGCATAGCCCAGTCAACATTACCTAAGAAGCGGTTATCATCATAACTCAACTCCTGTCGACCGATTCTAATAAAGTTGGCAGTATCAAAATGGATCGTTCCCCAACCTTCATACATTCCAAGATTATTATTATCACCAATTCCTAGTTGTGGCGTAGCTCCCCATGTCCTTATATCCTGAAGTGATAGCTTGAAAGAGAGTTTGCTGGATTTGTCAGCGAATGAAGTGATGATTCGAGTTCTTTGTGTAACAAAATTGGCAGCAACGTCTTGTGCATCATTGACTGGCCTTAATGTGAAGGAGCCTCTTCTGTGTTCATAGCGAGCTCTAAGGTCTGCATCAAGGCTAAATTCTTGGGCACATAAGTGCGTAGTAAATCCTGACGCTAGAATACTAAGAAACAGCAGTAGTATTTTTTTCATGAGTTATCAGCATTGATATTAAAGATTGTAACTAATGTTATGAAGCGGAAAGACCTTAAATGCTATCGAAAACAAAGGGAAGGGAGTTGGGTTGGTCGATCCGAAAAACAATAATTATATAGAAGGGTATAGGGATAACCAAAGCAGTTTCATAAAACTGCTTTGGTTATGGTTAATTGATTTGTATGTTGTTGTTCAAGGCTAATCTTCTTTTTTACCTTTAAACATATCTTCCAAAAAGTCTTTGGCTTTTGAAGCAGATTCTTTAGCCTGACCAATAATTGGCTCGGCTATATGCATAAAGTCATCTTTGTAACCTTCTGCTGCCTTTTTGGCGTGATCACTGAAAGCAACCTCATCATCTTCTGTGTAATATCCTCTCAAGATTGAATCGTACTCACCTCTCTGCACCCATTTCAAAAGTTCATTCAACCTACTAACAGGGAATGGGTGAGACTTGTCCACAACATTCATAATCTTATGGAAGCTGTCGCTGACTGAGTTTGCATTTTCATACTCTTCAGCCTGCTTGATGAATTCACCCAAATTCATTTCTTCAAGGTGGTTACCTCCAGCAAGCTTCATCAGCAGGTTGATAGAGACCTCTGGGTCTTGTACCACGAGCAATCCTGCTCTGTCTGCACTTAGCTCACTTTTGCGGTCCCACTCTCTCAGAGCAGCGATGATCCCTTGGATTGCCATCATACTAAGTGGAATGTTTACGGCAATCACTGAAATTCTGATGATAAAGAATAATAGTGTTTTGTAAAGCACATGACCACTTTTGATATGTCCCAATTCATGTCCAAGAACCGCCATCAGTTCGGCTTCAGAAAGGGAATCAATCATGCTTGAGTTAATGGTGATAAAGGGTTTTTCAACGCCAATGGCACCAGCATTCAAAACAGGACTTTGAGAAACATAAAGTTCTGGACGCTCTTCAAAGTCAAGAATATCACAGCATTCCTGATAGATTCTGTTGAGTTTGCTGAATTGCTTGTCATTGACCCTGACAGCTGATGCCAAAGTCAGAAGTCTCAATGACTGTTCACTGGTTTTACCTATTAAAGCTTTAATGGCTATATCTAACCCTGGCACTTTTTTGAGTGCCTGTAAAGCAGCTCTATCGGCAGGGTGTTCCCAAGCACTTGGTTTTATACCTTTAAAATGTACTCTAACCTTAACTGGTTTATCATTCATGGTTTAAAAGAATATCGTTTCTGGATTAATACATAGCCGAATGAAAAAAAGAAGTTCAGCTATAGATTGCTTTTATTTCATCCAATATAGGAAAATTTGATGTATCAACTTAACCAATCTTATAGCTAAAATTTAATGCTGATGATAATCATCATTTTATAAATGCTTTCACCGTGTTGAGGCAGTAAGTAAAAGTATTCAAAGGATTAAATGTATATTTGAACTCTAATCACTCAACATAATCATCGATTTAGAAGTTGGAAAATGGGTCGTTAGCTGTAAAGAAGGTTGTGTGAATTATACCTTAGATAAACTAAAATTGAATTTTTTGGCGTGTTGAGCAATCAAAACTTCAATATACATATCAGAATAATGCTGGTAATGTTGCTGGCAGTAATTGGAAGCTGTTCTCCTACGAAACAACTAAAGGAAGGAGAGTACCTACTTTTTTCACAGGAAATTAAAGGTGCAAGCAAATCCAATAAACCAAGGCTGGAGCAACTGATCAGGCAGAAACCAAACAGGAAGATTCTTGGTGTAGCGGGCTATCCCTATTTGGAGGCATACCGAATTGGTAAGAAACGGTATGAGGAGCAGCTGCCTAAAGATTCTGTATTGCTGAAGCAACTGATACATGAGTATGATTCCTTGGTGAAAAACCAACGGAAGATCATTTACCTGCTCAATGATGACTATGAGCAGCAGGTCGAAAAGGTGGTAGCCAAATTTGGAGACAAAGACTCTTTGAGTGTTTACAGGGAGCTTTATAAGCTTGATAAGGAACATGAAAAGGATACTTTATCCATTCTGAAGAAAATCAGGAAGATAAGGTTGAAAGGAAACTCCAAAATAACGAAGGTTAAGCGCAAGATTGAGGAAGGAAACTGGCTAATGCGTTCTGTTGGGGAGCCACCAAGTATCTATGATGGATCTCTAACTGAAGTTTCGAGAAAGCAAATTGAAAAGCACTTGAAACAGAAAGGGTATTTTGATGCGGAGGTGACAGTAGATGTTGATACTACTGACAAGAAGGTCAGTCAGGTATTCAATGTGACTGAAAATACGCCTTCAAAGGTGCGTATAGTAGATATTATATCCCAAGATACAGCCGTTCATACCCTTATTGCCAAGAATATAGAGAAGGCTCCTTTAAAAGAATCTCAGCGTTTCGAAGAGTCAAGACTAGAAAAAGAGCGTGACTGGATATATGCATTGCTTCGTAAAAATGGGTATTACGACTTTAATAAAGGGTATATCTATTTTGAAGTGGATACAGGTGCATCTCCCAATCTTGTAGATGTTAGTGTTCTTATCGATGCTCCCGAAAATCAGGCATCGCATGACAAGTATATTGTTGATGAGATTGTTTTTGAGACAGACGTGGCAATCAATGCCCGTAAGGTGAAGCAAGATACGGTCATGTATGAAGGAGTAGCCTACTTGGATAAAGGTAGAAAGTACTCCAAGAGGGTCTTGGACTCCAAAGTGCTGATTGAAAAAAATGCGCCCTACTCAGAACAGGCTACAGCTGATACCAGAAGGGTATTGGGGAACATGGATATTTTCAAATTCGTGAATGTCAATTACGAGAAAAAGGACAATGGCCACCTCAAAGCCCATATTTTTGCCAGCTCTCTGGACAAGTACCAATACTCTTTTGAAACTGGTTTGAATGTGAATGACCGTCTTCCGGGACCATTTGCAAGTTTTACATTCAAGAACAGGAATGTATTCAATGGTGCTGAAGTGTGGCAAATTCAAGGAAGGTACTCACTTGAAGCCCAAGCCAGTGCTTCCAATACACAAGATACCTACACAGGTCAGGAGATCGGTTTGAACTCATCTCTTATCTTTCCTAGGGTGATGTTTCCCCTGTCAAGAAGCTTGAGAAGAAAGTACTTTGCACGCAGTGCACAAACCAAACTCTTTTCAGGTATTTCTTATACAGAGCGTCCTGAGTACACACGTCTTAACTTACAGGGTGGGTTGAGTTATCAGTGGCGAAACAGGAAGAATGCCTTGTTCAACTTGAGTCTGGTGGATTTGAGTGTGATCAATACGCCTTTTATCAGTGAGGATTTTGACAAGCGTTTGAGTGACCTTCAGGAAGAAGGAAACAACCTGATCTATTCTTTTGACAATTCCTTTGTATCAAGTGTGAGTGCTTATTACTCAAAAGCTAAAGGGAACTATGGTACTTCTCAACTGGGAAAATCGTCTTTCCTGAAATTGTATGCAGAACTTGGAGGTACTTACCTGAACCTGTTGGGACAAAGGTTTGTAGATGAAAATGATCGAATATTCGGACTCCGTTATTTCCGTTTTATGAAGTTTTATGCGGATTTGAGACAGAGTCTGCCAATCATTCCTAATGTGCAGCAACTTGCTTCAAGATTGCATATTGGTATGGTAAAATCATATGGAGATGGTGTAGATGCGATTCCTTATGAAAAATACTTTTTTACAGGAGGCAGTAACAGCAACCGAGCATGGAGACCTCGTCGTATTGGTCCGGGTTCTTTCACTCCTGATGTAAACCCAGACGGTACATTTGATTACAGCTTTGAACAGCCTGGGGAGATCATAATGGAGGCCAACCTTGAATGGCGGGCAAAGCTATTCAGCATTTTCAACTGGGCATTCTTTTTAGATGCATCCAATGTCTGGACCTTTAATGAAGAGGAAGGCCGACCGGGTTCACAGTTTCAATTCAGAGATTTCTGGAAGGAGTTTGCGGTGGGTTATGGTTTTGGTTTAAGACTGGACTTTTCTTACCTGCTTATCCGTTTTGATGTTGGGTTGAAGATGTATGACCCTGCCCGCCCTGACGGAGCCAAATTTGTTGGAGGGTATCAGTTTTTTGGCAGGGAACAGGCTGAATATAACTTGGCGATTGGTTATCCTTTCTAACATTTGTTGATAATCGCAAAACAGAGTTAAAAATTTACTAGTTTTGCGGCTTCAATTTGCTACAGGCATTGATGAGTAATACTCCGATAGAGATATGCGGGGGATCTTTCACTAACCCCACTAGGGAATACTACTTTAATGAAAAATCTGAAAACAGCTTATATCCTGCTAGGCGGAAACCTTGGCGACAGAATGTTGATGCTGGACAACGCTCAAAAACAAATAGCAAAGCTTGCTGGTGAGGTGGTCAAGGTGTCAGGAGACTATGAGACAGCTGCGTGGGGAGTAGAGGATCAGCCAAGTTTTTTCAATAGAGTATTGGCGATTCAAACCGATAAGGAGCCGATGCAATTGCTTGAAACCTTGCAGCAAATAGAGTTGGATCTCGGTAGGGAGCGACATGTAAAATGGGGAGCAAGGTTGATTGATATAGATATACTTTTTTATGAAGATGAGGTAATCGATTTGCCTAGACTGAAAGTACCTCATCCGTTTCTTCACGAGAGAAGGTTTACCCTTGTACCACTGGCAGAGATAGCCGAAAATTACTTGCATCCGGTTTTGAAAAAATCAGTTTCAGCGTTGTTGGAATGCTGTCCTGACGAACTGGAAGTGCAGCCGTTGAAATCCGTACAGGCGGCAGGGTAAATTGAGTTTGGAATACATAATTGCTGAAATAAATATATGGGCAGAAGAAGGAAGGAAAGAATTTCCCTTGAAAAGGTAGAAATTCTAGATATTGGCAGCGAAGGAAAAGCAGTTGCCAAAGTTGATGACATGGTCATCTTTGTAAGAAATGCTGTGCCAGGCGATATAGCGGATTTAAGAGTGACTAAGAAGAAAAAGTCATTTATGGAAGCTGAGCCAACGAACTTCCACAAGCTATCGGAAAAGAGAGTAGAGCCTTTCTGTGATCATTTTGGTTTGTGTGGTGGCTGTAAGTGGCAGATGCTGGATTATCAGGATCAGGTAGCTTACAAGCAAAAACAGGTGATGGACCAGTTGGAGCGTATTGCTAAAGTAGAGTTGCCTGAGTGTAAAACGATCCTGCCTTCGGAGAATACCCAATATTACCGTAACAAGCTTGAGTTTACGTTCTCTACCAAAAGATGGCTGACAGGCAACGAGCTGGAGGAAGAAAACCCTGAAAATACGGCACTAGGATTTCACTTGCCAGGTAAGTGGAACAGAATCCTGAGTATCGACCACTGTTACCTGCAGGGTGGTCCTTCCAATGATATCAGGTTGAAAACCTTGGAATTTGCCAGAGCCAATGACCTGACTTTCTATGATCAGGTGGAGCAGACTGGTTTTATGCGTAACCTGATTATTCGTTCGGCTGTTACAGGAGACCTGATGGTGATTGTACAGTTTGCTGAACATGGTGAGGAAAACATAAAGCTGGTAATGGAATTCCTGAAAAATGAATTCCCTGAGATCACCTCTCTGATGTATGTGGTAAATACAAAAGGCAATGATACATTCGGAGACTTGGATGTACAGTGCTATCACGGTGAACCATATATCACAGAAGAAATGGAAGGGTTGAAGTTCCGTGTAGGACCAAAATCTTTCTACCAAACCAATTCTGAACAAGCTTATGAACTTTACAAAGCTACTCGTGAGCTGGCAGGGTTGACAGGAGAAGAAAGGGTGTATGACCTTTATACAGGTACTGGTACTATTGCTCAGTTTGTTGCAAAACAGGCAAAAGAAGTAATCGGTATTGAGTATGTGGAGGCTGCAATTGAGGATGCCAAGAAGAATGCTTCTCTGAATGGTATTGAAAATACCAAATTCTTTGCAGGTGATATGAAAGATATCCTGACAAGGGATTTTATTGCTGAGCATGGTGCGCCTGACGTCATCATTACAGACCCTCCGAGAGCAGGTATGCACGAAGATGTGGTAAAACAGATTATGGCAGTGGAGCCGAAAAAGGTGGTTTATGTAAGCTGTAACCCTGCCACACAGGCAAGGGACATCAATTGGATGGACAGTAAATATAAGGTGGTAGAGATACAGCCTGTCGATATGTTCCCACATACTCACCACGTGGAGAATATCGTATTACTAGAAAGGAGATAAGTGGTTTAAGTTTTGTAAAGTCAACAGGTTAATAAAAGCCTGTTGACTTTTTTTATATTTTAATTATGGCATCAATTCAGTCAAAATATTTAAAAATAGAGTACTTGATTATAGCATTTTTATGGCTATGTGTCTTGATCTCCTATTCAATAGCATTGTTGACAGACTATGTTTTGTATACATCAAACTATCTAGGTTTCATCGGGTTGTCAATAACTACTTTGATTGTAATTAAGTTTCCTGAAAAAAAGACTGTCAGTACTCTGATATTATTGATACTAGGGGTATTCGACTTATTATCATTTATCTATTTCTTTAATACAATCTTTAGTATTTCAATTGCTAAAAGGGTTTCTATTGAATTTCAAGAACTTTCATTTTGTTTACTATTGATTTTACTGTTTAGTAGAAAAGAAAAAGTTATTCTGATTGTAAGGTCTTTGTTAAAAACAACTCCAAAGGATATCGCTGAACAGAGCAATTCAATGCATAATAGATTTAAAACTAAGTTTCAAATGTTAACTGATAAAGAAATTGAAGACAGGTTGTGTAATGACTTAACATTTGAAGCTAGGGAAGCACTTTTGGAGATTCAGAGGGAACGAAAAGAATTGGTAAAATGAGTGAAAAATAAGTGACTCATTGTGATATAGAGTTGTTAGGTAACTACTGCCTTCTTTTTTAACATAGAAATTGTTTTCGTTCTGAAGAATAGAGAACAAATGATCACAAATGTTGTCAGGTCCTTTCATAAACTTGTCCAATGCCAATCCTTAAGGCAACTCCCTCTAAATGATTCACCGTTCCCATTATTCATCTTCGAAACGCAACAATAACGCATACCAAATCTCTGACAACCTAATACCTACTGCATGGCTACTGGTTGGTGGTGATAACATGTAACAAACAGGCTGAAATCGCAGGGAGAATTGAAGAAAAAAAGAGGGGGCTACTTCCTTATGCCACCATTTTTTGACGGGAGGGCATAGTGATCCCATTTACCTGTGGAGCTACAGGCTGTAAGGTGGGATAGACTGGAGGAGCTGAGGTGATGGCAATTGGGGTTGGTAATGGTTGCTCCACTGCCACTGTCGGTTGTGAAATCATTCCTTTACAGGGGGCTAACCACTTCCTTCGCCAGTAATTGCGGTGGTTGCGTACGTATTGCAAGATGTCGGCATGGAGCCAGTCATAACAGAAGGAACGCCTTCTGTTAGGGCGATAGCGGTAGGTGGGCAGGTAATGGTTATTTCTTGGGGAGAAGTTGAAGGTCAACTCATATGGAGGGAAGAGCCGCATGTGTAGTCTGGAGTGGAGGTAAGCCCCTCTTGCCCCAAAGCGTCCCAGATAGCGCCAGCAAAGGGAACTGGCTACCCAACTGTTTCCCTTTCGTAGGGCATTGGCATAATGCCGCCTGCCCCGCTTTATCCGTTCAGCGTATTCGGCTGTATACACCTTACGCATTGGACAGGTATTGCGGCTGATCTCCCTGCTGACCGTAGAGCGGTGCACACCCAACACAAGGGCAATAGCCGACTGGCTTTTGCCTTCCGTCAGGAGACGTTCGATCTGTTTTCTATGTGCTAAGGTCAGCTGCATCTATTAGTGTAACGGTAGCAGAGGGCTTATGTTGGTTGGGGACTTTGCTTCGTGGTGTAAGGATAGGGCGGTATTTAGATTAATGTGAGTTTTGGATTAGAATTCGCTTTTAAGGCATCATGAATGAGATGGATTGAAATCCATCACTATTATATTTTACCCTATCAGGGTAGATGTCCCGAAAGGACTGAATATATCAGCGATGGCCGTTGCACGCGCGATTATCCCGTCGTAATGAAAACCACACTGTTCAGTCCTGAAAGGGCGATATACTTGAAGATAAATCCATAATTCACGTTAGATTATGGTTTGGGCGCCCCATCTAACCGACTGTAACTAATCGTCCATATTTAGGCGACCCTGTCAGAACTATCATATTATGAGCATTCGCTCACTGTAATATGAGATGCTTCAAAAAAATAACAGGTCTTAGTATGGGACACTCAATGCTGTCAACTTAACGAATCGTATCCCCGTAGGATCACGCCAACGGCGTGTTCGATCGTACCACGGACATGTCTTTCGTGGTGCTTCGCAAGAGCACGCCATTGGCGTGATCCTACAATTTTGCTTAAGTTGACAGCATTGTGTGAGACACTAAGACCTGTTAGGAATGAAAGCCAATGGCTTTCGTTTAACTTTGGGAAGCAAATGCTAGTGCTAATGGAGCTTCGTATCTAAAAAGAACAAACCACCAAGTTTTTACACTTGATGGCTTATTTTATATCTTTCTGATATCCCCTATGTTGTGGTTCGATTCGGGACAGAGTCCTTAGAAGACAATTCACCCGCATTTTGCTTTGATAAATGGCGGACGATGGTGGAGATACTCAACTATTGGGGGAACATTTACTCTGTTTGTGCATAGAAGGCCTAGATCCTCAATTATTGGGGCTACTTGCTCCAGTGTATCCTACTATTGGTTTGGAATTAATATACCTTGATAATTCAAATATTCATCAAAACTCATACATTCAATAGAGTCTAAATTTTCTTTTGCCATATCAGTAATAAAAGGGGTGTTTAAATTAGTATCCATAAATTTATCTAATACTTCTAAATTAAATGCTGTCCCACTGCATATTGTAATCCGATTACCTTGATCCTTACCTAAATACCCCCCTAGTTCATAAAAAAGTATCATTGGTTCATAAGGATCTTCAATAAATTTATTTCCCCTTATTATTTCCTTTAGTTTAAGTCTCCATGTTAAAAAAGAAGAAATAAATACTTTATCAAGATAGCTTCCTTTTAAGTTTCCTGAAAGAGTTAGATTATGTGTAATCTGACCTATAAATTTAGATTCCTCATCCGATAAAATAGCAAATTGCTTAGGAATATTAGCCATACAAAATTTTGTTATTACACCAAACTCTTTTTTATACAAAAACATTCTTCTATAATACTCAAGAAATAAAATTGAACAAGTTGTAGAAGCAAGTTTTGCTTCTCCCCAATTTGTTATGTTTATAACTCTATTTATCTCTTGATTTAAAGTTTCCCTCTCCATCATAAGCCTTCTGATTTTAATATTATATTAACAATTTCATCTAAGTTCATTAGATTTTCTTGAACATTCATGCCATTAGGTATTTGTCTATACCACCCCATGTTAGGATGTGAATAATGATCGAATTGAAAGCTAATATTATTTTGATTGACTGATAAATCATGTGCACCCTTACTATAAAACCTAGGTGAGTTACGTGTATCTACTTCTATAAAACCTCTATAAGGTAATCCTTTTTCCATAAGTTTAGATTCTATATACTCATGGGCTAGATATGCTTTAAAATTAGAAACTATATCTTCTGATTGGTATGTGATGTCACCAAAATCAGGGTCCTTAATAGTAAAAGACTTGAATCCATCTTGAACAGACTCCCAATATCTAGCATCCTCAATAAATCTTGTAAATTTACCATAGTTATAGAAATTAGAACTAGGATCTATTATAAGGTGTTTTCTTCTAAATAGATGTTCTTTCATAACTTTCAAATACCCTTCAAGCTTTGGTATTTGTGTTTTACTTAAACCCAACTCTTTAGCTAAGTTTTTTGCCATTATTGGAATATCTTTCGTATCAGGTATTTCGGCAATTTTTTTACAAGCATTTATTACATCAGGGGCAGTATTAGGGTAATCAGTTTTTGATACACTTCCACCTAACTTACTAGCTATTTCATCATATTTACCAGCTTTATATAAAGCATCTAATTCTAAGCTTAAGCTATACTTAGCTAAGTTTTTAAGAATATCTTCTTTATTACCTGTATAGTTTTTAAACTCATTTAATAATAAGTTCTTATCATGCTTAGTGATAAAGGATGATATTTCATCAAGATATTTAGTATTTAATAATAAAGCCTCATCAACATCAGCTTTTTTCAACACCACCCACGCATCAACCGCCTTTGGGTTATCTTCAAAGAACTTAGCCCCTAGTTTTGCATAATCCTCCTTAAAAGCCTTATGAAGGTCCGTGGTGGGTAACTTGGCTAGCAAATCATCCAATAGATCCACCTCATAGGTATTGTGCACCAGTACTTTACCGTCACCTACAAAGTAGTTGTGTACACCATCTACCATCAGGTTATAAACCTTCACGGCCGTGTCCTGCACGGAGATATTACGGATAGCCTGTCGTACCTCTCCTTCGCTAAAGAGCTGTACCTTGGTGCTAAGGTGTTGGGCGGCTGTCCACTTGTCCTTGCCAGTATAGAATGGGTGCTCGGCAGTGGTATGCAAGGTGTCCGTATCGGTGGCCAAATGGTAGAGCTGTGCTACCTGCCTTACTTTTCGGGCCAGCACCACTTTCAGTTCTGCTTGCTGCAGCTCGGTATCATAAGCCCATACGCTGTCTCCACTGTCGCAAGTATGAGTATTTCAAGCGAGCACAGCGAGTGCCTAAATACGATACTTGTGCCTAAACTATTAAGGAAATATTTACTTCATTTTCCCAAAAAAATATGAATACCCTGCTAGCCATAGTATTCATTATTACCTATCAGAAAATGAGTGTCTTCTCTTTCACTGAATTGATAAAGATAAAAAAGCCTTAGTGAAACACATGAATGAGATGAATTGAAATCCATCACTATTATATTTTACCCTTTCAGGGTAGATGTCCCGAAGGGACAGAATATATCAGCGATGGCCGTTGCACGAGCAATTATCCCGTCGTAATGAAAACCACACTGTTCAGTCCTGAAAGGGCGATATACTTGAAGATAAATCCATAATTCACGTTAGATTATGGTTTGGGCGCCCCCATCTAAGCGACTGTAACTAATCGTCCATATCTAACTATCATCTTGTGAGCATTCGCTCACTGTAATATGAGATACTTCAAAAAATAACAGGTCTTAGTATGAGACACTCAATGCTGTCAACTTAACGAATCGTATCCCCGTAGGATCACGCCAACGGCGTGTTCGATCGTACCACGGACACATCTTTCGTGGTGCTTCGCAAGAGCACGCCGTTGGCGTGATCCTACAATTTTGCTTAAGTTGACAGTATTGTGTGAGACACTAAGACCTGTTAGGAATGAAAGCCAATGGCTTTCGTTTAACTTTGGGAAGCAAATGCTAGTGCTAATGGAGCTTCGTATCTAAAAAGAACAAACCACCAAGTTTTTACACTTGATGGCTTGTTTTATATTTCTCTGCTATCCCCTATGTTGTGGCATTGGGTCATTCACTTGATTTTAAACTATCTATAAACTCCTCAAGCGAAGGGGAAACATATTCAAAAGGATCACTATCTCCACTATCAAATTTATCAATCCATACTTGGCCATAAGTATCTTTTGCTATAGAGATGTTGAAAACCCAACCACCTGAATCTGTAGCAAAAGGTAACCATAGAGCTGCTCCATACTCTTCTTTATATGTCTCAATAATATTTTTAGCTGTTGCATTACGTTTTGATGACAAGGATAAAAAGAATGAAATACTAGCTTTACTGCTATAAGTATTTTCCTTCACCCTACTACCACCATATTTTAACAAAACTTCCTTGTATATATCTGGTAAAGTCATATCTAATTCTTTTTCGAAGGACGTTAACTCTTCCAATGTTACTTTTTTTCCTTGAATTTCTATTGTTAATTCTTGCATATCATTTATAATCAATACCTTTAAAAGATTCATATTGTTTTACTGAACCTGAATGAGCCATACCTGAAATTCTTGTATGAGCAGCATCTTCAACAAGTTGCATTGTACACCAAATATCTCCATACATGTCATCTAAATGATGCCATACATATTCCCCATCAATTACTTTTACAGGAGCTTTATCCCCAAACTCATTTACAAAGCCAGCTTTTTTATTAGCAGCATAAAAGTCTCCATTTTTTGATGTTCTACTACCAGTCATTTTTATTCTAACTATGTTTTTAAGATCACTACCTTCATTTATTGGATATAAATACTGTCGACCACTTCCCTTGGAGTAATCTGGCGCAATCTTATTTACACTTAACTCAACTGGTATATTAGGGTTTGCATCAGGATTATATGCTCTAGAATATTTAGTGGTCTTAAATCCCCCTCCATCTATTGGATGTACAGAAATCACTTTATTTGAACTAGCCCCTCCTCTTTCTAATACAATGGTTAAACGCCCTTGTGTATCCTCTAATATTTCTTTAATTGGATAATTTATTTCATTAATAATCTTGTCTATTTCAGACTGAGGTAGTTTACCTGTTTTATCCTTTATAAAATTTAGAACTACTGTAATACGATACTTGTGCCTAAACTATTAAGGAAGTATTTACTTCATTTTCCCCAAAAAATATGAATACCCTGCTAGCCATAGTATTCATTATTACCTATCAGAAAATGAGTGTCTTCTCTTTCACTGAATTGATAAAGATAAAAAAAGCCTTAGTGAAACACATGAATGAGATGGATTGAAATCCATCACTATTATATTTTACCCTTTCAGGGTAGATGTCCCGAAGGGACTGAATATATCAGCTATGGCCGTTGCACGCGCGATTATCCCGTCGTAATGAAAACCACACTGTTCAGTCCTGAAAGGGCGATATACTTGAAGATAAATCCATAATTCACGTTAGATTATGGTTTGGGCGGCCCCATCTAACTGACTGTAACTAATCGTCCATATCTAACTATCATCTTGTGAGCATTCGCTCACTGTAATATGCGATGTTTCAAAAAAATAACATGTCTTAGTATGGGACACTCAATGCTGTCAACTTAACGAATCGTATCCCCGTAGGATCACGCCAACGGCGTGTTCGATCGTACCACGGACATGTCTTTCGTGGTGCTTCGCAAGAGCACGCCATTGGCGTGATCCTACAATTTTGCTTAAGTTGACAGCATTGTGTGAGACACTAAGACCTGTTAGGAATGAAAGCCAATGGCTTTCGTTTAACTTTGGGAAGCAAATGCTAGCGCTAATGGAGCTTCGTATCTAAAAGAACAAGCCACCTAGTTTTTTACACTAGTTGGCTTGTTTTATATTCCTCTGCTATTTCCTATGTTGTGACTCGATTCGGGACAGAGTCCCTTGAAGGCGATTTCAAACTCGACGAAGTCAAGTTCGATTAGCAGATACTCAACTATTAGTAACGCTATTTCCTAACTCATTTATTAAAATTGCTCTCCATTGGTCTGTAGTATAACACCCTATAAAGTTAAAGTCTGTGTATACATTATATACTAATGCTTCAAGTAGTTCACATAAGCATAAAATAAAAGCAAATCCAAATAGTCGATCATTGTTACTAAATAGCCAAGTTAATTTATATGTGAAATTTAAAGCTGATGCTCTAGATGCAAAAAGCTTTGCATCATCCCTATTAAACTTAGCACTCTCAACAATCAAATCTTCGGCTGTATTGAATTCATCATATGGTTCAGTATTCTTCCATAAAATACAATTTTGTGAAAATTGGCCAAAGAACTCTGTAGAAAGGGAATAGCTATTTAAATTTTGATTCAACATCAATTCTTTGTCATTTTCTTTAGCGGAGTCTAAGTAGTTATCACAAAAGAAAGATTTTAAATACTTTGTATTAATTTCATTAAATCCATCAATTACTTCAATCAAAGTCAAATCCCTTCTTTTGGTAGGTATAATTTCTATTTCTATAGCCATCGTTAATTAATAAGTTTGTAAGAAGCGTCAAAAACAATTTCTTCACCTCCCATTACTATTTTAATTTCATTGAATGTGTTTTCAATGCCAAAAAGGAGATGCCTTCTATTCTCTTCTATACCAAAGTAATAATCTAAAAAATCAGATTTTGTAAAACCACTTTCTACATCTACACGAATATAAGTATTCACATCATCTCACCCACTGTTGCAAGTATTAGCATTTCAAGCGAGCACAGCGAGTGCCTAAATACGATACTTGTGCCTAAACTATTAAGGAAGCATTTACTTCATTTTCCCAAAAAATATGAATACCCTGCTAGCCATAGTATTCACTATGTTCTAACTTGAGATTGATTCTTTTTAAAACCAAAACCAGCTTAAGATATGAAAACTAATGAGAAAATGATCACGGATGCTGTTAGGCTTGCTTATAAGAATGTAGTAGAAAATGGTGGAAAGCCTTTTGGTGCAATATTGGTGAAGGATGGTGAGATTATCGCAACTGGAGTCAATGATGTCTTGGAAACACACGACCCGACAGCACATGCTGAAATTCAGGCAATCAGAAAGGCTTCTGAAAAGCTTGGAACTGATGACTTAAGTGGAATGATAATGTTTGCAAGCGGACACCCTTGTCCAATGTGCTTGGCTGCAATGCATTTATGTGGGATTACAGAGATCTATTATGCTGCCAGTTTGGAAGAGGCAGCTGAAGCAGGTTTCGGTGTATCCCATATTTATACAGAGGTAGGGTTGCCGAATGAGAAAAGGAAGCACCCATTGAAGCGTATTTCTGCTACTCAAGGTACAGAAAACCCAATGAGTGCTTGGAAGAACAGAGATGATAGTTAGCAATAATAATCACTAGCTTTTATTACTCAGACCTGAGGCTTTGAGATTGTATATCATCTACTTTTTTGAATATATCAGGTGTGTGTTTTCTTATCTTAATCTTGACATATTTGGATGCAGGCATATTGCTTTCTTTCACAACATTGTTGACCGAAACCAAAACGTTGGTTTCAGGGAAGTAAGTGACAGTATTTTTTTCAGGAATCGGGTACTCTACAATGATAAATAAAGGCGCTATACGTTCTATGCCATCATCGTAGTTAAATAGATCCACTTTGTCACCTGACTTAATACCTGCTTTTTCTATATCCTTTTTATTCATGAAAATGACTCGTCGCTCATTATGAATACCTCGGTAACGGTCATCAAGCCCATAGATAGTGGTATTGAATTGGTCATGGGTTCTAGTTGTAGCCATCAGGTACTCGTCAGCATCAAGTGTGTTTTCTGGAATGTCGGTTAATGTGAATGACGCACGGTTTCCAAAGTCTCTTGTCTTGAAGTCCCCATCACGGGCAGCATTTGGAAGGTAAAAACCACCTTTCTGTTTTACCCTTTCATTGTAGTTCTCAAAACCGGGGATACACTTTTCTATATCATCCCGTACAGCATTGTAGCTGTTTATATATCGATCCCAGTCAACAACGGACTTGTTGCCCAATGTTGCCTTAGCCAATTTGCAAACAATGTGGGTTTCATTGATCAAATGTTGAGAGATAGGTGTCAGCATACCTCTGGACCATTCTACTACGCCCATTGAATTTTCAGTACTTACAAATTGCCTTTCGCCATTTACCATATCAATCTCACTTCTTGAAAGTGTCGGCAATATCAAGGCTTCCTTTCCGTGGATTAGGTGACTGCGGTTTAGTTTGGTCGATACATATACGGTTAAATCCAGTTTTCTTATTCCTTTGGCAGTATAAGTCGTGTCAGGAGTGGCAGACAAGAAGTTTCCACCCATACCAAAAAACACCTTCACCTGACCATTCTGCATGGCTTTGATGGTTTTGACCACATCCAAGCCATGTCCTCTTGGAGGCTCAAAACCAAATACTTTTTTCAGTTGGTCTAATTCTTCAGTAGTCGGAGTGTGGTTGATAAGCATCGTTCGGTTTCCTTGAACGTTACTATGTCCACGAACGGGACATGCACCACCGCCAGGTATTCCAATGCTACCTTTCATCAAAAGTAGGTTAATGATTTCTTTGATGATATCGACACCATTATGCTGTTGTGTTAGTCCCATTCCCCAGCAGAAAATGATGCGTTTTTTGAATGACATCATTTGCGCTGCCTTGTTTACCAGATCGGCAGCTACGCCTGATTTTTGAATAAGGTCATCAAGGTTGTACCCCTCGAATTGTTTAAGGAATTCTTGATACCCAACAGTCTTATTCGCAATGAAGTTTTTGTCTAATACTTTTTCAGGTGATTCTTTTTCGAATTGAATTAATAGCATTTCAATGGCTTTCAGCAGAGCCATATCACCATTGATCTTGACAGGAAGGTAGAGGTCTGCCAGTTGCACACCACTGCCCAATATCCCTTTTACTTTTTGTGGATCCCTAAACCCCATAAGCCCTGCTTCCGGTAAAGGATTGATCGCAATGACTTTTGCACCATTGCCTTTCCCTTTTTCCAATGCACTTAACATCCTTGGGGAATTGGTGCCGGGATTCTGACCGATTATGACAATTACATCAGTGTCATAAAAGTCACGCAGTTTGACCGTTCCTTTACCGATACCAATTGTAGGAATCAGGGCAACTCCAGAGGTTTCGTGACACATATTGGAACAGTCCGGAAAATTGTTTGTACCAAACTCTCTAGCAAATAGCTGATAGACAAATGAGGCTTCGTTGCTTGTTCTGCCTGATGTATAAAAAGCAGCTTCGTCAGGAGATTCCAACTTATTGAGGTGATGGGCAATTTTCTTGAAAGCTTCATCCCAACTGATCGGTTGGTAGTGTGTACCATTTGGCGGCATATACATTGGCTCGGAAAGCCTTCCAAAATGCCCAATTACATAGTCAGATAATTGGGAAAGGTCATAGACAGAATTTTCCTTGAAGAACTCAACTGTTATCTTTTTGTTAGTAGCCTCTTCAGCAAGGGCTTTTGCTCCATTTTCACAGTATTCACCAAGTGGAGAACGTTCATCATCAGGATCAGGCCATACACAGCTCGGACAATCAAAACCGTCAAACTGGTTCATTTTGAAGAGTGCTTTTCCACCTCTTATAAGCGTCTTTTCTTTCAGAAGAGTTTGAATCGAAACTTTTACTGCGGGTATACCTGCAGCCCATGATTTTGCTTTAGTAACCTGAAGGTTTAGTAGTTTGTACGGTGGTTCGGCTGAAGGGGCCTTTTGGTGTGCTTGCTTATGTTCGTCGTTTTCCATGACCCATTTTATTATGTGTTGGCATTGAGATGCATTCATTGCAATTGTAAATATTAAAGCGATCCTCTTTAAGGAAGCCTATAAGGGTGATGTTGAATTCTACAGCAAGTTCTACTGCAAGGCTGGAAGGTGCACCAATAGCCGCTACAATGGAAATACCTGCCATAGCGGCTTTTTGAATCAGTTCAAAACTTGCCCTGCCACTCAATAGTAAGATATGTCTATTCAGTGGAAGCAGGTTGCATTTCAGGGCAGTGCCAATTAGCTTATCCAAGGCATTGTGCCTGCCAACATCTTCCCGAATAAAAAGTGGTTTTCCGTCTAGTGTAAAAAGACCAGCGGCATGAATGCCACCCGTTTTTGAGAAACCACTTTGCGCAGCTTTCAGCTGTTTTGGCAGTTGATACAAAACATGAACGGGGATATTTAATTCAGGTCTTTTAGCTTGAAAAAATGGACTGATTGTTCGGATAGACTGGATGGAGCTTTTTCCACAAACGCCGCAGCTGGAGGTGGTATAGAAGTTCCGATCAGTTTGCATTAGGTTTGGTATAGCGTCTTCACTTAGTTCGATGATGATAATATTCTCCTTTTGGAGTTGGCAGGCCATACCACCATGATAAATATCCTTTACTTCACTGTAGGAGGAAATAATTCCTTCAGTAAATAAGAAACCGGCAGCTAGCTCAGGGTCATTGCCCGGAGTACGCATCGTTACAGAAATGTTCTTTTGTTGCCGATTGGAAGAGGTGCCATAATGTACTCTTATTTCGAGTGGTTCTTCAACAGAAAGGATATCAGAAAAGTGTGTGCTTGATACTCCATTGTACCTATCGATTGTAATTTGTCTAGTGGAAGTGTTTTCTGGAGTATTCATTTTAAGTGGTTTTATGGGAGAGTTTGTTAACTAATTAACAAAATTCCATTTTAAAATGTGCTGTCATCAAAGTACTTATTCCACCATGGTAACATCAGCTCTGTTAGAAATAGTATGGGTATTTATTGGTATCTTTATAGTATGAACTAACCATGACCAACTATGAAAATCCTAAATGTCTTAGTCATGATGTGGATCGTATTCACAGCATGTTCTTCCAAAGAAAAAACGGAATGCTACACTTCCTTAGATGGCAAAAATGATGTTGAGTTAAAGCTGGTTATTAGCGGAAACCATGTTGCTGGAGATATGGATTATCATCTTGAAGGCAAGGACCTGAACTCAGGTGTTGTTGACGGTGAGTTTTTGGGAGATACCTTAAAACTGATTTACAGGTTTGAATCAGAAGGAGTGGAGTCTGAAAGGGAAATACTATTCTTGAAGCAAGAAGGCAAACTGGCAGAGGGTTATGGTCCAATGGAGCAGGAGGGTGGTAACATGGTATTTACAGATTGGGAGGCTGTTGAGTTTGGTAAGGGGATCATTCTGAAGAAAGAAGATTGCAAATAATTCAAAAATGCTCCGCTATTACTGTAAAACAGTCTAAATTATAGACTGTTTTTTTGTTTTTATGGTATTCAGGTGTTGAATACTTGACTTATTTTGATTTGTTTTACATCCCGAAAAATGCCCTTACCAAAACAAGTGTGTTTATCAGGACAAAATTAAAATTGTCCAAAAAAATGTGTTCACCTTTTGGGGTGACTTTTAGCTACATTAAATCACTATAAATACCAAAACAGATGATGGGGACTACGCTGGAAGCAATTAAGGCAAAATACGAGGAGGCAAAAGCTAAAAACCTGAACCTTGATATGCAAAGGGGAAAGCCAGGTAATGAACAACTGGATTTGGCGTTGCCAATGCTTGATCTTGTAACTTCTTCAGATTACAAAAATGAAGGAGATGTTGACCCTCGTAACTATGGTGGCTTGGATGGAACACCTGCCATGAAAGAACTTTTCAAGGAATTTTTGGAAGTATCATCAGTGGGTGAGGTAATTATTGGCGGTAACTCAAGCCTTAACCTGATGCATGATACTGTCGCTCGTGCAATGTCTCATGGCGTTGTTGGAAGTGAGCAACCTTGGAACAAGCTTGAAAAAGTGAAATTCCTTTGCCCATCTCCTGGTTATGACCGTCACTTCTCTGTTTGTGAACACTTTGGTATCGAGATGGTACTGGTGGATATGACAGCGGAAGGTCCTGACTGCGACCAGATTGAAGCTTTGGTAGCCAATGATGCAAGCATCAAAGGTATTTGGGTAGTACCTAAATACGGCAACCCAACAGGTATTACTTGTTCTGATGAGGTAGTGAAACGCTTGGCAACAATGCCGGTAGCAGCGGGTGACTTCAGAATCTTCTGGGACAATGCATACGCAGTGCACCATTTGGAGGAAGAAGAAGATCAATTGGCTAATATTCTGGATGCTTGTAAGGCGGCAGGAAACGAAGACCGTGTATTTATCTACGGATCTACGTCAAAAATCTCATTTGCAGGAGCGGGTGTTGCTGCAATGGGTGGTAGCAAAGCCAACATGGACTGGATGAGAAAGCACCTTTCTATGGCGACAATTGGACCAGACAAACTGAACCAGCTTCGTCACCTTCGTTTCTTCAAGAATATGGAAGGCGTAAAAGCGCATATGAAGAAGCATGCTGAAATCCTGAAGCCTAAGTTTGATACCGTAATTGAGGTACTGGAAAATGAGCTAGGTGGAAAAGGGTTGGCTAAATGGACAAAACCAAAGGGTGGCTATTTCATCAGCCTTGATACAAATGAAGGCTGTGCGAAAAGAGTAGTAGAATTGGCAAATGAGGCAGGTGTAAAACTGACTGGTGCTGGTGCTACTTACCCTTACAAGAAAGACCCTAAAGACTGCAACATCCGTTTGGCTCCTTCTTGTCCGTCTGTTGACGAGATCAGACAGGCAATGGAAGTAGTTTGTCTTTGTGTGGCTATTGCAGATGCTGAGAAAAACGCATAAGCATAATAGCTGTCATATATAATAGAAGAAGCCCTTCAACTTATTGAAGGGCTTTTTTATGCTATATTGTCATAGTGAGTTATTTATCATTTTAATATCATCTAAATGGAAAAGGTGGAAAAACTGTTTCTGACTTTCATACTTGGAATGGAGTCAAGAAGTGCCATTTTTAATGAAGGGGAACAGCTGGAGAAAATTATCAGTCTTGATATTTTGAAAAGCTACAGGTTGCCTGATGAGTTCAAGCAGCTTTATACTGTAAGAAACGGTTTGAAAAACTATCCTGAAGCGCAGCAGATAGACCCACCATTGGAAAACTTGGGATACTTTCTTTCGATTGAATTTGCTGACAGTGTCTATCAAAAGCTTAAGTCTGAAGAAAAAATACCGAAGCACCTTTACCCAATCTTTGACTTTACAGGAAACGGGGATTACTTGTTGATTGCTTTGGATCAGCATCAGGATGATTACGGAATGGTCTATATGTATTCACCATCACAGCCTCAGTTGGCCTCTACCAATCATTTGGTAACTGCTTATGATAGCATAGAGTCAATGCTGGACACCTTGGAGGAGCTGATTGATAAGGAACTCAGCTTGTCTTACCTGATTACCGGATCGGTAGACGATTTCAGGGCTAAGATGCTTGCTGAAAGGGAAGTCTGCAAAAACAGGAACCCAAAGTCTAAGTATTGGCAATTATAGGTTAAAAGAGTACTTGAATTACCGTGAAGGTTCTATTGGTAAATACTATCAGTAGAACCTTTTTTGGTGGAGGATAAAGAAGGCGCTAACTAATATCCATTCATCTCGCACTAAAGTCCAATATTGTGTTTGATGTAAGTAATGGTTTCTTTTTTAATGTTTTCCTCATTAAGGAATAGGTTATCAGTTAATTATACAAAAATAGGGTAAAGTCAAGACAATGTTATTGATGTGCGATTTGATTATTAATAATGGTAAATACACTTTTTAACGTCTATTATCAGGTAATACCTTATGTAAGGTCATGATTGCCCATAATTTATCTCAATAATTATTTGAATAGTTTAAGGCGCAATTTGAAAAACGGCAATCCTGTAATAAAGTGAAGCATTTTAAAGAGCCATTCTTGACGGAGTGTTTTCACAACTTTTGGATTCCAATTATTTCCCTTAAACCTTACAATTAAATGGCACATTACAAGCCTCCCATTTACATCTACAATCATTGCACAAAGCACCTAGCCAGGACTGTATTTTCTTCCGCTCACAAGTATGACATAGCTTCAGTATCGACTTCCTTGAGCCAACATATTCCTGAGGCTTGGAGATTTCCGATCATTGACTGCTACTCAGAAAATAGCGGAACAGGTGCTTATGATTTCAATGAAGTAACCTTTGTTTGGTGTGATTACTCCAAATCATCTACAGACCTGACAGTAGAGTTGTTTGGTACATTTGACAAGCTGTATAAGGCTATTCCACTTAAAAGGGTTGAAAAATCAATGTACTACACAGTCTCCCTTAAGATCCCTAAAGGAGAAGTACACTACTACAAGTTCAAAGTCAATGGACAAGTGGTATTGGATCCCATTAACCCTCAGCGACACACAGATGAAGGTGACAACGAATGGAGTCAATTTTTTACGGACATGTGTAACCACCTGCTGACTTTTGAAAAATGGGAAGCGGACTTGTTGCAGAAGATAACACAGCACATTCTGCCTTTCAGGACAACCAATGGCAAACGGTTTTTGGACTATTATTACCATGCACTGAGTAATAGTGGAAAGCGAACAGCATCTAGGTTGGACGAGACAGTTGGGGTTGTCAATTTCATTGATAAAGTGTTGACAAGAGAAGAAACGTATCACTTGGTAGATTACCGTATCTGTCTGGAGGTAATTGATAGGCTTCTCCGCAAACGGAATCCGTTTATTGATCCAGTTGAGATGGGAAGTGAGATTTATGAAACACTGTACGATGAAATGATGTCAGGACAGTTTATCCCTGATTGGGACTACAGTAAGTTCAATAACCCTCAATACTTTATGGAACTGATCAGGCGCCACACTTTTACAGGAGCATTCTGTCACCCTCGATATGGAGGAAATATTGGAGCCGCTGGTTGGGAATATATCAGTGAGTCCAACAAGGATGCAGAAGGAAATACACTTTTTAATTGGAAACTGGCCATTGAACAGCCATTTGGAGAAAACCTTGAATACATCTCTTAACACATAAAAGAATCATGAACCAAGAATTTGATATCATTATTATCGGCAGTGGTGCTGGTGGGGCTCCTATTGCTCAAGAAATGGTAAAGAAAGGGAAATCGGTGTTGATGTTGGAAAAAGGTCCCTTATTTCAGCCTCAGTATCTTTCTGACTCAGGCGTAAGTGACTTCAGAAGAGACGAATTGTATGCAACAGGACCTGAAAAGAAAATTACCTTGGATGTCTCCAATAAAGGGGAACCATATTATTCAAGCCACGTTGAGCCTGACCTAAACGATGAACCACATATCTACAGACACGGAGGAGCTGTGGAAGAAGACAGAGCCACACTTGAAGGATATACTGCCCAAGTGGTAGGGGGTGGGACCCAGTTATATGGTGCCGTATCGCTTCGCTTTGCAGAAAATGATTTTAAACTGAAATCATATAACGAGAACAGAGGCTATAACCTGAATGGTGATCCAAATGGAGATGTAGACAGGGAGGTAAGAGATTGGCCAATCAGCTATCAGGATTTGGAGCCATATTATGCCAAGGCAGAAGAACTCATCGGTATCAATGGTACTTACGAGAAACAAGGGAAGCCATTTTCCTCAGGCAATAAGTATCAGACGCCACTGGCTCCAAACCCTATCAGTCAGTTTGTCAAAAATGGGATGGAAGCCAAAGGAATGGATTGGTACAGAACTCCTTTAGCGGTTATTACGGAAGACCATCAGCCAAGTGGCAGAAAGGCAGGGTATGCCAAAACAGGCTATGTCAACAGGTATGGAGATCCAATGGGTTTTAAGTCCAATACATGGGTTGCGCTGTTAGCACCAATAAAGGATGAGCCTAATTTTGATCTCAGGTGTAACTGTACTGTAACACTTTTGAAAAGTGAAAACAGGAAAATCAAGGAAGTCGTTTTTCTGGATGAGAGTGGTGAAACACAGACTGCCAAAGGTAAGGTTGTAGTGGTTGCATGTTCGGCAATAGAGAGCACAAGGTTGCTGATGCTGTCAGCGCAGCATGACAAAAATGGGTTTGGGAAAATCGTCACCCAAAGTGGAACGAATGACCTGTTAGGGAAATACTTTCTTACACACTGTTTTGGAGGAGCGGAGACGACTGTACCAGGAAAGTACGACAAGTCTATATCCTTGGATAGTGATTATGCAACGGACTTTGCTTCCTCAGAAAGCTTTATGAAGGAGAAAGGGCTTTGGGCTGGTGCGGCTATTTATAACAACACGTCCGATCAGGCACTTCCAATTTCATTGGCTCGTACACATGCCAGTCAGGATATTGATACTATCTGGAAAGGGTTTGTAAAGAACTGGCCTGAGTCAGGAGAAACACCAGGAGTTGGAGAAGATCTTTCAAGATGGATTGGGAATAATTTCGGCACAAGGCTGTCAGTCAGCTTTATGGCCAATCAGGTACCGCTAAAGGGAAATCGGATTGAGTTGCATCCAAACGTAAAGGATAAGTGGGGAAGACCTGTCGCATATATTATCAAGAAGTGGCATGAGCACGACAGATACCTGATGGATACGGTTTCAAGTGTTTGCAAGGATATTCTGATTGCTGGTGGCGCTAATGCTGACCGTCTAGGATCAGGAGGTGTGTATCTGTCTGAAAACTCAAGGGCACGTATCGCCAACCACATATTGGGAGGTGCAAGGTTTGGAGACGACCGAAACGATTCTGTATTGGACAAAGACTGTAGGCTTTGGGATGCTGATAACCTCTTTGTAACAGATGGGTCTTTTATGCCTACTTCTGGTGGTGCAAACCCAACACTGACTATTCAGGCAAACGCTTACCGCATTGCGGATATTTTAATCCAAAAATACTTGAACTGATGAACCCTCAATTTGACGAAATATACACCTCACCTGAAAATCAGGTCTTCCATGTTGTGTTCTATCCTGACAGGATTTACCACGCACGATACCTCAATGCTACTCGCAGTAAGCGATACCGCTATAATGTTACAGAAGTACGAGGCAAAGCGGACTTTATAGTAATGAAAGGACAGGTCTACCTAGATGGTAAGTTTTACTCAAACTTTATCAGGATAGAGTATAAGGCAAGCCGTCTGCTTGAAAAAGCAAGGGAGAGTAAAAGGTTCCTTGCTCAGTCAGTGATGGCATGGGTCAAGTTGCACCATAAGGATGGACAACAAGCAGAAGCGACAATAAAGTTACACTATTGCGAGTGGGTTAAATCTTATCAGGTGGAGATTTGGGATAACTTGGAGCCTCCATTCAATAATCCTCACGACATCAAGGTACTTGACTTGGTCGGTTATCAGGGAGAGATCACGAAGGTAAAGCCCTTTACCAATTTGATTAAGGAGGTTAGTGATGTAGGCAAGGTTGAAATAGCGTTCCGTGAAAACAATATCAACTTCCCAATGGGATGGGCTATTACGGATATGGATGCGCAATGGGACAATAACTTTGGAAGAGGTATTCAGGTGCCAAATACCCTTGATCCAAGTAATCAGCAGAATACGGTAGAAATGAAAAATTACATGGTTGACTTCCAAAGGGCATATTTTCTGGAAGCAGAAAATGTTCAGCCAGTCCGCTACAGAAATGCGATGATGAATGATGACAATCCTGAAAGGTTTGACAACAACATTATAGAAATGAAGTGGATGTTGCAGCGAGAGCTGGGAGGTAATCTGGTATTTTTCCATGAGGTGACAATTCCGCCGCATACGGTAGAAGGTACCCACAGGCATATCGGAAGCGAGGAGCTTTATTATATCGTGGAAGGAGAAGGAGTTGCTTATATCGGTGAAGGTGATGACCCTAAGGTGGATGCTGCTTATGAAACAGTCAACACTTCCATTTATGGTTTGGAAAACAGGAACTGTAAGGAGGTACCTGTTAAGCCAGGTGCAGTGATCTATACCAAAAGTGGAGGTATTCATGGTATCAGAAATTTAAGTGATAAGCCACTCAAGTTTGTAGCTTTCCTTTATCACAGTGCTTAACCTAAAAATAGAAAACCAATGACGGCTAATCAGAATGAATTTCAGAGCGCCCCTTATATTGACAGCAATGATGACATTTTTATAAGTGCTGAAGGAGGCGCTCCCAATTATAATGTCAAAAACCCTGTCTGGAAATTGGCAGGGCTTGTTCAGAAAGTGGACATGGCGGCAGAAAGGGAGTTTTATTTGGGAGACAGTCTTGACTACCTGTTTCCTTTCAGGCATTTGGTCTTGTACAATGAGGCAGGGAAAGAAGCGGGGCCTGTTGTAGAACCAAGAGACCAAGACAACAAGAATGATTTTCAGAAGCAAAACATCAAGGACTTTATAATTGAGCATTTTTATTTGGTGAGGGGGTATGCAACAGTGGAAGGAAAAGCATATCCATTTCTGAAGGTTTCTTATGACGCTGGAACGGGAACGCCTCTTTCTGAAGCAACTGGACATAATCTGGGTAAGTACCTGCATGTATGGTTAAAAGTGAGGGATAATCAGGTAGCAGACTTGATAAAGTTGCCATACAATGAGGCAAATGATCGCTATGAAGTGGAGTTGTGGGGATTTACCGATGGTGACTTATACAGTAAGCTTGATACGAAGGGGCAAAAAGCAATGGAAAGGGAAGGGATCATCATCAGGACTGACCTGATTAAGGGAAGTGCTTTTGACTTTACTAGAGAGCGGGTAGAATCCATGAAGAAGACCTATGTCATGTCAAAGGAACATACGATGCATCCTATTTTACCATTACCTGTGGAACTGGCATTTACGGATGTGAATGAAAGACATTGGGACTCTTTAGATGGAAGAAATTACCGAGTGGTTTTTAATATGCTTTTCAGGGGATGGAACAATTACATTCAGGGAGGTGTATCAGCTAATCCGCATGGTGGTGTTGGACACCTGGAATTCCGTAACCTGTTTTCCAATTATTTTACGCATACCAATCACCTTGGAAATGAACTCAAAAAAGATGTCTATTCCTGGAACTTTGATGCACATGGCAATCGGTCTGAAGAATACTTTACGGAAAAATTTATGGCTGTAGAGTATATGGATTTGCATATCCTTAAGTCAAACTGTGTCATAGGCATTCATAGGCATCGTGATAATCAGGAGATTTTCATGATGATGAAAGGTTCCGCTATGATGGTTACAGGAGATTGGATCAAGTTTCCAGACAGGATGAGGGCATTTGAAGTAAAAAACATGAGGGAAGGAGACTTGGTCTTGTGTAAAAATGGAATGTTACACAGCCTTGTCAACCTGACAGATGAGGATATACAACTCTTTATGTTTGGAGGGTATGATTAATCCTCCTTTTGAATAAGATTCGGCGTTTCAGTTTTATACTGTTATTTTTTATATGGTCTGTATATCCAATGCAGACCATTTTTTAATCCCACATCCACCATTCTGCCTTGATACCAAGGTAATGCCCCCATCTTTTTTCTCCTGCAAACTGTAAGTATGGTGAGTAGAGTGTTTCCTTGGCCTGATCATTATAGCGAGCCAATGAAAAGACAAATCTCAAATGAGGTCGTGCCCATTGGCTTCTTTCCTGTGTCGGGGCAATTGTAGGTGCCAGACTGAACTTTACAACAGAGGCAGGGTCTATGGTACCATCCTTCCTTTGGCTATAATGCAGCTCCCAAAAAAGATGGAACAGGTCAGTCAGGTAGTGAGTTGCTCTTCCGCCTATCGTAAAGTCTTCCTTTTTGTTGAGGACTTCTTGTCCGAGGAACGTTGGAGCCATATCATTGCTTTTAGCAGCGCCTTTACTTTTTGTATAAATGATATATCCTGCTGTGGTCAGTTTGGGGTTAAGGTTTAATACCGAGTGAGCTACAAATGACCATGAATAGGCACCTTCGAACTTTTGACTGTTAAGGTCAGGTGCTCCAAACGTTAGGTATGTTCTGGATACTCCTCCATCGCCTCCATTGGCAATTCTACTTCCATACCGTAAGCTAAGGTTGCTATAAGAGCCATCCAGTAGTGTGCTGTGTATTTTGTTTAGTCTGGCCCCCAATACCCAGCCATTGTCTGATGGATAATTGACTAGTTTTCTAATGCTGTCAGGGAGTACTTCAAGGTCTTGGTCATTGGCATTTTCCAAGTGTTGGAATTCAAGAAGACCTGTTACGGTACTGTATGGAGTGATAGGAAAGTCTTGTTCAAGAGCATATACAAATCGCCCTCTTAACGCCAAGCTGGGTGTTCCACTCTGGATATTGATAAAGAATGAAGGCGGAAGTGTTGAGGCGGTATCTGTCGAGGAAACAAAGATAGTGGTGAATCTTGTGTCTTTGTATTCGACTCCAAAACCTTGTCCTGAGTGATCATTGAAATAGAAGTGGTCAGCAATATGGACATCTTCACCTCTGTAGAGTCTGGCACCAACCCATACGTTGAGTGGCAACCCTTTGATATCTCTGGCAAGTACAAATATTTCAGGTACTGCCAATGTAAGTCCTTGAAAACTGGAACTGGAGGTGTTGCCAAATAAGTTTAGGCTTTGGGAGTAGACCGAAAATCTTGTCTGGACATGGATATCTGTGGAATCATTATTTTTAGGCTTGAATTTTATGACATTTACAAGCTCAAGGTAATCTTGCTCTTCCATTCTTCCTCCAATACTGCCCATGTTCAGTAGGTTCAGCTTTTGACCAATGGAACCATTGTTTTCATAGTTCCATCCAAAACCGACACGACCATAGCCGCCTAAAGCGATTGCTTTATTGTTTACTAGCTGATACTGAATCTGCGCCTGAGATAAATGGCTATAAAAGGTAAGGAATATGAAAAAGCAGAGTAGTGCTTTCTTGTACATGTGGTTGGGTTGATAAAAGTGGTGATAAGGTTCTTTATTAATTTACAATATCACATTCAAAACACCACTACTCAGTATGGCTAAAACAGTTAATCCTATTTAATAAGCGGTTGATATTGTTGGTAATTGACCCAAAAAATGCGGATTGTATATCAAAAAAGGGATATAACAGGAGTTCTCTTCAGTCTTTACATTAAAATGAATGAACAACTGCTATTGGAATAGCGTGTGATTATTACTTTATTTTAACTGTTATTTTTACAAATATTAATTAAAAGCATATAACTATTCAGTGACCTTCTTATATTTATCGGTCATGAAACAGGCAATCAACAATACAATCTATTAAACTAACCAATATGGAAACCTACGCTAAAACCTTATTGTATGCGATACCGGGCTTTGTTGTCCTGATGCTGATAGAGGTCGTTTACGGTTATGTGAAAAAATACCAGACTTTTAAAGGAATGGATACAGTCTCAAGTTTGAGCTCAGGATTTACCAATATCCTGAAGAGTACACTCGGACTTACCGTTGTAATCATTTCCTATGAATGGATCGTCGGGCGAGTGGCCCTGATAGAGGTAGAAAGCAGCTGGCTTGTTTACCTTCTAGGCTTTATTTTTATTGATCTTGCAGGGTACTTATGGCATAGGGTCAACCATAAGGTCAACTACTTTTGGAATGTTCACTTGATTCACCATAGCAGTGAAGAGTTCAATCTGGCATGCGCCCTACGACAGACAATTTCCAATGTTTTTGGATATTATGCACTTTTCCTGTTGCCAGCAGCACTGTTGGGTATTCCTCCAAAGGTAATTGCCATCATCTCTCCATTGCATTTGTTCCTTCAGTTCTGGTACCATACCAGACATATCGGTAAGATGGGCTTTCTGGAATATATTATTGTGACTCCTTCACAGCATAGAGTTCACCATGCCATCAACCCTGTTTATCTGGATAAGAACTTTGGACAGATATTCTCCATTTGGGATAGAATGTTTGGTTCATTTCAGGAGGAGCTGGATGATGAACCTTGCGTCTATGGCATCACAAGACCTGTGAGTACTTGGAACCCTATCAAGATCAACTTTCAACACTTTTGGCTGTTGATCAAAGATGCTTGGAGAGCAAAAAGCTATTGGGACAAACTTCGTATATGGTTTATGCCTACAGGCTGGAGACCGGAAGATGTAAATGAGAAATACCCAGTTCATTATATCCAGAATCCACACGACTTCGAGAAATATGGCATAAAACTCTCAAATGGACTGATCGCATGGACGTGGTTTCAGTTCGTTGTTTGCTTTGTATTGCTGTTGCATATGTTTGCCCACTTTGGGGCAATCGGTTTTCCAAACCTTTTGTATTATGGAGCTTTCTTGTTTGTAGCAGTTTATGGGTATACTTCAATGATGGACAAGACATGGGACGGCTTTCTAGCCCAGATGCTTTATGGCATTGGAGGTGTTGCATTTATTGTCATAAATGGAGACTGGTTTGGTATCAATGATCTTTTCCCTCAAGCTGATTTTGTGCTGTTATCATATTTTGCACTGACTGGAATTGGTGCACTTTATTTCAGCTTGACAGAATTGAAACAGGACAAGCAGCCTACTAAAAAGCTGGCAGTCTGACTTTTGATAACATCTTCTAAAAGTCCCGATCGGTTTTGATACTGGTGGGGACTTTTCTTTTGAAATAATAATTCTTACTGTTTGAACTTATTACCAAACATAATCAGATTAAAAAGTGTTTATTGCGAGGTTTGCGGGAAAAAAACCGGCAAACTATTTTGCTATCGACCATGTGACAATGTGGATACCTTAGATTGCTATTCACCTTATAGTCCAGTGCTTTTGCTCGTGCTTTATTGTAGTATTATCTGATTCCATTTTTTACAGTAAGGGACTGCGGCTCTGAAAAAAGTCTTAAGGGGGAGTTGTCACATAGGGAAAGGTCTCATAGCCATATTCTTTGTTCAATTTCAAACAATATGACTTATGAAGAGACTTCTTTCACATTACAAGTCAACACTATCATTGGGAATCCCAGTGATACTCGCCCAAATGGGGCAAATCTCGGTCGGAATCGTAGACAATATGATGATCGGGCATGTCGGTACACAGGAACTGGCAGCAGCCTCCTTTGCCAACACCATCTTCGGACTGACCCTTATTTTCGGGATGGGGTTTTCCTTTATTTTCACACCACTTATTGGAGAAGCTTTCGGGCAACAACAGCACCAACGAATTGGTCTTTTGCTTAAAAATGGGCTGGTCAGCAGTTTGCTGGTAGGTTTGGGAATGATTTCACTTCTATTGGTGACCTCTCTGATGATGGATAGAATGGGACAGCCAATGGAAATTGTCCCCGCATCCAGAAGCTATCTGCTAATCCTGACCTCAACAGTATTGCCTATGATGCTTTTCTATACCTTTAAGCAGTTTGCTGAGGGGATAGGAGATACCCGTACTTCTATGGTAGTCATGCTGGTTGCGAATGTGGTCAACGTGATTGGTAATTATATCTTTATCAACGGTTACCTTGGTATGCCAGAAATGGGATTGATGGGTGCAGGGATAGGGACTGTTATGGCAAGGATTACGATGATGGTAGGTGCCATAGGCTGTTTTGTCTACCGCAATCACATGAAAGTGTTTGTTACGCCATTTAAACAAGCTCAAGTAATCGTAAGTGAGTTGAAGGAAATGGCAAAAATGGGTATACCATTGGGAGCACAAACCGTGATGGAAGCTTCTGCATTTGGGCTGAGTACAGTGATGATGGGCTGGACAGGAGCAGTAGGGCTTGCAGCACATCAGGTAGCTATCAGTATCTCCACTTTAGGGTTTATGATTTATCAGGGGATTGGAGCAGCTACTACCATCCGTATCAGTTTCTTGAGAGGGAAGCTCGATTTTGAAGGGATAAAAGATGCCTCCATTGCTTCTATACATATCACAATGGGTTTGGTACTGATACTGGCATCTTTCTTCCTGATAACAAGCAATTGGTTACCTACTTTATATACGGATGACCATTCGGTTATTATGTTGGCTAGTAGTTTTATGTTGGTGTTGGCAGCATATCAGTTGCCGGATGCCATGCAGATAATACTAGCATCTATGCTGAGGGCAATGTCCGATGTGAAAATACCTGCTGTGATTACATTTATCTCTTACTTTATCATCAGTCTTCCGGCAGGGTATCTGATGACTTTCCAATTGGGAGTAGGAGAGATAGGAATCTGGTATGGGTTTCCGATAGGGCTAACCATCTGCTCAACCCTGTTTATCTTTAGGTTTTTGTTCGTTTTGAAGGAAAAAAGGAAGAAAACAGTGGCACAATATCAACTTTAAGTACAAAGGCACTCAAAAATGGGTGCCTTTTGTGTTTATAAAATGAGGATAAACTTTTAGGAGTTGGACAATATCAATATGATCAGGGAGTGACGAAATTGTCACACTAATTTTATTGTGAAATTTTTTACTAGAAAGGATTTTAGAGTTTACCCATTGTTGTTTAGCCGTTTAAACAGCAGATTCAAAATGTTATTTTGATAATTTTTATGAGAATAATATTAAAGAGAATCAACAGAAAAGGATTTACAGAAGTAAGTATGTAAATTCGCAGAATCATGAAGTATGCAATAGTAGATATAGAGACTACCGGAGGGAACGCCAAAACAGGCAAGATTACTGAAATTGCGCTGTTTGTTCACGATGGTGAGAAAGTTATAGATGAGTTTACGTCTTTGGTAAATCCTGAATGTGATATCCCACCGTTTATCACATCCCTGACAGGTATTTCCAATAAGATGGTCAAGGATGCTCCAAAGTTTTATGAAATAGCCAAAAAGATTGTAGAGGTCACTGAAGACTGCGTGATTGTGGCGCACAACAGTGAGTTTGACTACAGCTTTATCAAGCAGGAATTTCAGCAGCTAGGATATAAGTACAGAAAAAATACGCTCTGTTCTGTGGAAATGTCAAGAAGGCTTATTCCAAATTGTCAGTCATACAGTTTGGGAAAACTTTGTAAGGAGTTGGGTATTGACCTAAATGGCAGGCATAGGGCTTATGGCGATGCTGAAGCAACAGTCAAGCTCTTTGAGATGATGCTGGAGAAAGAGTATGTACAAGCCGTAATGGATGAAGTAATGCGTTACGATCTGTACAATGCGAAGATCCATGCAAACATCAAAAGAGAGGTCATAGACCAGTTGCCTGATGAAACAGGGGTTTATTACCTCTATGATGAGAATGAAGAACTCATATACATTGGTAAAAGTAAAAATATCAGGAAGCGGATTCTTCAACACTTATCTAATACATCAACTCAACGTGCGCAACGCATGGCTAGGGGTGTCAGGAACATTGACTTTGTACTGACAGGAAGTGAGTTGATTGCTCTACTATTGGAGTCTGATGAGATCAAGAAACACCAACCAAGGTATAATCGGGCACAGCGCAAGACAAAAATCCATTTTGGCATCTACAAGGCTCTTGATGACAAAGGGTATATCAACTTTCAGGTAGCACCGATTGAGATGGGGGACCATCCTGTTACAACAGCTTTTTCTAGACAGGAAGGCACCAGATTGCTAGAGAAAATGAGTGAGCGGTTTAACTTGTGTCAAAAGTTGTGTGGACTGTATAAGGCAGAGAAATCTTGTTTCCAGTATCAGATAAAGCAATGTAAAGGAGCATGTGTACAGGAAGAGTCTGTGGAGAGTTATAACCAACGAGCGGAGAAGGCTTCACAGATTTTCAGTTATGGGGTATCTAACGTTATGCTGATT
This sequence comes from Limibacter armeniacum, assembly GCF_036880985.1. Classification (NCBI taxonomy): domain Bacteria; kingdom Pseudomonadati; phylum Bacteroidota; class Cytophagia; order Cytophagales; family Flammeovirgaceae; genus Limibacter; species Limibacter armeniacum. The sequence goes on from NZ_JBAJNO010000008.1 coordinate 2,344,408, forward strand.
GATGAAGGTAGACATGCTGAAGAACGTGCTGTTGTACAGATTGAAAATGGGATGTATAAAGGTTTCGGTTATATCGAAGTGAACGGAGGCGTTTCTAAAATTGATGAGCTGAAAGCAGTGATCAAACCATACAAAGACAACAAGGATGTCAACAAGATTATCAGGGGATATCTAAGGAAAAAGAAGCTAGAAAAGCAGATACAATATTAGTATCCAAAGCATCTAAATATAGACGGACACAACAGTAGATTGTGTCCGTTTTTTTATGCTTTAAACTGACTTAAAAAGCCTTCATAAAAAAGTTCCTTCATGTAAGGTTTGCAGTTATGATTCATTGAATCAATATTTTATTCTTCATGAGTTTAAGTAACTTACTTAAAGAATCATATTCTAGCTATTTAAAGATAATTATTCTGTGTTGCTACCAACGCTATTCTTTATAGTGCGACAAAGCTATATAGAAATCTAAATTTGTTGTTTGTGAAAGCAATCTGATGATTTGAAAAAATCTAACTGACGTCAATTATCTACTCTTGTTTGTTCGCTTTTATAAAATGCCGGAGGGTTATACTCTTCGGCATTTTTATGTCTTATAGGGTTTGATGTGTTTAGCTTGTATCAACTGATATCTTCCAGCATAATAGCTTCCCATTTTTGCTGTGCGGAGAGTTTACGCTCTTTTACTTTTTCCATAGCATCTTTAACCTTCCGACTGAATTTCCAACAAGTATTTTTACCTATTTCAAACCTGTCAGCCAACTCTTGAGATGTAATGTTTCCCTTCTTTGTGTAAATAAGGAATGCCATCAAGAAGGCTTTTTGGATAGGGAAGTGCAATCTGTGAAATAGAGTCCCTGTTGTGGTAGTTTCATTATAGCCACATTTTGTGCAACGCCTTGCCAATGGTCCTGTACCTGAGGAATACTTCTCGTTTCCACATTTCTTACATTCAAATTCGTTGCGCCATTTGATCTGCTCCAGATACTGGTAGCATTTATTATCGTCAGAGAAAACCCGCTCAAATTCATCAAAAGCAACTTGCCTTTTGTAATCATCATCCAGTTTGGGTTCTTCTGCCTTAGGGGTTTCAGTTTTGGCAGCCAAAGCAGCTTCCAGTTCTATGATTTTATTGGCTTGTTCTGTCAGTAAGGCCGTACTGCTCCGGAGTTCTTTCTGCTGCTTAACTAGCATAAGCCTTAGTTCTTGCTTTTCTAGTCGATCCATTTCGACTCTTTTTTCCAGCTCTTTCAGTCTGCTTTCAGCAGTTTCTTTTGCTCTGGTTTCTTTTCTGAAGTTTAAACTGATGGCTCTTGTATATAGTTTCACTTCCGATAGCAGCAATAGAATGGGACTTAATCCTGCAAAGAAATAATAAAGAGAACATTGGTTGGAAGGAAGTCTGGCATGTTCAGTGAAATAAGAGATGTTGACCATCAGAATGGCAAGGAACAATGTCAACAAACCGATAATTCGTAGAAGTGAGATAGCCTGACGTGGTTGTGACTTGAATGCACCAATCAGCAGAACAATAAAAGGTAATCCGTAGAATGGTGATCCCCATAGAGAGCTTCCTGCCATCATTGCGTAGAGCCAAAAGGCTAAATTGATTGCTGTAAACCCCCAAATCAGTACAGAAATATAGGAAGACTTAATCCTTTGCCAGATGATTGGCTTGTCTCCAGACTTTAGGATATGTCGCTTATTGGCGTAATAATATACCAATGGAAAGAATAATATCAGGACAGGTGCAAAGGTTTCGATGACTGTATGCCAAGCAGGGGTATCATCCCACCAGAACACCGAGCCTGTAAGGTCTTGGGAAAGTCCCATCAATATTAAGCCAAGGACCAAAAAACTGAGAGACCAGTATTCTTTTTTGAAAAGCGTGATATGAAGAATAGAGGTAATGAGCAATACAGAAAGGAGAATACCATAAAACAGTCCTGCATGATAGCTATTTCTGCCAAATAGGAAGAAGGTGTTTGGTAGCTTTTGAATAGAGATACTCTTTGCATTGACAGAGCCTTGTTTCGTCCTGAAATAGAAAATAACCGATTCCTGATTTCGAGGGATAGGGAATAGGTAGTCAGGTTGCCTAAAGTTTTTCATCCAGAAAGGTAAATCAATTCCTGATGTACCAAGGTAATGTGGTTTACCTTTCAATATTAAGTACATCTGAAGTTCTCTGATACTTCGTGCATCAATATTGAGCAATAGTTGCTCGGGGATATTGTCATCAGCATGGATAATAAGTTTATACCATACAGCTGCTTGTGGCATGTATGGCTTTAGGGATTGCCAAGACTGAGGTTGTATTTTAAGAACATCAGATATACCAAACTGGGATTGAGGATCTGGGAAAGTTGAAATTACTGCAGCAGGAATTGCTTCACCGTATTTAACGGTACTGATATGTAAGGTATCTGCTCCTTTGGCTTCAGCGAGCAGATACACTGACATAAAAATCATACAGTAAAGCAGTTTTACAAATTTCATTTTCCTGTTACTGAATAATAGCTGCGGACTTTATCGAACTTTTATCGAATACATAAGTGTACAAGAAAATAGTTCCAGCAATCGGAAAATGAAATGATCAATGTTGATGGTATGGAATATTTTACAGAATATATCTTAAACTTGAAGGAGTGGTATGGTAAAATAAAAAATGCTGCCTTCTCCTTGTTTGGAATCCACCCAGATATGACCGCCATGCAGTTCGATAATTTTTTGGCAATGAGCAAGCCCTATACCGTTACCTTCATATTTTTGCTTGTGCTGTGGTCGCTCAAACATATTGAAAATAATAGCCTTGTCATTTTCATCAATACCAATACCATTGTCCTCAACTAAGAACTTCCAAAGATTACCGTCCTTGGTGGATGTAATATATATCCTTGGTGCTGTGTTGGGTTTTCGGTATTTAATGGCATTTTCAACCAGGTTTTGAAAAAGTAAGCGCATCTCAATTTGGTAAGCATTGATTTTAGGCAATTTTCCAAGTCTGATAATTGCGCCGGTTTTATTAATTGAGCTGATTAAATCATGCTCAATGTCTTTAACCAATTGATGGCAGTCAACCATGGTCAATTTTCTCTGAGTACCTATCCGGCTGTAATTCAGCAATGATTTTATCTGATGACTCATGCGGGCAGATATCTCAAATATGTAATTTAGAGTTTTAAGACCTTCCGCATCAAGCCAGTCACTGTAGGTATTGATCATCAGATCAACAAGTGTAATGATTGTATTGAGAGGACCTTGTAAGTCATGGCTTGCAATTGAGGCAAACTGGTCTAACTCCTTATTTATTTGTTTTAACTTCTTATTGTTTTCAGTCCACTTTTTTTCCGTTACTTTCCTTTCAGAAATGTCAATAAACGTTCCTATAATTTTAGTGGCTTTTTGACTTTTGTTTACCTCAAAAATTCCATCTCTGCTAAGGCACCACATCCAAGAACCATCAGCTTTTTTTATTCTATACTCTGTTTCTATAATATCTCCAATTTTTGAATTGGCTACTTTTTCATAATGCTTTATCACGGATTCCTTTTCATCAGGATGAAATAGTTTTATGAAACTTTCATCTAAGATGCTATTGATCTCTTCAATAGCATAACCTGTCATTTTGGTGAACTGCTTATTAATATAGACATAACCTCCTTTTATCATATCATACACATATATACCATTGACAGAAAGTTCAAGAACTTTATGTTCAAACTCTTCACTTTTCATTTCCATGTTTGTTAGTTTATTCTGGCTTGGAATAAGCCTTTAGCTAGTTTTTGTGTTAGTAATTTCAATAAATGCTAGTTGGAAAGTTAGTAACATGTATAGTCCTAAACTATCAATCTATCAGGAAATTAGAGAGTAAGGTGAATTGTCTAAAAATAAATGGGGCTATCATTACGCTTGTAGAAGTTTTGTTGGGGTAGTGGAGTAGGGATTTTTAGATAAGATAGCCAAGATGGAGAGATTAAAGATGAATCTGTGTTTATGTAGTGGGTATCAATCATATACTATACACAAGCAAAATGATAACTTTCTTAAAATTTGAACAAAGAATATTCAGATTCTCATGTTTGATATGCTTCAGTGTTGATTTTATTAGGTGTATTGTGGCTTCTGTTATCTACAAGGGCTATACGTCTTCATTCTCATTTTACTTTTCAGTATTCGATATAATTGTATTGGGAACTATTTTCCTGATGTCAAGTAAAGAGAAGCCTAACAAAAAGCTTAATTATCTCTTTGTGGGCTACCTGACATGTTCAGTTTGTATTCAATTTATGTTAAATAATGGGCATAAGGGAGTCGTACCTTATGTCCAACTGATGATTGCATTGCTTTTTGCGGCAATTGTAAGGTGGAAAACCTTTTTGCCATGGATGGTATTTTTTTATGTAGTAACCTTTTCCTTGCACCTTATTAGCCATATGAAGGAGGAATGGATTGTATTTCACAGTGATATTACAACCTTTTGGGTTTGGAGAGTAACGGTGTATATGATGGCCATGCTCATCATCATAGTAGTGGTAGCCATATTGAGATACAATCATCAGGTAGCATATAAATCCTCGGTATATAAACGGTTAAAGTTGGAAAAGCAGCGAGAGCTTCTAGAAGTGCAGAAAGTTCAGATTGACCAATCATTGGCCGCTATTACTGAAAGCATTCGATATGCTGAGAGAATACAAAATACACTACTTCCTGACCAACGTGAGACCCAGTCGCTTTTACCTGAAAGCTTTATTTTTTATCAGCCTAAAGATATTGTCAGTGGTGATTTTTACTGGATGGCACAGCAGGGTTCTGCCAAGGTTGTAGTTGTAGCAGATTGTACCGGACATGGGATACCGGGTGCATTTATGTCAGTATTAGGGTATGTTTTTTTGGATCAGGTCGTCAATGTGGATAAGATTTTATCACCTGCTGAGATGCTAAGTATAGTCCATGAGAGAGTCAACCAAACATTATCTCATAAGGGAAGAGAACTGACAACACATGACGGAATGGACATGGCGATCTGTGTGATAGATACTTCAACGTCGACCTTGACTTTTTCAGGTGCTAGGTTGTCATTGCATTATGTACAAGATGGCAAAAACCAAATCATAAGAGGTGTCAAAAAGAGTATCGGCGATGTTTATCGAGAAGATCTGGAATTTGAAAATCACACCATTTCACTAGAAAAACCGACTACCTGCTTTCTTTTTACAGATGGATTCCAAGATCAGTTTGGAGGACCATTAAAGAAAAAGTACCTCTCCAAAAACTTAAAAACGCTTTTGTATAACAATGCAGAATTGCCTATGGATTTACAGAAATCTAACATTGAAAAAGCATTTTTAAATTGGAAAGGTGAAGAACAACAGGTAGACGATGTCTTGGTCGTTGGATTTAGAATCAGCTCATAATTTTTAATTATGGCTATTGGCTATAGACCTTTCAGGTTCGTCATTGTAAGGAATGTAGTTTTCCCAGTACCAAGGCGTATAAATATCCCCAATTCCAACCTCCAATACTTCTTTGAAAATACTTTCTGCATTGTCACTGTTAGACATTAGCAGAATTCCCATATTCTTTTCAGGGAAGATGATAGAATAATGTTGAAACCCTTCTCCATGGCCTTCTTTAAAATATCCGTTTCCATAAGGGGTTGTGAGTATTCCCCATCCCAATCCATAATTTAATTTTATATCCTTATTCTCATCAGTTTTTTCTATTGAATGTTTGCCAAATTGTTGTTTTGAATCAATACTGATATTAGGCTTGAACATCAGGTTTGTTATAGGAGAATCGTTGGATTTCAAGGAAAGAATATGCTCCATAAACTTTGAGTAGTCTAGAGGAGTGGTTTCCATTGATCCAGCAGAAGCCGCTTCATCAGGAATGTCTTTTTTAATAACTTCTTGCTTGACTGTATGACCGTTACAATATTCATTTTCAAAACGTGGTAGCCACAAATAGCTGGTCATATCCATGTTCAATGGATTAAAGACACGTTCTTTAGCTAATTCTTCAAGTCCTTTTCCTGTAATTTTTTCGATTACATATTGTAATAGCATCATTCCCTCACCAGAATAGCTGTATTGAGTGCCTGGGTCGAAGTAAAAATGAATATCACCTTCTGGGGTGAAAACACCTGTCCGACTTATCCATCTCCAGTTTGGAAGCCCAGTGGTATGTGAAAGGCACATTCTGCCTGTGATTCTCTGATACCTTTTATCGTTTTCCAAGTTTTTGAAACCTCTCCATTCTTTTTCAAATTCCATCTCTGGAATAGGAGTGTCCAGATAGTCCTGTAAAGGTTTATCCAAGTCAATTATTCCTTCATTGGCAAGTTGTGCTACAAGGTATCCAAAAACGGATTTGCTCAATGATGCACCATAGAAGACTTGATTGATATGCAGGCTATCTTTTTGTTGATAGTTAGCATAACCAAATGCTTTTCGATAAATGGTTGTGTCGTGATTGAAGATGGTTAGTGTAAAGCCAGAAACATGAGCGGTATCTACAAGTTCCTGAACCTTTTGATCTAGCTTCGAATATGTTATCTGTGAGCCATCCAAACGTTGGACTAGCTTTTCAGTTTGATCCATGGTTTGTTTATTGTCAGTATCACTGCAACCAAATAGGATTGATAAGGTAAATAAGGGTATTAATACTTTTTTCATCTTACTATAAAGGGGAATGAAAAATAAAGTTTTGTTTGAGGTAAATGGGTTAATAAAATTAGGGGATAGTTGACATGGTATTGTAAATCTATTCAGCTTTTTCTCTTTTGAAAACAGTGAAAAATTCATCAGTCTTAGAATCTCTAAACATGATATGATCAGAAGGGATTGGTTCCATTTTAACCAGCTCCCAACCATCATTGCCCCATTTTTGGAAAGCTTCATCAAGTTCTAGTCGGAAGCTTTTTTTACTGAGGTGAGCAATGCTTATCATCACGAATTTGTATTCAAATTTTTTCATGTTTGTGTTTTAGTTTAGTCTATTTTAATCAGTCAAGCTGGGCCCTCACTTTTTGGTAAATGGCTAATATCATCATACCGCTTCCTGTTCCGATAAATATTCCGTAGCTGAAGTCTGAAATTTCAGAATAGTGGGAACATATTTGAGAAGAAACTATAGTTAGCAGTCCTGCTATAAGCAAAATTAAATATTTAGAGGTCTTTAGGTTTTGCATAAGCTTATTTTGTTAAAATATTCTCTTTAGTTTACGAGAGTTAATAAACAATTGTTTTAAAAATTAATCTTAGGACTTCTCAATTATCTTATTGATTTTATATTTGAAGCTCAACATAAACCGCCCTTTTTCCATATTAGAACTGAAATAATTGTGGGTGACAGTATTGCTGAACTGCTGTTTCAAGTCAGGGTTTCCTGAAATCAGTCGTATAGTGTTAGTATTTAAGTTATTTTACCACCATTTGTGAAAGTTTATAGGATGTGATTTTTTGCAGAATACTATCCTTAATAGTTATTTTTTTTCCTATCAGTACGGTATTTTTTTAATTCTGAATGGTTCTCGCTATTTTATTGTACCAATTAAACAACTGAATTTTTTATGAGAATAACACTTACTTTTTTATGTCTCCTTTTGATGGGAGTTTTGTCTGCTTTTGGACAGGACCGAACACTGGAGGGTATAATGCTAGATAGCAATGGTGAGCCTATGCCTGGAGCCTCACTTTCTATAAAGGGAACCAATATAGGTACTGTTACTGATATGGAGGGACATTATAAGCTTACAGCGCCTGTTGGAGCAACCATTGTCGTGTCGTTGGTTGGGTATAAAACGAGAGAGTTTGTTGTACCTGGTAATTCTCCTGTAGAAATAGTTAAACCTACTGTCACTACTGTAAAGCAAAAAAAGACTTCAGTATCTCCGGCATCTTCAGGAAAGGGGATTGGGGTATTGGATGACTCATCTCCGACCTATGTACCGATTGATTACTATAATATTTTTAATCGTTATGCACTATCTAATTACGAAGTTAAATACAAACAGCATAAAGGTAAATACACATTTAAAAGGAAAGAGGAGTATACTATACCAACACTTCAGTACCGATTGAGTACAAAGGTCGGGTGGATAGGAAAGGCTCCTAAATTACAGGATAGTTTTGCTCAGGGTAGCCCTAATGAAGGCTCTTATCAATGGAAGGGCGGAGACCAGCAAGAAATGTTCAGCTGGGGACCAAGGGTAAGTCAGTTACGATATGATGGTAGTTCATACCCTTATGATGTCAATGGTAGTTTGGAATCTGTTGGAACAGGAGGTAATGCCAAGACTTATGATCCTTACGATCTTTTCAAACCTTCTTTTTCTCACCGTCATTATTTAGCCCTAAATGGTAAAGCAGGAATACTGAATTATAAGAGTAGTTATAGTCATGAGTCGATAGATGGGATTATAAAGCCTTCAGAGCGTACAAATGATAATTTATCCTTTGACTTGGGAATTAGGAAAAGAGCTTTTGAAGCAGATTTCAATTACTATTATGGTCAAAAGAGAGACAAATGGTTTCCAATGAATGGTAATTATCAGCAACTGCTTTTTAACTTGATTACCACACCACCTACTTTTCATAACAAAGATGAGAATGTTCGGTCTGTACAACCATATAGAACCTATGCAGCAGGATGGAGTAGAAACCCCTATTCAATGATGGAAGATGACCTCAGTTTGCAGAAGTATAACTCACATATGGCAGGGCTTGGATTGTCATATCATCTTGAGAAATGGAAGTTTATGCTTAATTCTACCTATCAGCGTAGGTGGCAGGATCAGCGTTATGATGTGAATTCATTTGCCAGAACGGACGATATTTCTCGGAATTTGGATTTCCAGTACTGGAATGCTGATGGTGGGATTTCCAAAGAGTTTACGGATTATTATCGTGAATTTCATTATGAAACACTTCTCCATTATCTGTTTGAGTCCAGTCTTCGGGATTACGGGGTGCAAAATATATCAGAGAGTAGGGCTTACAGTGATTATGTGGAGCGGAAGTCCTCTTCCCTAAAATGGGGAAATGAATTGAGATGGGATTACCTTGATATCCAACTAAGTTTGGGTAATACTTTTTACCATTCCAATACATTTTCAGGAGGGAAGTGGAAACCTTGGGCACCTTATGCAAAGGCGACTATACATCCATTGTATATCCTGGATGAACTAGCAGGATTGTATGTAGACCCATTTTCAAGCCCAGACTTTTTCGAGGTTTCTTTGGGGTATTATCGATCTTATCAGGAATGGGCTTTAGAGGCAAATCCACTTTATGCCAATAGTATGACCTATAGCAGTCAGGATTGGAATACTTATTATCCAACTCAGGAAGTGGGGAGAGCGAATGGGCTTCAGCCTGAACAGTATGGTAAGTTTGATTTGAACTTCCGTTCTTTTGTGCGTTTAGGTGCTGTGTCTTTGACTATGGAAGCTTCCAATTACCATTATCAGGTAGAAAATATGTTGGCACCTGTTGTGTCTGAAGAGCAGCTGTTACAGTATGAAAATGTAGGCGCTTATCAGAATAAGGGTTGGGAGGTTTCTTTGGAGTTTGCGGGAAATTTCAACTATAAAGAGAATTTTAAACTGAAGCAAAAAGTCTCCTGGGAGCGTGCACGGACAAAGGTTTCTGAAGTTTATAACCCATCAGGAAGGCAACAACTGGCAGGGTTTACCAATATCGGTAAGTATATCGTGGAGGGGCAACCTTTGGGTGTACTGGTAGGTACACGATTTGAAAAGGACGCATTTGGAAATCTGGTGATAGACAGTGAAGGTTTTACTATGGAAAGTGATCAGGTGGGAATTATCGGTGATCCAAATCCAGATTGGGTGATACAGTCAGCCACGTCTTTAACCTATCGAAAATGGCAATTCAATATGATTTGGGACTTCAAGCATGGAGGAGATGTTTGGAATGGTACAAGGCAGATGCTGGATTATTTGGGGAGGTCTGCCAGTACAGGGGAGCAACGCGAAGTCACAGGATATGTTTTTGATGGTGTCACACAAACTGGTGAACCCAACCAGATGGCTGTAGACTTTGCTGATCCTGCCAATGGATTGGAGGGTAACCGTTGGGTACGTTACGGACCTGAAGGTGTAGGTGAGGCAGGTATTGAGGATGGAAGCTGGGTTCGACTTCAATCACTCTCATTAGGTTATTCCATTACAAATAAGTCTGATGATAAACTGATAAGAGCATGGAAAGTATCTGTAGTAGGAGAGAACCTATTGCTTTGGACACCTTATACAGGCGTAGACCCTCAAACATCACTTTTGGGACAACCATCAGGAATGGGAATAGACTATTTTAATACCCCATCAATGCGTACTATCCAGTTTAAGCTTTCATTTACGCTATAAATCCAAAAACCAATGAACCTATTACAAAAACTAAGCACTGCAATATTGCTATCTAGTCTGCTGCTACTATCAGCAGTACCCATCATCAAGCAATACACTTTACAAGACATAAAAGATACCATCTCTCGGTATAATGAGAAGTTACCACAGGAGAAAGTGTATCTGCAACTGGATAAGCCTATCTATAAGCCGGGTGAAACCATTTGGCTCTCGGGGTATCTAAGGAAAGGCTCAGATCTGCATGCTTCAGATATCAGCGATATAGTGTACGTTGACTTGTTAGATCCAAAAGGGAATGTAAGTAAAAAGCTGACACTTCAGGTAGTGCAAGGACGTTTTGAAGGCAACTTTGATTTAAGGGAAAATGAAGTGGGTGGTAATTACAAGGTAAAAGCTTATACCCTTTGGATGAAAAACTTTGAAGACAGGGATCAATACACCAAAGAGCTGCAAGTGATCAAGATTGTAAAACCGAGACTGCTGATGAAACTGGACTTTGAGCGTGAAGTTTATGGTGCTGGGGATGAAGTAGCAGCTGATCTTGATATCAGAACACTGAATGATTTACCATTAGCCAATACAGAGGTTTCCTTTACTTACCAGCTTAACGGGGAGCCGCAAGCAAAGCAGACTGCAATGACCAATAAGGAGGGAAAGGTTAAACTAACATTCAGGTTACCGACTGACTTGACTACCAATGATGGTTTATTGAATGCGCAAATAGGTTTTGAGGGAAGTGTAGAAGCCATATCACGTTCTATCCCGATTGTATTGAATGATATTGACTTGCAGTTTTTCCCTGAAGGTGGCAATGCTGTGGCAGGTGTAAAAGGGAAAGTAGCCTTTAAGGCACTGAATGAGTTTGGTAAACCGGCTGACATCAAAGGTGTCCTGATGGATGGTGAGGGGAATGTCCTGACAAGCTTCGAAAGTTTTCATCAGGGAATGGGGGCTTTTGAGTGGTTGCCTAAAGAAGGGGAAGACTATTATGCCAAGATTACACAGCCAAAAGGCATCAACAAGAAATATACAATGCCTTCTGTGATGGATGAAGGTTTTAGTCTGGCAGTCAAGCAAGGAGAGAAACAAACACTAAAGGTAGTATATCATAGCCCTTCTGATACGGATGTACATCTCTTGGTCAGGCATGCAGGCTTAATTTGTCATTCAGAAACCTATCAGGCAAATAAAGGGGAGAATGAAGCATATGTGCTATTGAAACAAATGCCAACCGGTGTATTGCAGGTTACACTATTGGAGAAAGATGGTAAACCTCAAGCAGAACGTCTGTATTTCAATAAGGGAGATGGTCAGCTTCAAATCTCTATGGAGACGGACAAGGCACAATATGCCCCTCGTGAAGAAATCACCTTGAAAGTCAAGACTACTGATGCAACAGGCAAACCGATTCCTGCATCCTTGTCATTGGCTGTAGTAGATGATAAACTTCTTACAGTAGCGGATGATAAACAACACAATATTCTTTCATGGCTTCTGATGGGAAGTGAACTGAAAGGGGATATAGAAGAACCTTCATTCTATTTTGATCCAAAAGAACCTAAAGCTGAAAAGGCACTGGAATACGTAATGCTTACGCATGGATGGAGAAGGTATACTTGGGATGATATACTAGATGAAAAGCACGAATTCAAGTATTCGGCAGAAAAGGAAGGAGTTGTGGCAGGGCAGGTGATTAATACAAAGTCCCAAAAGCCACTTGAAACAACCGTTCAGCTATTTGAAATGGGTGGCAAAAGGCGGACACTGAAAATCTCAACAGATAAGCAAGGACGGTTTATGTTTGTGGGTGTTAACCCTTCTCTTGATATCAATATTCTGGCTGAGTTACCTAAAGGGGTTAAGGAACAAGATGTCATGATTAAACTGACAGAGGAGGGAATTGTGGAGGAGATAGAGGAACTAAACTCTAAACTTGAGATTGAACAAGCTTTACCTCAACAAATTCTTATCACCAAAAAAGAAATGGCAGACGAGCCACAAGCCGAACTAGATAAAGTTGCTGCTGAGAATAAGGTAATGGCAATGCCTGCTTTGCAGATGCAGGAAGATGTTTCCAACCTTGAAGAGGTGATAGTGATCGGCTATGGTACACAAAGAAAGAAAGGTTTAACAAATTGTGTTGTCGAGGTTATGGCAGATGACCTGAATGGTAACATACAAGATGTAGGTTCAGTTGTACAAGGACAAGTAGCGGGTGTTAGTATCACACAAGCTGGTAATGCATCTATTATCCGAGTGAGAGGATCAAGTACAGTAGGATTTCAAAATGAACCATTATATGTAGTGGATGGTCTGCCTGTCGCATCAAATCAGTTGTATGGAATTTCACCAGATGAGATTAATTCTGTGTCAGTCATCAAGGGTGGAGAAGCGACTGCATTGTATGGAAGTAGAGCGGTTGGCGGTGTCATCATTATCAATACTAAAAATGAGCTGTATGGCAGGAATATTAAGGTTGGAACCCGTTATGCACTAGCTTATATGAAGGCCGGCAGAAAACTGAGTGCAGTAAAGGAATTTTACATGCCTAAATACACTAAAACGGATACACCCCCTGAGCGTACGGATTTTCGCGAAACGATCATGTGGATACCTAACCTTAAAACAGGAAATGAAGGAACAGCTGAAGTGAAGTTTTATAATTCAGATGCAGTGACCACTTTCCGTGCTATAGCTGAAGGTATTGGAGCTTATGGTAATGTAGGGAGACAAAGCCATACCTTCTCTTCACAAATGCCAATTGGATTAGATATGAAAATGCCGGCTTATTTGACAATGGAAGATACGGTTTACCTTCCTCTTTTTTTAAAGAATAATACAGAGAAGGTGATTACAGGTGTACTGAATGTAGACAGCCCTCTTACCTTATTGGGAGATCCTGAATATATTCATAAGATTGAGCCAAATGAAACCAAAAAAGTGATTTATAAGGCTGTAGCTACTTCCCCGATAAAAGGAGAATTGGTTGTGTCACTAAAAGGCTTAGGTTTTTCAGATGTTGTCAGACAACCAATTGAGGTAAAGCCAAAGGGATTTCCAAGTATCGTTTCATACAACAGCAGTGAACCTAATGTTCATTTCCAGTTTGACCTGAATGATCCGGTTAAGCATACACCTGAAGGAAACATTACCATTTTTGGTAATATGACGGATCAGCTGATGGATGGTGTTGCTGCCATTATCAGGGAACCATACGGATGTTTTGAGCAAGTGTCATCCGCTACTTACCCTAACCTGATGGCACTTCGACTGATGGAACAGACAGGTTATGATGACCCGGATGTAAAGAAGAAAGCCCTTCAATATATTAAGAATGGATACAATAGATTAATTGCTTACGAAACGAATCAAGGAGGTTTTGAATGGTTTGGGCATACACCTCCTCATGAAGCCCTTACAGCTTATGGATTATTGGAATTTACCGAGATGCAACCATTCTATCATGGGGTAGATCAGTCAATGATTGACAGAACAAAAGAATGGCTGCTGAGCCGCAAGGATGGCAAAGGGAGCTTTAAACAAGCAAAAGGTAAATATGATCATTTTGGCAGGGCAACTACTGAAACCACCAATGCTTATATCGTTTATGTGATGGCACGTATTGGTGAGACAGGAATTGAAAAAGAGTATGTATATAATTATAAGAAAGCGTTTGAGGATGATGATGCTTACAGAATGGCACTGATGGCAAATGCAGCTTTTCTGTTAGGCAAAACTCAGGATGGGCATGCTATGATGCATAAATACCTTGAATCAGTCAAAAAGGTGGGACTGGATAGCCTCTCAGGAGTGTCTATAACACAAAGTGGAGGTAAAAGCTTACAGATTGAAATAGCAGCGTTGGGAGGATTGGCTATGCTTCGTCAGGCTGACCATTATATGCCTGAGATAGCTAACGTAGCGGATTATCTGCTTAAGAATAGAACATTTGGACGCTATGGTGCTACACAATCTACAATACTGGCATTAGAGTTTTTGACTGAATACAGTAAGTATACAACCCAATCGGCTCAGGAAGGTGAAATGATTGTGTATATCAATGATCGGCAAGTACTGACAAAAGCAATTGCAGCCAAAAGGGGAGGAAACCTTGTATTGAGTGAATTGGAAGCTTTTTATACTAAATCAGGTAAGCAGGATATTCGGATTGAATTAAAGGGAATAGATTCGCTTCGTTATGCTTTTGATAGCCGTTGGAATACCAGAACGCCACAATCCAATGAGTCCTGTGAGGTAAGCTTAAAAACCGAATTGGAAGGTAATTCGCTTGTTGGTAATACCAGCCGTTTGTCTGCTGTAATTACAAATAAGAAAAGTTTTGGATTACCAATGGTTGTAGCGAAAGTGGGAATTCCTTCAGGACTTTCCATTCAACCTTGGCAACTGAAAGAACTGGAAGAGAAAAACAAGGCAGACTTTGTGGAGATTTTTGAGAATTATATCGTTTTCTATTTTACAGGTATGTCTCCTAATGAAGTTAGAGAAATTAACCTTGACCTAAGAGCTGAAATTGGAGGACATTTTGAAGCACCTGCGAGTTGTGCTTATGTGTATTACCGAGATGAGTTAAAGGATTGGCAGGCAGGGGAGCGAATACATATTAAGGATCAGGAAATGCTTCACGAAAATTGATTTTCTTTAAGAAGAAAAAAGCGTCAGTCAACTCTAATTGAGTGGACGGACGCTTTTTTTAGAACCTAACAGTCATAATACTCAGGTGCTTTGTCTACTTTCAATCCTAATAAAGCTTCGAGTTTATCTTTATAATTATCGAATGCATGGCACTTTCCACTAGCGACGACATATTTTATATCTCCACTGTTTATTTCCAAATACGCACCTCCTGAACCTTTTGCGGGCAATACATTTTGAATTGTAAGTGATTCGACTTCTTTAAAATCAAATACTTGACAGAATTTTGTATCAGCAAAGCCTATACAATTATTCTTACGGTCTACCCATATCAAAGGCTGAGGAGTTTGAGCTAGTTTAGGCGGTCGACGTTTCACTTTCTTGTTTCTTTTATAATCAGCGTAGACTTTGATATTTTCATCTATCAGCAAAACATCACTTACTTCAATCATATCCTCATAGTGCTTATTAATCAGTAATTCGGGATACTCACGCTGATTTTTAATTAACACTAAAGTATTTCCTCCATCAAACTGCCAACCATTGTCATATGTATAAACCAATGAGATCTTGACACCATTGGCATCAAAAGAGAAATGTTTTTGATCAGCCCTTTCATACTCCAGCTTTTGCTGTTGTAAAGGAAAGTCCTTTTGCAAAAGTCTCTTAAGCTCAATGTAACTTATATCTGTATTTGAGCTATCATAACAGTTTGTATAAAAATCGATGATCGGAACATCTTTGCGATCATTATCAAAATAGGTAAACAGTTCAGTCAACAGCAGGTTTCCTATTCGGACAGGGTGCTTGAATTTCAATAAGTTCTGCCCATAAGCTGATTTTTCAAAAAGCACATTCGGATTGTTGACAAGTCCTTCATATGTCGTATCCCAATTAATAAAATCCTTTTCTGCTGATTGAATTTCAAACCCAACTTGATAATCATTGTACGAGTCGTCTAGAATACGATAGTTAGCTTTGATTTTCTTCCTCCAAATTTCCTTTTTGATTGCCTCTTTAGTAAAAACATTTTCAAAAAATTGGACATCATTAAAACCCAGCTTTGCAGAAAGCGAGCGGTAAACAGCTTCAAAACCTTTTAAATTGGCAGGGATGTAATGTTGATGAAAGTCAAAAAGAAAAAGGGAAGCCATCGAGTTTCTTGTAATTAGATAAGCGTATTGCAAGTCATATATATTGACTTCGCTTGGCGTAGCAGACTGATTTATTTGATAGATAACCTTGTTGCCATCAATAAAGATTGAACCATCACCTGTTTCGGCAGGGAAGTTATAGTTTTGTTCTTTAGCAGGTTTTGTCTTCATATGCTCAGAAAGTTTGTCGCTGATTGAAAAGTAAAAGAGCAATAGGCTATTTTTGCTTATTGATCTCTTCAATGATTTTTAAAATATCCTCTCTAACCTCTTTAAAATCATTTTTGTCAATTATATCACTAAAATCATGTGTGTGATATTCATTTGAGAATATCTCTCCACACTTTTTCAGTGTATCCAAACACTCAGATTTGTTACCAAGCTTTAAAGCTACTTTTGCCAATCCATAATAAGGTTTCGTATAAAAATCTTTCCCCATAACCCGACTTTCTTCATACTGTTGTTGTGCTTTGATCAATGTTGCCCTATTGTTGAATTGCTCAATCAAACCTGCATAAGCATATAAATAGTCAGCATGGTATATACTCAATTGGAAGTCATCTATTTTCTTTTGAGCCGCTTCAAAAATGTCAAGACCTTGAGTCAACAAGTCTTTAGCAGTTTCAAACTGACCATTCTGAAGATGAATCAATGCTATTTTTTGTAAGGCACTACTGGCGTAATGCGGATTTGTCCAGCTGGTACCGTTAATTTTTAGCGCTTTTAGGAAATACTTCACCGATACCTGATAGTAAGGAATACTTTCCTCTTTTTGAGCAAGTCTGTCATACAGGTGTCCAACACTGGTTAGAAAAAGATCATCTACAGAGCTAATCTCAGTCATCTGATCCATTACTGCTACAATTTCTATCCAAATACTTTCAATTGTTTCAGCAGAGATTTTACAAGAGGGAATTTTAGGATATTGTTCCCATTCTGTAATCCTGAAAAGGGTTTCAGCCCAATGGAAAAGAATTTCAGGCTCTTGTTGAATATAAGGTTTGATAGCTTCCATAAATGAGGATAAATAATCCTGATGGAATTGTTTTGCATTCCCAATAGGTAAAGGCAATAACTGGTAGGATGTCCTTAAAAAATGGTTGATAGCAGTGCCATTAAATCCGTAAAAACTGCTTTGATGTTCCTCTTTTCTTTCTATATGCAAAGCTTCGAGATACAGTTCCTTGATTTCATTTAGCATTTGCTCCTCATCTTTTTTTACTAGCTGCATGTAGCTAAAAAGATTTTCAGCAAGGTCAGTCAGGAGTGTTACATCTTCACTTTCAATCTTTTGTTGTGCCCTAAACTCTTCGATACACAACTTCTTATTTTTTACTTTTTCTTCATGTTCAGTACTGACAGATGAAACCATTTCATATACATGTCCTTTGAAGTAGTGATACGATTCAAATTCAGGTTTCAGCAGTTTTACTTTTTCTATCCAATCCATCATTTCCCAAATCCAGTCCAGGTTATTGAACTTGTTACACATATAATCATAATGGCATTGGGAGAAATGAGAAAGGTATCCATCAGCTAAAATGCCCTTTTCCTCAGGACTTCCTTCTTTATGTAGCTTCTCAAATAGTTTATCCAGTTTTGATGGGTCTTCTTCATCTACATATTTTGAGATTAGATCTTCTAGGTTACTCATATCAGTTGTTTTAGTATAAAAAATATTGACTAAGGAGTAGAAGGGTAGGAGAAAAAATCAGTTTCCTAGACCCTATATCATGATAGACTCGAATATAGGAATTTTGTCAAAAAATAAAGACCGTAGTGCTTTACTACGGTCTTTAAATAGGGGAATTTGTTAATTGTTTTGGTAATTAACCATCCAATTGATTCCGTATTTATCTGTAAAGCTTCCAAAATAGGCTCCCCAGAACATATCTTGAAGTGGCATGGTGATATTGCCACCAACCGAAAGCTGATCAAATATGCGCTTTGCTTCTTCCCTTGATTCAGGTTCAAGATTGATATGCATATTATTTCCTAAAGTCACGCTGAAGCCCATTTCTTTAGGAGCATCTGTTCCCATCAGTATATGATTACCGATAAGCGGTAACTCAACATGCAAGACCATTTTTTTGATGTTGTCTGCGATTGGAGGCTGGTTTGGATCGGGAGGAACTTCTTCAAAGCGTTTGATACCATTGATGAAATCTGTCTTGAAAACAGATCTGTAAAACTCGAAAGCTTCTTCTGTATTGCCAGGGAAATTTACGTATGTAGCGACTCTCACCTTATGTTCAGGCTTGTTTTGTTTTCTCAAGTAAAACTGTGCACTGATATACTGATCGAGGTTTTCCAATCCGGCAGTGAATCCTTCTTTAAAGCCCATTTCGATGATCTGCTCCAAGTCTTCCAGCTTGTCAAATTTAATGTCAATATGGACCATCGTGCTATCATCTTCAGCAGTGAAGTTATTGGTCCAAAAGCATCTCGGTTTGGTGTCTTTAATGTTTTCATTTTCATCACAGAAGGCGTCCAAACCTGAGAATCTTTGCGGTTGTACGACCTCTTTGTACTCAAAAAGACACCAATGCTTTTCACCTTCAGGACTTACCATTGCATAGTGCCATTTTCCACCTTCTCGGAAGTCCATTGTTTTTGTTTCAGCCTTCCAAGGTTTAGGTGCCCACCACAGGTCAAGAATCTCAGGGTCCGTCCAAGCTGACCATACCAAATCAATCGGCGCGTCAAAAGAGCGCTCCACTTTGATGGTGTTGTTTTCCTTGTCTACAAGAAAATTGAATAAGATTGCACTGTTCATTTTTTAGTTGTTTTCAGGTTACTTAATACTTCATCTAGCTGGTCAAATCGTTGAGCCAGCAGCTTCTTGAATTGCGCTAACCAAGTTTCTACCTCTTCCATTTTATTGGCATTCAGGTGGTAATATATTTCCCTTCCCTGACGCTTTTGGGTCAGTATTTCACATTCAGTTAGTATTTGTATGTGTTTTGAGACAGCCTGTCTACTACTGTTGAATTCCTCAGCGATAGCATTGGGTGTCATGGTATTGACAGCAAGCAACATTATGATGGCTCTACGGGTAGGATCTGCTATTGCTTGAAATACGTCTCTTCTTGTTTTCATGATTTATACGCAACTATTTGATTGCTAATATATCTGCAATTATTTAGTTGCGCAATATTTTTTACATAAAAAAACGACCTGACTTAGTCTGTCAGGTCGTTTAGTCTATACTTGCAACTGCTTAAGAATCAGATTTTTTTGAAGGCTTGAAATACTTCTTTATTTAATTGCTTCTCTGTTTCAACTTCCAAGATACAAGGCTTATCAGAGATAGAGGTGAATTCCTTAATTGCGACCTCATATTCTTCTCTTGTTTTGGCACTGATGTAGTGGATACCAAATTCCTTGCAAAGCTGTTCTGCATTACTATGCTGGAATGTCTCAAAGTATTCTTCCAATTCAGGTTGCCTTGCAGGCCCATCAATCATGCGGAAAATGACACCTCCGTGGTTGTTGAGCAACAAGACTTTTTGGTTGCCTTTATTGACATAGTTGTTCCAGAATGCATTTCGGTCATAAAAGAAGGCAAGGTCACCTGTAATCAAGATATTCGGTTTATCATTGATTAAAGAGTGTCCAATCATGGAACTGGTACAACCATCTATGCCACTGCTGCCCCTGTTGGCCATTACTTCTACATCAGGTCTGTCTTTGATATTGATAAAGTTGGCATATCGTACGGACATGCTGTTTGCTAGATGGAGATTGGTACTTTCTGGCAACTGATCAATCAGGGTTGAAACGGCTTCCAATTCAGAGAATGGCTGACTTGTAAAGAATTCAGCTTTGCCCAAATCATAGTTACTGTCTTCCCTTTTCCATTTGTTCAAGTAAGAAGTTTCTCTCAAATCATTGGAAGGCATAGCTGCCAGCTTACTGAAAAACACCTCAGGAGTAATTCTTATAATCCTTGAAAGTGCCTGATAAGTATCAGCAGCATTGCCGGCAGGTTGTATTTGCCAATGTGCTTTAGGTTTATGCTTACGAAGGTAAAGTTTAAGGTTTTTGGAAATAACAGAGTTTCCAAAAGTGATCAGTAAGTCAGGTGTAAGTTCTCCATCAACCTTGTTGAGGAATACATCCTGATGTCGGATAGCATTAGGTAAGAAGGAATAATTGGAGATCACATCCGCACAGACAGGGAAGGGGAGTTGTGCCAATGAAGCAGCCAATTCTTCATTTTTTGAATCTTGTCCTGCAACGATCAGAATTTTTTCATAGCCAACCAATTCGTCCGAAAGGAGATTCCATTGCGATTCTGTAAAATCGAGTGTAGCCTCAAATGATTCTATCACTTTTACAGGATAGTCAAAATTAAGGGTTTCATCGACTGCAGGGTAAAATGGCTCCCTAATGGGAATATTGATATGTACAGGACCTTTAGGAAAGGCATTTGCTGTATTGATGGCTTCTGATATTGTGCGGTCATATTGCCATTGGGCGTCTGGATGCTCAAAGCTCGCTGGCAAATGGTAACTGGCTTTAACGTGATTCTCAAAAATATTGCGTTGGCGTATCGTTTGCCCATCCTGTTGGTCTACCCATTCATCCGGTCGGTCAGCAGTTAATACTATCAAAGGCACATTCTGGTAAAATGCTTCCGCAATGGCAGGTCCATAATTAAGTGCTGCTGTACCTGAGGTACAAACAATCACAACAGGTGATTTGTCCTGCTGTGCCATACCCATAGCAATAAATGCTGCCGAACGCTCATCACTGATGGTTTTTGTGATGATTTCCGGATGACGAACCATTGCCATGCAGAGTGGGGCACACCTTGAGCCTGGTGACAGAACAGCATGTTTTACCTGTTTCTTGGCACATATACTGGCAATATTGACCAGTGGTTGAAGCTTATATTCATTCATGGTGATCCTGATTGGGTAGTGTTTTAGTCTTTAATTGCAACTGCCTAAAAAATCAAATCAGGGTATTTAAATTTGCACCATTTTAAATACCCTAAACTTTTATCCTATAACTGATCAGTTTCTGAAAAGGATGGAGGAATCTCCATAGCTCAGGAATCTGTAATCATTATCCAAAGCCTGATTGTAAATTTTGCGCCAGTCTTCACCAACGAATGCTGCGATAAGCAGTACAAGCGTTGTGGAAGGCAAATGGAAGTTGGTAATCAATGTATCCACTACCTTAAACTGATATCCTGGCATAATGAAAATGGATGTTTCTCCATTCAGCTCATCAAGACCCTTTTCATTCATGATATTCAGAATTGTCGTAAAGCTTTCTTTACGAGTAGGCAACACACCTTCCTGCTGGTATGGTTCAAGTTTTTGGATATCAAACTTAGCGTCCTTGTCTTTCATCAGCCTAACTCCAAACCAGTAAAGGCTTTCCAATGTCCTCATTGAAGTTGTACCTACAGCGGCTACTTTTTCTGATTCAATCAGTGCTTCCAGGTTTTCTTTGGTCACAATTACCTGTTCGTTGTGCATGTCATGTTCGACCACATTGTCTACACTGATTGGCTTGAAAGTACCAGCACTTACATGAAGCGTCAGTTCATTGGTTTTTACACCTTTCTGCTTCAGTGTATCAATTACCTCTTCAGTAAAATGAAGACCTGCTGTTGGAGCTGCCACAGCACCCTCTTTTTTGCTGTAAACCGTTTGGTATGTACTTCTGTCTTCTACCGTCGCTTCTCTTTTAAGATAAGGAGGAAGAGGTGTCTCACCTGCAGCACTTACGATGTCTACAAACTTGAACTGTGGCTTATTCCACTCAAATTTGACCAATTTCTTTTCCCTGTCTACCAAAGTAGCCGTAAAAATGGTTGGTATTCCATCCACATCCAGTTCTGTAACCAATGGTGTGTCTTTCCACCTTTTCAGGTTTCCGATGGTACATGACCAAACAGCGCCACTTTCAGCGACCATCGCACTGGTAATATCAGCCGAAGGTAATACTGGATTGAAAAGGAAGATTTCAATCAGTGCTCCTGTTTCTTTTTTAAAGAAGAGCCTTGCAGGCAATACCTTGGTATTGTTGAAAAATAACTGGTGGTCAGGTGTCAGAATATCGGTTACTTCCTTGAAAATGCGGTGCTCAATATTTCCATTCTGGTAGTAAAGCAGTTTGGATTCATCCCTTTTCTCTTTTGGAAACTTGGCAATTCGTTCAGTCGGAAGTTCAAAAAAATAGTCCTCCAGTCTGATCTCAGGAAGCTTATTTGTCATTTTGTTCATCATTTATCATTACAAAAGCACCTCATTTTTTCACTTCAATTTGAAACGAAATAGCGTGCTTATGTTTTGTGTTTTAATTACTTAAACAGTTTATGCATTAACCTGCCGATATGATTTTTCGGTAATAATTCTTTCAACAGGCTTGAAGAAACACCTTGTTAATTGTATTTTTGCGCAAATTTACGCTTTCGTTCCCAAATCCCATAGTGAATTGGGTTAATAGGTGAAAAGCAAACAGACAAACGTAACAAAACCATTCTGGAAAAGATGTACAAATCCTTCATTCGTCCCGTTCTTTTTAATTTTGATCCTGAAAAAGTTCACCATTTCACCTTCAATACACTCAAATTTGCGATGAATCTGCCAGGCGCAGGTGCCATTGCTCGAGGATTGTACAAAGTTTCAGACCCAGTGCTGGAAAGAGAAGAATTTGGTATCAAGTTTCCATCACCTGTAGGGCTTGCCGCTGGTTTCGATAAAGAAGCTAAGGTGGTTGATGAGTTCTCTAACTTTGGTTTTGGCTTTATTGAAATTGGTACACTTACACCAAAAGGACAGCCAGGTAATCCCAAGCCAAGAATTTTCCGCTTAAAAGCAGATAATGGGCTGATTAACCGAATGGGTTTCAATAATGAAGGTGTAAAGGAAGCGGTTGAGCGACTGAAGAAAAGAAAGAGTAACGTCATCGTTGGAGGAAACATCGGTAAAAACAAGGTGACACCTAATGAGGATGCTGTTTCGGATTATGAGCAGTGCTTTGAAGCGTTGTTTGATCACGTTGACTACTTTACAGTAAACGTAAGTTCTCCAAATACTCCTAACCTGCGTGCGCTTCAGGATAAAGAACCATTGACAAAGCTGTTACTTGCGCTTCAGGCGTTGAATAATCAAAAAGCTACGCCAAAACCGATTCTACTGAAGATCGCTCCAGACCTGACAGACTCTCAACTGGATGATATCATTGAGATTGCTGAGACGACTGGAATTGCTGGAGTAATTGCAACGAATACAACGATCTCTAGAGCTAACCTGAAATCTTCGGAGAACATGGTTGAGAATATTGGCGCTGGAGGTTTGAGTGGTAAGCCACTGACCAAAAGGTCAACTGAAGTGATTCGTTACTTGTATGAGAAATCAGGAAAGAAGCTGAAAATTATTGGAGTAGGAGGGATACATTCTGCTGCTGATGCAATTGAAAAATTGGAAGCAGGGGCTTGCTTGGTTCAGGTTTACACTGGTTTTATTTATGAAGGACCAAATCTGGTAAAGGAAATCAACAAGGCGCTGATCAAGTATTATAAATCAAAAAAGAACTAAAAATAAAAGTCTGTTCTTGCAACTGCTTTAGCAACAAGAACAGACTTTTTTACTTCAAAGTATATTAGCTGTAAATCTCTTTGTACCTGAATGAAAGGTAGGAGAGCACATCCCCAAATTTTTCGAGTTGTTGCTGCATTTCCTCGTTAACTGTTTTTCCTCTCATTCTCAAAAGCAACAAGCCATAGATACCATTCAAGCAGATTTGAATTTCGTCTGTAATCAAGCCATTGGCAGCCTTAAGGTTTGTTTCAATAGCTGATTTTGCATCCTCATAGATCTTCTGATAATCCTCATCATCTGCAAGCAGTTGCGTGTGCAAGTCAGAGAGAGTCTGAACTTCTTTTTGTACTGTAGAAGTGTGGCCTTGTTCCAATACACCATCTTTTTCCATCTGATCTTTCAGCTGTGCATACCAAGCTTTGATCTCAACTTTTTCTACATCATTAGCAGGTACATGCTTGATGACATACTCATCAACTTGTGTCATATCACAATCAAAAGCCCTAATCAGGTCTTCTGACTGGTACATGAAAACAATGTATTCCGCTATATTCTTCTTTTTCTTCTCAGCTGCTATGTTCATCAGAGTCTTTCTGTTTGTGTTGATCTTTATATATGTGGTCGCAAAAATAAAAGACCTGAAGCTATTTAAAAATAACTTCAGGTCAGTGTCTATATTTTTACTGCGTCTTCTTGTTAAGGTGGTTGCGTTAATCCAGCTCTTCGCCTTGTTTGCGTTTCAGCTCACGGATTTCATCTTGTAGTTTCCAGATGGCTTCCTTCATATCACCCATTGGGTTTAGTGAAGTGTCTTCAGGGAAACTTTTGCCAATATATGCAGCGAATTTCCAAATTTCATAAACCTCTTCAGCCATCACTTCAAACGGAGCGTAGGCAAGGTTTGTAGATTTTAGCAGCAGGGTGTTAGACTCCTTGATCTTGTTGTAGACCTTCTTGAAGACTACACCATCACGTTGGGTTGCAACGATACAAAGGTCACCGTCTCTAACACCGCTCCAATCAGTGAGGTATTCCCCAATGACGATTGAGCCACTAGTGATAGGCAACATTGAATCACCTGAGATTTCGAATGCACGGTAAGTCTTGTTCTTAGGCAAGAAAGGCAGGTTATATTTAGGAAGGTCCTTAATATACTCTGTGTCTTTATAGCCTAATGTGTAACCGGCTGCTGCTTTCTGAGGAACAAGTGCAATAGACTCATTTTCGTCAGCGTCTGTAGTGATTGCAAGTACCCGCAGGTTACTGCCACTAATATAATTTTCCGTATTTTCCTTCTCCAGTAAAAGTTTGTCTGCCATCTTCTCAAAATCAATTTTGAGGAGGTCATCAACGTTTACTTTGAAGAGTTTTGCCATTTCTATGAGTAATTCTAGCTTAGGTTCGGCACGCCCGTCTTCATAAGAACTGATGGCACTGCGGGTAGCATCCAGCATGTTGCCAAGAGCTTCCTGACTGCATTTTGGTTCTAATTGCTGACGCAGGTATCTGATGTTCTTTGCTAGTAGAATTGATTGATTTTTTGCCATAATCTACCAAATTTGACTTTTTGTTGTTTCCAAAATTAACAAATGCTTTTATGTTAAGCAAGAAATCTAGATGTAATCTTTTTGAATATTCAAATCTTTTTTATAGGAAATAGCATCTTTTATGAAACGTGAAAATGAATTTCAAGGAAAAAACAATGTCATTAATTCCCCTAAAATGAATGCATTGTGTTATTAATAATAACAATTGGATGTGTAAAATATAGGCATTGAAATTGGAGCTTAAAAAATGGTTTTTTTGTATTTTTCAAATCTAATTGTTCAAGAGTGTTATATTGTATTTCAGAATGAGGCATGGCAAATTGGATTTTAAACCAAAAGCTTCAATTGATATTAGCTATGCTACTTTTTTATGATGTTTCATTTTAATTGATATGTGAATATGGGGTCTTTTCTTAAGACGATTTTTGCAACAATTGTAGGGGTATTTGTAGCCTTTGCCCTAATCGTGGTTGTTGCAATAGGAATGTTGGTTACAACTGCTTCCAAGATTGGATCTGCTGAGGAGCAGGTTCAGCTAAAAGACAATACGGTTTTGGTACTCAAGTTTGATAAGCCTGTTTCTGAAGTGGCCAATGACCTTCCGTGGGATGATTTTCCATTGCCGTTTACTACTAGCAATGGTACACTTGGACTTCACAAGTTGAGAAATGCTATCAGTCAAGCCAAAACAGATGATAAGGTTGCTGGTATTCTTCTGGAAGGTGGACAGTTCCAAGGCGGTTTTGGTATTGAAACAGAGGTGAGGGAAGCTTTAGAGGATTTCAAGAAGTCCGGAAAGTTTATCTATAGCTATGCCAATAATATGTCAGAAGGCGGCTATTACCTAAACTCAATTGCAGATGAAATATATTTGAACCCTGCTGGAAATATAGAGCTGAATGGTCTTTCTGTTGAACTTCAGTATTTCAAGGATTTCTTTGCCAAGATTGGTGTAGAACCTGAAGTTTTCAGAGTTGGTAAATACAAAAGTGCTGTAGAGCCTTTTATAACTGACAAGATGAGTGATGCCAACCGCGAGCAAATCAGTGCTTACCTGAACTCGATGTATGATTATTATTTGGATGTGGTTGCTGCATCCAGAAATATAGATAGGGCTGAACTGAAAAGGGTTTCTGATGAAATGCTGGTAAGAAACCCAGATGATGCACTTAAGAGCAAGCTGGTTACACAAGTGGCTTACCGCAACAAGATGATGGAAGACTTAAAAGTCAAACTGGGTCAAGATGCAGAAAGTAAATTGAACTTGTTGACGGTAGAGAAATTCATGAAATCACTGAAGGCTGATAAGTCACACTCTTCAAACAAGATCGCCGTTTTGGTTTGTGAAGGTGACATTGTCGACGGTAAAGGTCAAATTGGTCAGATTGGTGGTGATGACATTGCTGATAGGCTAAGAAAGCTTCGTGAAGATGACGATGTAAAAGCGGTGGTATTGAGAGTGAATTCTCCAGGCGGAAGCGCTCTAGCTTCAGACATCATGTGGCATGAAGTACAATTGATGAAGGAGAAGAAACCTATTATAGCGTCAATGTCTTCATATGCAGCTTCAGGAGGATATTACATGTCAATGGGATGCGACAAGATTGTAGCCCTGCCAAATACCATTACAGGCTCAATTGGCATCTTTGGATTGGCGCTTAACCCTTCCAACCTGTTTGAGGATAAGATGGGCATTAACACTTATGCTGTTTCTACTGGTAAATACTCAAACTTTATGAGTTTGTTGGATGACTTCACTGAAGAGGAGAAAAGCATTATTCAGCAGAATGTCAATGAAGGCTACGAGCGTTTTACTTCCAAAGCAGCCGCAGGCAGAAATATGTCAAAAGATGCGCTGCTTGAAATTGCTCAGGGAAGAGTATGGACAGGAGCAGATGCCATACGTATCGGTTTGGTTGATAAACTGGGCGGCATTGAACAAGCAATTGTTTTGGCAGCTGAGCAAGCAGAAGTAGGAGAGGATTATGAAGTAGAGTACATCCCGAAAGAGAAAAACCTGCTTGAATCACTTTTTGAGGATTTAGCAGATGACTATACCGAATATAGTCTCAAAAATAAGTTGGGACCGATGTATGAGGTGTATAAACAAATGGAGTTGGCTTTTGGTCTTCAAGGTGTCAATGCAAGATTACCGTATACACTTGATATTAAATAAAAGCTTAATGCTCATAATATTGAGTCCATGTAACGGCAGGTTACATGGACTTTTTTTATATCCAAATAGATTGAATATAAGTCGCAACTTGCAACTAAATATTACTTGATATCCTCTAAATATTCTAACTCGTAATCCGTATCTTTTAAAACAATTTAGGAAAGGCCTTGTCTTATAGCTGATATCATTTCTATTGTAAACGATCACTTCATATGAACACCAAAAGCATATCATTCCCAAACTTTGAAGGTCAGCAACTTTCAGCCAAACTGGATCTTCCAGTAGATCAACACCCAAAAACATTTGCCATCTTTTCTCATTGCTTTACCTGTAACAAGAACCTCTCTGCAGTAAGGAATATTAGTCAGTCGTTGACGCAAAATGGGATTGGGGTTCTTCGGTTTGATTTCACAGGGTTAGGAGACAGTGAAGGCGATTTTTCGGATACCAACTTTTCAACTAGTGTCGACGATCTAATTGCTGCCGCCAAATTTCTTGAAAACAATTATGTAGCGCCATCCCTGATGGTAGGACATTCATTAGGGGGAGCAGCTGTAATCTTTGCAGGTAGCAGGTTGGACTCCATTAAGGCAATTGCGACAATAGGTGCACCCTCAGATCCTGAACATGTTCAGCACCTGCTAAAAGAAGGGATGGAAGAGATTCAGCAATTAGGAGAAGCGACTGTCAGGATAGGAGGTAGGCCTTTCAAGGTTAAGAAGCAGTTGATAGATGATTTGAACCAGCAGGCCATGTATCCATTACTAAAGCATTTGCGAAAAGGACTACTGGTGATGCATTCCCCTCAAGATAAAATCGTTGATATCTCCAATGCAGCAAGAATCTATGAGACAGCATATCATCCGAAGAGCTTTGTCTCTCTGGATGGCGCAGATCACTTGATGAGTAATCCAGAAGACTCACGGTATGCAGGAACTGTAATTGCTGCTTGGGCTAAAAAGTATATCAAGGAAGAAAGTAAAGCTCCAGACCTGAAAACAGACAAGGATGTAGTCGTCAGTATTGGGGATAAAGGATATACTACAGAAATGTTGGTGGGAAAACATTATATGGTAGCCGATGAGCCCGAAGATGTAGGTGGCTTTGATTTTGGACCGAGCCCCTATGGTTATCTTACAGCAGCACTGGGAGCATGTACTGCTATGACCCTACGGCTTTATGCAGACCACAAGCAATTGGAAGTTGAAGAAATTAATATCCATTTGAGTCATTCAAAAAGCCATATGGAAGACTGCGAAAATTGTGAAGCTGATAACCAAAGTAAGATTGATCACTTTGATCGGGAAATTGAAATAAAGGGAAACCTTACTGAAGCCCAACGGAACCGAATGCTTGAGATCGCTGATAAGTGTCCTGTCCACCGGACATTACATGAAGAAGTCAAGGTTTCTACCAAGCTGAAATAGAAATGGCATGCATAAAATAATAAAAGCTCTTTGGGATAGACCCTCAAAGAGCTTTTATCATTTATAACGATTGAAGCTTAGTGCCAGGCGATATCAAGGCAGATGTCGTCGTACTGATGCTCGCCAGTGCCAAATTCCAATTCAAGTTCAGGAAAACGGTTAGTGACAATATTCAGCAATTGTCCGATCCCCGCAAAGTCAACAATTGTATTGGCAGCTGTCAGCAGCGTGATTTCTGCGCTTTTGGGCGTATTCTTCACATTGTCAAGTTCTTTGGTTAGCATAGTTGCCAATTCATCTAGGTTATTGCCTGTTACAGTCAGATTCCTTCTCATGGTAATTATTTTGGTTGTATATCATTGTGATGCCGAAAGCGATTGTCAAATACAGCTTCAGCTAAATAGCTTTTGGTCAAATTAAAGCAAATTCAAGGTTGGTTTGAAAAAGGTAGCGGAATATTTATACATATAATACTGAATATTAAGTCAATAAATTTGAATTGTTAACGGATATAAATAAATTATAATTAAATAATGATCCAATTCAATTTTTCAACAACAAAAACCTATAGCTCCAAGCAGCTATGCTTATATAGAAATTCCCCTCATTTCTATTATTTACTTTCAAACATTAAACATACATGAAAAAGGTAATAACCCTTTTAACTATCCTATCCTTATCATTCCTTTTTTCTTGTGAAAAGGAAGAATCAAATGTAAATCCTATAAATGAAGCTACTCCTGAATTAATTGCCAAGCTTAACAATCTTGGTTTTAATACGCATGATTTTCAAGTGGTCGTTTATGAGGGCAATATCATCGTTGAAAATGATATCGTTCTGACAATGGATCAGCTTGATAAAATGTCTGCCGTAAAGGCAATGCCAGATCAGGAGCATTATGCTACAGATTATTTAGTAGCAAGTTTGCCACGTACAATCAATGTGTATGTGAGCACCAGTTTTTCGCAAAACTATTTTGATGCTACCGACGCTGCCATTTCACGCTACAATGCGGAAAGTCTGACACTGACATTCCAGCGTGTTACCAGTTCAAGTAGTGCTGATATTTCCATTGTACCTTCACCTTGGTACTATGGCTTTTTCGGTATTTTGGGTTCTGCTGGTTTCCCTACAGCTGCTGGAGACCCACACAATGAAATTATGCTTACAAGATCTTACTATGACGGTGTAACAGATCTAGGAGCATTGACAACTACTATTGCGCATGAAATGGGGCACTGCATCGGGTTCAGACACACAGACTATATGGACAGAAGTTTTAGCTGTGGTGGCTCTACTGATGATGAAGGTGCCTCAGATGTAGGTGCCAACCATATTGCAGGAACACCTACAACTCCTGAAACTGGCTCTTGGATGCTTGCTTGTTCTGACGGTTCTGACCGTCCTTTCACTGCAAGTGATAAAACGGCTTTGGACGTACTTTATTAATTGCCAATTCAATAAAACTTAGAAATGAGGGAAGCCCCGCTTTATATAGGAAGCGGGGTTTTTATTTGGGCAAATCATTATCTAATTTCAGAAAAAACATTCCGATATTTATGTCAGTATCACTTTCTGTCAGCTACCCAAAACTATACTTCAAATTGAATACAACTACCACCCGAGACGAACTTTTCAGAAGACTATCATGGTCATTACTCACAATCCTAATTCTCAGTGCTATAGGTTGGGGAGGTTGGAAAGCCTTCGATCTATTGGCACCTAAAACAGTTTATGTACGCTTCAGTATAGAGACACCAGAACAGGCGAGCTATTACCTTAAAATTGGGGCGAAACTTCATGAATCCCCTTGGAACACAGGAACTGTTTTCTTACCAGCAGAAGCCAACAAAAGAAAAGATAGTCGTTATAAAACCCATGTAATGACTCCATGGTTTAACCTGGCCGAACTACCTAAAGCAAAGCTCCACAAATCCCTGAATAGGGCAGGAGGCAAGTCAGAATTACCCAATGTCATCTTACAGATTTATGGACTGGAAAACTTTAACCCTAAGAAGCTCATTATAGAACTGGCTACCCAAAAAGGAGAGAAGAAGAGCATTGAAAAGCGTATGGAGGAAACTTTCAATGGAAACTGGACCAGCTTCTTGGTTTCTCCAACTTTACAATTGGATGCCAGTGAACTGGAAACAGCTTCTGAAATGACAGAAAGGCATTTGGAGTGGGCTAAGGCAATTTCAGGAAACGAAATGGTTACTCCTGAAAAGCTGATTATCCAGACCAGTCTTTGGGGTAAGCAACGTGAGGAACTGAATGAAAAGGAAGCGCAGGTCTTGAAATACTTGGGTTTTAATACTGTATCGTCAACCATAGACAAATTCCATGAACTGTATGGCTTCAGGAAACCTGTACATTCCCATGCGATAAAGGTAAGTCCCGCCTTAACCAATGAAGATGCCTATCAATTGATGAAAGACCTACTTTTACCCAATCAGAAAGGAAAGCGTAAGGTTATTCCTCAAAAAGGGACACCTTTTAATTTTTCTGATGAACTGGTTTGTAGACCTCCAATCGGCAAAGACTCTGCAGCAATAACACATTTTCATCAATGGCTTTCTGATAACCAGATTTCAGCAAATGAACTGGGAGTAGACAGTCTTTCAGCAGTGGTGCCTATAGAAACGCCCAATGACCTAAGAGAAAGACAGGTAAAGGAAAAGCAGTTTGCCAATCGCATCTTTTATTATACATCGCGTTTCAGACAGGAAAAAGCAACTTCTTTATTAAGGCAATATACGGTTTCGCTTCACCAATTAGCAGG
Source organism: Limibacter armeniacum (assembly GCF_036880985.1). Lineage (NCBI taxonomy): Bacteria > Pseudomonadati > Bacteroidota > Cytophagia > Cytophagales > Flammeovirgaceae > Limibacter > Limibacter armeniacum. The sequence goes on from NZ_JBAJNO010000008.1 coordinate 2,376,097, forward strand.
AGCGTCCATGGTATCATCTACACTGATCGCTGATCACCCTTATTTTAGTGGTACTGGTTTAGGTATGGGAATGACTCCCAATATGGCTTGGGGAGGATCGCCTTTGGCATTGGACTGGTTTGATATAGGAAGACGGGAGGCTGTAGACCTGATAGGTATTGAAGACTGGCTTGGCTTACAATACATGTATGGTCCAAATTATACATGGGAAGGCTTTCAACTGTTGGGTTTTCAGGCTGCCATTTTCAGAAGTGCAAGCCAAGGGAAGCTACCAATCATTACTTGGATAACCCCAAGTGATGAAAAGAACTTGCGTTTAAAAGCATCTTCTGCTTTGTGTCAAGGAGCCAAGCATTTTTACTTTTGGAGTTATGGGCCGACATCCATGAGTACGGAAAACTATTGGTCTGATCTCAAAGGAGAATATTATGGGCTAGTGGATATCACAAGGCGATTGGCTAAGACCGAAGACATTATCGCCCCTGGTCATACACGAAAGACCAAGGTGGCAATTTTGTATAGTATCTCATCAGATTTATGGCAGCCATTTGGGTATCAGCATATGCTAGAAAGGAGAGGGCTGTACTTTTCTCTAATACATGGTCAGTATCTGGTTGACTTTCTTTCCGAAGAGGATGTTGAAGCTGGCAGGTTATCAGACTATGAAGTGCTCTATACCGCTGACCCTTGCATTAAAACCTCAGCAGTGACAAAAATTGACGACTGGGTCAGAAATGGTGGATTACTCTATGGAACCTGTATGGCTGGTAGCCGAAATGAGTTTGGTGAAGAAGTGGATGGACTCTCAAATGTATTTGGCATTACACCGAAACCTAAAGCCACTTTACAGAAAGGAAAGTACAGAATTAGGGGAGAGCTGAACCAGTTGGAATACCTTGACAAGGTCAAAACGGAATATGTAGAGATTGGTGTTGTAGGAATGAAGGTTGATTTTGCACCATTAAAAAGTACAGAAGTAAAAGGACGTTTCAATAATGGCAGACCTGCATTGGTCATCAACAAATATGGCAGTGGGAAGGCAGTTTATGCAGGCACTACACCTGGTATTTCTTATATCAAAGACGCTAATTTTGCCAAGAAAGGATTAAGGGAAAAGTGGCCCACCAACCCTAGAATCTTTATCAACCATTGGGTCAATCATATCAAGCCTTTGGTGAAACTATCAGCTCCAGTCGTAGAAACAGGAATATTCGAGACTTCAAATGCAACCGCCTTGATTCTGGCTAATTTCACTTACATCCAAATACCAAACCTTCAGGTCAGTATAAATGTGAAACAAAGACCTTCTGCTGTTACCTCAACAGAGCATGGAGGAGTGAGTTTTAACTTGTCCAAATCAGATAACAAAACCTATCCTTATAAGGTAGACTTTGTCTTGCCTTTGGACTTGAATGATATTATTATGATAAAATAAAAAAAGCTGGAGAGTTTATTCTCCAGCTTTTTTTGGGTGGCTAGTAAGCTAGCTTATTTATGGGCCCAATCAAACTGATTGATATTGGTAACTGCGGTTGTAAGCAGATTTACCATAGCCTTTACATCATCCTCATGTACCATTTCAGTGGTTTGGTGAAGGTACCTCATAGGTAAGGATATTGCACCTGCAATAGCGCCATTCTTAGCCATTCTCTGGATTCCAGCTGTATCTGTACCTCCAGCTGGTAGGATTTCCGTTTGGTTGGCAATCTTATTCTCCTCCGCGATATTTGTTAGGTACTCGATCATTCTGTAGTCACAGATAGTACCTGAGTCATACAGCTTGACAGCAGCTCCTTTACCCATCTCTGTTACCTTTTTATCAGGAGATATACCTGGAATATCATTGGCAACAGTTACATCCAATGCAATTCCAAAGTCTGGGTCCACACCGTGTGCAGCCACATGCGCTCCTCTTAGGCCTACTTCTTCCTGTACAGTGAATACAGCATACAAATCGTATGGCACTTCCTTAAGCTGCTTTAGCATCTCAATTAAGGCATAGACACAAATTCTGTCATCCAGTGACTTCCCATTGAGCATATTGCCAATCATCATCAAATCCTGACGGCGGCTAACGGTATCACCCGGTTTTACCAATTCCTTCACTTCTTCAGCAGGAAGACCAAGGTCAATAAAGTACTCATCCAGTTTGACAACACGATTTCTTTCTTCTTGACTCATTGAGTGAATAGGCTTACATCCCATCACACCAACTAGGTCTTTTTTACCATGTACAATTACCCTCATAGAGGTAATCGTTTTAGGGTCAAAACCTCCCAGTGGAATAAAGCGCAGGTAGCCTTGGTCATCAACATGGCTTACCATAAAGCCTATTTCATCCATATGGGCTGCAACCATCACCTTTTTACCATCAGGGTTGTTGGTACCTTTCTTGACAGTAATCAGGTTACCTATATTATCGGTGTAAAACTCATCCACCAACGGCTTGATTTCCTCAATGATCCTGTTTCTTATTCTCGCCTCGTATCCAGGAACACCAGGAGTTGAGACAATGTCATTCAGTAGGTCAAAGTCAATTTTATTAAGCATAATGATATGGTTTTTGTTAAGTCTAATCTTTGGAATGGAATTCACATACCAAGATATTTTCGGAAACTTGCTGCGAAACAATTTTTCTGTTTCTGCTGTCAACTTCTATCTCCAAGCTATTGTCAAAGGCCATGGCATCCAAAATCTTCAGCGTTGTACCAATGCCAATTCCTACCTTGTCAAGGTATTGTAGAAAAGTACTGTTGGAGTCGTCAACAGAAACTACTTTATATTGTCTCCCTCTTTTACACTCTGACAGCTTGAGTGATATAACCTGATGATTGAAATTGCCCTTTGCATCCGGAATCGGATCACCATGAGGGTCAAACTTGGGATATCCAAGAAACTCATCAAGTCGCTCAATCATTGGAACTGACTTAATGTGCTCCAACTGCTCAGCCACTTCATGGACTTCATCCCAGTTAAACTTCAGTTTTTCAAGTAAAAAAACCTCCCAAAGGCGGTGCTTTCTGATCACCCAAAGCGCTATTTTCCTTCCATCATCTGTGAGGGTAACCCCTTTGTACTTTACGTAGTTGACCAACCTTTTACTATCCAGCTTCTTGATCATATCCGAAACAGATGCTGGTTTGGTACTTAACACTTCAGCAATTGCATTGGTAGTAACATTGTCGCCTTTTTCGGAAAGGTGATATATGGTTTTCAGGTAGTTTTCTTCAGCCCTGCTATAGTTCATAAAAGGTGGTTATGTTCTGTGTTGGCTGGCTGAGAGTTGCCAGGCTTGTCATTTGATTAAAAGGCAAGTTCAATTGCCACATGGCGAATTACGGCATATCCGACATCACTTTCAACAATTTTGGCGCTTCAGTATCCCAAAATGCCTCATAAACTTCACCCTCAGGGTAATATTCTTGTGATTGCATTTTATGAAGAACTACTTCGGGATCATAATTCCTGTAATCAATAAATACAGCTGCCTGATGAGGTTTGCATACTTGCTCCCATAGTGGATTTGACTGAATGACCATCGGTTTTGCCATTGCCAAGCATTCATAGAGCTTTGTGGGGATACAGTTTTTTGTACTTTGGTTTGGCTGATACGGAAGTAAAACAAAGTCAGCCCTTATCATAGCCATTATGATATCGGTATGAGCTGATAGGGCATCAATATTATCCATGCTTATAAAAGAGTAAGTTTTGGCTGTTTTCTTAAGCCATTCAGCTAACTCAGGCTCTACGCATTTTCCGCTTATGGTTAGCATTATGTCAGCGTTATACTCATGTAGTTTTATCGCAAACAACACAGCTTCCTTTGTGCCGAAAACAGTAGACAATGTTCCACAAATCAGTAACTGAATTTTATGACCCTGCTTTACAACATGGGAAAGTTCTTGATGTGGCTTTTTGAATTTATTTTCCAAAAAAACACATTTATAAGAAGGGTATTTCCGCTCTTTTAAATAAGTCTTTTCAGCCAGTAAGTAGTGTTTGATAAAAGGCGCAGCGAGTAGTTCCGTGACCATTGCGCCAGTAGCCAGCAGGTATTTCCAGACTCCTTTATGTATTGGCTGGTATAAGAAATTGTAAATGTAGTTTTCCTGTACATCATACAGCAGCTTTACCTGAGGGTGCTTCATCTTGTGTATCACAGCCGCAGGTAATAGCTCAATAGTATGGATGATGATAATATCGGGTGCTATCACACGCAGTTGTGACAGCAACTCTTTGGAAGCTTTCGATCTAGCACTTTCCTTGTATGCAAAATCGAATAATTCTATATGCTGAATGCGATGGTGTGCTGGCTTAAATGTACTGTCGCTCGCTTTATACCCCAATACATATACCTGATGTTCCTCAGCCAATGTCAAGGCAAACTTCTCATACATCCGGCAGTCGTCAACTGGTTTAAGGACTGAAGCCAGTACTATTTTTTTCATATCAGCTTATTGGGGCCTTTTCAACCAGTCAGAGGCTGCCTCAAAAGTATTGAAGAAACGAAGGTAGACTTCCTTATTTCTGTCGTACTTTCCTAACAGGCTATCCTCATCCAGTTCATCAAAAATATCCCTCGGTACAACGAATGCTATAAACCGAACACCACTCTTGTATAACTTAGGATGAAATTCTTTAACTGACCATACCTCAGTATCATGGTCAGGCCATTGGAGTCCACGGAAGTCAACCATCCAATGCAACTGCTCAAATCGATCCTTGTTTTCGATGTATAAAGCCAGTTTTTTTTCTAATGTCTCACGAAACTCATTAGGTCTACAAAGTGCAATCCATTTCTCATAGATTGCCGGAATCTCTTTGTCAAGAATCAGTTGAACAAATTGATTTTGGTGAAGAATCTCAATCATAGTTATTTATTGTTCATCTATAGATAATTGCGGATCAACACTTTATATAAAAGCGATACAAATTTACCTTATTATTATTATCATAAAAAAATACCTGTGATATAAAGACTGATCATAATAGCTGCCGCCGCAACTGTAACACCCCAAACAAGGCCTATTCTTAGTTTGTTCTCTTCCATATCCCTGACACGGTAATAAATTGCCAACCCAATGACGGCAAATATAACAGCAGTGACAAACACAACAGAATTGTGTACCAGTCTATCATCTGATGTTTTGAATACAAATTGAGACAGTAGGTTTCCACCCGAAAAACCTATCAATAGACCTACAGCTATAAACCGCAAGAAATATTTATCTTTCATGACTTCTTATCTTCTTGTTTCGAACGTTTACCCTCAATCAACAATTGACGTCCTTTCTCTTCGTTCTGAACCACATTCAAGTGGAATTTACTTTTAAGCTTATCGATCAGCTCATCAACAATCTTGTGGCTGATGCTCAGTTTCCGGTTACCTGACCTTATAATGACAACTTCTAGTTTCAACCCAACCCGGCTTAATAGGCGAGGTAGGAACACACTGATCAACCACAGTCTGGACTTTGATTCTGTCGCAGATCCGACTTCATTAATCAGCAATTTCTTGATGTTCTGATGGATGATGAATGATAAGGCGTGTTCGTATGCAAACTGGTATGCCTCATATGAAACATCACCAATCAATTTGACCTCGATATACTGTAATTTCTCTTCGAGGATAATTTTTGCATTGGGTTCATCAAGTAGTAGTGTCATTTGAAAAAAGGGTTGTTATACAATAACTTTCAGAGATTGAGGTACCACTTCAAAGTTGAGTGGACTCTTTGCCATATAAGGTTCTCCATCCCTATGAACAAACAGGTTTGTATCTTCTTGACCAGTTTTTCTGATCTGAATCTTTTTACCTTTCACAGTCAGAACATGTGGACTCCTGTGAATCGTTTTGTTAAAGGTTCGGATTACTAGCGGAATACCTTTCCATTTTGGGAAATGCTTCAGGATTGTCACATTTAATAATCCATCCCTGGTACTTGCCTCAGGAGCGATATAGGCATTGTTTCCGTATTGGGCTGCATTGGCAACGGTAATGGCATAAGCATCTACTGTTAGCTTGTCACCATCGACAATCAGTTCATATTCAGATGAGCTATAACGAAGGTATTCTTTTACACCTGCCTTTACATAGTTGCTAAGACCTCTTCCGGTGGCTGTTGCGAATACGTGGCTTACATAGGCATCAAAGCCCGTTCCTGCTGTACAAAAGAAAGGTACGTCATTTAATATACCACTGTCAATGACTCTTGTCTCCCCTGTAACCAATCTTTTGAGAGCAAATTTGGATTGCAACGGAATACCAAGATGTCTGGCAAGTCCATTGCCAGAACCAATCGGAATAATCCCTAAGGCAGTATCGGTATGTCTGAGGGCTTTTGCTGTTTCATTGATGGTACCATCCCCACCAACTGCTGCAATAATCTTAAAACCTTCTTTTACCCCCTCAATTGCAATTTCAGTTGCATGGTTTACAGCCTCTGTAAATCGGATATCTGCATCCAATACAGTTCCGTCAAGATGAGTTTTGATATAAGAGGCAATTTCCTTTCCTTTAGAAGCCCCTGAAATAGGATTAACGATAAAAAGTATTTTAGGCCTTTCCATACAAATCTTCTTAAAACAGTTTTTTCAGATATAAAACTGTTCAAATCTTCCCCATTTTATTTGACAATAGATTGAATATTTAACACACAGAAAATATTGTTAAATCAAGTTTTTGTTCAACCCTTTCTTCGGCAAATTAAGCATTCATTTAGATTAAAGCTAGATTCGAGGCTGAATTGCAGCTATCTTGAATCTGAACATTTAAAATAAAAAATGAAAAAGCAATTGAATACATTTCAACCACACCAACAATCTACTTTGTTTACACTCCCAACTTATATCTCAGGCTTCACAGAGGAGGGAGTAAGTCCTTTAAACCATATTGAACCTTATGAATTCAGGCTGTTTCTCAGTAGACAAAAGGGAGTTGAAATCCTTAGTTTTCATGACTTTGAAACTGATTACGACTGCTCTTATATGTTATCATTGGTAGAAATGAATGATGATAAGTTTTTGATATTTTGTAACAAGTATTTTCCCTATGTAGCTGTTTCTAAAGTTTTGGAAGAAGGTGTGTCTCTAAAAGATGAAACAGCAGAACTTCCACGCAACAGGTTTGTCAAAGATATTGGACTGTCTGAGATAGACGATTTGCCTTTTTCCTTTTTAGAAGTAGAATTGCTAGAACTAAAAGTGGACGCAGACAATGCTGACAGTATGTTTGTTCTTAAGCAGATAAGCGATACCGAGTTTGCGGAGTTTAGCTACTGGCAACCGTTGATAATTGCTGATATCATCTTTAATCGATGGACAAAAAAAAGACAGGCCCTATAGCCTGTCTTTTCTTTTATATGCTAAGCTGCTGTCTTGGCAGCCCTTAATCTTTGAACCTTTTTGATCACAGGGTAAAGCAATACCGAAGAGAGTATCATCAAGGTTCCGAGATAAAACCCTGAGGTCATCTTCTGCTCCTCCTGAAAGTCTGGTAAGAACTCTCCCAAAATCAGTGCTAGTATAATACCATAAACAGGCTCCATATTGATGGACAAGTTGACATAAAACGCAGTCAATTTTTTCAACACATGGATACAAGTATAGAAGGCATATACAGTACAAACACCAGCCAATACTATTAGGTACATCATGTCTTCAAGACCTGGGATATGTAAAAGTACGCCGTCCTCTGATGGGAAATAGTGTTTGAAAGCTGGCAACAGCAATATGCAAACCAAGCAACCACCAACCATCTCATAGAATGTAATCTGTGATGATTCGTAAACCTTTGTAAACTTACTGTTCATTACAGAGAAGGTTGCTGAAAGGAGTGAGGATATCAATGCAATTCCCAATGCTGTGGAATGGCCGAATTCAAACCTGAATATGACATAAAGTCCTCCAATTACAATCAGTCCAAGCATTACTTCATAGGACTTGATTTTCTCTTTCTTGAATAGAGGTTCCAGGAATGCCGTGAAAAGGGAACAGGTTGCGATACCCGCCAAGCAGACACTTACCGAAAGTTTGGATGCTGCAAAAAATGTGATCCAGTGTAGGCCAACTAAACTCCCCGTCAGGATTAGTTTACCAGCAGCTCTTGGAGGCATTTTAAGCAAGTTGCTTTTCTTGCTCATTACCAAAACTGCGGCGAGCCCAATAGCTGAAAGAAATGTTCGGTAAAACACTAACTCAACCGCATCAATTGAAATCAGTTTTCCTAAAATGGCGGTAAAGCCCCATAGGAACACAACAAAGTGAAGTTTTAGCTGATCTTTAAACATTAGAGATGAAAGTTTGGATGTTTATTATAAATAGTGCTATTGGATTGTCAGAATTCAAAAAACACTGACTCTTTTTTGAAATGCCGCAAGATAGTATTAGAACAAACAAAATTTGCATTCCATTTGAAAATAAATTTTGAGGCTAAACAAAAAGCCCCTGCACATCTTGTGTGCAAGGGCTTTCCAATTGATCTTTTTGTACCTGTTACTTCGGTAAGGTATAGTAGAGTATTGAGGTGATACCGAAGAAAAGCATATTTGGTAACCATGCGGTCAGCATTGGATCAAGAGACCCTGCCTGTGCGATACTCCGTCCCATGATAACCAACAATATATATACGAATGCCAGTACAAAGCCCATTGCGATAAGGAAGCCACTTCCTTGCCTTGTCTTTCTGGCAGATACAATCACACCTAGTGCTGTCAGGATAATGATCGCAAATGGGTAGGCATAACGTTCATGTTTTGCGTTCATGTAAACACCAATACCCGCTACATTACCTCTCAGCTTTTCTTGCTTGATATAATCATTCAGCTCAGGAATGGTAAGTGTTTCTTCAAGCTTGTATTTATTGTCAAAATATTTAGGATTGACATGGAGGTCAACTTCCATGTTTTTGCCGCTGACCATCGTTTCTTCTCCATTGCTTCCAAATGTGTAGAGATCATATTTATCCATTCTCCACAGTTGTTTGGCTGAGTCCCATTCGATACGTGGACCACTGATCTTCTTGTAAAGGCGGTTGTCCCTGATCGTTTCAATGGTACTGCGATAACCTCTATCTATTCGGTTATTATAGCTTTCCATATACATGTAAGTCGAATCATCTACACGCATATGTATATCACGCTCATTAAAATAGAATGGAGGCTTTAGGTAGGCCACCTCAAACTCCACTTTGTCTCTGGAAGCTTTCGGAATCACCCAACCAATAAGCAGGAAAGTCAGTCCACCAAGTAGTGTTGCTCCCATTAGAAAAGGAGAGAGGAACCTACGGAAACTAATTCCATTGGTCAGAATGGCAATAACCTCAGAGTGCGATGCCAATCGGGCTGTCAAGAATACTACTGCGATAAATACCGAAATAGGACTCAAGGTACTTACCCAGTGAACAAACAGATTGACATAATAGTCAAAGAAGATTTCATTGAATGATAGGTTGTTCTTGATAAAATCATCAGACTTTTCGGTATAGTCAATCACGCAAACAATGACGTTCAGCGTAAGCACTACGAAAAAGAACGTCTTAAAAAATTTCTTCAGGATATACTTATCTAAAATCTTCATGCAACAATCTGTTGGTGTTGTAATGATATAAAGACGAAATAAGGAACTTTTTTGGAAGTCGCTCATTCAGCCTACAAAAAAAGAGAGGAAAATAGAATATTCCAATCGTCAATATACTGTGGTATACAATACTCTTCAGTTATTTAACTTAGTTTAAGCCAAAGTATGATATACCAAGTTGAGGTATTTAGCATTGAAGTGGGGTAACCCGTTGCCCTTCAGAAACTTCAAGCACAATAAAGCCTTCCGCTCAATTAAGCGGAAGGCTTTTATTGTAGTGTTGTTAAATATTATTAAAATAAGAAGGTTTATCTAACCACACTTACTTTCATCATATTTGTCTTCACTTTTTCTTTTCTACCGATTGGAGCACCAGCGATGTTGATATAAACATCACCTTTTTCCAGCAGGCCTTTCTCTTTCAATACTTCCGCCAGTTCGTAGAAAGTATCCATGGTACCTTGACCTTCTTTTGGCTGGTAGAAGAATGCTTTCACACCCCAAGCCAGATTCAACGTACAAGCCAAGTGCTGGTCTGTTGAGAAGATATAGATGTTGGCTTTCGGTCTGTGTCTTGAGATTCTGAATCCTGTAAAACCAGAGTCAGTCATGCCTACAAATGCTTTTGCGTGCATTTTCTCAGAGATATCAGATGCAGACTCAACAATCAGGTTACCTGTGTAAGTATCATGTTCTGGATTGAACTCGTAGTTTCTGTGGTAGATTGAGTCAGTGCTTCTTTCTACAGCAGTAATGATTTTCACCATCGCCTGAACTGTTTCTACAGGGAATTTACCTGCAGCAGATTCAGCTGATAGCATTACAGCATCTGCACCATCAAGAACAGCGTTAGCAACGTCGTTAGCCTCCGCACGAGTAGGGCGAGGGTTACCGATCATGCTTTCCATCATCTGAGTGGCAACGATAACTGGTTTAGCAGCTTGGTTACACTTACGGATGATTTCTTTCTGGATCATTGGAACGTCCTCCATTTTGATCTCAACACCCAAGTCACCACGCGCAACCATGATACCGTCAGCAGCTCTAAGAATCGCATCAAAGTTTTTGATTGCTTCAGGTCTTTCGATTTTTGCAATCACTTTAGCGTTAGAACCTCTTTCCTTGATCAGGTCTTTTACATATTCGATGTCCTGAGCAGTACGCACAAATGAAAGTGCTACCCAGTTAACATCTACTTCCAGACCGAAGTCAAGGTCTCTTCTGTCTTTTGCTGTCAGTGAAGACTCTGAGATGTCAGTATCAGGCAAGTTCATACCTTTTTTAGACTTCAGTTTACCACCGTAAGTCACTTCAGTAACGATCTCGTTGCCTTTTACCTCTTTAACACGTACTTGCAGGTTACCGTCATCAATCATGATGTTGTCACCAGCTTTTACGTCTTTTACAATATTGGAATAAGTTGTGCTTACTCTCTGTGCATTACCAACGATAGGGTTGTTCGTAATTACCAGTTCTTCACCTTCCTTGATATCAACAGCACCACCTTCGATGTCACCAATTCTGATTTTCGGACCTTGCAAATCCTGCAATACTGCGATACTGTGACCAAACTTAGAGTTGAATTCGTTAACCCAGTTGATCACCTTTGCATGTTCCTCATGAATATCGTGAGAGAAGTTCAGTCTGAAAACATTTACACCTGCATGGATCAGTTCAAGAATTTTTTCTTTACTTCTAGTTGCAGGACCGATTGTGGCAACAATCTTAGTTTTGTTAAAAGCGGTACTCATTTGCTTTTTCGTTTTTATAGGAATGAAATTTTATTTCAATATGATAAAATCGTGACAGGAATGGCTAAAAATGCTTATTTGGCTTGCTGCCCTGTACAATTTTGGATTTTTGATTTTCACAAAAGCGTTGCAAATTTACAGTTTTGTACAAATAATCAAAAGTCCATTATCGTATTGTAAAAGCTGTACTTCTAACACTTTATATTGCAGTATTAGAGCAATTTACAGTCTAATCTTTTGATAGATAGTTCTTTCTGATGGCAAAAACAATGACTTTAATCTTCGCTTGATAGTCCAATAACTAGGTAGAGAAACTTGAAAAAGATTCTTAATGAAAATTAATTAATTGTTAAAGGTGATTTTTACCTATTTTTTAGCTTATAAATCAGCCTAAAAGGAGTTAGACTCCATATAAAAATAGATAGATGAATTTACATACTTGTATTGCTGAGCGAAAAGCTCAGAAGCTGAAAACAATTGCTGTCTTGATTGACCCTGACAAGACAAGTCCAGAACAGTGTATTAAGATAGCAAACAGTATTAGTGATGAGATGCCCGTAATTTTTTTGGTAGGAGGTAGCCTGATTTCAAATGGGAGTTTGTCAGCAACAATCCAAGCCTTGAAGAGTGCTTCGAGTTTACCCGTAATACTTTTTCCTGGAGGTGTAACACATATTTGTGAAGAAGCGGACGGGATTTTATTGCTTTCCCTTATTTCTGGAAGAAATGCTGATTTTTTGATAGGGCAACATGTAACAGCTGCTCCAATCCTTAAAAAGTCAGGCATGGAAGTGATTTCAACAGGATATGTACTAGTAGATGGAGGTGTTCCCACCAGTGTGTCTTATATGAGTAATACAACACCTGTCCCTGCCAATAAGACTGATATTGCCGCTTGTACGGCTATGGCTGGTGAGATGCTCGGCTTAAAGATGATCTACCTTGAAGCGGGGAGTGGAGCCCAAGAACCCGTCAATATTGAGATGGTAAAGGCTGTAAGGGAATCTATCGCTATTCCACTAATTGTAGGAGGAGGCATCAGAAGTGCAGCACAAGCAAGTGATGCATTCAATGCAGGTGCGGATATGATTGTCGTAGGAACTGCCATAGAAGAGAACCAAGAGTTTCTGTACGCACTGCTTGATCTGACTGCTACGGTTAACGCTGTGCAGTGATTAGACATAGAAAAACCGGCTTTGAAAGTTTAAATCCTTCCAAAGCCGGTTAAAGAAAAAGTTCTTGGGTCACAATCACCATTAGGCAATCAGGTAGTTTCTAGATGTCTATCAAAGAATCTCTTCTTCTCATTTTTCCAGCTGGAATTCCAAACATCATCTTGAATCGGCGACAGAAGTATGCAGTGTCCTTGTAGCCGACTTCCTGACCTATGGCACGGATACTTTTCTTTGATGTTCGAAGCAGCTCTACAGCTTTTTCCATTCTCTGATATTCAATGTAGTCTTGAGGGTTAATACCAGTCAGCATTTTAAAATACTGTCCTACATAATCCTCCGAAACATTGGCAACACCTGCCAGCACTTTATTTGAAAGATCTCCAGCCAAATGCTCCTTGATATAATTGAATATATCAATCAGGCGAGAATCCTTAAAGTAATTGCTGTTGGTTGCAAGCTGCTCAACAAACATGTTGTTCAACAGAATGTAACGGAACAACTCTATGATCAGGTGTTCGGTAACAATATTCGTGATCCTTGACTTACCTGGCATGTCAGAGGTATGCTCTCTGTAAACCTGAGAAGTCAGTTCCTTTAACATTTTATTCTGCTTTACCACAAATGGCGGCAGATCCAGAGAAGTAAAGAAGTTGACAGAGTCAAATGCCTTTACGTCAAACGTAAGCGTTGTAAAGTTTGTGTGAATCACTTCGTCATAAGTATCCACACCACCTGATTTGCTTCCATGTTGCCTCAAAAACTGATCTCTCTTAGTCATGAACACGTCATTCGGAATTTCGTCAGTCTCTTGACCTCCAAAAGTGATTTCCGCTGACTTGCCACCTGGTAAGAAAATCAAGTCTCCCGGACGAGCTTCTTCATCTTCATCCAGCTTAATAACACCTGAATTAACAAGGATCAGGGTATTCTGAACGTCATAGAAGTTGCTCACCTTTACTGGCTGAATTACGTTCAGAGTATTCGAGCGAATAAACTTGATGTTTAGCGACTCGATGATTTTGTTATAATCATCAATCATGGTACTTGGTTTAAGTTAACAAAGTAAAGGATGTAGCAGTCATTGCTTTAGTCTCAATAACTAGTTTTCATGTCATCATTGTAATGCACAATTCCTATTTAAGTCTAAAATAGTATTTTTTTGATTTAATAAAAAAAGTTCAATCCTTATATCTAAAAAAATACTATCAATAACAAGGTAAACAATTGTGCAAGAAGAATATTTTCAAACAAAAATAACTCAATCACACTGACATAACTAAAAATCTTACCAAAAGATTCTATTATATTGATAGAAATTAAAATATTACCTTTTCAAGATAAATCCAAGAAAATTGCTAAAAGAGAGATGTAATAAATATTAATATAGTACAATACTGCCTGCGACCTTACAGTGACCAAAGTGTCAATTGATAATAAAAAAACTGTCAAAAGTACGCCTCAAGTGCATCAAACACTGAGTACACACCCGATAAGTCCGTGATTGACAGCTAAAAACTTACATAGCCACATGTAGGATTTTTTTAAAACTTTACATGAAAAAAATGAGCCAAAAAGCCCATTTCACATAATTAAAGTCGGTAAGTGTAGACATAATCATTCAAACATTACTTTTTGGAGCTTTCCATCTTTCTGATTTGTTCTTCCAACTCCAATACTCTGTTCTGGAACTTTAGCAGCTCCTCCTTTCCCTTTCTCATTTCCATCTCTTTTACCCTGAGTTCCTCGTTCTTAAGTTGTGCCCTATCAAGCATGTTTCGTAGCTCAAGTTCTTTCTTTACCTGTTCAGATATGTCTTGCACATAGGCTATGTAGCGCTTTTCTCCCTGAAAGTCGTGGGCATTAATAAAGAGTTGTGCATCAAATACAACCCCCGTCATTCTTTTCAGTTTTTTGCGAATACGTTTGTGTAAAGCCCTTTCATAGTTTTTACCCAACATGCTTTGGACATCCATCTTATACATTCTGTCTTTGGAGGTAATGAAGATTTCTTCTGCTGCAGGATTGATATTCTCAACAAGTCCACGTTCATTAAAAGCGATCATGGCATCCATCGCACTATTGAAAAATAGCTTACTTTCCTGTTCCCGCTCTTCAAGAAGCTGTTGCCTATTCTCCATCTCTTTTTGAGTAATGGATAACTTTTGCAGGTTATTCTTGAGTTCCTCTTCCTTTTCTTTCATGATATCATTGTACCGTTGGGTTTCTGCAAGCAAGGCTTCTGTCTGTTCAGTAGACTTTAAGGATAATAGCGCCATACTTAGGTTTTCTGCTACTGAAGTAATGAATTGTCTTTCATAAGGTGTGATAGAATGGAAGGTAGCAACTTCAAGCACACCAAAAGTCAGTTCCTGTATTTTCAGAGGCACCAATAAGACGTTAGTTGGCAGTGCTTGCCCCAAACCAGATAATGTAGCCTTGTAAGATTCCGGAACCTTTGTTATCAAAAAAGCTTTACCATTACGGGCCACTTCTCCTGCGACTCCTTCACCAACCATAATTCTTTTTTCCTCCAACTGCCTCTCATTTGGAGAAAAGCAGGCTTTCAGCTCTAGCATGTCTCCAGAATCATCCTCAACGTAAAGCGCTACATTGATGGCACTGATATACTTCCCAATCTCACTTGTTACCTTTTCACTTAGCTCTTCTATTCTGTTGATTGAGATAAGTAACTCACTGATGGTGCTATTTCCTTCTGCGACCCACCTTTCATTGGTCTCTATCTGTTGTTGCTCTTTAAGCTTATCCCTTAGGTTGATTAGCATATTGCCAATCATGTCATGTTCATCTACCTCAAACTCTCGTTCAAATTTGCCTTCCAAAAGGTTTTGAGCAATTCGGACATTCTGTTCCAAATTAGTTTGAGACTCCATAAAGTGTGCATAAAACGCATTCTTTCGAGATTGAGAGCGGAGCAATTGGGAAAGTGCCGTACAGAAACCTAAATGGAGCAAGGACATGGCAGCCATGAAAAAGAGACCTGTAGAAACGCCAAATATCTTTTCTTCAGATTCAGTAACTGCTTCTAACCAAAAATTGTCAGTAAAAAACAGTAGCATCAGATGGAAACCATAAGTAAGGCTAAAATAGTAGACCAAAACCTCCCAACTCTGTAGCAAGATGAGCAATGACATTATACCAAAGAAAATTAATTGAACTTCAGCTATAGAGGGTAGTTCCAAGGTATATTGTACCTGAAAGGTGAAAAGGACTGAAGTCAGCAACATTCTTTGTGTGGCAATGCTTAACCCTCCAAACCTGAGCATAAGAACATAAAAGAAAAGCGAAAAGGTAGAAATACCCAGTGCTATACCCCATGTATCATAGATGAAAGACATGACACCTCCAGTACAAAAAAGCGTCAGAAGCACATAGTTGAAAAATGAATTGATCCGGCTATATAACTGACTGTTATAACGATCAATTTCTGACTGTGTAAGTTCTGCATGTTTTGATTGAAGTAAATAGGACATAGGATGTGGGTTATTAGGAGAATGTTGACCTGATTATACTTGAAGGAAAATAGGACTTTTCCGATTTAGGTTATTGAAGTGAATTACTCAAGGTCAATACAGCTTGTAATATGGTCTTGCTGCTATTTTCATTATATTAAGGAAAATATTTTACTCAAGTAATAAAATCAACTTATTCCAAGGATAATTTTCAGCTAACAACCTATTAAGACCATATGGGAATAAAAGAGGAAAAGTATATTCTGGCAATGGATCAGGGAACGACCAGCTCCAGAGCGATCATATTTGACCATAAAGGGCGTTCAATGGCATCAGCCCAAAAAGAATTTAAACAGTATTACCCAAAACCTGGATGGATTGAGCATGACCCTCAAGAAATATGGTATACCCAAGTTTCAGTAGCTGCCGAGGCAATTGCCAAAATGGGAATCTCAGAATCAGCCTTGGCTGCAATTGGGATTACTAACCAACGAGAAACAACCATACTTTGGGATAAACAAACTGGGAAGCCTGTCTATAATGCCATCGTCTGGCAAGATCGAAGAACTTCCAATTACTGTGATACACTCAAAGAAAGAGGAATTCAACAGAAGGTCAGAGAAAAAACAGGGCTTGTGATTGATGCCTATTTCTCGGCAACCAAGATCAAGTGGATTTTGGATAATGTTGAAGGAGTAAGAGAAAGGGCTGAAGCTGGACACATCTTATTTGGTACAGTGGACTCTTGGCTTATTTGGAAATTTACAAACGGCAAGAAGCACGTGACAGATGTGACTAATGCAAGCCGTACACTACTCTATAATATCAACACCCTCGAATGGGATATGGAGCTACTAGAAGTTTTCGATATTCCTGAATCGATCTTACCCGAAGTCTGCTCTTCCAGTGAGGTGTATGGTTATGCAGAAAGTTTGGGGCATGTACCAATTGCCGGTGTTGCTGGCGACCAGCAAGCGGCATTATTCGGACAGTTGTGTACCGAAAAGGGAATGGTTAAGAATACATATGGAACAGGATGTTTTCTGGTAATGAATACAGGTAGTAAACCTGTACCATCCCAAAATAACCTACTTTCAACTATTGCATGGAAAATCGGAGATCGTGTTGATTATGCGATAGAAGGAAGTGTATTCGTAGGAGGGGCTGTTGTACAATGGATCCGTGATGGACTTCATTTGATTAAGGATTCAGCTGAAATAGAAAGGCTTGCTAGAACAGTGGATGATAATGGAGGTGTCTATTTTGTCCCTGCCTTGACAGGTCTAGGCGCTCCTCATTGGGATCAGTACGCTAGAGGGATGATGATTGGACTTACTCGAGGTACAACAGCTGGGCATATAGCAAGAGCCGCTCTTGAAAGTATTTGCTTCCAGTCACTTGACCTGATCAAGGCTATGGAAGCTGATACTGAACTAAAACCAAAGGAACTAAGAGTAGACGGAGGCGCTGTGGTCAATAACCTACTGATTCAATTTCAGTCTGATATTGTTGACTTTCCTGTCGTTAGACCAGAGACGTTGGAGACAACAGCACTTGGAGTTGCCCAATTAGCGGGACTGGCTGTTGGTTACTGGGAAAGTATTGATGAGTTAAAAGAAAACTGGCGCACCGAAACTGTTTTTGAATCTAAATTGGCTTCTGAAAAACAGTCATACCTTTACCGTAAGTGGACAAAAGCTTTGGAAAGGTGTAAGGAGTGGGCTGATGATTAATTGTCTAAACTGAAAGTAGATATAACCCAATAAACGAAAAAGCATGAAAAGGAGTGAAATGCTTGACATCTTGAAGGAGTCCCAAGAAAACCAATGGGATGTGCTGGTGATTGGAGGCGGTGCTTCTGGGTTGGGAGTAGCTTATGATTCAGCAATGAGAAGTTATAAAACAATTTTGCTGGAGCAGGCTGATTTCGCAAAAGGTACTTCGAGTAGGAGTACAAAACTCGTTCACGGAGGAGTGCGGTACTTAGCACAAGGAGATGTCACCTTGGTAAGAGAAGCGTTGGTGGAAAGAGGATTGCTACGAGAAAATGCGCCACACCTTGTGTCTAATCAGGCTTTTATTATCCCTACATACGACTGGTGGGAAACACCTTATTACGCAGCAGGGCTGAAAGTTTATGATATGATGGCAGGCAATCTGGGGTTAGGGCCTTCTGAGCAGATTTCCAAAGAAGAAACATTGGAAGCAATTCCAAATTTGAATAAGGATGGTCTTACAGGGGGGATCATTTACTATGATGGACAGTTCGATGACGCTAGACTCGCTATCAGTTTGGCACAGTCAGCTGTGGATTATGAAGGAGTTTTGGTCAATTATATGAAGGTGGTTGGTTTGATGAAAGATACTGCCGGAAATATAGTTGGTGCTGTTGCAAAAGATATGGAATCAGGAGAGGAATTTCAGATCAAAGCAAAAGTAGTAATTAATGCAACCGGAGTATTTGTGGATGACATTCTGAAAATGGATAATCCTAGTTCTGAAAAAACAATCCAACCAAGTCAAGGGGTGCATATTGTATTGGATAAACATTTCCTGCAAGGTGATACTGCCATTATGATTCCCAAAACAGATGATGGAAGGGTGCTTTTTGCTGTACCGTGGCACCAAAAGGTGGTGGTCGGCACAACGGATACCCCATTAGAAAAGCTCTCATTGGAACCACGTGCTTTGGAAGCAGAGATCGATTTTATTCTTCAAACAGCGGGAAAATACTTAGTGGAAATGCCAAAGCCAGAAGATGTGCTTAGCGTTTTTGCAGGCTTGAGACCTTTGGCTGTAAACAACGGTGATACTAATACGCATACCAAAGGTATTTCAAGAAGCCATAAACTGATCAGGTCTACTTCTAACTTATTGTCAATTGTTGGTGGAAAATGGACGACATTCAGGAAAATGGGAGAGGATGTGATGGATACGGCTGTCAAAGTAGGGAAACTGCATAACCGAAAATCTATTACAAAAAATGCCCTGATTCATGGTTACACCAAACGGTTTGAGCGGGAAGATCCTTTACATGTTTATGGAAATGATCAGCTCAAAATCAGAAAGAAAATAGAATTGAGTCCTTATTTGGGTGAAAAACTTCACCCAAATTTACCTTACCTGAAAGCACAAGTGGTATGGGCAGTAGAGGAGGAAATGGCTAGAACAGTGGAGGATGTCTTGGCAAGAAGAACAAGGGCCTTATTACTGGATGCCAAAGCCAGTATTGAAATAGCTCCAGCCGTAGCTGAAATAATGGCGTCCTTACTCAAAAAGGATAAAGATTGGGAAATAGAACAGGTAAATGAGTATACTGAATTGGCACATGGTTATATGATAGACCAATACCATTCTTGATTTCAACCAAAAACACCTTTCAATTGACTTTATTGAAAGGTGTTTTGCTATTCTTATAACTCATTCAAGCCCATCAAGCTCAAAAGTGACTCTAAAAAACCATTGAAATCTTCCGGAAAATCATTAACCCCTGAAGAAACCAGTACATGCTCCCTAAATACAATCCGAACTTTCCATTTTGTATCACCAGCATCACTAGATGCTCCTTCATATGTATCTTTCCATCTCAAATTGGTCAATGAATTAAAAAAATACATCCATTCCTCATTCAGTGGGCTATATGCATGCGTGTTTTTTCCAGCAGGGCTTACTTTTGTATAATATAAAGTTAGCTCCTTGTTTTTGACCATAATTGTCACACCTGAAGCCAAAGAAATTTCCACCTCAAAGATCAGTTTATCCATATAGTTACAATGTTTCAGTCTTTATTTTTGTTGCCTAATGTCTATTATCTACCTTTAGCTCTTTATTGAACTATATCATCATACATACTCCACATGATAAACATCGAATATAAGAAACATATTCTACGCTTCAATTTTCCTGCAAAAACTTCCAGAGGGGCAATGGATGTAAAGCCAACCTACTTTATCAAACTAACCGATACAGAAAACCCTGAGTGGTTTGGTGTTGGCGAATGTAGTATGTTGCCTGGATTAAGTATTGATGATGACGTTAATTATGAAATTTATCTGGCGAGCTTTTGCCAAAGCCTGATGCATCTTCAAGACATCAAAAGTATTGATGAACTGCATGATATCAGTAACTTCCCGAGTATAAAGTTTGGTCTTGAAATGGCTGTTAGAGATTTTCAGCGAAACAAGAACAAAAAACTGTTTAGCAATGGTTTTGCAGAAGGAGAAATTCGTATCCCAATAAATGGTTTGGTCTGGATGGGTAATAAGAACTTCATGCTGGAGCAAGTCAAGACAAAAATTGAGAAAGGGTTTGACTGCATTAAAATTAAGGTTGGTGCCATTAATTTTGATGAGGAACTGGAAGTGATTAAATCTATCAGAGATACTTTTTCCTCTGATGAGATTACAATCAGGTTAGATGCCAATGGAGCTTTCAAACCGGGTTCAGATGCCCAAGAAAAGTTGCTAAGGCTATCCGAATTTGAAATCCATTCGATAGAACAGCCAATTATGGCTAAACAATGGGAAGAAATGGCAGCCCTCTGTGCTCAGACACCTATCCCGATTGCTTTAGATGAGGAATTAATCGGTGTAATGCCAGACCATAGAAACCAACTGCTAGACATGATCAAGCCACAGCATATCATTCTTAAACCATCTCTGATTGGAGGTTTTACTGATGCTAAAGACTGGATTGAAAAAGCGGAAAGTAAAGATATAGGATGGTGGGTTACATCAGCACTTGAGTCAAATATTGGCTTGAATGCCATTTGTCAGTTTACTGCCAATTATGACATCAAGATGCCTCAAGGTTTAGGAACTGGACAGTTGTACCATAATAATATTGATTCGCCATTGACTATTGAGAATGGTGAAATCTATTATGACAATAATAAAGACTGGGGGAAGGTTTTCTAACAATCAATTGATCCCAATGAAATGGTCCTATTGAGAGTGTAAAATGTAGACTCTCAATGGGACTTTTTTATTATGGTCTGAACTTCTCTTTTCCAATCAGCAAATGCCAAAAAAGTATAAAGTCTGAAGCAAGGCTCCAAAGTGGATATTGAAAAGTAGCAGGCTTGTTTTTTTCAAAGAAGAAATGACCAACCCAAGCAAAACCATAACCAATTATGGGGAGTGTATAAAGGAATGTCCACTGTTGGGTGAATA
Organism: Limibacter armeniacum; assembly: GCF_036880985.1. NCBI lineage: Bacteria > Pseudomonadati > Bacteroidota > Cytophagia > Cytophagales > Flammeovirgaceae > Limibacter > Limibacter armeniacum. The sequence continues at coordinate 2,397,240 of NZ_JBAJNO010000008.1, forward strand.
TGGCATAAAATAGAACCCCAAATAGGATAGAGGTTCCAACAAAATGAAGCGTTCTACAGGTTGGGTTCATGTGTTCAGAAAGGTAGAAAGGGTAAAACTCTTTCAAGCTTTGGTAGCGTTTTTCTTTTGTTTCCATGTGTGTTTATTGAATAAGCCAAAATAATAAGGGGTCACTTGTGACCCCTTATTATATTAAATTATATTGGAATAATTAAATGCTAATCTAATAATTCATACATGCGAAAGCGAGAATATTAGCGCCCATTTCAAGAGCCTTTCTTCTAACCTCTTCAGGGTTATTGTATATGGATTGATCTTCCCAGCCGTTACCCAAGTCACATTCATAGGAATAGAAACAAATCAGCCTGCCTTCATAGACAAGACCAAACCCTTGAGCAGGTTTTCCATCGTGCTCGTGGATCTTAGGCAAGCCATCAGGGAAACTAAATTTCTGATGATAGATCGGGTGATCGAATGGCAACTCGATAAAGTCTAACTCTGGGAATACTTTCTTCATTTCGACCCTTACAAACTTGTCTAGCCCGTAGTTGTCATCAATGTGTAAAAATCCACCTGAAATAAGGTAATTTCTTAGGTTTTCAGCTTCCTGATCAGAAAAGACCACATTACCATGTCCAGTCATATATATGTATGGATAGACAAATATTTCGGAACTCCCAACCTCAACCACCTCATCTTCAGGGTTGATATTGGTACCCAAATTCCTGTTACAATAGTCAATCAGGTTTGGTAAAGCTGTTTTGTTGGCATACCAGTCACCGCCACCATTGTACTTTAGCTTGGCAACTTTAAAAGCATAGTTTTGTCCTGATACCAATGAAGTTTGCATCAAGAAAAACAGTAGCATTGGAATTAGATAAATTACTCTTGTCATGTATGCGGATTGGTTGATATTTATATTCAAGGGTTTTGATCAGTATACGAAATAAGCAATGTGTATGGCTAAAAACAGTTCTGTCAGATATTTTTAAGGTTCAGGATATGACAGGCAGCTAATGCAGCGGTTTCTGTTCTCAAACGACTTTTCCCTAGGCTTACAGCTTCAAATCCACTTTCTGTAGCCATTGCTACTTCTTCTGGAGTAAAGCCTCCTTCAGGACCAATCAAGACACAATACTTTTTACTTGGTGCTGCTTCCTTGAAGAGGTGTTTGTCAGGGTCTTCAGGGACATAGCAGATATATTTTTCGTCATCGTCGCAACTGCTCAAAAATGATTTCAGAGAAACCATTTCATCTATTTCAGGCAGGTAGCTTTTCTGAGACTGTTTCATGGCAGATACAGCTATTTTCTTGACTCTTTCTGTCTTGACTACAGTCCGCTCAGAGTTATTTGTTTTGATAAATGTGATTCGGTCAATACCCAACTCAACAGCCTTCTCAACAAAATACTCAATCCTGTCCATGTTTTTGGTAGGGGCTACCGCAATATGAATTCCGTAGCCTCCAAGTTTGGACTCGTATTCATAATGTACAATTTTAAGTTGACTTTTCTTAGGGTCAGGTTTGGTAATTTCGGCTTCATATTGGCCTCCTTTACCGTCAGTCAGTAGTACACTGTCTCCCGCCTTCAACCTTAACACCTTCGCTACGTGCCTAGAATCATCTGCATTCAACTCTACAGATGTTAAATTTTCATTCAGATCCGGATGATAAAAAATCCTCATTTTTCTACTTTTAAAAAATTCAATTTTCAAATAGTGACTTTTCCTTTAAATAGGCAAACTGCATTTTCCTGATTTAGGAAATATTGATATTTCTTTTGCCTGCAAACTTAAGAAAAGGATAGTCTTGTATTGAAAAAGTAATATATTAGCGATACTTAGGTACATGTTTAATGATGACCTGATTTTAGAAAAAACCGAGGGGAATGATAAGTGGTTGATGTTCAATTCAAGTGAATCGCTTTGTCTGGATTAGACCACAAAGATCAGTAAATGACTAAGACCTCTTACTACTGACTATATTCTGAATGATGTACAAAAATGAAATCAGTAAATATGAGAATGCTTCAAGGTGTGTACATCGCCTGCTGAAGGGGGTGCGGTATTTCCCATTGGAGAAGCTGTATTATGAGTTGAATCTGTTTTTTGACATTCAACAGCCTTCCACATTGGAAGATGCAGTTGCTACCCTAAATGCAAAAGAAAACACTTTTGTATTATTACATAAGCACTATTGCTTGCTGCTGAACCTTAAGCAAGGTGCCCAAAGTTATATTAATGGTAACTTTCCTGAGGGAGATTGGCAGTCTGAAGAAAAAGTGTTACACTATTTTATTCTAGAGAAGGTTTTTGGCATTATGTGTCAAGCCCAATTGGGCAGTCAGATAATCAAGACAGCCAATAGGATAGAGGCATGCATTGACGCCGTTAAGAAATGCACGGCAGATTATGCCATCATTAGAACCAGCTATTTGGATTAATAAGGGAATCAAACGCTAAACCCGTTTTAGAAGCGGTCACGTGATTGCCTTATTATACTTCTCTCAGTACCCTGTTTCCCTGTTCTATTAGGGGAATGTAAATTTTGTAATATTTTACAGGGAGAAGTTTTTGAATCATATATTTATTAGTAAATTTGCAAGCCTAAAACGTGACAGTGGTGAAAAAGAAAGCCAATAACGCGTACAGCATCGATATCTACAACCTTTCAGAAGGTAAGAAGTATGAGTTTTCATTCCATGTAGATAATTCTCTGTTTGAGATGTTCTCATCTAACTTGGCAGAGGCTATTGATGCCGATGTGGAGGTCCTCCTTTCAAAAGGTGCCACCACGATTCAGGTAGACCTGAAGATTAAGGGAGAAACAACCCTGATTTGTGATCGCAGTCTCGATTCATTCAATCACCCGATAGAGGTGGAGGAGAGAATTTATTTTAAATTTGGAGATCACTTTGAAGAGTTGGATGACAACTTGATCATGATACCTGAAAATGAATTGAGTTTGGATTTGTCTCAGGCGCTCTATGATATTATTTCATTGGAGATTCCGATCAAAAAAATCCATCCTGATCTGAGGACAGAAGAAGATGAAGAAGACTTTGATGACGAAGAAGCTGATCTTGGACTTCTTTTCTTTACGACTGCTGATGATAAGGACGAGGAAATCGATGATGAAGGTGAGGAGGATGACGATGATGATGACAAACCAATCGACCCTCGTTGGGAACAATTGAAAAAACTTAAGTAGCAACATAAAAGAATTCTAAAAATGGCGCATCCTAAACGAAAGATCTCGAGAACTCGTAGAGACAAGAGAAGAACGCACAAAAAGCTTAGCACTCCTACATTGAGCGCTTGTCCTACAACAGGTGAGGTTCACTTGAGACATAGAGCTTACTGGTCTGAAGGTAAAATGTACTACAGAGGCCAAGTGGTAATCGACAACAGCACTGAAGAAGAAGTAGCTGAATAGGCTCTTGATCTTCATGACTTTATATAAAAGGAGTTTCCTTTAATGGAAACTCCTTTTTTTATGCTTGAAATCCTACCCAATCAATATTCTGTAAACGCCCAATTTATCTAACATAGATTCTGTTTGGTTGCGCAAAATTTAAATTCCTGAAACCAAACTTCACTTTAAACCCTTTTTCAATGGTTCTTTGTTAGGAAAATAGCCGTGGACTCTCTTATATTTGGGGCTATTCTAAGGATTGTATCAATAATTCTTAGAGAAAAACAATTAACAACCTGACAGTCGATTTTTTTTCTTCTGTCTTATAAATAATGCCTTGCATGACAAAGATGAAAGCAGCCATTACAGGGGTTGGTGCATACCTTCCTGACTATGTACTTACGAATGAGGAACTGTCAACGATGGTAGAAACCAACAACGAGTGGATACTGGAAAGAACAGGGATCAGGGAGAGAAGAATCCTGAAAGGCGAAAAAGGAACATCCTATATGGGGGTGAGGGCTGTGCAAGAACTGCTTGAAAAGACAAATACTCGCCCTGAGGAAATTGACTTGATTATCTGTGCTACTGTTACAGCAGATATGCATTTCCCATCAACTGCCAACCTTATTGCCGCTGAAGTAGGTGCTACAAACTCTTTTGGTTATGACATCAGTGCGGCTTGCTCTGGTTTCCTATATGCACTTGCAACCGGTACTCAGTTTATCGAAAGCGGTGCTCATAAAAAAGTGATTGTTGTAGGTGCAGACAAAATGTCCAGCATTATTGACTATCAAGACCGTACTACATGTGTACTTTTCGGTGATGGTGCAGGTGCTGTATTGCTAGAGCCTTCTGAAGATGAAACAGGAGTTCTTGATTTCATTTTGAAGCACGATGGTAACGGCGGTCAATACCTTAAAATGCCAGCCGGAGGTAGCTTGAAGCCTGCTTCTCACGAAACTGTAGAAAACAGAGAGCATTTTGCAAAGCAAGATGGAAGACACGTATTTAAGCACGCCGTTGTAAATATGGCTGATGTTGCTGCCGAAATCATGGAGAAAAACAACCTGACAGGTGATGATGTTTCATGGTTGGTGCCACATCAGGCTAACAAGCGTATCATCGATGCTACAGCCAACCGCATGAATGTTGGTTCGGACAAAGTAATGCTGAACATCGACAGATACGGTAACACAACAGCAGCAACGATTCCACTTTGCCTGTGGGATTATGAGAAACAACTCAAAAAAGGGGACAACTTAGTCCTAGCTGCATTCGGTGGCGGATTCACATGGGGTTCAGTTTATGTGAAGTGGTCATACGAAGGGAATAAATAATTTGGATAGAAAGGGAAAATAAAACTGACTGAAACTCTGACTCAAAGAAGTACTGTTACTTAAATGGGTAGTACTTTATGCCAACAGATTTTCACCTTTTTGTTTTCTTTTTCTAAATTAGCCACTTCTTTTGCGGACATGTAATAGTAAATGCAAAAGATATAGCATAAATCAATTAAGCATTTTTATGGCTAGTACATCAGATTTTAGAAATGGCCTTTGTATAGAATTCAACCACGATATTTATCAGATTGTTGAATTCCAACACGTAAAACCAGGCAAAGGCGCAGCTTTTGTAAGAACAAAGCTGAAAAGTATCAGAACTGGTAAAGTTATTGATAATACGTTCAACTCAGGTGTGAAAGTGACTACCTGTAGAATTGAGAAAAGAAATTATCAATTCCTGTTCAAGGATGACTTCGGTTTCAACTTGATGGACAATGAAACCTTTGAACAGATTGCAGTACCTGAAGAGCAAGTTGAGAATCCAGACTTGATTAAGGACGGTCAGGAAGTATTTCTTAAGTACTATGTTGAGAAAGATCAGATCCTAGGTGTTGAGCTACCTCAATTCGTTCAGCTGGAAGTAACATACTCTGAACCAGGTTTGAAAGGTGATACAGCAACCAACGCGACGAAACCTGCAACACTGGAAACAGGGGCTGAGATTCAAGTGCCACTGTTTGTTAATGAGGGGGATGTACTCAAAATTGACACAACCACTCGATCATACGTTGAAAGAGTGAAGAAATAATCACTTATAAAGGCCGGAAAATCAGGATTTTCCGGCTTTTTAACTGAATGGTAATTTTTAACTGAACAGACTCCTAATCTGTATAGACTAAATAAGCATAACATCACAATTACTAATATGAAAGCACCAGAAATCAAAGACTTAATTAACTTTATTGCTAATTCAGGTTTACAAGAAGTTAACGTTGAAACAGCAGAAATTAAACTTCACATTAAAAGAAATGTAGATTCAGCAGTATCTGCAAGCCCTTTCAGAACTGAGGCTCCAGCTGCTCCTTTGGCTCCTGCCGCTCCAGTAGCAGCAATGCCGTCTACACCTGTTGAAGCTCCAGCTGCACCTGCGGCACCTGCAGAAGCTCCGGCTGCTGCACCAGCACAAGACGAAAGTAAATTCGTTACTATCAAATCACCAATGATTGGTACATTCTACCTTACTCCTAACCCAGATGCAGAAGCATTTGTGTCAGTTGGTGATCAAGTATCGAAAGGTCAAGTTGTTTGTATCGTTGAGGCAATGAAACTTTTCAACGAAATTGAGTCTGAAGTATCAGGTAAAATCGTGAAAGTATTGATCGACAATGCTTCACCTGTAGAGTACGATCAGCCACTATTCTTGGTAGATCCATCTTAAGACAAAATTTAGGTTCAGTAGCATTTTTGCTGCTGTTTTGAAAACAAAATTCAAGGTTCCACACTTATTTTGTATTTCAGATACATCTTTTTATCTGGAACCCGTTTTTTGAAATCAACTAAACGATACAAGCTGTGTTTAATAAGATACTAATTGCCAACAGAGGTGAGATTGCTTTGAGAGTAATCAGAACCTGTGCTGAGATGGGGATCAAAACTGTAGCTGTTTACTCAACAGCAGATAGAGACAGTCTCCACGTGAAGTTTGCTGATGAGGCTGTGTGCATCGGTCCCTCAAACAGTGCTGCTTCATACCTGAATATACCAAACATTATTGCTGCAGCAGAGATTACAAATGCTGATGCAATTCACCCTGGTTACGGTTTCCTTTCAGAGAATGCAGAGTTTTCTGCGATCTGTGCCGAAAACAACATCAAGTTTATCGGTGCTGATGCTGATATGATCAACAAAATGGGAGACAAGGCTACTGCTAAAGCAACGATGCAAGCAGCAGGTGTTCCTTTGATTCCAGGCTCTGATGGCCTACTTGCCTCAGTGGAAGAAGGCTTAAAGATTGCTGAAGAAATTGGTTACCCAGTGATCTTGAAAGCGACTGCCGGTGGTGGTGGTCGTGGTATGCGTATCGTAAACGAGCCAAGCGAATTTGAAAAAGCTTGGAACAGTGCTCGTCAGGAAGCTGGCGCTGCATTCGGTAACGATGGTATGTACCTAGAGAAATTTGTGGTAAACCCTCGCCACGTTGAGATCCAGATTGTAGGAGATCAGTATGGCAACGTAAGCCACTTGTCTGAAAGAGATTGCTCTATTCAGAGAAGACACCAGAAGCTAGTGGAAGAAACTCCTTCACCAGCTATTACTCCTGAAATCCGTGAAGCAATGGGTGAGGCTGCTGTAAGAGGTGCCAAAGCCATCAAATACGAAGGAGCTGGTACTGTTGAATTCCTGTTGGATGTAGAAGGCAACTTCTACTTTATGGAAATGAACACCCGTATTCAGGTAGAGCACCCAGTTACTGAGCAAGTAACAGGATTTGACCTGATCAGAGAGCAGATCAAAGTAGCTGCAGGAGAGCCAATCTCAGGTAAGCACTATGAGCCTAAAGCTTTCTCTATGGAGTGTCGTATCAATGCTGAGGATCCAGAAAAAGATTTCCGTCCTTCACCAGGTACGATCACTACACTTCACCTACCAGGTGGACCAGGTGTAAGAGTAGATACGCACGTATACGCTGGATACACAATTCCTCCTAACTATGACTCGATGATTGCGAAGCTAATCGTAACAGCTGAGACAAGAGAGGAAGTATTGAGAAGAATGAAGCGTGCATTGAATGAGTTCGTAATCGAAGGGATCAAAACAACTATTCCTTTCCATCTGAAATTGATGGACAACGAGCAATTCAAGTCAGGAGACTTCACTACGAAGTTCCTTGAAACATACTCATACGAAACGCTATAATGTGCAGGGCATTGGCTCTGTTTAAATGATAAAGCTTACAGGTGGGCAGTCCTAATCTAGATTAGGACTGCCTTTTTTATACACCTGATTTTTAGTGCATTAATTTACCTCTATATGATCATGTAACTTTTGAAAAAAATATGTAAGTACTTTTATATAAGTACTTTTACATTTAATCTTTTGTCCCTATACTTGTATGAAAATACCCCTTTAGGGGTATGCACTCCAATGGTTTATTACAGTTTAAAAGCAAGAATTAATCTTTAAAATATGCTCAAGGAAGAAGCAAAAAGTCTTTGGTGTCAATTGAGGGATGGTGATGAGAATGCCTTTTTGAAGATATATCGGGCTTATTATCAAGACTTATATGCTTTAGGGCTCAGTTTATCAGCAGACAAGAGTCTGACCAAGGAATGCATTCAACAAGTATTTACAGATATTTGGAGTAATAGAATAACACTGAGTGAGGTAGAAAATGTAAAGGGATACCTCTTGACTTGCCTGAGAAATATGACCCTAAGGCAACTAACAAACAGTAATCGTCTAACATCCTTCAATAAAGATATTCATTCATCGAGCTATGGTAGCGAAATATCTGTGGAGCAAGAAATTATTGAGGATCAGCGAATGATTGAGCTGAGAGGGAAATTACTGAAAGCTATGGACAAGCTGACTATCAGGCAAAAAGAACTTATTGAGAGGAGATTTTTGCAAGGAATGAGTTATGAGGAAATTGAGGAGGAAACCAACCTGACACGCAGAACAATCTATAACCATATTCATATGGCTATACAGATCCTAAAAAACAGTATCCTTTTCATCCTTTTGAATCTCATTGCCCAATAAGAAAAACAACCAATATCAAGTAAATTATAAGGGAAGATGACTCTTATAATCGACACAGCTATTATTAGCTCAAATTCGTAAGGTTTATGCCGGTAAACCCTACAAATATCAGATTAACAAATTATACAGGTATCACCAAAAACCAAGAATGGACTATTCAGAATATAACGTTGAGGATTTTGCTGCAAATGAATCATTCCAGCATTATGTACTTGGCAGTGCTGAAGAAGATGTGAAGTTTTGGAATGAATGGCTAGAACAGCATCCTGATAAATGGGAAGAAGCTAACAAGGCAAGAGACATCATTCTGGGCTTATCTTTACAGCTACCTCAAGAAGAGTTTGAACAAGAATATCAGAAAATAAAAGCTTTTGTCAGCCAGCAACCTGAGTTACCTAAAAAAGAGATTGTAAAGCCCAGGTCATATTTGTTTGGTTCCATAGCTGCTGCTGTGGTTCTGCTTGTCATTGCTTTTATGGCTTGGCAGGTTTCAAAAGAACCAACTTCAGAAATACTGGTTGCTTCCACTCTTGCTGGGGAAAAGAAAGAAATTCATCTGGAAGATGGGTCTACAGTACTCTTAAATGGAGAAAGCACTTTGAAATATCCCGAACATTTTGATGGAAAACTTAGGGCTGTAGAACTTCAGGGAAGGGCTTTTTTCGATGTAAAAAAAGATGAAAACAAACCATTTCAGGTAAAATCCAAATACTTAACTACAGAAGTATTAGGAACAACCTTTGTGGTGGATGCCTACCCATCTGATTCAAATGAAGATATATCCTTGCTTACTGGAAAGGTAAAGGTACGCTCCAATATCGACTCAAGGAAAGAACTGGCTGTTCTGACTCCCAACCAGCAATTACATTTTGTACAAAAAGATCAATCTTATCAGATAAAGACCTTCCAAACGGATGATGTAATAGGTTGGAAAAACAACATCCTCGTATTTAACAACATACCTTTTACCAAGGTAGTTAAGGAACTGGAATTATGTTACGGCATCAAGATAGAAATTGAGAACCTACCAAATCATATCAAGTCATTTACAGGTAAGTTTAAACAACAGCCATTAAGCAATGTCTTGGAAGGTTTGAAGTTTTCATTTGGATTTGATTACTACTCAGTAGACAAAAAACATATTGTTCTCAAATTCAATTATTGAGACATTGTGAAGGATTTTAAAACCAAGATTCCAAACCCTGACTGAGTTCCAGCCAGGGTTTTTTAATGCTAATTTCAGCGGAATGCAATTCAAAGAAAATCAACCATTTACTGAAATGACCCATTTTTTTAATAAAAAAAATCAAAAAACTCCGGTAAAAACACACTCCCTTTCCCTCTTCTAATAGAATAATATTTCGAAGTCAATGTCCCGAAAAAATCTAATGGCTTTGCAACATGATCAAGTACCATATTCTTCATTTTCACTTGGAGAAATGTACTTAAAAGCATTGCTGGTTGATTTTCCACAAATACCCAAGAACTATCGGGAGACCAACTTTTAACGCAAACTTTCTAACAATGAAAAGTACTATTACAGAACTGAGGAGAGGACTTTCCTGGCTGATGTACGGCTTACTGTCGCTCCCATTACTCTTATCACCTTTTTTTGCTGAAGCTAATCAGGCAAGTAATATCGGTGAGGTGAAAATTTCTATCCAATTAACGAATGCTACTGTTGCTGAAAGCTTTCAGCAAATTGAAAAGAAAACATCATTCACTTTCAATTATGTTGAAGAAGACATCAATCAGCATATCAGGCTGAGCAAAACCTATCAAGATGCCACTGTCAAGGTTATCCTAAGTGACATCGGTACTACAGCAGGCCTTGTATTCAAGCAGGTAGGAAATAACATCTATGTTTCCAGAGAAGCTGAAAAGGCAAAAATTGATGAAAGAATCATCAGAGGTACTGTTGTGGACCAAAATGGTAAACCTGTGATTGGCGCTACTGTCAGTATTCCTGGCACTACCATCGGTACGATTACCAACATTGACGGAGCTTTTGCACTTGGCATCTCAGATGATGTGGCTTTTTTGGGAGACTTGAAGGTAACATTTGTAGGGTATGAATCTGCTACAGTGCGTGTCGGTGACAATAACACTGTAGAAGTGATCTTGCAGGAAAGCACACTTACAATGGAAGAGGTAGTGGTTACTGGCTATCAGGAAGTAGACCGTCGAAAGATGACGGGGTCTGTAGTGACACTTAAGACTGATGAGATCAAACAGGATGCCCTGCCTAGTGTAGACCAGATGATTCAGGGCAAAGTATCTGGTGTTTCAGTTATTAATACTTCAGGTGCACCTGGTGCTACACCAAAGATTCGCATCAGGGGAACTTCATCCTTGAGCGGTATTCAGGAACCTCTTTGGGTAGTTGATGGGGTAATTCTTGAAGATCCTGTACGTGTGAACCCCAACCTGATCAATGAGCCTAATGCTCTTATTTCTTCCGGCATCGGTGGACTGAACCCAGAGGACATCGAATCTATCACTGTTTTGAAGGATGCTTCTTCTACAGCAATCTACGGAACCAGAGCTGCCAATGGAGTAATTGTGGTGACAACCAAAAAAGGTAAGGGTGGAACCATGCGCCTTAACTATTCCGGCAATGTGACGGTATCACAAAAACCTTCATACAACCGCTATAATGTCATGAACTCTAAGGAGCGTATGCAACTGAACAAGGATTTGATCGATGGCGGTTTTAATCTAGGTCTTGGCCAACCGGGTATTCAACCATATAAGATGGGTGATTTTGAGAAAGCACTGATGGATTACTATGCAGGTAATCTTAACAAACAGGAATTGGATGCGGAGATGGCTACTTTGGAAACTGTGAATACAGACTGGTTTGATATCCTTTTCCGAAATGCTGTTTCCCAACGTCATAATGTGAGTCTGTCAGGTGGAAATGACAAATCTACCTATTACATGTCTTTAGGTTATATGGACCAGCAAGGTGATGCAATTGGTTCAGGTATGAAACGATATACGGGAACCGTAAACCTAAAACACCACCTGAACGACCGAGTAACTTTAGGAACGAATCTGGCATATAGCAAAAGAGATGTAGAAAGCTTTTTTACTGGATTGTTTGGTATCGGAAACCCATTACAGTATGCTTTGGGAACACCTCGAAATCAACGCGCCTTCAATGAGGACGGAAGCTATCATTATTACACAAACTATTTTGGCGATTTCCATTACTTGGATGAGTTGGAAAAAGGATGGAACACTTCTGAAGTGGAGGATTTGCGTGCCCAACTTAGTTTAAACATAAGGCTGTTGGACAATTTGGAGCTTCATACAATTGTATCTGCTCAACGCTCTGCTACAAAATCTGAGATGGGGACAGTTGAGGAATCTGCCTATGTCAGGTACATGAAAGACCAATATACTCCACGAGGAGCAAATGAAAGCTACTGGAAATCGGGTGGTTATTTAGATGCTTCTGCCATTGATGGTTCCAATTACATGCTCCGAAATTCCCTGACTTATCGTCCTTCAATTGGCAATGACCATTCATTTGACATTATGCTGGGTAACGAGATGAGAAGTTTTACCAGCGTAAGAACAGCTACTAAGGTATATGGCTATACCAGTGAACCTACCAAGATTCAAATCCCTCAGAATGAGCTTCTGAGCTATTTAGGGCAACCTTACTGGTCATACAATGAGAGCTTCAACAACTTCCTGTCATGGTATGCCACCGCTGCCTATACTTTCAGAGAGAAATATACGGTAAATGCCAATGCCCGTATCGATGGATCTAACAGGTTCGGTGCCAATACCAAAGCGAAATTTAAACCACTTTGGTCAGCAGGCTTTAACTGGCAGATCCACAAGGAAGCTGCTTTGGATAATTTGGACTGGCTAAACTCACTTGTGCTTCGAGGCTCTTATGGAGTACAAGGAAATATCTCGGAGTTTGCGGTATCAGACTTAGTGACTTCAGTAGGGGATTATGATCAGTACATTGGTGAAGTGCCATTGGTCATTAGGAATGCACCTAACCCTGACTTAAGATGGGAACAAACCTATTCCAGTAACCTGGCAATGGATTTTGTCCTGTTCAACAATGTATCAGGTTCGTTGGAATACTATGCAAGAAAATCAACAGACCTTATTGCTCCAAGGGCGGTTTCAGGTGTGTCAGGTTTCCAAAATATGGAGGTAAACTGGGCTGATATGGCTAACAGAGGCTTAGAATTGACACTAAACTTTTCACCGCTTCGCACCAATGATTTTGAATGGAATATGAATTTCACTGCTGGAATCAACAAGAATGAGGTGCTGAAAGTAAACACCATTCCAACTTGGAATGATTTGTCCAGCATGGCGAAAACCAGATCCTCTTCTGCAGTGGAAGGAAAACCATTGGGCGCATTGTATTCATTCAGGTTTGCCGAGATAGGCAACGATGGCATTGCCTATTTCTACAATGAGGACGATTCACTGGTGTACGGTGGCATTGCTGATACGGATGCAATGAAGTATGAGGGCAGTGTGTACCCTGTCTTTACCGGAGGCATTACCAATACCATTAAGTACAAGAACTTCACATTGTCAGCATTATTCACATACGGAGGTGGAAATGTATTGAGAATGAACAGCCTTGGCTCTTACTGGATAACTCCTCGACTGACAGATCAATTATCAAAAGAGTTTATCAACAGATGGAAGCAGGAAGGTGATGAATCCAATACTTCAATGCCCGCTATTCTACACCCTAGCAGTCCTGAATGGTCTTCTTTATACTCCGGTTCTTCTCCTTACAATGAGGCACTTTACAATGACAGTGACATCAGAGTGGTAAAAGGGGATTATTTAAGGCTTCAGAATATCACATTAACCTATGATGTCCCAAGCAAACTGACCCAAAAGCTGGGGATGCAAAGTATGAAGTTGAATATCCAAGGGCAGAACCTTTACCTATGGGCTGACAAGCGACTATATGGTATTGACCCTGAGTCTGCTTCATTCCAGACCAATACTTCCAACTATAACACATCATACATTGGGACCGATACTTCTTTGCCCATCCCAAGAACGGTTACGGCTGGTGTGAATGTCACATTTTAATTGATGCTTCGAGATAACAGTAGCTTGATTGAAATTTAACTGAAAATGAAAATGAATAGATATATCATAAAAATGATGAAAGGAGCGATGCCATTTGTTGCGCTAGCCCTATCAACTGCTTGTACTGATTTCCTTGATAAGAACCCTGGTAACCTTGTCGTGCCGACTACAGTGAACGAGTATAGTTCCTTACTGATGGAAGGCTACCCAACAACGGATGTATTCATCCGAACAGAATGGTTGACAGACAATATGGATTATGCAGCTAACAGTGATGCCAACAAATTGGCACAGGCATTCTACTTTTTCAAGGATAACCATATTGATCCATCAGTGGTCGCTGATGGTAGAGACTTCTTCTGGGATGAGCTTTACAAGGCTGCCTATTATGCCAACATCACGATGAGCGAACTTTTAGCTTTGGCAGAAGAAGAAAAGTCAACGGCTGAATACAATCAAGTACTAGGGGAAGCCTATGCATTGCGTGCTTATGCTCACCTGATGTTGGTTAACCTCTATGGCTTGCCATATAATGTCGGTGATCCTGCTTCAAATCTAGGGGTGCCATTAAGTGATACACCCAATGCTGCTGACCATGTTGGGAATAACACAAGAGCAACAGTTAAAGAAGTCTATGACTTTGTAATGCAGGATATCACTCAGGCAAGGGAACTTCTTGAACTGGGCACCAATGAAAATCTGGAACTGAAGCATCGGTTCTCAACTTCAGCGTTGGATGCCATGTCTGCCCGCATTGCACTCTATCAGGAAAACTGGGATCAGGTCATAGAACTGGCTACCTCACTCGTCAGTAAGTATCCAATCGTAGACTCTTCAACATTTCAGAGTTATGGAAACCTTTTCTCTAAAGGAGGCTTAAATAACGAGGTGTTATTCCGTACAGGAGCCAACTATTTCACTGACCTGTATGACTTCTTGAGAGGACAGAATTCCATCAGAATGTCAGCTTATCTATATAGCCTGTATCCTGATGGCGACTCAAGAAAGAGTCCTATTTACTTCGATTCAAGGGATAACAGTTACTCCCCAGTAAACAAGCTAGATTTGTATACACCATCTCCAGTTTTCAGGTCCAGTGAACTGCTATTGAGCCGAGCAGAAGCCTATGCGCAAAAAGGTGATCTAGATAAGGCTGTAGCAGACCTGAACCTACTGAGAAGCAAACGGATTTTGGGTTATACACCAGTTGCTACCAGTGATATTGGAGGGCAAGCTGAAATATTGGCAGCTGTACTAAACGAGAGGAGACTTGAGTTGCTGTATGAAGGTCACAGATGGTTTGATTTACGTCGTACAGGGATGCCGGAGATAGTCCATGAATTCAAGGACCAAACCTATATCCTTAAACAGGGAGATCCTCGCTATGTATTACAGATTCCACAACAGGAACTGGAAGTTAGTCCAGATATGCAAATAAACCCTAGAGACTAAATTTTCGAGATTGATAGAGGGACGCCCCTAAATATTCCCCTCTATCAAAATCATGGCTTTCACTTAAAACAGTAACTCATACCTATGAAAATATTGAATAGAATATTGGCTTGTACGTTGGCTGGAGCTTTGATACTGTCTGCTGCATGTACTGAAGAGGAAGTGCTTACCCCCTCAGATGAGTCATTAATAATAGCTCCTACATTTCCTGAATCAGCACTGGGGAATCAGGCAAAAGCTCTCTATGAAAAATATGGAGTTGAATTGGTGTTTGAAGGGGAAAACCTCCAGCAAGAGGCCTTTTCGAATTTTCTAGAATCATTACAAAGTAGCATACAACCTCCAATTACACAAGCTTCAGAAGAGGATATCACCATGGCGATAACAGTACTGGACAAATGGTTTGCTTCCCTACCGGAAGGATTTATCTCTGAACAAGGGAAAAAAACATTTCTGGTAGGCACATTGGAACCAGGAGGATGGGATGCATATGATGGGTTTACTTATGACTCCTATGCTTTTTACTACTATCAGTTTGTGACAGCCATTGATGACTTTATAATATCAGACAACACTGAGGAGGTTTTATACCAAACTGACTTGGTTTACAATATGGCTGAGATGATTGGTCAATCATATGCCTATGGCAAAATACAGGAATTGGAAAAGTTTCAATTTATCAGTCAGGCTTATTACAAAGACTGGCCGGCTTATGCTGAATCAGGTCTTATGGCGGGAGGATTTCTATCATCAGAAGGTCAAAGAAGTTATGCTAAAGACTTTGGAGTATTTGTGGCAGAAATCATGACCAATACAAGAGAAGAGATGATGGCTAAATATGAAGGTTATGCTTTCATAGAACAAAAATACGAGCTGGTGATTGACTCATTCAAGCGACAAGGATGGGATTTACAAGATATAGGCAACAAATATTCTTCAAGCAGGGCAACCTTTCAATCAGTTCCCGAATAATTGACTTTTGAATTGTGACCGGTAGTAGGTGTGGGGGTAGTCTTCGGATTATCCTCACATTCTTTAGAAACTGATCAGCCCGATCATAATGGAGAAGATTTTCACTTTTTACTATTTAAAACCTTTCTTATGAACAAGAAAAACATCATAGCAGGATTGATCGCATTATCAGCATGCGGATGTACACAAATCAAGCAAGAGACTCCTGTACAGGAAGCCATCATTTCCGGCTATGTAGATACCGATAAATTACAAAGCGCAAGAGTTTACCGAGTTGATTATGAGTCAGCTTTGGATGCGTCTTATATTGAGGTCGATATAAAGGACAAGCAATTTAAGTTCTCCTTGCCGGTCAATCCTAATGGGGAAATACTGACCTATAGAGGAGCTCCTGTTTTTGTGCAGCCAGGTGATAGTGTACACCTTGAATTTAATCCATACAACAAGGAGAAGTCTATCACATTTTCAGGGAACCACGCAGAGCTGAATGAGAGCTTGCTGAATATGCCTCCTTCATCAGGGTTCAATTCAGGCAAATTGTATGAGTCAATGAAATCAGGGGCAACATTGCAGGAAGTTTCTTTCACCTATGACTCATTGGTAAAGGTTGCAAATAATCAGTATGCAAAGCTGAATAATGTACCTGCTGTAGCACAGGAATTTGTAGAGCAGAATAACAAGGCAGCAAAAGCCTATTTTATGTCTATCTACACCTACTACAATAAGGACGTAGATCTATCTCCATTCTTTTTGCGACTCAGAAAAGACTTGGTCAGTAGCGATTTTCTGGATTTCGTAATGTTCAGAAATGTAGGAGAGTTCTTGACAAGAAATGATAATAAAAAGTTGATAGGAGGAGAGGAGATCAATGAACATTACTATATCCTGAACCGTGTAAAAACTGCTCGCTCCAACATCAAGTATATGCTATCCGAAAAAAGCGTAGCATTTGTGGATTCCATAATGGCATTGCTACCAACGGAGTATGCTTCCTTGCTGAAAGAGGATTATGATAAAAGCATGGAAACGTACCGAAAGTTGGGCAAAGGAGCAGAGGCACCTTTATTCAGTGCTTTAACAGCAGAAGGACAAAAAAGATCACTTTCAGATTTTAAAGGAAAAGTCGTCTATATTGATGTATGGGCTACATGGTGTGGACCTTGCCGCTTTGAAGCCCCTCACTTTGAAAAATTGGCAGAAGAATTCAAGGATAATCCAAACGTCACATTTCTGACTGTTTCAATTGATGAACAAACTGAACGGGAAAAATGGATTAAGATGATTGCCAAGAAGAAATACGGGGAACATCTGCTTGTCAGCAATGCCTGGAAAAATGAAATTGTCACGGAATACAAGATCAATGGAATCCCAAGATTTATACTGATCGACCAAAATGGCAAAATCATCAGTGCTGATGCTCCTAGACCATCAAACCCAGATGAGGTGAAATCACTGATTGAATCAGCCTTAAATTTATCGTAGTTTTTTGATAAGCCCCAGTCTTTAATTAATCAAGATTGGGGTTTATTGTTTTTATGTTTTACAGGTGTATTACTGCAATAACAAAAACAACTAATGGCGAAGACAGTTTATTTGTTTTATTTCATTACAAAATTTCATATTTTAGATAAAGATTCAGAAGGAAAATACAGTACGTTGTGTTATAGGAAATAACTTTACTTTCAATCAAAAACTAACAAGTTATGCTTACAAGTATATTCAAGCCTAAATCAAGAGATAAGAATAGCAAAGGTTTTATGCGCGTAGCCAATGTGTTAACTAAGGATGGTGATTGGCTAACTGAAACTCAATTAGCGAAAAGAGCAGGGGTTTCATTGTATGAAATCAGAACCATTATGGCAGTACTTTCAGAACGAAACCTAGTAGAGAAAAGCTGTACAGATGATGAACCAATCTACAGAATTTCAATAGTAGGGGAACAGCCAAACTAGTATAGTATTGCTTTTTTTAACTCATTGCACACATGAACTAAATGGAATTTTACTTTTACTTTTTGACCTTCTTATTCTCATTTATCATATCAACTATTCAATTCGGAGAAGAAAACATAGGCAAAGACTATAGCTATTTGTATGGAGAGAGTGCCTCTTTTTGGGCATATGGCATCATCCATGGTCTTTTAAGTGTATTGGTACTCGTTTTTTTAGTAGAGAAAAACATCCTTTCATCCCCAAACCTTCTAGATAAGTTTATTTATGCAGCAGCATTAGGCTTATCATTGAAAGGCTTCGCCAACATCTCATTTTTCAATAAGCAAGTAAACAATGACCAAACGATCTCCTTTGGACCGAAGTTGATCATGGACTATTTGGACAATTACCTTGGTAGTAGAATCATAGAGCTACATGATGATATTATCCTTAAGCGTATTGCTACTGCACTTACTACCAACCTGACAAAGTATGATCAAGCAGAACTGAATGAGATACTTGCTGAGTACATTCCCAAATCAAATAAACTCCAGAAAGAGAGCTTTAAGTTGGAGCTTGAAAATGCCACAAAGATTGATTCCTTACGTTTTTTCATCAATCAGTACGGAATGAAACGATTTGATATTATGATCAAAAATATCAAAGATGACTCTCCTTTGATTAGGGAAATACTAAAACGATAGCAAGTAGTGTTAAATAATAGTATGTAATAACACTAAAAATCGTTTCAATCATTATTAATTATGTTTAGACAATCAATATTTTTTTTACTACTACAAGTGTCATTTTTTTTACCTTACCATACTTCTTATGCACAAGAGAACTATTTACCAGGGAAAATATTTACGTTAGAAAAAGACACATTAGATGGTTTTGTAGATTATCGAAATTGGGAAGCTAACCCAAAAAAAATCACATTCAAATCTCTAGATGACAAAACTCAAACATTTACAGTTCTAGAAATCAATGGATTTACGGTACATGATGAGCTATACTTAAGCGCAATTGTAGAGTCTGACCCAAGTGGGCAAAGTATTAGAAAAGGATTGGATGCAGACCAAAAAGTAGTTACTGAGAGTGATACTGTCTTTCTTCAAACAATCGTTGAAGGACATAAAAGCCTATATCATAACCGAAATGATGATGGTAAAAGTGAATACTATATTGGAAAGGGTGATACATTCGAATTGCTAGAGTTTAAGCAATATTTAAAGTACAAAGAAGAAAATGGCATTAGACGAGTGTATATAGGTGAGAATAATAAATTCAGAGGTCAGCTAATACTATATATGCATGATTGTCCAGATATTGATAAAAAAATAGCCAACATTAATTATTCTATAAGAGACCTTAAAAAAGTTTTTGATTTCTATTATTCGAAAGCCGGTAAAGTAAAATCATTTGATAAAACTCAAGATAAAGCAAAACTTAATACAGGTATTTTATTGGGTGCTACAAATTCAAAACTAACTATCAAAGGTGTTGATTTTCCTTATTTAGCTTCACAAGACTATGCAGCTTCACTTAGCCCTACTTTTGGTGTTTATTTTGATGTTGTCTTACCCCGCAATCAAGGGAAATGGTCTATTTATAATGAATTGATAATGAATTCATTTAAGGTTCAAGGAGAATATAGTGAAGTAGAAAGTCCTGATAAAATGCATAAATACTCTACTAAACTTGGTGCTACATATCTAAAAATGAATAATTTAGTTAGGTTTACTTACCCAATCAAAAAAGCATATTTTTTCATCAATATTGGAGTATCAAATGGGTTTGCAGTACAAGTTGAAAATTCCATGTCAGTATATTCCAAGTTTTATAATACGGAAGACACAGAAACTGAGAAAGCTGTTGAAGATTTCAGAAAATATGAACAAGGCTTATTAGCAGGGATTGGGGTAAAATACCAAAAATTCTCGATCGATTTGCGTTTTGAAAATGGAAATGGTTTCTCAGAATATAAGTTACTAGAAACCAAGCTTAATAGATATCAATTACTTCTAGGTTACAGGTTATAACTAAAGTAAAAAAGGTGAAAGAGGGGAATACTTCTTTCACCTTTTTTTATTATATAAATCATTTTGTGGTTACAAAAATCAAAAGGGACTTTTTGGAATTCATACATTCATTTCTAACTTCCATTTTAACGATTTCACACGCTACAGAAAATTGACAACCATGAATCCAGAACTAATCAACAAACTCACCTTATTTAGAAGAGAACTTCACCAGAATCCAGAAGTTTCTGAAAATGAATGGAAAACAAGGGATCGGGTAGCTGAATACCTCAGGCTAAATTCTGAAGCTGAGATTATCCCTATTGGTATCACGGGACTTGCTGCCATTTTTGACAGTGGCATTGATGGGGAAACCATTATGTTGCGAGCAGAACTAGATGCCCTACCTATTCAAGAGGTAAATGACTTTTCATACCGTTCCATCAATAATGGTGTCTCTCATAAATGTGGTCATGATGGACACACTACGATTCTTTGTGGTGTTGCAGAGATGTTGAGCAAAGAACCGATTTCAAAAGGAAAAGTAATTCTTTTGTTTCAGCCTGCCGAAGAAAATGGAGAAGGAGCCAAACAAGTTTATCCTGATTTTGAAAAGAAAGGGTTGTTGCCTGACAAGGTATTTGCACTACATAATTTACCAGGCTACCCAGCCCATCAGATAGTAGTGAAAAATGGGAGTTTTACACCAGCTGTCAAAAGTATTATCATCACGCTTGATGGAAAGACATCCCATGCAGCTGAACCTGAAAATGGACTTAACCCTGCAGCTGCAATGTCAGAGGTCTTTCTGAATACGATAGCGCTCAGTAATAATAACCCTGATTCAGATGACTTCAGGTTGGTGACTCCTGTATTCGCTGAGATGGGAGAGAAGGCACATGGCATTTCTGCCGGCAAAGCCGAAGTTCACCTGACCTTCCGTTCTTGGACAACCTCTGCGACAGAACAATTAGCCTTGGAGATCGAAGCTGTATCAAAGCAAGCAGCAGACAAATATGGATTGACTGTCAATTTTTCATACCTACAGGAGTTTGATGCCAATATGAATAATCAGTTGGCAGTGGATATGATCAGAAATGCGGCAACAGAGTTGGAATTGGATATTCTGGAGAAAAACTATCCTTTCAAATGGGGTGAAGACTTCGGTTACTTTACAACCCGACATGATGGTGCCATGTTTGGATTAGGTGCTGGAGAAAATGTGCCTGCCTTGCATAATCCAGATTATGATTTTCCTGATGAAGTCATTAAAACGGCTGTATTATTATTCATGAAAATTGTAAATTTATTATAAGCGGCGTTAGCTCTCCATTACGCTGCCGATTATTTCCTTGATCTTATTGCCACTGTAAACGACTAACAGACTCTATGACATTTTCAGCAAGCGAATATCGGGATACAGAAAATTCAGCAACCTCTATGCACTCGTCAAAAATTTACTTAAACAAGCAAGCACTGGAACGCAACATCAGCTTCCTTAAGAAAATCATCAAGAAAGGTGTGAACATTTCTTCGGTCATAAAAGGAAATGCATATGGACATGGCATTAAACATTTTGTCCCTATGGCAATGGAAGCTGGTATCAATCATTTCTCTGTTTTTAGTGCTGAAGAAGCTCAGCAAGCTCTTAATGCGGCCATTTCTCCTGTTACAGTAATGATTATGGGGCAATTGGAACATGATGACTTGAAATGGGCTATGGAAAACAGAGTAGAGTTTTTTGTTTTTGATTTCCATAGATTAGAACATACGATCAAGGTTGCTCAGGAATGTAATTTGAAAGCCCGTATTCATATAGAAGTAGAAACAGGTATGAACCGTACAGGGTTCAGTATGCAGGACTTACCTGAGGTACTTCACCTGCTCAAGACGAATGGAGAGGCACTGGAAATGAAGGGACTTTGTACACATTTCGCAGGAGCTGAAAGCATTGTAAACGAAGAGCGGGTACTGAAGCAACAACAGGTTTTCAAAAAAGCACTTGAGCTTTGCGAAGAAATGGGTTGCATGCCCGATTATGTCCATGCAGCCTGTAGTGCCGCTACAGTAAGGTACCCCGATATGCAATTCAATATGGTCAGAATTGGCATTATGCAATATGGTTTCTGGCCTACCAAAGAGGTTTACGTTGAGTACCTAAGAGAGCGATCACAGCCTGAATACAATCCATTACAGCGGGTAATTTCATGGAAAACCTATGTGATGTCGATTAAAAAGGTCAAAGAAGGCGAATATATTGGCTACGGAGACTCTTTCCTTGCTCAAAGAGATATGAAGTTGGCCATTATCCCGATAGGATATGGATACGGATACAGCAGGTCTCTCAGTAATCAGGGTAAAATGCTGATAGGCGGGAAGTTTGTCCCTGTAATAGGAACAGTGAACATGAACTGTGCGACTGTAGATATTACAGAGGTTGAAAATGTTCAGATCGGAGATGAGGTTGTACTGATTGGGCAGCAAGGGGAACAGGAACTTACAATTGCTTCTTTTGCAGAACTCAGTGAACAAGTCAATTATGAAATGCTGACACGATTGCCCCGAAATATCCCTCGTATAATTCAGGAATAAGAAAATCAAAACAGAAGCCTCTCAAACCAATTTGAGAGGCTTTTTCATATATTCAGGTAATAATTTTCTGTATGAAAATCAGGAGATAAATTCTAAATAAATGTCATTTCATTTTCATTTTTGGTGATTGAATAGCAGTTTTTCTATATTAACCGACTGCAAACAGATGAACAGCTCAAAATGAAGTAAAAAACATCTGTGCAATAATATCTACGGGAAAGAGACTAACTAACCAACGAAGCAGAATGACAAATACAAATCTGTTGGAAGCAATGACCGTCCGAGAAAGAACCAAGAAAATTCTGGAAACAATCAGTCAAGGACTATTTGAAAGAGAGGAAACAGTAGCAATGGCCTTCTTGGCTGCAATTGCAGGAGAAAGTATCTTTATGCTGGGCCCTCCTGGTGTTGGTAAAAGTATGCTTGCCCGAAGACTGAAGCACGCCTTTAAGGAAGGACGATCTTTTGAATATTTGATGAGCAGGTTTAGTACGCCTGACGAGATATTCGGCCCGATCTCCATCTCAAGGTTAAGTAAAGAAGATAAGTACGAGCGAAATACTGAAAGTTACCTACCTGGGGCTACTGTCGTATTTTTGGATGAAATCTGGAAAGCAGGTCCAGCCATTCAGAATGCTCTACTGACAGTAATCAATGAAAAGCTGTATAGGAATGGAGAACAGGAAGTTAAAGTCAAACTTCAGGCTTTGATTTCTGCTTCCAATGAGTTGCCAGAAAGAGGGGAAGGACTTGAAGCGCTTTGGGACCGTTTTCTGATTCGCTGCTTTGTTGATCGTATCTTGGATGAAGACAGCTTCTATAAGATGATCACCGCCACAGAGATCAAGGAAGAAATAGAGTTAGAAGAACACCTTCGCTTGTCGGAACACGAGATCTCATTGTTGACCAAACAAATCAACCATATCAATGTTCCTGATGAAGTTCTGAAAGTGATTACGGTAATCCGAAAATTCATTGCTCGTCACAATCAGCAACTCGAAAGCAACAGTGAGGAAGAAGTCTATGTTTCTGACCGTAGATGGCGCAAAATCATCCGTTTGCTCAGGGCTTCAGCCTTGTTGAATGGAAGAGATAAAGTTAACCTTGAAGATTGTCTACTGATCTCACATTGTATTTGGAATACGCCTGCACAAATTGACCTGACTAAAGATTGGATCAATCAGGCTGTTTATGAATATGGATGGCAGAGTAAGTATAACCTGAAAACAGTTGATTTGCAGATTGAGTCTTTGCAGAAAGAAATAGACGAGCAAACAAGAGAGGAAAAAGACATGTACGTCAACAGTCCTCAGCTGGTTGAAGGGAAATATTACCAGATTGAAAATTTCAAAAGCTGGTATGACAAGATTCTTGAAGAGGATTTTGAATTGCTTTCAGGTATCGCCACAGACTGTAAACTTTATACCAATACGGGTAGATGTGAAGTTTATCAGCTTGGAAAAATATCCTCCACTGAGGTGGAAATAAGAGTTGGGGACGGTTACCAACGCTACAAACTGAAAACAGTTAGAGAGCGTAAAAAGGGATTGGTACCTAAAAAGGCTGATACACATGTATTGGAACACCTGAATGACCACGCCAATAAGATCCTTACCTATTTGAACAAGGTAGCTGGTGAATTGGAAGAAATCAGAAAACAACTGATGGATGGCACCGAAACCCACCTTTTTATCAATAAAGTAAGAAGGGAAGAAATGGAAAACTACTTGAATCAAATACTTAAAAAAGTGTTTGATGAAAAGATGCAGGTTCAGAAAATGAAAGAAGCGTATGGAGGCAACTTGGTCTGATAGGCTCGATCAGTTCAAACTATTTGGCAGTATAGGAGAGGTACAGGAAAGAGAATGGCTTGCGCATTACCTACAAAATATTGCCAAAGGTGAAACTGTCACAGTTGATGAAAACAAACTGTCTGAGTCTACCTTATATTATAAAGGTATTGTGGATGATATTTTCCATACTCCCGGCTTACAGGACTTGATCAGCAAACACACCATGTTCAGGGAACAGGTTGTGATGGATGTAGTTGACTTTTTGGAGCAGGCATCTGGAAATGCACCACAGAAAAAGAAGCGGAGATTCAACTTTTCTTTTTCATTTCCATTTGGAAAGAAAAAGCAGAAAAAGGATGGAAGTAAAAGTAACTCTAAGTCCAAGAAAAAAGGGAAGATGGATCAGATGTCTCAGGCACTTTCTGACTTGTTGAATATGGATAACTCCAAGCAGCGAAAGAAAGTTAAGAAGCTTGGGAAAAAGCTGAAAGAAAAGGCTGATAACTTTGAAAAGGTGATGAAGCTGCTGATGCCATTCAAGGAAGGAGCTTCTGAAAAATGGGGAGATTTTGAAGGTAAATGGCAGCATACTGGTTTGGCCGTGTTAGATCAGTATCAGGATTTACTTAAGAATGATCGACAGGTACAGCAACTTGCAGATTTACTTGGAAGGTATAGGGATGTTGAAAAAGATACTGCCAATGACATTATGACCTCAGTCTCAATCAAGCCATTCCGTAAAACATTGAGCAGGGGTAAAAGTCAGTTGGTAGGAGTCCAACAGAACGATGATCTCGCACACCTTCTTCCTTCTGAAGTAGCATTGCTGGCAAATGACGACACCAAAATGATATTCTATAAAAAGTATGCGGAGAAAAAACTGCAAACTTTTGAATTGAAAGGGGTTGTTCCTGATAAGCAGAATAAGGAAGGTAAAAACACCAAAGAAGGAAGTAGACCAAAGCCAAAAGGGCCTATTATAATCTGTGTAGATACCAGTGCTTCTATGACGGGTAAGCCCGAGCAGATTGCTAAGATACTTTGCTTTGCCTTGCTGAAAAAAGCCATGGAAGACAAGCGTAAGTGTTACCTGATTAGCTTTTCAAAAGATATTCAAACGATTGAGTTGACAAACCTCACCACCAACCTTGAACACTTGCTGGAATTTTTGGCTATGTCATTCAGGGGAGGAACGGATGCTTGTCCTGCTCTTCAAAAAGGGATTGAGCAAATCAAGGAGAAAGAATATGAAAAAGCTGATTTGATTCTGATTACTGATGGTCGAATACCACAACCTGATGATATGACCAAGCACCAGATCAGAATGGCACAAGATCATGGGAAAAACAGGTTCTTCCACCTGATGATTTCCAATGAGGCCCAACATGGTCAGATCGTACAGTTTGATGCAAACTGGTATTACAATCCAGCCAAGAAGGATGGTCTAAAAGAAATTGTCCGACATTTAAAGGAAATGAAAGACTAAACAAAAAAGCCACAACGCAATCAGTTGTGGCTTTTTTGCTTTATAAAAAATATCAATATCCAGCAGCCTGCCCATCTTTTCTAGATTCTGAAGCGCCATGATAAACGCCTTTTTCAGCATCATACATAATGGCCTGATAACCGCCATAACCACCTACCTTGAAAGTGACTTTGTGTCCTTTTCTCATCAAAGCTCTAATAGTATCATAGCCAATACCGCTTTCCAAATGAAGTTCACCACCATCAACCATTACTTCACCTGTAGGCTCTGACGAACCGGTATGCCTGATACGTGGTGCATCGCCAGCCTCTTGCAAGCCCATTCCAAAATCAATCATATTGACCAGTATCTGTACATGTCCTTGCGGCTGCATGTCTCCACCCATCACTCCAAAACTCATAAATGGTTTTCCATTTTTAGTAACAAATGCAGGAATAATCGTATGGAATGGACGCTTGTTAGGTTCATAGACATTAAAATGAACTTCTTCAAAAGTGAACAATTCACCTCGGTCTTGCAGCATAAAACCTAATCCTGTTGGCACCATTCCTGATCCCATTCCTCGGTAATTGCTTTGAATCAAAGATACCATATTACCCTCCTTATCTGCCACTGTCATATAAATGGTATCACCATCTTTCAGTTTACCCGCTTCGAGTCTTCGTGAAGCCCTGTCTGGGTTAATCAATGATTTTCTTTCTGTTGCATAAGCTTTTGAAATCAGCTTTTCAACAGGCAATTCATTGAATGCAGGGTCTGCATAATACTTAGCTCTGTCCTCATAAGCGACCTTCTTCGCTTCAGTCAATGTATGGATATACTCAGCTGAACCAAATCCCATACTTTTAAGATCATACTGTTCTAAGATATTCAGCATTTGTAGTGCTGCAATTCCTTGGCCATTAGGCGGTAATTCCCAAACATCATATCCCCTGTAGTTTACAGATACTGGTGTTACCCATTCCGATTTATGGTTGGCTAAATCTTCATAAGAAAGAAAACCTCCTTGTAACTTGATAAAGTCTGCAATCGTGTGTGCAATATCTCCCTTGTAAAATGCATCACGTCCTCCTTTGGCAATCTGCTCCAATGTATTCGCTAAATCGGGATTGGTGAAAATATCTCCTTCCTCCAGTGCTTTTCCATTGGGCATATAGGTCTCCTTGAAGTTTGGATACTTATTAAGGTAACGACTGCTGCCTTGCAAGTAAAATGCAATAAGCTCTGTAACGGGGAATCCCTCTCTGGCATAGTTAATCGCAGGGCTTAATACCTCTTTCATCTTGAGTTTGCCAAACTTGTTATGCATCTCAAACCATCCATCAACACAACCTGGCACAGAAACGGGAAGGGGGCCCAAAGCAGGTATCTTGTCCATTCCTTTCTCTTTAAAGTAACTTAATGTGAGCTCCTTAGGAGATCTACCACTTGCATTCAGTCCATATAATTGCTGAGTTTTTGCATCCCAAATAATGGCAAACAAATCCCCTCCAATACCATTACCTGTTGGCTCCATAAGTCCCAATGTCGCATTGGCAGCAATAGCAGCGTCAATCGCATTGCCTCCTTTCTTTAAAATATCTAAAGCAACCTGAGTGGCTAGTGGCTGACTTGTACAAGCCATTCCATTTTGTGCAATTACAGCTGACCGAGTAGCAAAGCCTTTTCCTGTAATCCTGTCTTGTGCATTTCCCAAAAGTGGGAGTAGGGTGATACCCAATAAAAGTGAGAGAAATTTGTTCATTGAATTGGTTCGTGATTTTGAGATTGTAAAAAGTTCAATTTTATAGTCGAATAATCTAACTCCAAAATTCATTTCCCACAAATCCATCTTGTGGTAATCCTGTAAAATCTCTACTTTTGATATATATTATGAAGCATAACTTCCTTAGAGATGTTATTATTACCAATATTGTATTATTATATTTACACAATCGGGTTAATACATATGCTTACAAACGACAATTCACATATGTACATTATTAGTATGTGATATGCATTAATTCAAATACATATATATGTTTATTATTACAATAGATGGAAATTTCAGTAGGAGCTAACAAAAAGCAAGAATTAGGTTCAAACAGAAGGATTACGGGAAAGGCTTGGACAATAAAAGACGTTTGTGAGCTTTACCATGACTATTTATGTCTCAAACTTGGGATAAATAGAAATGATGTCGAGTCATCGATTTACTCAGAGACAAGACCTATTATTTCTAAGGCAAAATCAAACCTGTCTTTATTTCTGAAGTATGTCCTTGAAAACCTGGGAGGAGAAATTGGAGATGCATTGAATACTTTTGAGCGATATAGCTTGTTTCTTTCCACTCAATTGGAAATGGAAGAAATCACAGCAAACCGATGCTCTTACTTAAAAATGTATGCCACACGTTATCGTAAATACCCTGAACTAAAAGGCTTTGTGGTATGGATCAACGATGTAAAAATCAAACACCTTAAAGATAAAAACACTACTTACCAAATTAAGGGACATCCTTTGGTGCTGGAATTTGCACAGTGGCTCAAGTTACGTTCAAAACTAAATCGAGAGTCCAAATATGCAAAGGCAGCTACAGATGCTGTTTCTCTTTTTATTCGTTGGGTACAAGAAAATCATAATGGCGAAGTTCACATCAATGCCTTTACAGTCAACCAGTATTTGAATGCCAAATCAGACCTTGCGCTTACTACACTAAATAAATACCTCGATTGGATAAAGTTGTTCTGTAAGTTTTTCATGGAACGATTTGAGAAAAAAACACCGCCATCCAGAAGAGACGATTTTTATCACAATACTATTTCTGAGATTAAAGAAATTCTGAACCTGAGAAAAAAAGAATATGATGACACTCAGGTTGAGAGAATTGCCATTCCAAATGAGCACCTCATTAAAATGCTTAACCTGGCAGATGAAAGAATGAAAATGGTAATCAGACTTGGTTCTGAGATGGGCTTAAGGGCTAGCAGCATGTTTGCTTTGAAAGTCAAAGACATTGACCTGAACAATAAAAGAATGATGGTCCAGCTAAAAGGAAGAAACCAGCCTCAGGTACTTCCCATTCCAGTTTCACTAAATAATATGCTGGCTACATATTTTACATCTCAGAAGATAAAACCAGAAGATAAGCTTTTAAGGTTTAATGGTCAGGAACCTGCTACATTATCATCAGCTTTCAATCAGTTTTTAAAGAAAAACGGATTAAAATACGTTGACAAATCTGGAAAGCTATATGGCATTTCCCTACACAATCTTCGACATACTTTCGCTTATAACAGTATTGATCGTTTTGGTTTACTGATGACTAGCCGGCTGCTTTGTCATAAATCAGTGGAGGTCACAGAACGACATTATCTGAAGGATAAATTGACTGACGCTTTATATAAAGTATATGAAATGGATGAAGAAGAAATAAAGCGAATGAAAGAAATGTGGTAACAACTAATATAAAAAAACGGCTATCTCAATCGTGTTTTGAGATAGCCGTTTCCTTTTTATTCTGACTTTCATATAGCTTTCGGAGCTGTTGAAGCCTTATAGCCCTTTGTCTTTCTGTATAATGGTAGACAGCAACTAGCTCTTGGATATTCACATGTACTTTTTCAAATGCATAGAGCATTTCATCTCCACCTACATAAAACTGCAACCACGAAACCACTTCAGAATAGGGGACTGGATTCTCAATCCCTGCTTTTTGTAAGAATTTGATTGTCAACCTCGTCCAAGTATCACCTTGTTTTACTTCATAACTATAACGGTAAGTCTCAATATTTCCTAAATCTAATTCTGATGAAACCCCTTTAGAAGGAAGAAGTAAAATCCATGAAAAAGTAAAAACAGCAATGATTGTTAATTTAGCATTCATGATTTAAAGTGTTTTGTTATTTATCAATTGGGTTTTAATAATCTGTATATCAATTATTTGATAATGCTAATATAATGATCATTTATTTTAATATGCAAGGAAAAATTAAAAAAATGACATTTTTCGTAAATGAATTTATTATTGAATGAAAATAGGGGAGAGGTACGTTAATAGTGAACTGGGGGAAATATTTCAAAAGTAAAATCACAATCCAATAATCACTGATATTCAGTTAATTACAATTACTTAAAATCTAAATAATTGAAGCTATTCAATGCTCAATGAATAAAGTGAACAATGTTACGAAAATAGGAAAGTGAAGTTTTGAAACATAAACTAATACTGGAATACTAGATGAAAGGAAAATGATAAAAAAATGAACGTGAAAGGGATTATAGTAGTGAGAGTAAAAGAGCTATTTATATAAGTGAATTTAATAACTCAAACACTCTATTTAACATAATATATATTATACAACTTTTTGTGCAGTGAAAAAGCAACAAATCTGGTTGCTTTAATCGTCCCATGCTAATGATCTGATAGCCAGTTTAGACATGATAAGTAAATGTTTTGAAGTCTCGATCTGCCTAAATGGACTCTTCCGTACAATTTTCAGCTCATGTTTGGTGTCTTCCTCTAATTTTTCACCTACAGCTATAATTCCAATATTAGGGTCAACCTCCTGCAATGCTTTTCTGATATGTTCCTCAATCATTGGTACTGCCACATAGTAATAATGAAAAAATGTGGCTTGCTCCATCATCAATTGATCTGATTGAACTTTATCCAAGTATGCCAAATCAGATACACCAAAAAGTAACGGTAACTTGTTCTTATCCTCTTTATTCTTTCTTACTATACCGATCAGGTCTACTTTACCTCTGGCTTCATCACCTAGAATATTGAAATTGACAAATGAACTGTAACGGCTTATTTCATACTGATCCAGCGTCAGGCTAATCCAACGTCGAGTACGTAATGCATTGATAATATTGGCTTCCGTTATATCTTCCGAATTTAAGTGAAAGCGTTGCATCTTTCGGTAGTCACGCATCAGCTGTACATAAGTCTGATCCTTGATGCTTTTGTTGACAGAGCTAGACTGCATGGAGTATGGCACTTCAAACTGCTGTTGCTCATCTTTAACCATTCCTGACTCATAATAGTCTTTTGGCTTTCGTCCCCGTTCGGTCTTCCCTCCTTTTAGCGGTCTGTATATTTGCCAAAGTTCTTTCAGCTCGTGTCTCATGCCTTGCCCATCCAACATCTTTTCTTTCACCTCCTGTACAATGCTTTCAGGTGCAATCGTCCTGACCTTACTATACATTTCAAGTTGCTCAGGAGTTGTCTTGACCTCTCCTTCCCTAATCTCATCCAATGTAGGAATACCTTTAATATCCATGTAGATTCTGGCTCCTGAACGGGCTCTCCATAGTGTTGACACATTGATGCCGCTCCTCTTTGCAAGGTCTTTTACATATTCTGTGAATGAACGAGCTCTTACGTTATATAAACCTTTTTGCTCAATGGTCTCCAATAATTTGGCAACCCTTAACCAGTTTCTGCGGTCTTTTTGGATGATAATATCAAACTCAAGTTCTATTTGTTTGAGCTCCTGTACCCTATTAGTCTTATTTATTTCGTCCATTTAGTTGCAAGTTGCGACTTATATTAACAATAATTACAATATAATCACCTGAAATGTTATTTCAACGATTTTTACAAGATTGTTTCATTGATAATCCTATATAAATTTGTAAATAAGAAAGACTAAGTAACTAGACCATGATCTATCAGAAGACAGGTTGGTTTGTTCACAATGTCCTCTACCCTTCCTTGACTTGGAAAAGGGAGACAGAAGAAAAGGTCATTTACCTGACTTTTGATGATGGCCCGATTCCTGATGTAACGGAATGGGTATTGGAACAGCTTGAACAGTATCAGGCCAAAGCCACATTTTTTTGCGTTGGGGATAATGTGAGAAAACACCCAGAAGTTTTTAAAAAGCTAATAGCAAATGGGCACAGGGTCGGCAACCACACCTATAATCATTTAAAAGGTTGGGTTACTGACAACCAAAAGTACTTTGAAAACATTGCATCTTGTAGAGATATCATAAGCCAGTATACTTCTGACACCTCTCACCTATCTCTGTTTAGACCTCCATATGGGCAGATTTCCACCAAACAGATCAAGGAATTGAATGAGCAGTTTGATGAGTTGGTGATGTGGCATGTACTGACATGTGACTATGACCAAAGCATGAATGAAGAAGTGTGCCTCAAAAAAAGTCTGAATTTGACGGAAGCAGGCAGTATAGTTGTCTTTCATGATAGTTTGAAAGCAGAAAAAAACCTAAGGTATGTATTACCCCGTTATCTGAAACATTTCACAGCTCTAGGGTATACTTTCAAACATTTATAGAATAAGCCGCTGACAGGTGTAGAAACCATCACAGCGACAATTGATGTTATACTTTTGTGACAAAACCTGTGTTAAGATATCGTAATCTCGCATTAAATTATCTTAAAAAGGTTATTACCTTGTTATTGTAAATAACCTAAACACAGCACCTTACAAAACACATCTATTAATGCATTTGCAATGAAAAATGGACAGAAGAAGGTCAATTTGTTGTGAGTGCGATTCTTATTAAGTAAATTTGTCATCGTTTTTTGCACGATTTTAATATTCCATTGTAACATATAAATAACAATTAAGGTGGATTTATTTGAAAAATTACTAAAAGATAGAGGACCTCTAGGTAATCACTCTAAACTTGCACATGGATATTATGCTTTCCCTAAACTGGAAGGTGAGATTGCCCCTAGAATGCAATTCAGAGGCAAAGAAGTACTTACTTGGAGCTTGAATAACTACCTGGGCTTGGCTAACCACCCTGAAGTAAGAAAAGTTGATGCGGAAGCTGCAGCTGATTACGGAATGGCATATCCGATGGGAGCTCGGATGATGTCAGGTAACTCAACAATCATTGAGCAGTTTGAGGCTCAGTTGAGTGAATTCGTAGGCAAGCAGGACACAATGGTTCTGAACTTCGGTTACCAAGGTATTATGTCCGTTATCGATGCGTTGCTTGACAGAAGAGACGTTGTAGTATACGACTCTGAGTGCCACGCATGTATCATTGATGCACTGAGAATGTTCCCTGGAAAGCGTTACGTTTTCCCTCATAACGATATTGAAAACTGTGACAAGCAGCTGGAAAGAGCTTCTAAGCTGGTTGAAAAAACAGGTGGTGCGGTTCTTGTTATTACTGAAGGTGTATTCGGTATGCTAGGCGACCAAGGTAAACTGAAAGAGATCGTAGAACTGAAGAAGAAACACCAGTTCCGTCTTCTTATTGACGACGCTCACGGCTTCGGTACACTGGGTAAAACAGGTGCTGGTGCAGGTGAAGAGCAAGGTGTTCAGGATGGTATTGACATCTACTTCTCTACTTTCGCTAAATCTATGGCTTCAATTGGTGCCTTTGTTTCAGCAGATGAGCAAGTAATCGAATTCCTTCGTTACAACACTCGTTCTCAAATCTTTGCCAAAACGCTGCCAATGCCATTGGTATTGGGTAACATGAAGCGTCTGGAGATGCTTCGTACAATGCCTGAGTTGAAGGACAAGCTTTGGACAATTGCTACTGCCCTGCAGAATGGCTTGAGAGAAGCTGGCTTTAACCTAGGTGCAGCAGGTGAATCACCTGTAACTCCTGTATTCCTGAAAGGTGGCCAGAACGAAGCTGTAAACATGGTAATGGACCTTCGTGAAAACTACAACATCTTCTGTTCAGTAGTAGTGTACCCTGTAGTGCCAAAAGACGTGATTATGCTACGTCTGATCCCTACATCATCTCACTCGCTATCAGATGTTGAAGAGACTATTATTGCTTTCAAGGCTATCAAGGATAAATTGGAGTCTGGAGAGTATGCAAAGGCTGAACCAGTGATATTCTCATAATACCAAAAAATAACGTCCTTTCGGACATATATCTACGGATAATCCAATTGTGGCTTCGCCTCAATGGGTTATCCGTTTTTTTTTCTTTAAATATTCATAAAAATGTTTGGGATGTTTAGGATTTTACCAACTATTTCATAAATTGCCTTAGGTAAGTAAAACTAATTACTGATTACATCACTAACTTTTCAACAATGGAAAAATTTAAGCAACTAGTTGAACTAGTAAAACAAACCGAAGAGGATGCAGCGAAATTCTACGAAAACAACGTTCAAGCTGCAGGTACAAGAGTAAGAAAGAACATGCAAGAAATTAAAAAACTTGCTCAAGACATCAGACTTGAAGTACAGGAAATCAAAAATAACGCGAAGTAATTCGTGATGATTTCTGCTCATTAATTGAGCACAAATACAAAATCCGCAGTACTGCTTTTGCACTGCGGATTTTTTTATTCATGAATTTCGTAACCGGAATTTCCTAAAGTAAGGATTGGATTTTTTCTTTTAACTGGTCTGAAGCTCTGAACAGTGGCAACCTCACAGAGGAGCTACAAACTCCCATCAACTCCAAAGCTTGTTTGGCACCAGTAGGGTTCCCCTCTTCAAACAATGATTCAATCAAAGGTATTGATTCCATCAGTATAGATGTTGCACGCTCAAAATCATTGTTAAGTGCATGGTTTACCATCTTACAAAAAGATTCAGGCACCACATTAGCCGCTACTGAAATCACCCCTACTGCACCTATTGAAATCAAAGGTACAGTAAGTGGGTCTTCACCAGAGATCAATAGAAAACCTTTTGCTGCATTCTTCTTGATCCAAAGACTTTGAGTCAGGTCTCCAGAAGCCTCTTTTACAGCAATAATATTCGGGTGGAAAGAAAGTTGACAGATGGTATCAGCAGTCATGTTGACTGCCGTACGAGAAGGGACATTATATAAGATGATTGGTTTTGTTGCATGATCAGCAATTAGCTCATAATGACGCAACATCCCCTGTTGAGTAGGTTTATTGTAATAGGGAGCTACGGATAGTATGGCATCAACTTCTTGTAGGTCAAATGCCTCTAATTGGCTGATGACTTCCTGTGTATTATTCCCTCCTATTCCAAAAACAATTGGCTTTAGGCCCTTATTATACTCAGCTACAAAGTCAAGTATCGCTTGCTTTTCCTCTCCTGTAAGAGTGGCTGACTCCCCTGTCGTACCATTCACAACCCAATAATCAACATAAGGAGCGGTGTGATCAAGGACCTTTTTCAATGAAGAAAAGTCCACTTCATTTTCCTCATTGAAAGGTGTAATCAAAGCTACACCAGTACCGTTTAATGCTTTCATAATTTTCTACCTCACAGAAAAATTTCTCTCTCTTCTAAACCCTGATTGTTTCCACCACCTTCAGCATATTTTCGAGCATATCATCCAATTCTTTCTGATTGGCTCCTACCATAAGCTCAAAAAATGGTTCTTTTCCTTCTCTGCTAATCCCTACTCTACATGATGCTTTGCTTTCTGCTAGCACATAGTCAAATGCAAGACCACCTTCTACAGAGGCAAAGAAAAGGTAATCATAGTTCTTGTCTATAAACCTTTGCGCATCTTCGGAATCTATCTCTCCAAACGACTTGATTTCACTATCAGTAAAGAATTTAAAGTTGAAGTTATAGAGGTTTACTTCTCCACTATTGAAAAAAGTCAACACATCTACGTTCTTACCGCTATCCTGTAGTTTTTGAATAAACTTTTTCAGCACTTTTACTTCCAGGTCGTGATTAACCTGAAACAGCACTCCAATATTGCGGGCATCAGAAAAGGATACCGTCTTTCTTGGTACCGTTTTACTGTTAGCCATAGCCTTATTGATTTTCTGCTTGAAAAAAAATTCTTTAACTGAATTCACGTATATCAATAGTTTAGTTCGTCTTACATCAATATCATAAAGTGAGGCAACTCACCCTTACCTGAAGATTAGCACAAATATAATGTCAAAATTACAGAATAAGGGTGAATGATTTTTTTTAACTGAATAAAGAAATCAATTTGCTGCTAAAATAAAGAGACAAGCTTCACTTGCACTTTACTTAGATTGAATCCCTCAGTTTTGAACCATCGCCAAAAACTCTTCCTCAGAAATTATATTAATCCCCAAATCAGATGCTTTCTGTAACTTGGCTGGTCCCATTTTGTCACCAGCAACCAGAAAGTCTAGCTTTTTGGAGATAGAAGAAGTCACTTTCCCGCCATTGGCTTTGATCATTGCCTTTAGCTCATCACGGCTAAATTGGGTGAACACACCTGAGATGACAAATGTTTTTCCATCCAATGCATCACCTGTTTCGGCAGAGGTAGAAAGTTCACTTTCATCCAGTTCAAGTTTCACACCAGTTGCCTTCAGTTTTTCAATAAATCCCTGATTTAACGGATCAGCAAAAAACTCTTTTACACTGTCTGCAATTTTCTCCCCAATTTCAGGAACATTCACCAATTCCTCTTTACTAGCTTGAGACAAAGCATCCAGACTTTTGAAATGCTCAGCCAACTTTTCAGCTACAGTAGCTCCTACAAAGCGAATGCCTATTGCAAAAAGTACACGGCTAAACGGGATTTCTTTTGAAGCTTCTATCCCTTCAATAAGCTTGTCAGCTGACTTTTCCTTGAACTTATCCAGTTTTGCAATTAGCTCCACTTTACGAAGCGAATAAAGGTCAGTAGCATCCGCAATCAATTGTTTCTCCAGCAATTGCTCGATTCTCTCACTGCCCAAGGAGTCGATATTCATCGCTTTTCGCTGCACAAAATGCTCCACTTTTCCTTTTACCTGTGGAGGACATTGACGCTCATTAGGACAATAATAGGCCGCTTCTCCTTCCTTTCTGATCAGCTCTGTCTGACAGGCAGGACAGTTTTTCAAAAACTCAATCGGTAAAGATCCTACTTCTCTAGCCGAAGCATCTACTCCAGTAATTTTTGGAATAATTTCCCCACCTTTTTCAACGTACACCATATCGTGCTCGTGTAGATCCAAGCGGGCGATCTCATTGGCATTATGAACGGATGCACGCTTAACCGTTGTTCCAGCTAACTGCACAGGCTCCAGATTTGCTACGGGTGTTACTGCTCCTGTTCTTCCTACTTGATATGTAATCGAATTAAGGCGAGTGGTAGCACTTTCTGCCTTGTACTTATAAGCTATCGCCCAGCGAGGACTTTTGGATGTATTACCCAATGTACGCTGCTGGTTATAGCCATTTACCTTGATTACCACGCCATCAGTATCTAGAGGAAGTTCAAATCTCTTCTCCTGCCAATCATGGATATACTCAAGAACTTCCTTAATGTTCTTACAGCTTCTGAAAGTTGGTGAAACATTGAAGCCCCATTTCTTTAACTTGTCTAGTGCCTCAAAGTGTGTTGCTACCTGATTGTTGTCAGAGATAAAACTGTATACAAAACAATCAAGCTTTCGCTCTGACACTACAGCAGAGTCTTGCATCTTAAATGTCCCTGAAGCCGCATTACGAGGGTTTGCCAGCAAGTTTTGTAATTTCTTTCCAGCAGACTGTCTTTTCAGGTTTTCCGCTTCAATCTGGCTATTGATTCTATTAAAAGACTCTCTGCTCATAAAACCTTCACCACGTACCTCAAACAGTTCTGGAACATCCTCTCCATGAAGCCTTAAAGGTATCGTACGAACAGTCTTGACGTTTGCCGTGATATCATCACCCTGCACACCGTCACCTCTCGTCGCAGCTTGCTTAAGAATTCCATTCTCATAAGTCAAGCTCAAGGCTACTCCATCAAATTTAAGCTCACAAACATATTCAAAGTCATCCCCGATAGCATCACGGACACGGTTATCAAAATCCAACAAGTCTTGTTCATCATACGAGTTGGATAAAGAAAGCATTGGATAGCGGTGAGTCACCGTCTCAAAATCTTTTGTGATGGTTCCTCCAACACGCTGTGTAGGTGAATCATCCTGTTGCCATTCTGGAAATTGGTTTTCCAATTGCTCAAGTTCTTTCAGCAGTGTATCAAACTCATAATCTGACACCTCTGAAACACTATTCATATAGTATTGATAGTTGTAGTAGTTCAGCTTTTCGGTCAGCTCTCCAATTCTTTCTTTTGCCTGATTGCGGTCCATGTTGATTTATTCTTAAAAGATGTTTGTGAGTATTTGGTTGCTATGAATATGCAGTCGCAATTATAGACTTAATTGTTTTTCAAAATGAAAGCGAAGCTTGTGCTTCGCTAAACATCAAAATCTTTGTATTACAAATACTGCTTGATATTATCAGCAATTTCCTGCATTTCCTCAGGAGCCAATTTCAGCTTTTCGGATGTAAAGTTCAGGTCTCCGATATCGTTCAAAGGAACCAAGTGCAAGTGCGCATGTGGAACTTCCAAGCCAATTACAGCCTGCCCTACTTTTTTACACGGATAGGCTTTCTTGATAGCCGCAGCAAGTTTCTTGGCAACAATATACAAGCCTGCCAAATCCTCATCCTCCATGTCAAACATGTAATCTACCTCTTGCTTAGGTACCAGTAGCACATGCCCTTTCTTCAAAGGGAATACGTCAAGAAAAGCCAAATACTTATCATCTTCATACACTTTGTAAGAAGGGATTTCGCCTGCGATAATTTTAGAAAAGATTGTTGCCATCGGTTCAAATGTTTTTGGATATACTAAGAATCTATTTTCTTTTTTCTGTACCAAATATAGAATTAGCCATAGAGCTGTGCAAAGCCATTCATTCAAAAAAAGCGTTAAATACCTCAGCTGATTGAGAATTAGGGCAAAAAAAAACTGCCAACTCAAAAGTCAGCAGTTCCTTTATACTTATAATATATCAAGAGACTTCTTCAGGTATATTACAAGCCTACATCGAGTACCTCAAAAATCATTTTACCACGAGGTGTAACAATATCTGCTTTGTCACCAACTCTTTTTCCAATTAGGCCTTTACCAATTGGTGAATCAACAGAAATCTTATTTTTCTTAAGGTCAGCTTCTTTGGCAGCCACCAACTGATATTCCATTACGGTACCGTTTGGTGCTTTGATTTTCACGCGTGAAAGAATGCCTACTCTATCTGTATCTAGTTTAGACTGGTCGATGACCCTCCCGTTAGCTACCAGATTTTCAAGTTGTGCAATTTCTGCCTCCAAGTGCCCTTGTGCATCCTTTGCTGCATCGTATTCAGCATTCTCACTCAAGTCACCTTTATCTCTTGCTTCTGCAATCGCATTAGCAATCTCTTTTCTTCCTTGTGTTTTCAGCCTATGCAGTTCATCCTTGAGCTTCTGTAGCCCTTCTGCGGTATAATATGTGATATTTGACATTTTGATATAGGTTTAATGGCCTAATCTGAAAAGAAAAAACGATTCAAATTGTTTGAATCGCTGCTCGTACTTATAGGCACGAAATACAAATGTAATCAAAATTATAAGTTCCTGGGGAACGTTCCTCTAACTTTTAAATAGATCTTTCTATTGAGAAATCATGTAATGTATAAACCAAAAGTTAAGGAAATGTAATCAATTATTAAAGAAAAAAGCTAGGATTTTGAGTCTTTCCCAGCTACATATGCCGCTCCTATTAGAACCACAAGCAACAAAACGGCTATCAACTCAAAGGCCAGAATAAAGTCCGTCATCAAGTTCACGCCAATGATTCTGATAGATGAACCGTTATGGATTTCGCCTGCATTAGCGGCATCTGCAATCCAAGGAACATCCTGCCAAACCGTCTGAACTATTGTATAACTCAGTAATGCAAATGCTGTCAAGCTGGCGATAATACCACCAAAAAAATTGGAGCTACCTGAATACAACCCCTTATTTTCCCGTGTTTTAGTAAACATGACCCCAAAGAGCAGCAATACGAGGATCCCTCCCATATAAACCACAATTTGAGTAATGGAAAGGAAGTCAGCTCCTGACAAGGCATATAACGCAGCAACTCCTAAAAAAGAGAGTAGCAACATCAACGCACAATAAAGGACATTTCTGGTAAAAAGAATCAGAATAGCAGGCAATACGGTTACAGCCGCAAAAAAATAAAATATATACTGTTCCATGATACGCTACTATACTTTCGGTTTGAAACTCGGTCTGAATTTAGGCTTTGCAGTTCCTGTACTTTCCGGCTTTGCTTCAGTATTTTTTGCAGCTGCTTGTTTTTTAGCAGCCTGAGCTTCCTCAAAAAGACGCTTTTTCTCTTCGACTTCTTCAGGGGTCATCTCTGAGAATTGATAATTCAGCTTAAATAGATCGTACTCACTGAATTCATAATCCTTAGTCATCGTCAGACATTCCGTTGGGCAAACCGTAGTACACAAACCGCAGAAACAGCACTTTGCCATGTCAATATCAAACTTGGCTGCATAGATACGTTTCGGTGTACCGTCAGAAGTGGTTCCAATTACTTCAGCGGACTTCACAGGTTCGATATCAATACAATTCACAGGGCAAACTTTGACACACTTGTCACAGACAATACAGTCATCAATCTCATTGTGAAGCTTGTACCTACCCACATCAGGTACAGGAAACTTCTCACGAGGATACTCCATCGTCACAATTCCTTCCTGATATTTCGTGAAATAATCTTCGTGTGAAGTGCCAATTGGTTGCCTTCTTTCCTTACTAATAGCCTTGTTGAAGTGATCAAGTGTTAGCTTCACTCCTTCTATTGAAGTACTGATTGCTTCCTTGATCCCTCCCCAATAAGAACTATTAGCCCCCTTTCTCGGATTCGTCATATAGAAATTCAGTTTACCTGAAAGTTTTCACATTTGTTCATTTCTGCATTTAGGAAATTTTCAATTTCAAACGCAGTTGCAAGTATAGACTATTAATCTAAAACTATGAAATGTCCGTTAGGTTTAATAAAACCTAGATTAAATTGAATTTTTATGAATTAATCCCCTGCTCTTTCTGAAGGATAAACTTCGCTACTTCATCTTCATACATATACAATTCAACCAGCAATGGATTAACCCATCTGCGGATCATCGGCGGCAAGTCATCTTCAACGGCAGGCTCTTTTTCACTAATAAACTCCTTAAGGTATTTCTCAATCAGCTGCTGCTGTTTATCATAGGCAATCAGCAACTTATCTACTTCATAGTCTTCACTCCTATGCAAGTGCAACAGTCTGGTTTCATCCAGTGTGGTTTCAATATTCAATAAGTGAGCTGCTAGGTCTTCTGACAGAAAACTTTTACTGATCAGTGCTTTCTCGTGTTCTTTTATTTCTTTCATATCAGTGTGCGGATTATATGGTTGCTTGGATAAGCAAAGTTATGATTTTTTTCCACAATCAATTAGTACATTTCAAATACAGCTCAAATATTCCTTCTGCTGACAAAATGAAAGTCAACCTTGACAAAATTTCAGCAAAATCTATCCTTAAGCATTCTTAATCAGTCATTTTGACACAATATTGATCAAGAAAATAGTCTTTTTTCAAATGGTACAGAAATTGAATTTTATAATGTAAAATCAACAACACACAGTCAGTATATAGCTGACCTATTTCATGTTAAACCAATAAACCATTTCGCTATGTCACTGATTAAAAAAGAACCTGGAATGCTTCCAACATTCGGGAGAATGTTTGAGGACCTATTCAACAAAGACCTGTTTGATTTGAGTGAAAACTTCTTTACAGGTAACAAAATGCCTGCTGTGAATGTAAAAGAAACTGAACGGGCCTATGAATTAGAAGTTGCCGCACCTGGCATCAACAAGGACGACTTTAAGATTGAAGTAAACGACAATGTGTTGACTATATCGAGTGAGGTCAAAAGCGAAGTGAATGAAGAAGATAAAGGTCAATTCAGAAGACGGGAATTCAGTTATCAGTCATTCAAGCGTTCATTTACATTACCACAGGACCATGTAGACCTTGAGAACATAAAAGCAAGTCATAATAATGGCGTACTGATGCTGAACATTCCTAAAAAAGACCCAAATGTACCCAAAACAGTAAGGTCCATTGAGATATCGTAATAGGCACAGCCGTCTAACACCAAAAAGCCGAAGTTTACCGCTTCGGCTTTTTTTATCCCTGAAATTACTATTTTGTATACTACATTTGTTACAAGACAAACAGACACTTTTTAAACTGTATCTGCTCAACTGGTCAAAGTCTAAGAAATGAATATGTCAAGTAGGTTAATAATTGAAGAGTTCCAGAATGAGAAAGTAACATCTGAACAGATGGAAATGCTTTTGGCCGCTGGATGGAGACATTTTGGGGAGAAGTTTTACCGATACAATATCAGCATTTACGAGAATAGGGTTTGCAGTGTAATGCCACTTCGCATCAGTATGAAGGACTTTCAGTTCAGTAAAAGTCAAAGAAAAATTTTAGCTAAGAACAAGGAATTTAGCGTTGAGATCAAAGACCTTGAAGTGGATGCCGAAAAAGTAGCACTGTTCGAAAGACACAAAAGAAAATTCAAGGAAAATATCCCTCAAAGCATTTATGATTTCCTTTCTTACAAATCTCCGGCATACTGCCCACTCTTAACCAAGGAAGTAAGCGTTTATGATGGCAGAAAGCTGATTGCCTGTAGCTTTATGGATGAAACAGTAAATACTTGCTCAAGCATTTACGGAATGTTTGACCTTGACTACGGAAAGTATAGTCTTGGGTTACTTACAATGTTATTGGAGCTTGAGTTTGCCATCGCTAACGGAAAGGAATACTATTACCATGGTTACTGTTATAACATTCCTTCTTTTTATGATTACAAAAAGAAGTTCAACAGCCTGTATTATTATGATTGGCATGGGCAATGGCTCCCATTTCCAAAACAGTAAAAGTCCCGAACTTTCAATTTCTTCACTCTGATTCAGAAAATCTCTAATTTATCCTATTTTTGCGCATAATCTGAAGCAAAAATTAGGATAAACAATTATATGATTCTAGGAATAATTCCTGCCCGCTATGCCTCCACAAGATTTCCAGCCAAACCTTTGGCAGATATCAAAGGCAAAAGCATGATTCAGCGTTGCTATGAACAAGTAAGTAAGGCTCAATCAATTGACAAGGTAGTTGTGGCTACTGACCATCAAGAGATTTATGATCATGTCCAAAGTTTTGGGG
This sequence comes from Limibacter armeniacum, assembly GCF_036880985.1. NCBI lineage: Bacteria > Pseudomonadati > Bacteroidota > Cytophagia > Cytophagales > Flammeovirgaceae > Limibacter > Limibacter armeniacum. Next base: position 2,439,998 of record NZ_JBAJNO010000008.1, read on the forward strand.
GCAATGTAGTCATGACTTCTACAGATCACCCAAGTGGTACTGATCGTTGCTTTGAAGCTTTGCAGTTGCAAGAAGAGACTTATCAATATGTGATCAATATTCAGGGCGATGAACCTTTTATCGATCCATCTCAGATTGATGAACTGGCAGCATTACTTCAATCAGGTGAAACCGAAATCGCTACATTAGGGATCAAAATCAAAGAGGCTGAAAAGCTTTTTGACCCCAACACAGTCAAGCTGATCAAAAACAGCGAGGCTGATGCGATCTATTTCAGCAGACAGGCAATCCCATTCTTAAGAGACTTCCCTCAGGATGAATGGCTCGCCCAGCATGATTTCTACAAACACTTAGGAATGTATGCTTACCGAAGCGATGTGCTTGAAAAGATCACACAATTAAAACCCTCTACCCTTGAGCAGCTAGAAAAGCTAGAACAGCTACGTTGGTTGGAGAATGGTTATAAGATAAAGGTGAGTATCACAGACAAAGAGAGTATTGGAATAGACACTCCTGAGGATCTTGAGAAGGCTATTAAGAAACTGCTATAAAAATAAAAGGCTGACATAAACTGTCAGCCTTCTTTTTATTTAAACCTGAATTTCATCATAACAGGATAATGATCTGAAATATCTCCAAAGTCACTTAGCACTTTCCATTCCAGACTTTCAATTCTATCCTTGGTGTAAAATATAAAATCCAGATGCTCATTATCAGGATAATAAGTTACAGCTTGTCCTTCATTTAATTCTGACTCAGGACACGCCACTCCCATCTCAGGATCATCCAGCAAGATCTTAATTCCTGCATTCTCATAGTCAGGATCACTGTTGAAATCTCCCAGCAAAATTACAGGATAACTCTTAGCATACTGTTTAAATAATTGCTGTGCATATTCGATGTGGTTGATTCTGGTTGTCTGGTCAAAAGCCTCAGTATGTATATTGATCAATATGACCTCAGTGCCATTAATATCAATTTTGGCAACTTCAGCTAACCGATCGAGGTACATGGCTTTATAATAGAATGGCTGGCTTTCCACTTTTTCCAATACAATTCTTTCGTGCTCCTTAATCGGGAACTTACTCAAGAACGATTGTCCGGAAACAATTCTTCCATAATGAGCTGAAACAGGAAAATATGGAAATGGCAAATACTTTTTATCCCAATTGACTGCAATTGCTCCATACTGCATTTTAAGGTGCTTTGCCAGCTCATCATGCTGATTGACTTTATAAGAACGATTGCTGTTGAAATCAATCTCCTGAAAAGCTATAATATCTGCATTGACAGCCGAAAGCTTTTCTTTAGCCCTCCTCATATTATCTTCAAACAGCACTTTCTCCATCTTTACACTTTGATTATTGAGCATTCCTGACAAATACCCAATGTTATAGGTTAGCAGAGTAAAGACTGAATCATTCTTAGACGCTTCAGCGTCAGTATAAGTCATAACTTTACTGTACTCCGCTTCTTTGAGGTTAGGAGACTTTGCCCAAAAATAAAATGCTCCTACTCCAACCAAGAGTAAGTCAAATGTATAAAATGCGCCTTTAAATAGTTTTTTCATTATTGGTTAGTATTAGCATTTGTAATGGAGAATTGAATAACTCTCTTCTTAAAAAGTTTTTTAATCCAACTTCTGGTTGTTTTAGCATCACAGTAGAAGTTAATTATGAAATACGTCATTGCCCCTCATATAGCCGATTATATTTGGAAATAATCCAGTCAACATATTTCGACATAAAAATAGCGTAGCTTTTACGAAGCTACGCTATTTAGAGGATAAAAAATCATTACAATTTTATCTTTCAACTTTAACGGATTGTTTTGATTCTATCTCTTTCAGCATTTCATCCAAAGATTTGCCATGATACCCATCTTTCTTGGGTATTTGAGCCATGGCATATTCACTAAGCGTGGTGATTGTCAAGCTTGGGTTTACACCTAGGTTACATGGAATGATTGAGCCATCCAAGACATACATATTTGGATAGCCATTGACCTCAAACTTATCATTGACAACACCTTCATCCGCATTCTTACCCATTGGACATCCGCCAAGGATATGTGCCGTCATAGGTGTATTGAAGAGTATTTCTGTCAAAACATTTTGAGGCGTTCCATTTACTTTTTCTGCATATCGGTACAGTACCTGTTGCCCAATATCGATATAAGCAGAGACAGCTTTGCTGCTTTTACTGTCAAATTTCATACTTCCACCAAACAACCCCTTCTTCCAAACCATCTTCATGGACTCTTCCAATGACTGCATTACGAGTAAAATCAGCGACTGATCACCCCATTTCCTGAACTTGAATGTAGCCTTCAAAAACTGTCGTGGCTTTGAAATAATATGTCCGATCATTTTCCCTATCCTGACTACTCCAGGTCCTGGACCAGCCGCCATTGCAGCCAACCGTCCCATAGCGCCTGATTCAGTATTATACTTTACAACTTCAATATGTGTATCTTTGTCAGGGTTAAAGTATGAACTGATTGCAACTCCATGGTTCAGCTTCTCATCCGTATTGGCAATCCCACACAGCATCTCTGAATTTGTTCGAATATTAGAACCCAGTTTGTCAGAAAGCTTTGATAGTGTACCATTTTCAAACTTTTGACTTAATAGCATCTTTAGAGTACCAATTACACCACCACTGACCACAAGCCCTTTAGCACGAAAGCTTTTCTTTTCTTTACCAAAAAGCTTAGTGCTGCTTTTTGTCTCAACAGTGTAATACGCTCCATCATGAGAAATACTTGTTGCCAAGGTCTCTGGTAAAATTTCTGTCCCAAATTTTTCAGCAAAATAGAGGTAGTTCTTTTCTAAGGTATTTTTGGCATTATGACGGCAGCCGATCATGCAGCCAGCACACTTCTGACACCCTTTACGTGCAGGACCTAATCCTTTGAAGTATGGATCTATTTCCTTATTCGGATCCCCATAATATACCCCAATATTTACACCTCCGAATGACTCTTCTTTACCCATGTCCCTTGCGACTTCTTTCAGTATCTCATCCTCACGATGAAAATCTGTGTAGGGTATTGTTCCAAGCATAAACTTGGCTTTGTCATAAAATGGCGTCAGTGTTTTTTCCCAGTCACGGTAATGAGCCCAGACCTTATTCTCAAAAAACTCGTCTCCCGGTATCATATGAGTATTCCCATAGACATTGCTTCCACCACCTACTCCAACACCTCCCAAAATGAATACTTCTTTAAAAAAAGTAAGCTTCTGAAACCCAAAACACCGAAGTAGAGGTGCCCAAAGAAATTTCCTTATATTCCAATCCGATTTCGGGAAGTCCTTGTCCTTAATGCGCTTTCCTTTTTCAATTAACAATACAGAGTACCCTTTCTCTGATAAGCGCATAGCAGAAACACTTCCTCCGAATCCAGATCCGATAACTATATAATCGTAGTAATTTTCCATTGTGATTTGGTTTGGTACCAATACTGATTTGGTTGAAAGGCGAGACTTTTAATATTTAAACGATTTGATATGGTAAAAGTAGTCTCGATTAATCAGTCAGTATTTGTACTTTTTGTATAGCTTTACAAAAAATACCGAATCAATCTGTTATAGGATATAATAAATATTGACACTTAATTTTCAGATACTTGGCACTACTATTTCCTATATGATTTACGGTAGTTTGTCAATGTAGTAAATCATTTAAATTAATGTCAAAAATACACGTAATATGAATATGGAAATGCACACTGTTTAAGGTATTTTTTATCATTTGTTAAAAACAAAGCCCCCTCAATTGAGATAATTTCAGTTCAGCTATCGAATTAGATTTTTTAATGAATAACTTTAAACTTAAATAGACATCCCAATATATGACGCCATTAATCAAGGAAATATTTCTCTACCTGTCCATACCTCTTTCCAGTGGGATCATTGGGTGGTTCACCAATATTATGGCGATCAAAATGACCTTTTACCCTTTGGATTATATTGGGATAAGACCAATTGGCTGGCAGGGCATCATCCCCTCAAATGCTCGAAAAATGTCAGACAAGGCGGTAGACTTGCTTACAACCAACTTACTGAAGATCGATGAGCATTTCAGTCAGCTAGATCCTGAGTTCGTTGCTAAAGAAATGCAAGCTAGTCTGCTTGACCTCACTAGAAAAACGGTCGATGAAGTAATGATGGCTGAAGCCCCTGCCATATGGGAAAAAACACCTCAAAAAGCCAAGCAAGTTGTATATGATACAGCAGGAAGCAATATTCCTTCAGTGGTCACCAAGGTGATGGAAGATATCGGTGGGTCTATCAAAGAAATGCTTGACCTTAAAATGCTGACGCTGGAAGCTGTATCCAAAGACAAAAGACTACTGAATACCATCTTTATTAAATGCGGAAAGGAAGAGTTCAAGTTTATAGAAAAGTCGGGATTCTACTTCGGTTCCCTATTTGGAATCACACAGATGGTGATTGCCTACTTCTATAACCCTTGGTGGTTGTTACCGCTATTTGGCGTCATTGTGGGTTATGCAACCAACTGGCTAGCCTTAAAGCTTATATTTGAGCCTAAAAAACCTATCAAGGTTGGACCTTGGACACTCTTGGGACTTTTCCTCAAGAGACAGAAAGAAGTGGCTGACGAGTACTCCACCATCATTACTGAGCGAATCTTGACCACTGAACGCATTTTCCAGTATATCTCAAGAACTTCCGGTAGAGATAGACTTAAAGAGATTTTGGAACATAGACTTGGAGAACTGATTGATTCAACCTATGATAAAGTGAAGGACCCTGTTGAGATTTGGGTAGAAAGTGAAGATGCACAAAAGCATTTGGGTATTATTAAAAGTATCGCACTTTTTCGCTTTATGCAGGAGTTTCATATCTGCTTAGAAGATATCTACCCCTATGCAGACAAGACACTCAACATTCGAAATATCTTAAGGGAGAAAATGGAACAACTTCCGTATGAAGATTTTGAAGGATTTTTACGCCCTGCCTTTCAGGAAGATGAAATGACGCTGATTATTGTAGGAGCTATATTAGGAGGATGTGCAGGAGCTTTACAATTTATACTACTGTTCAGCTAATAAAAAAGCATTGACCATTAAGGTGGCAATGCTTCTCTATTCAAGGACGTTTTTTTCTATAAAAGATAAGTACTAACCCCAATATAAAAGCTAAAATATATCCTACCATACTAATATAAGGTATCCCCCAGGCATTTCTTGGTAGATGATCTCCAGAGGCTGCGACCATTATCGATGAGGAAATAATAAGCGTCGAAACCAGCAGGGTAATGTTAAGTCTAGTCACTACAACTCCCAGCATAGCCGACAGCACTTCGATAGAATCGATATCCAACTTGAGTGAGAGCTTACCCGTACGAGCCTTCTTTAGGATAGATTTTAACTCCATCGGCAGATTATAGAAGAGTGAACTCATCTGCGTTATGGAATAATAGAAATCTGTAGTCAAATTGCCTAACGTAAACTGTTCCTTAATCAGTTTTGTACCATAAGGCTTAATCATTGGCATCATATCAAACTCTTTGTAGAGTTGTCTGCCGATCCCTTCTAAAATTGTCAGGGCTCTAAGTATCAGAAAAATTGAACCTGATATTGAAAGTCTGTACTTATAAATGATTTTTTGTAGCCTTCCAGTTATTTCAGCCATCTGAACATCTTCATCTCCATAAAGGATAAAGTCTTCAATCAGCTCATTCAGATCTTGCTCAAGGTCTTTTTGGTTTTCGATTTCATTGCCAGATGACATCCGTTTCAGATAGATCGCCATCCCTCTAGCATCCGCCTTAGACATGCTCACCATAAAATTTGCAAAAGCAAATCGCTGTGCCTTGGTAAGCTTGCCAATCATGCCATAATCCAGTAACAGAATTGTACCGTCAGGCTTCACCAAAACATTACCGGGATGAGGGTCTGCATGAAAATATCCTAATTCAAATATCTGTTTCAGGTAAATTTCCATTCCATTCTCTACAACTTCTTTAGGGTCAAGTCCCCATGCTATAAGTTGAGTTACATCCGTGATCTTACAACCACTGACAAACTCCATTGTAAGCATTTTTTCAGTCGTCAGTTCTTTGTAAGGCTTGGGTACATAAAGCTTCTTATCATTTTCGTAAGCACGTCTGAAGTTTGCTATGTTTCTGACTTCCGTATTATAGTCAAGTTCAGTCTGCATGCTCTTTTCAAACGTACTGACAATTTCTAGTGGATTGAGTATACCAATACTTTTAAAGAAACTCTCTGTTTGCTTTACAAAATCTATTAGTAGAGAAAGGTCTGTCTGAATCTGTTTCTTTGCTTCAGGACGTTGTATTTTGATGACAACATCTTCGCCATTGATTAGCCTTGCTCTATGAACCTGCCCTATTGAAGCCGATCCTAAAGGCGTACTGTCAAAATAACTAAATGTTGCGGAGATAGGCTTTCCAGTTTCTGTCTCAATAATCGCTTTCGCTATTTCAGCATCAAACGGAGGAACATTGTCTTGAAGCTTTTCAAATTCCTGAATCAGGGGCTTGGGTAGTAGGTCAGGTCGGTTACTTAGTATCTGTGCGAATTTGATAAAAGTAGGTCCTAACTCTTCAACTACCATACGGATACGTTCCCAACGTGTATAATCCTTTACAGGACGATCATCACGTTGCCAGTCTTCCTTTACAAATCGGTTCAGTTTTGTAGTTGTTACAATATCTTCAAACCCGTATTTGACAAGTACTTTAATAAACTGCTGAATCCGCTGAATATTTCTGACTGTGTTGTTGAAAAGCATTCCGAAAAAGTTTTTTAGGTTATCTGTTTGTTAGCATTGACAATGTGAAGCTCCGAAAGCTTTTAATAATCCAATTTAAATATATGTAAATATATGGAGGTTTAAAGAGAACCTGAAAGAATAATCCAAATTAATGAACACCTATTCATTATGAATAGATGTTGTTATTGCTCCCATATAACATAAGCAGCTTTTAGAATGGATATCCAATCGCTACATTCACTACTAGGTTTTCTGTAAACCAATTCCAGTCAAAATCTTTAATGACCCACTGATGATCAATAGGACCTCCTGAAATCGGGTCAATATTGTATGGAACTTTAAATGGCAAGGCAAAATCAAACCTAAGGATAAAGAACCCTGCCGCATCTATTCTAAATCCTGTTCCACCACCTATTGCCAAGTCATTTAAGAAAGTTGATTTATTAAACTCTCCACCAGGTCTTGAACTGTCAGCATTTTTTAACCAAATATTACCCGCATCTACAAATAGTGCCCATTTTAAATACTTATGCAAGTCATAACGGTACTCAAGACTTGACTCCAGTTTGATATCACCCGAATGTAATGCAAAGCTATCACTATTGGCCTCATCACTAGGGTCTACAGAGTATGACCCAGGTCCTAGTGTTCTAGTTCTAAATGCCCTGATACTGTTAGGTCCTCCCACAAAATATTGCTTCACAAATGGCATTGTGGTAGAGTTTCCAATCGGGAAGCCAAGTCCTGTATACAGTCTTGCTCCAATTTTAGACTTCTTGGTCAGCTGCCAAAAGTACCTAAAGTCCGTACCTAACCTGATATATTGAGAATACGGATAGCTGAAGAGTCTATATGGATTGGTTTCCGGATCATGGTTAGGTGAATCCCCTCCCTGCAATAGGTAAAGCAAGTTACCCGAAACATCAATCGACCCTCTGAAGAAAAACTTATTAATATTCTCAATCTCTGGAGCAGAATTATAGGTAAAGGAGTAATCAGACCCTACAATAAACTGTGGTCTGAATGTCTGCCCCAGAAAAGGAAACGTCTCCGATAAATCAGCAATGGCACTGGTATCACTTGCATTCTGGAAGCCTATCACGACAGGATTGATCTGATGCCTGATTTTTTCACTTGTGCGCCAATCATATCCAAAAGACGCATTGAAGTAATCAATTTTCAAGCTAGGGTTATCAAACTGGTCGGTTGGTGGCAGACTGAAATCATAGCGCTGCATAGATACCAGAAAGTTGGTAAAAGGAATATATTTCCCCTTTTGCCAATTGACCTTAAAAGGAACCATCAGTCTTGGAACTGTCAGCCTTGTTTCCAGACCATATATCAAAAGACGATCTACGGTAGCATCGGATTTCCCATATTCGGTCTGAACGCCCAAGTTTCCTTTTACGGAAAATACTTCACCTCCTCCAAACAGGTTTTTATGCTTCCACGTTACATTGAACTCAGGTCCAATAAACCCATTATCCCAATAAGCCATACCCAGTTCGAACTGCAATGACTTCTGCGTCACCTGAGACATCCTTAACCTTGCATCAAGTACCTGTGTAGAATCGTCTCTCTCCTTCAGCTTTAGGTCAACAAACCTAAAAGCGCCCATGCCTGTGAGAAGCTTAATTGTTTTCTGTTGCTTTTCCCGAGAGTACAGGTCTCCCTCATGAAATTGGATAAGGTCTTCCAATACAGAAGGTCTCATATTTCTTGGATTCCCCCTATAGGTGAATTCCTCCAATTCAAGTGTCGTATGGTTCTTCGATACATTCAAGCTGTCCAGGTCAAAGTCTGGTTCTACGACAATGTCTCCAATTCGGTATTGCTTAAATGCCTTATCTGTAATGGAGGGACGAATCTTTAACTCAACATCCATCTGCCTGTTTCCTACTGTCGAATCTACCAGAAACTCCAGATACTTTGGGTTAAAGTAATAGTAACCCAGATTTTTCAACTCATCATCAATATGCTCTGCCTCATCTCTTAGTTTCTGAAGACTGTAGCGCTCCCCTTCCCATAGTAGGCTGTATTCCTGCAGGGCATAAACAGTCTTTTGTAAGGAAGTACTATCGCTATATGGAAACGCTATACTTCTTATTGTGTAAGGCTGTTGGTCAATCGTAACTTTGTAAATTACGTTTACCTCTTTTTCCTTTTCATTTACTTCTTTACTGGCTGTCACCTGGGCGCCATAGTAACCATTATTATTCAACTTGTTTTCCAGAAGTCTTACAAGCTTATTGGTGATCAACTCATCATACAGTACGGGTTTTTCCCCGAACTTTTTACCCATCCACTTTGGAATGCCTTTCTTTTTTTCCTCAGCTTTAAAATGATAATAGACACCTACCCTCTTTCCAAATAGTTGACTGTTTGGCGATGGCGTTAGAGAGCCTTCTAATTCCCCTTTTACATCATTGGTCACAATGATACTGTCAGGAACGTTATACTCGATGGTTGCTCCATTATAGAAGTTTTCATTTTCAGCTAAATATTTGGATGGATTACAGCCAAAAAGCAGAATTAAAAAAATGGCAAAAACATTTAGGCGTATCTTCAATGACATGCTCTCTATTAAATAGTTATTCGATTATTATTGAATCATTCATTAGGTAGAGGAAATTTACTCCTCTTCTTCTCTTGGCTCATACTCTCCATTACCATGCATAGCAGGAGACTGACCTGATGAGTTATTCTCTGGTGTATTTTCAACAGGGTCCTTGTCCGGAAGGTTTTCAAAAGAATCTCCTCCACTGTGTTCTGTCTTATCAGGTGCTCCAGTATTGGAGTTTTTCAATGAATCAACAGCAGAGTTGGTTTTAGCAGGTGCTCTTCTTGACCTAGTACCTTGTTCGGTTCGTTTGATTCTTCCGATCTCTCGCCTTCTGTCTTTCTTCTTCTCTATATTCCGAATAAACAGCTCCCTGAACTGATTATATTGTCTGTCATATATAATGGAAACACCAGTCTTGATTACTTGTGGCGTAAAGTATTCCTTATCATTCTCACTGAATAGTTTTGTACGCAAGGTTCCATCACGCATGATCTTATACTCCAGTTCAAAGTCAGTTGTAAAACCGGATGTGTTTGCGGCTGCACTAGCCTCTGCACCTGATTCACTTTCCACAGAATAAGTACCCCCTACAGTTACAGAAATTCGGTCATTGAGCTGTTTCTTCACTTCAACACCCACATCTGTAGTTGTACCAGCATTATTTCCCTGATCATAACTATCCAAGTTGAAATTCAGGTCAACGCCCTTGATATACTCACTTGAAAGGTTATTCAGTTGGTTCGTGATCATGGAACTCAGTGTACCTCTTACAATCTCAGCGCCCTCAGTACCTCCAGAACCTGTCATATCTACAAACCCTCCTACCATTAGAAGGGAGAATACTTGCTTATTCAGTGTACTTGGGTCATCATTAAGTTCAGCCAATGCCTTTTCTATATTGACATCCCTGCCATTAATATCTTCAGGGTATTTCAATTCAAAGGAAATCTCAGGGTTCATTACTTCTCCATTCAGGTTCAGGTATACCTGAAAGGTTTTCCTTTTCCTGTAATTTACATCATCATTTCTAACCAAATTGGCTACTAATGGATATGGCGGTGTTTTGACAGTATAAATAGCACTAATATCTGCCAATGGCTCATATGGGTCTCCAGTCCAATAGATACGACTGCCACTTCTCATGGTAAACTCCTTTTTAGGAACCACTCGATAAAAAGTCAGTCCATAATATCCATCCTCAATTATATACTCTCCTGTCATGGTCATGTCTCCTCCCGGATCCATATTAATGTTCAGTTCCCCACTACCTGTAAGTTCCAGTGCATCTCCTGCTTGAGGGTCCATCACTACTGTCATCTTGGTACCACTCTCAATATTGACCCTTGACTCCAACTCTAACTGGGAATAAGTTGTATTACTTTGGTATGTAGAATCTATATCAAGACTGTCCATGGTTATAAAAGTCACAATGTCTTCCCCTTTATCAAGTTCACCAACCCCTCCATCAACATATACATAAGTCAAGTCTGTTGTATTGTCAATATTGACATTAGACTTAATGTCCAAATGATCTAATGTTCCCTTGATTTTGGTTGTGTTATCTACTACCAGCAATCCATAAATTTCTTGCCCTTTTTCAGGTTCAGAATTGATCAGTTCAAATTTGTCCGCCAGTATATTCAAGTCAAACTGAAAGTCCGCATAATCTTTCGTAAGAATAAAGCCATATAAGGATGCCTTATTACCATTGGTGTCTACAAGATCAAAATCGTCTATTTTTATTCCTTTCTCTATAAAGGCTATTTCTCCTCCTTCAACCTCAAACCTACTTCCCGTCATTTTAATCTTGAATTTCGGTTCAAGTGTATTTACTTCCCCCCTTACTGAAAGTGGTGCTGTACCTAAACCTTTCACATCCAATTCTCCTTCAATTCCTCCTCTCAGGTCAGATAAATAGTCCTTGGCAAAATAGGCAAATGGGTCAAAGAGAAACTTATCGATGTCCAAGCTCAGGTTTAGCGGCACTTCTTCATTATCCAAGTTGTAATTCCCATTTAAAGCAAACGCTCCTACAGGTCCTTCCATCGACATGTCAAAGTCATATTTACTAACCCGAGATTTGTTACTTGCTGACAAGTTTAGGTCTCCAAATAGGTTATTCATAACCCCCATATCCTTAAATAGGAGTTTCGCGTCTAAAGCGCCGTCATCTTCATATTTCAATGATAGATTCAAGTTGCCATTCACATAAGAAGTATCCTTCTCTGTAATCTTGGTCAAATGAGTAAAGTCCAGATTATCTATATTGGCAACAATAGTTGTGTCCTGTCCCGACGTTTGAGATGCTACAGCCAGTGACATTCCATTATGTCCAATTTTGAAATCCTTGAAGAATGGTAAGCCATCTCCTAGAATGATCTGATTATTACTGTCAGCTATCCAAGGATCATAATTGATGATCAATGTATCTTTAAGGTTGAATGCATAATGGTTCTCCTGACTGGTCAATTGACCTCCTATATCCAACCATTTCTCTTTAGTATCACTTAATCCAAGGATATTAAAGTCTATCTTGTCATTGGCTACCTTACCAAACACCCCAAAGTTTTTCAATACCATTAGCTCAGGCACTGTTACTTTCTCCACTTTAGAGAAGAATTTAAGGGATTTTGAATCTGCTTTTATACGTACTTTCAAAGAGTCTACCGTCACATCCTGATAAACCATATTTGGCATCACAGTCGATAGGTATAATGCATCTCGCTCCTCATCATACTCTCCTTCAATTCCTGAGAAGGTTATACTTTCCAAGCCAGGAACCAACCCACTAGTCAGTAATGACAGGTTTACAGGCTTAATTGAAAAATGAAAGTTTGCTCCCTTGATTTCCTCTATCTCTACTTCAACGCTGTCATTTATGGAGAAATAGTTTTCAAACCTTGCCGTCACCATCGTAAGAAGCGTATCCATTGGGATATTTGACTCAAAATTACCTTTTATGATATCAGAGTTCAACACACCATGTGCACTGGTACTATCCAAATGACCTTCAAAATCAATTGTGTTGATGGAATACTTTTTTGTGCCTTTCAACAAGCTAATGTCTTTCAACTGAACATCTGCTTTCATATTGGAAAGTTCTACCCCCACAATATTCATATCCAGTTCGGTACTGACAGCTATGGTATCCTCCATAAATCCCAACTCCTTGAAATGGGCTTTCCCCAAAATACCTTTCAACATTATGGTAGGAACTTCTTTATTGAAGTCTGCATCAGCTGCTATTTTATATTCCAAGCCATCCCCATCTATACTAGAAATAGCTTTTACAGCCATCCTATCAGCTTCTCCTTTCAAAAGAAGGTCTTTGTAATGATAATGGTTATACTCAGCATCAATCACTCGAAGATCAAAGTCTACATTCAGGTTATTCTCAGGATCAAAACCAACTCCTTCAGCGATTACAACAGCAGTCAAGTTTCCAATGGTTGTATCATTCAGAATATTCCCTACTTCCAAATGAGAGACTTTAGCTTCACCTCCATATTGCTCTCCAGGCTTCATAAAAGCATTTAGGCTGACATCTCCCATATCAGTGGTTGCATCAACTGTCGCAACAAGGTTTTCCAAGGTACCCTTATAAGTTGCTTTGGCATTTAACCTCTTTGGAAAAGTCATCCCTTCAGGAAAAAGTGTATCAGGTAAAATACCATAGACCCTATTCAGGTCAGCATACATTGTATCCACAGAGATATCCATCAACAAGGAATCCACTTCAGGCAAGCCCTTTATATTACCACTGGCTTGCATCAGTATATTCCGTTGTTCTCTTACAGTTAATTTCTCAATGTTAAAGTTATTGACCTTCCCTTTTACTCGACCATTCCCTGTTATATTCCACCCCTTCAGTTTGGTAAAATATGGGTCTGTTTTTAATTCAGGAGAAAAGTAAAGTGCATCCTTCGGTGAAAGCAACATCGAGTCCAATGCATAACTGAACCCTACCTTATCCAACTCATCCGCAATTCTCAATAAGGAAGGAAAGTTCAAGGACAATTGATTTTTGAGGTAACTGTTTCCTGTTGCCATTACAAGGTTTTGTGCTTTCAAACCTTCTTCTGGCTTTATCTCAATAAGTCCTTTAAGTTTTTTGAGTTTAAAACCTGACTTCTCCACAAAATTACCGGAAACCCAATCAACAGCAATCAACTCATCTCTGACTACTAGATTTTGCAACTCAACCCCAAACTGCTGAACCAGTAAATGACTGAAATCCATCCCTTCAGCTACAGGTTCATCATGAAAATCGTCAAAACGGAGTGTGTTATCTTTCAGTAAAACATTTCCGACATCCACTTTCCACCCCATAACCAGCCCCGTCTCTGATTCATCAACTGCAGATGGTTCGTCCTGAACTTCAAGTGAGTCTTTTGGAGCACCCAAATCTTTGATAGCATAGCCTGCTTTGGTTTCAATTAGAGAAACTTGCTCAATGTTCACTTTCTGGTTCAGCAAGTCAACCAATATTTCCTCTACATTGAATTCACCTACAACAAGGTTGGCTTCATTACCTCCGGGCAGGTCCTCATACAGTGCTTTCACATTTTCCAACCCTACACTTTCAAGGTTAATCCTATAATCAAGAGGCTCAGAGGAGACTGTATCTTCTGATACAACCTCGCTGGCAGGAGTCTCTGTGGCTTTTCTCATTCGATAAACAAGGTCCGTATCCACCAGCTTGGAGTCTCCAATCCGATAATCATTGGTATTCAGGTTTATCTCATCAATTTCTGTCTTAAACTCTCCTAGTTTTACTTCAGCAAAATCTCCTGATGCTTGGTCGTCATACAGGAGATAAATATTTTTAAGAGAAATATCTTCAATTATAATTGGTGGGACAGCCGTGGAAGTAGTATCAGGTGCAGACGCTTCAGAAGCAAATGCATTAACGATATAGTCAAAGTTAAAAACACTATCTGCAGACTGTCTCACTTTGGCTGTAAGCCCATCCAGCTCCACATCATTAATATGGATAGACTCGTAAAAGATTGTTTCAAAATCAACATCTATAGCCAAATCTTTCACATACAACAAGGTATCACCTGTCTGATCCTCTAAATAAACTCCCCCCAATACCAATGAGGTGGGAAAACTCAATGCTATCTCATCGATTCGCACTTCAGAACCTATCTTTTGCTCTAGGAAATTTACAGCGTACCCTGTTACTTTTTCTTGAACATAGGGCACTCTCAAAACCCCAAAAATGAGGATACATAGCAACAGAAAAATGATTCCAAAAGCCAAAAGCCCTGCCTTTAGAATCTTTTTGCCAATTGAAGACTGATGTTCTTGTTTTTCTTTTTGATTTGTTTCCATTAAATAATCACTCATCACGGCTGCATCCTATTCAATGCACCTATTGATATTATTCAGATGTCCTTATTGGGATATACCTTACTTAAATATATTGATTAAAATTGACCTTTCTCTGTAAAAATCGGTCAGCACAGGGAGATACTGCTTCTATTTTAGATTAAATAAAAAGTTTTAACATAAAAAAGCTATACCAACACAAATATGGCTGAAATATAGGTCTGAAACAGCGTTAGGAGTAAGTAACAAAAAAAACCTTCGAAATTAATTCCGAAGGTCTTCATTATATAATCCAATATGGGTAGCAACTTTTCCTAGTTGTCCCAAATATTCATTTTCCAATATGCATAACGCTCATTGATAATAGACTGCACCTTTTCAAAGTTTTCCCAGTTATCCTGTACTTTAAAGATGCTTTCCTCATTATCTCCTCCAAGCGTCTGATGGAAGTCTTTCATATACATTCCGCTTTCGTAATAATAGGTAGTGAATGCATTTCCCTCAGGCATACTAAACTGATCTGAAGAAATAATCCCGTCCCAAAGTTCTCCTACAATTACGCAGCTAAGGTCTCTGTTCTTAAATCGAAAAATTTGTACACCGAACTCATCTTCGAAGTCTTCACTGTAAAGTGAATTCTCAATTATCCATCCAAGGTATACCCCAATATGTAAATAGGCTTGGTCCAAGTGTATTTCTGAAGATGCAAACTCTTTAAGGAAGTATTGCTTTGCATCATCGATTATCTTTACCTCATTATACAATGAAGCATTAGTGTTTTCTTGTTCCATTATTTATTATGGTTTAGCTTTTTAGCAATGTATCATCCTACAACACTTTCAACGTTGCAAAATAGTAATATTCTTGAATCACTAAAAATAGTTTCACCTATATAACAGGCAGAATACTATTCATAGTATAATTTTTATACGTATCAACTTCGTCTTTTATTCTACAAAACATTACATTGCTAGACAGATTTATTTCCTGACTAACGCACATAAGTGCTAAAACGTGTGGATACAACCCTGATTTTAAGTCAGCTAAACATAAAGACCTTCAATTAAAAAATTATATCATATTCACCAACAATGAGATTAATTACAGCTAATACTTTCATTTTTTTCCTATTTATTCTGTTTTCCGTTGAATCATTTGCCCAAAAAGCAACTATAAGAGGTATTGTAACGGATGCGAATGGAACAGGAATTCCTCATGCCACTGTAATGGTGGAAAACCTTGAAAAGGTTAGCTACATTACCAATGAAGCTGGTGCTTATATCCTTACAATACCGGCTGACAAACCAATTGACCTAATCTTCAAACATGTTCAGTTCCTACCTGAAAGGACAACAATAGTCCTTGCTCCCAATGAAATTCGGGTTTTGGATATTTCCTTCAAGGACAAGGTCACAGAGTTGAGCGAAGTAGCCGTTACAGGACAGAAACTCCCAGAAGCAAGACAGGAAGCTGGTACCATCAAAGTTTCTCCCAATACCTTAAAGTCAATTCCTACACCATTTGGGGACTTTAACCAACAGCTGATCTCTGGTGGCGCTTTGGGTATCTCAGGGAACAGTGAATTGTCTTCTGCCTATTCGGTAAGAGGTGGAAGTTTTGATGAAAACCTCGTTTATGTAAACAATATTCAAATTTACAGACCTTTTTTGGTCAGAGCAGGACAACAGGAAGGTCTTAGTTTTGTTAACTCCGAAATGGTCCAATCTGTAGCATTTTCGTCTGGCGGATGGCAACCTAAATATGGAGACAAGCTGTCATCAGTGCTTAACATCAACTACAAAACACCTAAACAGTTTGGTGCATCGCTGAATGCCTCACTACTTGGAGGAGGCTTACAAGTAGAAGGAGCTTCAAAAAACCAAAAGTTCACTTATGTAACTGGTCTCAGATACAAGACCTCTGAATACTTACTGAATACACTAGAAACAGATGGACAATACCTTCCTAGATTTGGCGACATCCAAACATACCTTCAGTATGACTTAAGCCGAAATGGGGAAAGAAACAAAACAGTGCTTGGGGTTTTGGCTTCCTATGCTTCAAACAGGTACAAAGTAGTTCCTGAAACCCGAACAACTCGATTTGGAACATTTCAGGATGTGAAAAACCTGACAGTAGCTTTTGATGGTAGGGAAAATATGGACTATGATACTTTTCAGGGAGGTCTAAAGCTGTCTCACCGCTTTGCTGACAACTTCAACTCAGATTTTATAGTATCTGTATTGAATACCAGCGAGAGAGAAAATATTGATCTGGAAGGAGGTTATAGAATTTGTGACGTTGATAACAATCCTTCGTCATCTACTTTTAATCAATGTGTATTGGTTACTGGTATCGGAACACAATACCATTATGCCCGAAACGCTCTTGATGCAGAAATCTATTCCGCAGAGAACCGAAATAAGTGGCACCTCAAAGACAATATGACATTGGAGTTTGGAATGCGGGTCGATCATGAAAAAATAAATGACACTTTACATGAATACGAGTTCCTTGACTCAGCTGACTATGTGATTGAGTTAACACCATTATTAAGCAGCCACAATACACTTGACAGCTACAGGTACAGCGCCTACTTGCAGAACAGTGTATCATTGGGAGATTCGCAAACCTTAACCTTTGGAGCCAGAACCAATTACTGGAGTGTCAACAAACAATGGTTATTTAGTCCAAGAGTTCAATATTCTGTAAAGCCGGAATGGGAAAAGGATATCATTCTGAGTATGTCGGCAGGGCTGTATCACCAGCCACCATTCTACAGAGAAATGCGAGACTTTCAGGGTAATTTGAATACGGACCTGAAAGCACAGTCGTCAGCCCACATAATTGCAGGACTTGACTATAACTTTGAAAAGTGGGGACGCCCTTTCAAGCTTATCTCAGAAGTCTATTACAAATACCTATGGAATGTTGTTCCATATGACGTTGATGACCTTCGCTTGAGGTATTATGCCACAAACAGTGCTGTTGCTTATGCGACAGGACTTGACCTTAGATTAAGCGGTGAGTTTATTCCTGATACGGAATCATGGATGAGCTTGAGTATCATGTCAACAAAAGAAGACTTGGAAGAGGACAGTAAAGGTTATATCAGACGTCCAACAGACCAAAGAGTAACATTCACCCTGTTTTTTAGAGACCACTTACCAAATAACCCAACCATGCAAATGCATTTTAGGTTACTTTACGGATCGGGTCTTCCATTTGGACCACCCAATAACCTGAACCAACGAAATATATTAAGCTCAGGCACAGATTATAAAAGAGTGGACATTGGTTTCAGTAAACATATTGACTTTGGTGGGGACTCAGAAAAAAGCATCATCAAAGACCTTTCAATTGGGCTAGAAATCCTCAATGTCATCGGCAGTAAGAATAACATATCATATACTTGGATCAAGGACTTCAACAATATCCAGTATGCGGTACCCAACAGTCTTTCACAAAGATTTTTTAATGTCAGAATGCTTTTAAGACACTAAAAAAAATCTTACTTTATATTATGACAATGAAGAACTGAGGGCGTGTATATTAGAAAAAGTACATGCCCACTTATTAGACTATCATACTCTCTCTTAAACGATTAGACTAAATTCCATTAAACTATTTTCTTTTTGCCTATGTACACAAGACCTATCATAAGTAAGTCTTCTCCCGTTAGACGCGGAAGATTTGGAAGAAATGAGATAGCCATCATAGGAACAACCTGTCAGGAAGTGAAGGCTTTAGCCTTTGAACTGACACACTCTTTCTTTTCTGGCTATAAGGTTGGCTATGTGGATGCTGACCATTTCAGTTCTGAACTTGAAAAGGAACTAGGTTCTGATTCAAATTCAGCACTTTCACATGGAGCTTGCACTGAGTTCTACGATAAGATCACATTTACAAGACTTGATTTCAGGAAATCCTTCAATAACTATGAGTTAAAACTACTCTTCAATGATAAAGACCTCGTATTTGTAAATGGCAACCATTTTAAAGCTACACAACAAATACTTGTTCTGGACCCTGAAAAGTTAGAGAAGCTACCTTCAAAGCTACACAAGATTACGAACGTCAAGGCAATTTTATTAAAAGATGGTGTTAGTGAAATCCCAAAATTTATAGAAAACCATATTGGCAGCAGCATTCAGCATATTCCTGTACTCAATTGGGAGAATCTGTATGGTATTCGTAAAATAATTGAAGAGCTGATCAATACGAATAAGCCTCCGCTCAATGGATTGGTACTTGCAGGCGGTTTGAGTAAAAGAATGGGTGGAAAAGACAAAACAAAGCTCAACTTTCATGGCAGATCACAAAGAGAACATGTATTTCATCTGCTAGACGACATTTGTGATAATACTTATATGTCTTGTCGTAAGGAGCAGGCCAAAGAATTCAAAGGTAAATACCCATACATCACCGACAGCTTTCTTGGACTGGGACCTTTGGGAGCTTTACTTTCAGCTCACCGAGAACACCCTGACTGCTCTTGGCTAGTGGTTGCTTCTGATTTACCTTTTGTTTGTCAGGAAGCATTGAAGTATCTCATTTCACACAGAAATGAATCGGCATTGGCTACTGCCTTCAGTCACCCAACAAGTGGACTGCCAGAACCTCTGTTGACCATTTGGGAACCACAAAGCTATATGACACTATTGTTATACATGTCCCAAGGGCTTAATAACCTCTCTGAGATATTAATGAACTGTCAAATTGAGCAACTTAAAACACCAGTTCCTGAGGTATTAGCAAATGTAGATACTCCTGATGAATTGGATGAAGTAATTCGGATGCTTAGCAACGATATATCATAACAATTACTGCCTTGTCTCCACACATAGGCAAGGCAGCACTCAACCACTGTTCACTGATAAATGCTATTTTTAGGTTGGGTTTATAAGATAAAATTCAAATTACAAACCAGCATTTCTCCTACCTGATCTACCTCTTAATCAGAGTCTTAATATTCCTTTTTATTTTACAATAAATTTTTCGGTAACACTAAGATTCGTTATTTTCTGTTTAATCATTACTTTTGTAGGGGAAAACAAATAAAGGCGATAAATTGGATAAGGTAAGACTTGAAATATTAGGGCTTTCAGCCAGTCATTCAACTCACGGTTCTTTTGCGTTGGTGCTCGGAGAAACTTCTGGGAAAAGACGTTTACCAATCATCATTGGGATGTTTGAAGCTCAGGCAATTGCGCTTGAAATTGAAAAAATCACTTCCAATAGACCGATGACACATGACCTTTTTAAGGCATTTGCTAATAACTTTCAGATTGAGATAAAAGAAGTAATTATCTCAGATTTGAAAGAAGGCGTATTCTATGCGACTATGGTATGTGTAGACAAGGATGGGAACGTGATCAAAATGGATGCAAGACCTTCAGATGCTATTGCAATTGGGATTCGCTTTAAGGCGCCTATTTTTGCCACTGAGTCAATTCTGAATGAGGCAGGGATCAAAATTGATGACCTGTATGAAGAGGAAAATGAGGAAGAAGACGAAATCTCTCTAGACTCAGACGAAGATGAAGCACTGATGGAACTGATGCAAGAAAAAGATGAAAGTGAGTTATCTACCATTCCAGTTGACAAGCTGCATGACATGATGAATGCAGCGATTGAAGCAGAAGACTACGAAAGAGCTGCTCAAATTAGAGACGAAATCAACAAACGTTCATAAAAAGAAAAGCCTCGAAGATTAAACTTCGAGGCTTTTTTATGTCCTTTTCTAAACAAGATTTACGCTTCTTCTTTCCCCTCTTCAGCAGTGATTTTTTTCACTTTCTTGCCTTCACATTCATCATTTCTGCAAACGCCATAAAAGTTCAGTGAGTGGTCATCTATATCGAAATCATAGATTTCCTCAACCATCTGTTTGATTTTCTGAATTCTAGGGTCACAGAACTCAAGAATCTTATGGCACTCACGACAAATTAAATGGTCATGCTGCCTGTAACCGTATGCCTTCTCGTATAGAGCAAGGTTCTGACCAAATTGGTGTCTGGTAATCAAACCACACTCCAACAAGAGGTCAAGCGTATTATAAACGGTTGCGCGGCTTACCCTGTAGTTCTTGTTTTTCATATTGATGTAAAGAGACTCTACATCAAAATGACCGCCCCTACTGTAAATCTCCTCCATGATCGCAAAGCGTTCTGGCGTCTTACGTAGTTTCTTTTCCTCAAGGTAACGGACAAAAAGACGCTTGATTTCATCAAATTTCGATTGCGAATTATCCTCTGTGTTATTCATATTTCCTCCTAAATTGTAAAAGGGTTAATTACAAGTCGCCTAAATATTCTTCTGCATCCTGAAGCCAATAAATAAGCCCTTCATCTCCATAGTTGAGTTTCAACTTTCCTTTAAAGGCTACTTCATCCATGCTAAACTTTCTAGGTTTTTTCATGAAAATTGACATCACCGATTCCGGTCCAACATCACTGTTACAAAAGAAACAACTACTAAACGGATATGCTGAAAGCACTAACGAATTATCTTCTGTATCAACAGGAAGCAGAAATCCTTTGATGACAACCTCCTTACCGTCTAAAGCTTTGACAGAAGCAGGAAAAACTGATATTGAATATCCTCCTTAAATTTTTCACTGTATTTAAACTCCCATTCAGTTTTCAGCAATGTCTCCCACACATTGGACTCCTGAGCTTTAGCCTCAAGAGTCAAAAGCGAGACTAACAGAATTGCCAAAAATGAAAATGTAAGCTTCAGTTTATTCATAATTAAATGTTTTACTGATTCCTAAACAGAAAACAGGTGAAACAAAAATTTGTTCTTTGGTAATCCGAAAAGTAAAAATACAAAATACCACATCAACTCCATACATGGCATGGTATTTCCTAAATACTATATCAATATTTTTTCTTAGTAAAATACATTTTATCTTCGAATTCTTAAATGAATAGCGTATTTTGCCTTAGTTAAATACTAATAAGCAAAGCTACAATCAAATTTTCTAAGAATTAAACTGAAATGGAATTAGCGCAATTCATTTCGGGCAAATGATTTTAATACTAGCATAATGAAAGACAAAAAGATCAGTGTACTTTTTGTGTGCCTTGGTAACATTTGCAGATCTCCAATGGCAGAAGGAATATTCAGCAGTCTTGTCCAAGAAAGCAACTTAACCCAGTATTTTGAGATTGACTCAGCTGGTACCAGTGGATGGCACAATGGCGAGCTGGCAGATCCCAACATGAGAGAAACAGCCAACAAACATGGAATCACACTAACTCACAGATCCAGAAAATTTATAGTCAACGACTTTTCAGCATTTGACTATATCATACCAATGGATCAAAGCAACTTAAGAAATATCCGTACACTTTTACCACAAGGTGAAATTCGTTCAGAGATCGAACTGATGAGAGCATTTGACAATGCCAACTCTGGACTTGACGTAGAAGACCCATACGGAATGAGCATGAACGGCTTCGAAAATTGCTACCAAGTACTACTAGAGAGTTGCCAAAACTTATTAGATCATTTGGTAACTGTACACGATATCAAATAGGACTGACTCAAAACTTCCTAAATGGAAGTACTTGAAAATTACTAAAGCTCATCCCATAAAAACAAAGGAGTAACCATTCCGATATGCTAATAAGACTTTTATCCGGTGGTATTTTCCTGTTTTTGTGTTGTTTTCAATTAACCGTATTAGCACAAAAAACAGCCAACAAGCCTTTTGTTCTGGTCATAGACCCTGGACATGGAGGAAAAGATCCTGGTAAACCGAGAGGTTCAACAAACCATTTACACGAAAAAGATGTCAATTTATCTATCGCTCTAAAACTGGGTGAAAAAGTAAGGGCCAATATGCCTGACGCTAAAGTAATCTTCACCCGAAAGACAGATGTTTATATTCCTCTTGAGGAGCGAGTTAATATAGCCAACAATGCCAATGCGGATTTATTTATAAGTATACATTGCAATTCGAACCCGAATAAGTGGATTGCAGGAACAAAGACACATATTCACTCACACGATCATAAGTCTAGCCAGATGCTCGCTTATACAATCGAAGAAGCTTTATCCAGTAAGGGTGGAAGAAAAAGTAGAGGTGTAATGAGTGCCTATGACAGAGGTTACAACCTTTATGTCTTACAAAACACAATGATGCCAAGTGTATTGGTGGAGTGTGGATTCCTGACAAACCCATATGAGCAAACCTTCTTGAATGACAGGATTGGTCAAGTGAAAATTGCCAATGCTCTCAGTCAAGGAATTCAAAAGTTCAGGGAAAATAAGCACCCTTACCAAAGCTCTCCTTTTATCTATAAAGTGCAGGTTTTGGCATCAGACAAGAAAGTTCCTCTTGATTCTGCGGTATTCAGCAAGTTGAATATGCCAGTTGAAGAACATAAAATGCCCGGCAATGGCAGTGAAAAGTATTATTACAAATACATGGTCGGAGAAGAAAAGAACTCTGACCAAGCAACCAAACTCAAACATAAGGTAAGAGACCTTGGATACAAAGATGCTTTTGTCGTTAAGTTCAGGTAATAAAAAAGCCCTTGCATTGTCATATTGCAGGGGCCTTTCTATTATAGACTTCGATAAAAGTCTATACTTTGCTGAATCTCTTCCCAAGTTACAAACTTGTCAAAAACAGCCTCTCCTATTCCAGCCAATAGCGAACAGTTGATTTGTTCTCCTTCGTTTTTCTTGTCTTGCATCAAATAGTCATGCAATTGAGGAATGTCTTCATCATTTAAAGCCACTTTACCATAAACCGACAATAACGCTGAAGAAACTTCTTTCAGTTCTTCCTCAGTCAAGCCAGTATTCTTGGATGAAAGGGAAGCTTCACAAATCATCCCTACTGCTATGGCCTCACCATGCAACAACTTCCTGTTAGGAATGTCCAACAGATAACTCTCTATTGCATGTCCTACTGTATGACCATAATTCAGTATTTTACGAAGTCCCTTTTCTTGAGGGTCACTTTCGACTACACCTTCTTTAATGGCTACAGAATGAGGAATTACTTCTTCCCAATTTTGATCAGAAATTGGTTTTGCAATCAGCTTATTCCATTCTTTAGAATCTGCTATCAGACAATGCTTCAACACTTCCGCATAACCGGAGCGTAACTCCTCAGCAGGTAACGTAGACAGGAATCCACTATGAATCACCACTTTTTCGGGAATCCTAAAGACACCTATATGGTTTTTCAGTTTACCAAAGTCAACTCCTAACTTCCCTCCTACACTTGCATCTACTTGAGAAAGAAGTGTAGTTGGCATCTGCCAAAAGTCAATCCCTCTCTTGAATGTGGCTGCACAGAAACCTCCCATATCTCCGATTACACCTCCACCCAGGTTCAACAAAAAGCTTTTTCTATCAAACCTTAGATCAGTTAAGGATTGCCAAATTTGCTCACAGGTCCCAAGGTGTTTTTGCTCCTCACCACTTTTGATTTCTATAAGATGATGGTCAGGCAGCAGGTCTTTAACGATTGGATAGCAATTGGCTTTAGTGTTTTCATCTACAAGCACTGCCACTTTTTTGTATTGATGTAGTTCTGTAAATGTCTCTTTGGTAAGCTTTTGTTCAAATACAACCCTGTTAAGCATGCTTGATTTAGTTAAGAAAAAAATGATAAATAAAAGTGGTTTGGGAAAGCATATCCCAAACCACCTAATAAAATATTCATTCCTATATCGCTTATTCAGCTCTTTCTGTATTGACAATCTTAGTTTGCAGTCTGATTGACTCATCGTGAATCAACTTGAACATCTGCTCAATGAAAGTCTTGCTCAAACCAAGTTCAGAAGCCAAACCTGGACGCTTTTGGAAAACATCAATCCAACGTTCTGCTTGGAAAACTGTCAGGTTATTGTCGCGTTTGTAACCACCAATTTCTTCCACGACATCCATTCTTGAAGCCAAAGCCTCTATAATTTCCCTATCAATTCTATCGATTTTACCTCTCAAGTCAGACAATTTGTTTTCCTCAATTGGATCACCATCAAGCTTACGCTTCTTGATTTTCACTTCATTAAGGATTTCAGCCAAACGCTGTGGTGTCACCTGCTGACTAGCATCACTCCATGCTTCCTCTGGGTTTCTGTGTACCTCGATCATCAAGCCATCGTAGTCAAGGTCCATAGCTTTCTGAGAAACAGGCAGAATCAGATCTCTTGTACCACCAATGTGGCTAGGATCGCAAAGTAGAGGAATATTTGGAAGCTCTGTCTTAAGTGCGATAGGCAGTTTCCACATTGGAATGTTACGGTATTTTGTTTTTTCGAAAGAAGAGAAACCTCTATGAAGCGCCGCAACTTGAGTAATACCAGCATTGTAAATACGCTCAATTGCTCCCATCCAAAGTGCCAAATCAGGGTTTAGCGGGTTCTTAACGATCACCGGAATATCTACCCCTTTCAAGGCATCAGCAATTTCCTGAACTGTGAACGGGTTCACTGTACTTCTAGCACCGATCCACAATACATCTACATCGTATTTAAGTGCAAGCTCAACGTGTTCAGCATTAGCCACCTCAGTTGTAATAGGCATGCCAAGTTCTTCTTTAACATTCTTGAACCACTGAAGTCCAACTTCACCAACACCTTCAAAAGAGCCAGGTCTTGTTCTTGGTTTCCAGATACCAGCACGAAGCATAGTAATATCAATGTTCTCCTTAATCTGACGGCAAGTTTCCATCAGTTGTTCTTCTGTTTCTGCGCTACAAGGACCTGCAATTGCAATTGGTGTATCACGAACGATGTCCCAGCTTTTTAGTGGCTTGATGTCTTTCATTGTTTTTGAATTTTAGCGGTTTCCGTTGAATAAACACTCACGTGATCGTTTTAAGTCATTGGGTTCACAATTGTTGGATTTTTTTATTCTTCCCAAACAATCAGAGCAACTGAAAAGTGATAAAATAAAAAAGCCTGATTCCTTTCTGTCAAGGAATCAGGCTTTTCTTACTCTTCTACGCTTTTGGTTTAGCATGTACAGTAGCTCCAGCATTCCTTGACAGAACGAGTTCTAAAGTAAAACCAATAAAAATAATATGTCGCGTTGAAGAATTTCATGTATTTCAGAATAAGTATAATATGTCTTTTCGAGTCTCCGTGAATAAATTTCTTAAGCAAATGTATTGAATTTAATTCTATAATTCCAAACCATATTTGAATTTTCCGCAAAAAAATATCACAATATTTACATTCTATTCATTTACATCTGTTTTGATTATCATTCAAAAAACATATCTGAAAGCTCATTTTATATTATTGTTAATATAAAAAAGCTATTTTTGCACTTTCATAAAATTATAAGGGAATAGCAAGAAAAAATTATGAGTACGGAAAACTATTCTACTGATCAGGGTAATCAAATTCAGATCAAGCGGGTAGCTGTCATTGGAGGTGGAAGCTGGGCAACTGCACTGATCAAAATCCTGACAGAAAATGGTGAGACCAATATAAACTGGTGGCTTAGAAATACAGAAGACATTTCCCATATAAGAGCATTCCATTCTAACCCTAGATACCTTAGTTCTGTCAAACTGAATAGTGAACTGGTTCACCCTTTTGAAGACATAAAAGAAGCTGTAAACGGTGTGGATGCCATCCTTTTGGCAGTTCCTGCAGCTTTCATTCAAGAAGCCCTTTCTCCCCTTACAGCTGAAGATTTCAAAGATAAATATGTTATCTCTTCCATCAAGGGTATGATACCTGAGATGAATATTCTGGTTACAGAGTACATAGAAACTCAGTATAATGTGCCTCACAAAAATGTTGGGGTAATTGGCGGTCCATGTCATGCTGAAGAGGTTGCTATGGAGAAGCAAGCATACCTGACTTTGTCTTCTTCAAATAAAAAATATGCTCTAGAGTTGGCTCGTATCATGCGTAACCGCTATATCAATACCACCACTGTTAAAGACCTTTATGGTGTTGAATACTGCGCTGTTATCAAGAATATCATTGCCATTTCATGTGGTATTGCACACGGATTGGGATATGGTGATAACTTTCAGGCTGTATTGGTGTCCAATTCGATGAAAGAAATCAGAAAGTTCCTGAAAGAAGTGTATAAGGTAAAACGTGACTTGACGGCATCTGCTTACCTTGGTGATTTGCTGGTAACCACTTACTCACAGTTTAGCCGTAACCGAACTTTCGGAAATATGATCGGAAGAGGTTATTCTGTAAAAGCTGCACAGCTTGAGATGAATATGATTGCAGAAGGCTATTATGCAGTAAAAGCAATTCATGAAATCGCGAAGCAACATGAAGGGTTGGAAATGCCAATCACAAAGGCAGTTTACCATATTCTTTATGACAGAATCTCACCAATTGTTGAATTCAGAATTCTGAAAGAGCAGTTGAAATAATATTCTAACAGTTAAAAAAGGCTCCCCTGAATACCATGACTTACGTGTTGTATCAGTTCGGGGGAGTCATACTGAACATTCCCTACCTTTTTGCTGACAGTATAAAACTCCATTTCACTTCCATCGAAAATACTGCACAGCTCCTTTCTCTTATTTACAGTAAGTTGATTATCCAACCAAGAGGTTTCGGCAGATGCAGGAAGTATCACTGGCATACGTTCATGCAATGTAGTGAGGTTTTTAGAAGCAGGAACCGTCAGGATAGAGAATGAAAAAAGCGCTTCTCCTGTATGAGACTCCCATTGGTCCCAAATACCGGCCATTGCAAAAAGTGATTGATTTGAGTTGACTATCCTATAAGGAATTTTCTGCCCCCCTTCCTTTTTCCATTCATAATATCCATCGGCAATTACCAAACAGGGTTGAGACAAAAATGCTCGCTTGAATGTCGCCTTTTCATCTACTGTTTCTGTTCGTGCATTGATGGTGGAGAACTTACCTGAAAAATCGTCTTGAGACCAATATGGCACCAAGCCCCAACGGTAATAGCTCAAAGAGGAAGGATCTTGGCTTGATACCACTGGTAAAAACTGTGAAGGCGCTGCATTGTACAGAGGCCGGACTTTCTTGGTTCCGCCTTTTACTTTAAAGCGTTTCTCTATTTGATCTTCAGTTTTTACCAGTGTATATCTGCCACACATATTTTAGAAGTTTAGATGTCGAAATAATCATTAAAATATTGATTATCCTCTAAACACTAAAGTTCAATGGATTAAAAAGGAGGATTATCTGGTGGAGTATTATTGTTTCTCTCATTCAGTTTACTGCCCAATGTAATGGTACCGCTGTCTTCTTCATCGTTACCATACCCAACATCGAAACCATCCATATCAGCTCCAGGCACATTTGCCATACTTGCAGAGCCCATTGAAAGTAAACCACTAGGGTCACCACCAAACTGATCAGTATCCATAAACCCTCCATTGTCCCAGTCCTGGAACTTGGTATACTTACCAATAAATTTAAGTTTGATGTTTTCAAGTGAACCAGCACGGTTCTTAGCAATAATTACTTCACCTAACCCTTGAGTTGAGTTTCCTTCCTCATCCTCAGTAATATCATAATACTCAGGACGGTAAAGGAACATTACCATATCGGCATCCTGCTCAATGGAACCTGATTCACGAAGGTCGGATAGCTGTGGACGCTTATCTCCACCACGGGTTTCAACCGCACGTGACAACTGTGAAAGTGCAATAACGGGTACATCCAACTCCTTCGCAATCTGTTTCAATGATCGGGAAATAAAGGCAATTTCCTGTTCACGGTTACCCTTAGTCTTGGAGTCACCACCACTCATCAGCTGAAGGTAGTCAATCACAATCATTTGGATGTCGTGTTGTGCTTTCAGTCTTCGACATTTGGCTCGAAGTTCCAAGACAGTTAGAGCAGGAGTATCATCAATAAAAATTGGTGCTTCTGTCAGTGTACCAGTCTTGTCTACAAACTTTTTCCATTCCATGTCAGAAAGGTTACCCTTTCTCAACTTTTCACTTTCCAGTTCTGCCTCAGCCGAAATCAAACGTTTTACCAGCTGTGCAGAGGACATCTCCAAAGAGAACATGGCAACAGGTTTCTTGAAATCAATAGCCGCATTTCTCAGGGTGGAAAGTACGAATGCCGTCTTACCCATCGCAGGACGTGCTGCTATAATTACCAAATCTGAACGTTGCCAACCCGAAGTCACCCTATCCAAATGTGAAAAACCTGACGGAACACCAGTTAGCCCATCCTTATGGTCTTTCATTGATTCTAGCTCACGAACTACCTCATTCATGATTTCTGGCATTCCTGAGAAGTTCTTTCGGATATTCATTTCCGAAACCTCAAACAGGGATGCTTCCATCTTATCTAGCAGGTCAAAAACGTCAATCGTATCTTCATACGCTTCTCGCTGAATGTTATTAGCAATCGAGATCAGCTGACGTTTAATGGCATATTCAACCAGGATACGTGCGTGGAAAATAATATTTCCTGCTGAGTTCACTTTCTGAGTCAACATGGCGATATATGCGGGACCACCTGCCTTTTCCAGATCCCCCATTTTTCGCAACTCATTGGTCACTGTCATTAAGTCAATAGCCTCTGACTTACCGAACAATGTCACGATAGCCCTATAAATGGACTGGTGTGCTTCTTTATCAAAAGTATCGGGTTTCAGAATCTCGATTACATCAGTCAAGGCCTCTTTTTCAAGCATAAGCGCACCCAATACGGCTTGTTCCAAGTCGTAATCATAAGGTCGCTTCTTACCTCCTAACAATTCCGAACTTGGGGGAGTCTGAAGGTTTCTGATACCTGATCTGATAATCTGATTTCTGCTTTCCGATGAGTTCTCGTTCATACCCTGCGTTATATTTCTTTATGCGATTGCTACTAACAATTAACCTGTTGTGGCTTTAGGCTCAATCACAACATCAAATCACCTAAAATGATTCTTATTACTTCCTCCAGTAAATAAGGAAGCGGGGTGCAAAAGTAACTAATTTTATGCACTACTACCTGATGATTCGTGAATAACTGTTCTCTTAATAAATTCCTAATTAATTTAAACCCGCAAATGCAACATTAAAATAGCTGGTAAGCATCTACAAAGGTATTTAGCAGTTTATTTTCAGTTTAGATGTTAATTTAACAGCTATTAAGAGCAAAAGCTCATATTTTGAACCAAAACAGCAAAAGGGCAACAAATAAAGTGATTATTAATCTTTGTTCAATGCAATTTTGAAAATTATAATTTAAAAAAAACACTTATTTTTGCCAACATTATTATCAGCCTGCTGCTTGAATAACACTAGAATGAAAAGTTAGGTTTTACTTTTGCCACTTCTATTTTGGTGAATTTTACTTAAGCAGACTTGAACAAACAACTACCAAAAACCTGATGTGATTTTTACAATTTTTGTTTCAAGAGGCTTACTTATAATTAAGAACCCTTACAGGTTCTGCCAGAATCAATAATTTTGACAGATACTACAAGAACAATGAAGGTACATTTTATCGCAATTGGAGGAAGTATAATGCATAACCTTGCCATTGCATTGAAAGCAAAAGGCTATACGGTTTCAGGTTCAGATGATGAGATTTACGAGCCTTCATTCAGCGCATTGAAATCAGAGGGACTACTTCCTGAGCAGATGGGTTGGTTTCCTGATCGTGTAACAGAGGACTTGGACGCTGTCATCCTTGGCATGCATGCAAGAGAGGATAACCCTGAGTTGCAGAAAGCCAAATCACTTGGACTTAAAGTATATTCTTACCCTGAATACGTTTACGAACAGTCAAAAAATAAGCAACGTGTCGTAGTCGCAGGTAGTCATGGCAAAACAACCGTTACTGCTATGATTATTCACGTGCTAAAAGCGGCCGGTAAAAATCCTGATTACTTGGTTGGCGCAAGACTTAAAGGTGTTGAGCGTCCTGTAAAGCTGACAGAAGAAGCACCAGTGATCGTTATTGAAGGAGATGAATACTTTACCTCTCCTACTGACAGACGTCCTAAATTCTTGAACTACCACCACCATTTTGGTGTAATTACAGGAATCGCATGGGATCATGTGAATGTTTATCCTGAATATGATACTTATGAGGATCAGTTCCGCCAGTTTGCTGAACTGACACCAAAAGCAGGCCTGATCGCCTATAGTGAGGATGACAAGACATTAAAGAAGCTGATCAAGCAAGCTCAGATCAATGAGGAAGACGTGAAGCTATTCCCTTACGGTGCGGTAAAAACCAAAGTAAAGGATGGTATCACATACTTGAAACAGACGGGTGAAGCCTTAAAGGTATTTGGTGAGCATAATATGCAGAACATCAATGCTGCCATGATTATCTGTTCTCAGTTGGGTGTTTCTGAAGAAACTTTTAACCAAGCCATTACTTCTTTTGAAGGTGCATCACTCAGACTTCAGCTTTTAGCGGAAAAAAATGGAACTAAAGTTTTCAGAGACTTTGCACACGCTCCTTCAAAAGTACAAGCCACTGTTCAAGCATTTGCTAAGCAATTCAAAGGCAGCAAGTCTGTTGCTTGTCTTGAGCTCCATACATTCAGCAGCTTGAATAAAGACTTTATCGGGCAATATAAGAACACCATGAAGGACGCTGATGAAGCAATTGTTTACTTCAGCCCTAAAACAATTGAGCACAAGAAACTTTCTCCTATTTCAGTTAGTGAAGTAGAGAATGCATTTGCTCATAAAAACATTAAGGTGTTCACTGATTCTGAAATGTTGAAACAATACCTGACACAGAAGGATTGGAACAACCATAACCTTCTGATTATGACTTCAGGCAGCTTTGATGGGTTAAACCTGATCGACCTTGCTGAAGAAGTGACAAAATAAACTATGACAGCTAAGCCGTTGGTGCAGTTCCAACGGCTTACTTTTCTATTCTATCAACCAAACGACTCATTATAATGCCACAACTCAGCCAGAATATCTCTTTAAAGCCATTCAATACATTCGGAGTTGAAATTTCAGCAAACCAATTTGTCACTGTAAAATCAGCTGAAGATGTTATCGAGCTTCTTTCTAACGAGGAAGTAAGAAACTTACCAAAACTGATTCTTGGAGGTGGAAGTAATATACTTTTCACTCAAGATGTTTCGGGGTTGGTTATCAAAAATGAAATTTCCGGGATTGATGTCATTCAAGAAGATGAGACTGCTGTTTGGCTGAAAGTTGGTGGTGGAGTAGTTTGGCATGAACTAGTCCTTTATACGGTGTCTAATAATTGGCAGGGCATCGAGAACCTGTCCCTTATTCCCGGAACAGTGGGCGCTGCTCCTATTCAAAATATTGGCGCTTATGGCGTTGAACTGAAAGATGTTTTTGAATCTCTGGAAGCAATAGACCTAGCTGATGGTTCACTGCATTCATTCACTCATTCTGATTGTGAGTTTGGATATAGAGACAGTGTCTTTAAAAGGCAGTTTAAGGGAAAGTTTATCATTTCATCAGTTGTGCTTAAGCTTAGCAAACAACCAGTTTTCAACACCTCTTATGGAGCCATTGAGCAGACGCTGAATGAAATGAATATTACTGAACTAACGGTTAAAGCTATCAGTGATGCTGTTATTTCAATTCGTGAGAGTAAACTTCCTAATCCTGCTCAGGTAGGTAACTGTGGCAGCTTCTTCAAGAACCCTGAAATTCCGCAGGCACAATATGAAGAACTTAAAAACAGTTATCCTGCAATCCCTGGTTACCCTACAAAAACGGAAATGATCAAGGTCCCTGCCGGCTGGCTTATTGAACAGTGCGGATGGAAAGGTAAACAGATTGGGAATGTTGGCACATATCCTAAACAAGCATTGGTTTTGATTAATTGTGGCGGTGCTTCAGGAAAAGAGGCTGAAGACCTTGCCATGCAAATTAAAGCTTCTGTTGACGAAAAATTTGGTATAGAGATCATTCCTGAAGTGAACATCATCTAATGATAGGAATTGATTCTATTTTAAGTTTTAGATGTTGTATTAAAAAGTGATTTCCATACAGAATTAACCGCTGTCTGATCAACTACTAATTGCTGATATTTTTTAATGAATAAGCTTTGTCTCATCATATATACCTTAATCACATTTCCCTTTTCTGCAATTTGGGCACAGGAAGCTCATGAAGAAATCAGGAGAAATGATGAGCTAAGTAATTTCAATTGGCAAACCGGAAAAGGACGGTTGTACACTGGGTTGGATTATGGTCTTGGTTTTTCAGTACAAAATAAGCCCTCTAGGCAAATTTTTGTCAACAGCCGAGTTACGTTTAATGCAACCCTCAGTCCTTCTGTCGGGTATTTTGTCTATGACAGATGGCTAGTTGGGATTCACTTTGACAATGCAGGCTCTCTCCTTACGCAAGACTACAATAATGAATACCTTCTCTATTATTACACAGCAGGAGTCTTTACAAGGTATTACCTTAAATGGGGACTCTTTGGTGAATTAAGATATGGATATGGTGATGGAATTGAGCGATTATTATTGTCAGGTGAAAAGTTCAAGTTTGACCTGAATGCAAACAACTATACAGTTGGTGTCGGCATCAGTAACTATTGGACTAGAAGAGTCTCATTTGATGTTATAGCTCGGTACAATTATGCTACACTGGAATATTCCTACCTAAAGAGGGCTAACTCTGATGACGACAAGTTCAGCAATGATGGTATTACCATTTCAGCAGGTATTAGTGTCATTCTTGGTAAACTGCCTAAGGATTAACAATGACTGATAAATCGGAACGTCCCTCCAACAAATGAATTCATAAAGATTTTTGGTATATTTAGTTCAATTTCAAGGCATTCATTTCAAACACTCTATTTGGAATGAATGTTCTTTTCTTCAGAAGCAATCATAAAATGCTTAATCAGCAGTAACCCAAACTGTACTGCATTAACAATTGAACTATGAGTCTTGCAACCAAGAAGGTACTTGTACTAAATGCCGATTTTCAGGCATTCGGGGTATGCAATGTGTACCGAGCTTTTCTGCTCGTATTTATGAACAAGGCAGAAATCATTATCCCCGCAGAAAACATCACATTATGCACGGTAAATAGAGCGTATTCCGTCCCCTCAGTCATCAAACTTAATCGTTACATAAACATCCCTTACAAGGGGGTTATGATGAGTAGGCAGAATATTTTTAAGCGTGATAACTTTTCATGTTTGTACTGTGGCTCCAAAAATAACCTAACCCTAGACCATGTAATTCCAAGGTCTAGAGGAGGTCAATCCACATGGAAAAACCTTGTTACAGCCTGTAAATCCTGTAATTCTAAAAAAGGTGATCGCACACCTGATGAAGCTCTTATGGATTTGGCATACCAACCATTCAAGCCGTCCTTTGTCCTTTTTCTCAAAAACTTTTCAGGGTTAAACGAAGAAAGTTGGCGACCATATCTAGAAGTAGGTGTACATTAGCCTTACCACTCCGATCATACCCGCCAACTCTCAACTCTTTAATGGATAACATCCTCAACAATAACAATCCTATGATTACTAGCATATAATCACCCTTGATCTCAATTTTCAAGGGAGGCTATCCAATGCTCTATCAAATCTATTCCTTCTTTGTGAACCAGCGTCCTTCCGATTTCAGGCATCATTTCTCCAGGATCAAGAGAAGTCATTCTATATAATAAAATAGAAGCATTTGGTTTCCCTGGTACAATATCAAAAGGCCTACTACCAGAACCTTTCCCGGCTGCCACAGGTGACTTATTAATTCCCAATGAAGTTGGATCTTTCTCATGTATATAAAGAAACAAGCCCGATGTATTGGCAGGCCCATCTGGTCTATGGCAATGACCACAATTGATATCTAACCATGCCCTTGCCCTATCATCCAAATTCCCAGTTGTTGGGTCATTCCAAACAGCTAATTGAGGTATCAATTCTCTGCTTGCTGGCAAACCAGTCAAAAGCCTCAACTCACTCCACTTTTCAAGCTGATTCATTTTTCCTTCTTTATATTCAAACTCTCCATTGAGCTGTCTTGCAGATGGACCTATTGGCATCAGCTTATCCCCCCTTAAATGACATCCCTTACATTGGTTGGCATTAGGAACCTGATAATTAAGTTTCATCTTCTTACCACTTTCACTTCTCCAAGTAACTTCTTTGGTAGCCCCTGCCACATCTAAGTATGCTTCAGTTTGGTCATCATTCCAAACATAGGGCAATGCTTTCCAACCTTCTTCTGCATGAATCAAAAGTCTTGTTTCGATTATTCTCCTCCCTTTTTCGGGCTTCCTAGCATCATGAAAATAATAGAAGTTCTTAATCAGGACTGTACCAATGGGATAATCAAAGACTTCTTTCTCATTGTAAGCAACCGAACTCCCTTCGGGCAGTTTGATAAACCTCAACTTTTTAGCATAATCTGAGAACAAAGGTGTGTTCAGTGAATAGGGAATAACATTCTTTGCCGGCTTCAATGCAGAAAGATCCCCTTCAAAAAAATGATATTCCGAAAGTTGATCAAATACTGAATACTCGTACTTAGGGCTTTTGGTTGGTATTGTGGAAAAACCCACGATTATAAAAAATACGACAGTACATACTGCCAATAATCCCTTCCTCATAGTAGTAGTGTGTAGTTTATTAATTTACTTTGGCAAGTACATACAGCCGTATGCACAATCCTGCATACGGCCATAATAGTTATTTGGAAGCCATCGTAATATTGGCTGGTTTCAGACTCTCTATCTCACAATTAAACTGGGACAAATCGTCTGAAATATTTTTGAAATTGTTAGCAGCATCAATATTAGCAAATGTTGCTTGCTTATTATTGACAATACATATTTTAGTTACAGCGTCTTCCTTATCATCTTCAATACCATCATAAATGATATGTGGTACATCCTTACCGAATTTCAGCTTGAACCTGAACATCATCCCTAACCTACCTCTTGAGGTTCCTCTCACATATTCTCTTTCATAATAGTTGTTATGAATGCTAATATGATGTGGGTATGGCTCATAATCTTTATCCTTGATTGGGTTTTCAGTCATGTAATAACTGATGATGCCCGTATTCATTGAGTTATTATTGACAAAGCGGTTTTCAAAAATCTCAACATGGCTTGTCGCCAATATCAATAGTCCTGTTCCATCCGGAACCTTTGCCACAATATTACCTTTTGGAGCAAAGTTTTTCAGGTTGTTATCATGAACATGATTATTGAAAACCCTAACGTTTCCGCCCTTTTTCTGAATTAAATCTGGTAGATCAAAAACCAACAGGCCTCCAGTATTATCATAGGCTTCATTTTCATATACATCCGCCATCAGTGAGTTTTCAATCTCGATCCCTGCAACATTATGATATGCTTTATTTCTCCTAACGATAATGTTCTTAGACTGTCCCACATACACACCAGCATCAGATGCTCCAATGGCCTCACAATCCTCAATCAAAACATTCTGACACATTACAGGGTAAAGTCCATAAGCTCCATTCTTTTTACTTGGCTTTCCTGTCCAAATAGCCCTTACATCACGAAAGGTAATCCCATCTGTTTCCTGTACCTTGATGCAATCACCTTTGGCATCTTCAACCGTAAAGCCTTCCAATACGATTTTTTCACTGTTTGTTACTTTCACCCCTTCTGCTCCCTGTACTTGTCCCTTGAACGAGAGAAACGTTTTGTCTTTCCCCTTTCCCTTTATCGTAATGTTTTTCTTGCCATCAAGCCAAAGGCTGCCTGTAAAATCGAATCTCCCTTTACCTAACTCTATAGTCTGACCGTCTTTCGCTTCAATAAATTTTCTTTGTAAGTCTCTCTGTACCTTTTCCTGAGCGAAAAGGAACCCTGAAAGCAGCAACAATAAGGTTGTTAATAGAAATTGTTGTCTCATTGGTATTCTGTTTTTGGGTTACGATATAAAGTCTTTGTAGTAGTCCTTGTTAGACTGCTATTAAAATAAGACAATTATTAGATTCAGAATATAATTTGGGCTTATTCTTTATAAAGAATGTTAATAACAAAAGAACATTACATATAAATTGATTAAACTGAAGTAACGGAAATAATTAGCATATTCTTTCAAAGCAGATCCTCAAACAACCTCAACAAATACATTAACAACCCCAAAAATAATTGTCCAAAAAATCACTAAACTAAGTACCATTTACCCGTAGCATTACTAGTCAACACTTATCATTTAAACATTGAATATTACACCAAATTGTGAGGTATGTTGAGCACCAATGCCTTCTTACCCTATTAGCTAACTTAAATATTATCTAGATAATAAACTTCAAATTGTACTACATCTATGATTGCATCTTATAACAGCAAGTACTTAGAAGTTCATTTTGATCCAAATTCCGGAACGCTTTATAGCAAAATTGTGAGTGATACATCTAAAATTAGCAGGCAAGCCTTAAAAAATGAACTTCAACAGCTGGTTACCGCATCTGAAAAATTCACCCCTTCCAAATGGGTGCATAATGCTGATGCCGATGAGCTTAATTGGTCAATTGTCAGCCAAGTATGGTTTGCTGGGCATATCATTCCCCCAATGTATGCATCCGGTATTA
This sequence comes from Limibacter armeniacum, assembly GCF_036880985.1. Taxonomy (NCBI): domain Bacteria; kingdom Pseudomonadati; phylum Bacteroidota; class Cytophagia; order Cytophagales; family Flammeovirgaceae; genus Limibacter; species Limibacter armeniacum. The sequence continues at coordinate 2,477,142 of NZ_JBAJNO010000008.1, forward strand.
AAAAAATTGCGTTTTGCATTGACACACACCCCAACAAATTGATCAAGTTACAGGAGGTCATGGGAGAAATACATCATAAAATGGGAGACAGCCCTGAATGCAAAGTATTTAATTCAGTAAAAGCTGCCATGTTTTGGGTTGAATAGATATCTTAAAATACTCATTCACCTAGCATATAACATTCATTTCCTTTAGTTATATGAGGTAAACCCTGATACAAAAAATCAGGCATGTGACTTCCTTCTCACGCCCAAAAATTGAACCCTTCCATTAGTAACTATTAAAAAAGTACTACCTAACCTCACGCTATCAACACTAAATACAAAGGGCTGTATTTAAAATATGATAACAAAATACTTCCACGACTATGTGGTATTTATTCTTCTTTTTTAATAAATTACTATAAGTAACTGATAAAGAACCAAGTAAATAGATGTTTCACAGTTGATTTATAAGCTACTTTATTAGAGTATAACAGCTCCTTACAAATCTCATACATGTACAACTGGTGAGGCAACTCACCCTCAACAGTATCTCTACTCGTTAGGTCGGTAAACTAAGAAACTGCTTTTGATTGCTACTCAAACCGTATTGTCAATATCTTGTCGTGAAGTTACGGAATCCTTTTCCCTCCAAAGCTAATCTTCTAGCATGTATCTCTTCCTGTACAAGCACATTGAAAATACTTTAAGAGTTATCTTAGTACAATGCTTCTGCTTTGCCGAAGTGTTGTAACCGATTGCTTTTAACCAGTGTTCAATATCCACTAACCAGTTAAAAAGCACGACTATGCGCTCGCTTTACAATAACGGCAACCAGTCTATAAAAGAAGTTGCTATGACAGAAGAAGAAGTATGGAAAGAAATTGACTTCACAGACAAAAAGTACGAAATCAGTAATTTCGGAAGAGTCAGGTCATATGCCCGTTCCTCGAAAGGGGAAATCATCAAGGGTCGTGACATTGGAGGTGGTTACCTCTCAATCGATTGTAAGATCAATGGCACTAAGAAATCATTTTATGTACACCGTCTTGTAGCTCAACACTTTCTTGAAAAACCATCCAAGAATGCTAACATTGTCATTCACAAGGATGGTGACAAGTCCAACAATCACCTTTCAAACCTAGAATGGTGCAGTTTAAGGGACAGATTTGAAACCAAACGTAAATATCTACCCAATTACTCCGAAGCGTTTGTTCAAGGCTGCAAGAAAAGTCAGAAGACAACCGTAAAACCTCAAGATGGTCATGACTATTTTGAGTTTGGCAGTAAATATCATCGGGTTTCCGATAATGGCTCCTGCTTATTTATTAGAGTCAATATGGGTGGCAAATGGAAAAGTCTGGCCTTAGCAGAAATCGTTCTTGAACGAATAGGTATTCCAAAGCCAAGTCCACAACATAAATTGGCTTACAAGGACTGGAACTACAAAAATCTTAACCCAGCTAACCTGTTTTGGGAAACACAAGCAGAAAAATCAAGACGTCTGCTTGAAGCAAGACCTCTGCAATTAGCCCGAATCAGGAAAATGGGACTCTCCCACCGCAAAAACATTCCTAGCAAGAAGAAAGAACTTATTAAGAAATACCTTGATGAAGGTAAGAGTATAGCAAAAATCAGTCGATTGCTGGATATTGGCTATACAAGACTCTATAACTACATCAACAAATCTGAATTAGCTTGATCAATCAATACCACTATCACAGATAGCTGTTATAAAATACAGCCCTGAAAACTTATTAAGAAACTAATTCCAAACCCTAACAAACTCACAGATTTGTTAGGGTTTTCTTTTTACTATATTTTTTTAGCGAAATTTCGCAAATATTTTATTATTAGATTAATCATATATATAAATCACTATTAAATCATAATAACACATCAATATTGATATATTACAATATATAAAACAACCTAACCAAACTGAAAAAGTATTTTAGCGAAATTTCGCTTTTATATTATTTTTCGCTTACATATATTTGAATTATCGAAAAGACAACACAAACCCAATACTATACGCAAATGGAAAAAATAAACCTGACGACTGATGTAGCCAACATCGAAATACTAGGAACTATCACTCCTGAGTATGAAACAATCTTAACGAATGAAGCATTGGCTTTTGTAGGAAAACTGCACAACAGATTTAACAGCCAAAGGAAAGCACTGCTAGCCAAAAGGGCAGAGAGACAAAAACAATTGGATAAGGGTGAGATGCCCAACTTTCTGGCTGAAACGGCAAGTATACGTAACAGCGAATGGACTGTAGCTGACATACCTGCGGATTTACAAGACAGAAGAGTTGAAATCACAGGTCCGGTTGACCGCAAGATGATTATCAATGCATTGAACAGTGGAGCCAACGTATTTATGGCAGACTTTGAAGATGCCAACTCTCCAACCTGGGACAACAACCTTCAAGGACAACTTAACTTGAGAGATGCCAACAATGGTTCTATCAGTTACACAAACCCTAAAAACGGCAAGTTCTACACGCTGAACGACAAGGTTGCAACTTTACTTGTAAGACCACGTGGATGGCACCTAACTGAAAAGAATATCCTAATCAATGGCGAGCCTGCTTCTGCTTCAATTGTAGACTTCGGGTTATACTTTTTCCATAATGCCCAAAACTTGATTGCAAAAGGCAGTGGTCCTTATTTTTACTTGCCTAAACTTGAAAGTCACCTTGAGGCTAAAATGTGGAACGACATTTTTGTAATGGCTCAAAATGAGCTTGGAATTGATCAAGGTACAATCAAGGCTACAGTTTTGATTGAAACAATCCTTGCAGCCTTTGAGATGGATGAAATCTTGTATCAGCTGAAAGAACACTCTGCAGGCCTCAACTGTGGAAGATGGGATTACATCTTCTCATATATTAAGAAATTTAGAAACCACCCGACTTTTATTTTACCTGACAGAGCTCAAGTAACCATGAATGTACATTTCATGAAATCATATTATGAGCTTCTGATTAAGATTTGCCATAAGAGAGGTATCCATGCAATGGGTGGAATGGCGGCACAAATTCCCATTAAGAATGATGAGGAAGCCAACAACACTGCCATTGCAAAAGTAGCCGCAGACAAAGAACGTGAGGCAAAAGCTGGACATGATGGTACTTGGGTAGCACATCCTGGACTTGTACCCACTGCAAAGACAGTCTTTGATAAGTACATAACCACTCCCAATCAAATTGACAAAAAACGTACGGATGTCAGTATCACAGCGGCAGATCTTGTCAAGGTTCCAGATGGTACAATCACAATGGAAGGCCTGATTCTGAACATGGATGTTGCAATCCAGTATATCGCATCTTGGCTAAATGGCAATGGTGCTGTTCCGATCTATAACCTAATGGAAGATGCGGCAACTGCTGAAATATCTCGTGCACAGCTTTGGCAGTGGATTCGCCATGGAGCCAAACTGGATGATGGCACACCAATCACCTCAGAGCTTTATGACAAGTTGAAGCCAGAAGTAAGAGAGAGAATCAAAAACTTGGTTGGTGAAGAAAACTTCAACAATGGTAAGTATGCTGAAGCTGAAGAGATCTTGGATCAGTTAGTAAAAGCAGAACAGTTTGAAGAGTTTCTAACATTGCCTGCATACCAAAAACTGAAATAATCAATTCAAAAATAGAATGGCTGAGGAGCCCCCACTCCACAGCCATCAGTCCCAGATTATAATTGCTAAATTTTCACTGAGAACCCCAAAATTACCAAAAAATGACTAAACAGGAAAGAATCGATGCCATTGTAAAAGATTGGGCAGAAAACCCAAGATGGAAAAGTGTAGAACGTACTTACACTGCAGAAGAAGTTGTTAGACTTCAGGGCAATATGGTCATTGAGCATACACTTGCTAAAAATGGAGCCGAAAAGCTTTGGAATGGATTAAACAGCGAAAGATTTGTGGCAGGTCTAGGTGCACTAACTGGTAATCAAGCTATCCAGGAAGTTCAAGCAGGACTGAAAGCTATTTACCTAAGTGGCTGGCAAGTGGCAGCAGATGCCAACCTTGCAGGACATATGTACCCAGACCAATCACTATACCCTGCTGATTCGGTTCCTGCTGTAGTCAGAAGAATCAATAATGCACTCAGACGTGCTGACCAAATACAATCAGTAAGTGGAGAGGGTGACCTTGACTACTTTGTTCCTATCGTAGCAGATGCTGAAGCTGGATTTGGCGGTAACCTGAATGCATTTGAACTAATGAAAATGATGATTGAAGCAGGTGCTGCAGGTGTACACTTTGAAGACCAGCTTTCGTCAGCTAAAAAATGTGGTCACTTAGGAGGAAAAGTACTTGTGCCAACACAAGAAGCTGTCAATAAACTAATAGCAGCAAGATTAGCATCTGATGTTTGCGGAACCTCAACTATTCTTGTAGCCCGAACTGATGCAGATGCAGCTAACCTTATCACAAGTGACATTGACGAACGTGATAGAAAATTCATTTACGGTAACAGAACACACGAGGGTTTTTACCAAGTAAAAAATGGCTTGGACCAAGCAATTGATAGAGGTTTGTCTTATGCTCCCTATGCTGACCTAATCTGGTGTGAAACATCTCACCCTGACTTGGGCGAAGCAAGAGAGTTTGCACAGGCTATCAAAGAAAAATATCCTGACAAGATGTTGGCTTACAACTGTTCTCCTTCTTTCAACTGGGCTGCAAAACTTTCTGTAAGTGAAATGGAAAGCTTCAGAGAAAACTTGGCAGATATGGGGTACAAATTCCAGTTTATCACGCTAGCTGGTTTCCATGCACTGAATACAGGCATGTTTGAATTGGCTAAGGCGTATAAGGAAAGAGGTATGGCAGGGTACTCTCAGCTTCAGCAACGTGAGTTCAGCCTTGTTGATGATGGTTTCAAAGCCGTTAAACATCAAGCTTTTGTAGGCACAGGGTATTTCGATGCTGTTCAGAACATTGTCACAAATGGACAAGCTTCTACAACTGCCATGAAAGGATCTACTGAGGAAGCTCAATTCTGATAAAAAATCGCCTTTAATATCTTATATGTGTTTATTTGGTTATGGAACTTAGTTCCATTATGGTCAGCTGTATACAATGTATATCAGCTGACTTTTTATTCATATGGTACAATGTTAGGACGTGCATCCCTAATCTGGTCAAATAGAACTGGGTCTGAACCAGAAACATCAATATGAAAATGACTGTTTCCATCATCAACAATGGGAATCCAGCCTAGTGTCAGCGAAAAAGTATTGAAAACAAGGCTTTCATTTCTAAGTCTCACCCCCATTCCAAAAGCTGCTCTCAAGTTATCGAGCGTGAAAAAGACTTTATCCTGATCAACAAACCCAAAATCTGCATAGGTAAAAAAGGCAAACTTAAAGCCTATCCAGTTCCAAGGCATAAATATGACTCCTTCCCACGAGGTCGCCAGTCGATTTGGGCCTCCTTCAAAGCCATTGGAATTAAAGCCCCTCAACAAATCATCCAACCTTATTAGGTCATCCCTGCCTGACCTATTAAAACCAAGGAGATAATTCAACTTAAAAATATGCCTTAACTGAGTTCTTTTAATGTCTTTCAGGTTAGTAAAAATGGTACTATTGAATCTAATAGCCCCGTCCCTCCAAGAAGGTTTAAAAAAACCACCTGCATCAAAAGAAAAAGAGAAATAACCCAACCTTGGAGAATATTTAGCACCTAACAATGAAAAACCGACATATGGACGATCTTCAAATTCACTCTTTTCATAACCAAGCGTAAAACCATAACGAACCCCTGCCGATATATCTTCCGTACGACCAAAACCTAAAAGTTTACTGGTTTTGAAAAAGACTATATTATTGAAAAACACATTTCCTAGATAAAGCTTTCGGTCATGGTAGTAATTATTGGAATCAGAAGCCACAAACGGTCTATCCATAAAATTATCATACCGATAGCGTATCCCAAGATTGATACTGGTTCTTCTAGATACCTCCCCAAAATTGAATGATCGCCCTACCCAAACATCATATACTTTTTCAGAAAAAACCTGCTCTTTAAGTGTATCTGCATCCAACTCAGTTCTGAAAGTCTTGATGTCTTCATAGATAATTTCCCCTGCATATTTTGTTTGGGGTGTTAAGTATTCTTTTTTCAAACTTAATGTTAAGCGATCTTCATTAGCCGAGTTGATATAATTTACAAGCCCATCTGTAAAAGTTCCAGCAATGTTATTTGCAAAAAGTCTAACTTGATGACCAAAAGGAGGATCTTCCCCTTCATCATAACTGAATTCATAACTCAAGTCACGGCCTGTTCCAACAACATTTCGATCGTAAACCCTAACACTGTAATCCTGCCAACCACTTGCTGAAGCTGAAAAACCAATTGAAAACTTATCTTTTGTTGCTACAACCAAGTCAACACTATCTTTACTTCCAGTTTTAATTACCCAAATTTTGGCATCTTCAATATAATTCAGGTTCCGAATTACCCTTTCATTATCTGAAACCCTGTATGCATCCAGCTTCTCACCAGACTTGATAAACAGGTTATTCTTCAGAATATGATCTAAAGTATTTACATGAATATTATTGGCTAACTTAGCAATACCACTAGATGCGACAATGGTCGTATCAAATACACTCCCTTCTAGAATTGGTACTTTATAGAAAGAGATACTCCGAATTACCTTCCCTTCATATGCGCTAAAAAAAGATTCACTTTTTACAAATTTCCCTGCTTCTTCCTCTGCTTCTTTCTTTTTATCTCCATCTCTCCTCACAAGCAAATCATAAAGCTCTTTTGTTACTTTAGACTTCTCAGATTTCTTTTTCAGCGTATCATAAAACTCCTCTACAGCCTGATCTTTAACTACTTCGAAACGTAACGTATCCGGTAAAATGAATACCGTATCGGAACGAACCTCTATCAAGCTATCTTTCAATAATACCACACTACCTCCTTTTACATCTATGGTGTCCATTTTCACTTTATTAGCTGGATCCACTTGTGCAAAAACAAGGGTGGGTACATAGACTAAAAAAAAGATAAAATGTAGAAGAGTAGCTAAAAATTGATATTTGTGTCGTCCTTTGTACATCTAGGTAGGTTAGCTGAAGAGAGCAAACTAAATCAAAAGCTTGTATCAATATACAACATTGGTACTTGACTTCCATTCAGTTTAATACTACATCTTAAATAGATTGTACTGATTTATTAATTATTATTGACATTCCAATTTTCCGTGTGTGGAAGTATTTGAGGAAATTTGCGGCCATTGTACAATTTTCATAAATAACTTTCATCATGAGATTAAGGGACACAATGATGGTTGTGGTCGCAGCAGGTTCAATGCTGTCGGCTTGTAACAACCTTCAGGAAGTAAAAGAGGTCAAGAACCCATTCTTCACAGAGTATAATACTCCCTATCAGGTACCTGACTTTACTAACATTAAAAATGACGATTATCTACCAGCTTTTGAAAAAGGGATAGAAGAACAGCAAAAAGAAATTGCAGAGATCGTCAACAACTCTCAGGAGCCAACATTTCAAAACACCATTGAAGCTTTGGATAAAAGTGGACAACTTTTAACAAAGGTCAGCAATGTATTTTTCAACCTGCAAAGTGCCAATACCAATGACACCATTAAGGTCATTGCCAAGACAATTGCACCGTTACTTTCCAAACACCATGATGACATTAACCTGAATAAGGAATTGTTTGAGCGTGTTAAAAGTATTTATGACAACCGTAGCTCACTGAAACTTACAACTGAACAAAATTCTCTTCTGGACAAAACATACAAAGGTTTTGTAAGAGGTGGAGCTAACCTTCAAGAAAGTCAGAAAGATTCTCTTAGAAATATCAATAAGGAATTATCTCTACTGTCTTTGAAGTTCGGTGACAACCTTCTGAATGAAACCAACGCATTTCAATTAGTCATTGAAAATGAAGAAGACCTATCAGGTCTGCCTGAAGGCGTAAAATCTGCGACCGCTCAAGCTGCCAAAGAAGAAAACATGGAAGGCAAATGGTTATTTACTTTGCATAAGCCTAGTATGGTTCCATTCCTTCAGTATGCTGAAAACAGAGATTTGAGAGAGCAGATCTACAAGGCATACCTGAACAGGGCCAACAACAACAATGAAAGTGATAATAACCAAGTCGTAGCACAGATAGCAACACTGAGACTTCAAAAAGCCAAATTGCTTGGATATAACAATTTTGCTGCATACTCACTTGAACCTACAATGGCAAAAACACCTGAAAAGGTGAATGAATTGCTGAACAAGCTTTGGAAAGCTGCGCTGCCTAAAGCGAAACAGGAAGTGGAGGCACTACAGGCCATGATTAAGAAAGAAGGTAATGACTTCAAGTTGGAATCATGGGACTGGTGGTACTATACTGAAAAGTTGAAGAAAGAAAAGTATAGCATCGATGCGTCTGAAGTACGTCAGTATTTCTCGTTGGACAATGTAAGAAACGGACTGTTTGATGTTGTCAACAAGCTTTATGGTATCAAGCTTATCAAACGAGATGATATTCCTGTGTACCACCCAGAAGTGGAAGCATACGAAGTACAAGAGGTAAATGGGAAACATGTCGGAGTACTTTATATGGATTTCTTCCCTAGAGCAAGCAAACGTGGTGGCGCTTGGATGACCAGCTACAGAAAGCAATACAAGGAAAACGGCACTAATATAACTCCAGTAATCTCTATTGTATGTAACTTCACAAAACCTACAGGAGACACACCTGCATTGTTGAGCTTTGACGAAGTGGAAACTTTCTTCCATGAATTTGGTCATGCGCTACATGGGTTACTTTCAGACTGCCAATACGAGACTTTGTCAGGAACATCTGTTTCAAGAGACTTTGTTGAGTTACCATCTCAAATTCTTGAAAACTGGGCTGGTGAAGGAAGCGTTATGAGAAACTTTGCAAAACACTACAAAACAGGTGAACCTATTCCAGCCGAACTGATCAATAAAATGGAAAGTGCTGCACACTTCAACCAAGGCTTTGCTACAGTTGAATACCTTGCTGCTTCAATTCTGGATATGGACTGGCACACAGTTACAAATACCGATGACTTGGACGCTGCCAAATTTGAGAAAAAGGCAATGGACAAGATCGGGTTGATTCCTGAAATCGCACCTCGTTACAAATCAACCTACTTCCAGCACATCTTCAGAGGTGGTTATGCAGCTGGGTATTATAGCTATATCTGGTCTGAAATTCTGGATGCAGATGCGTTTGACGCATTCAAGGAAACTACGTTGTTTGATAAAGAAACAGCTAATTCGTTCAGAAAGAACATCCTTGAAAAAGGTGGTTCTGAAGACCCAATGGAACTATACAAAAAATTCAGAGGTCGCGAACCAAGCATTGAGCCATTGCTAAGAAGAAGAGGACTGAGGCCTATTGATAGAAATATGTAATCAATTACCTTTTCAATAAATTGGAAGGTCTTCCCTAAAAGGAAGACCTTTTCTTTTTTTAAGAAAAAATATAAGAGTATACTGAAACCAATTGTATCAAACCGCAGTATAAGATAGCTGTATTAACAAATATCCAATTAAAAATCTAATATGTCCTTTTTCAAGAAAATGATGGCAGGAATGGGTGTCGGCAATATGAAAATAGATACCCAGCTCGATGTAAATGAAATACAAGCAGGAGAAAGCCTGACAGGTGTCATTCATATTGTAGGCGGAGGTGCGGACCAAGAGCTTAATGGCATCAATATGCACCTGATGACAGAATTACACACTGAAGACGGCGAACACCATGTCATTACACTTGAAAACTATAGAATTGTGGACAATGCATTTGTAGGTGCAGGAGAACATCTTCAAGTAGATTTCTCTATTCCAATTCCAACAGACACTCCTGTATCATTTGGACTTTCGAATACTTGGCTAAGGACTGAAGCTGATGTCAGCTTTGCTATTGATCCAAAAGATGATGATGAAATAATTATCGCGCCTCACCCATTGCAAGCAATTGTCATGGAAGGAATCGAAAGTATTGGACTTAGTTTGAGCCAAGTCGAATTTGAAGAAGCGCCTTATAGAATGGGCAGTCGGGTTCCCGTTATTCAGGAGCTTGAATATAGACCTCAAAGATTCAGCCTATTAAGCAAAAAGCTGGATGAACTGGAAGTTGTATTTGTTCCTATGGAGCAAGCCATGCGCGTTTTCTTCCAGATCGACAAAAGAAAAGGTTGGTTCAAAGAAGCTTTCGATCAGGATGAGTCCAATATTTATATTGAGCTTCCATATGATCAGCAGATTGCGCCTGCACAGGTTACACAATTTCTGGAGCAACACATTTTATAAAGAATATTTCACCCGATTTGAAAGACCCAAACCACATAGGTTTGGGTTTTCTGCTATATAAATCACGGTATTTTCTTTTTTTTAGGACAGTTAACACGAAAAAAGCACAAACTCCACTAACTTTGTAATCTTATACATAATTCAAGAATTACTACAATACTAAATCAATATGATCATCATTGATAATGTCATCCTGAGTGACGATGTAGCGGAACAGTTTTTTGTCTGTAACATCGAGAAGTGTAAGGGAGCTTGCTGTGTAGAAGGAGATTTGGGAGCGCCTCTTGAAGAGGATGAACTGCCTATCATGGAAGAGATCTATGATCAGGTAAAGCCCTACATGAGCCAAGAAGGTATTCAGGAAGTCGAAAAACAAGGGTACTATATCAAGGATTTTGAAGGGGACTTTTCTACTCCTACCATTGATAATAAAGAATGTGCTTATGCTATCTATGATGAAAAAGGCAACTTGCAGTGTGCGATAGAAAAGGCATACAATGATGGGAAAATCGATTACAAGAAACCTATCTCTTGTCACCTTTATCCTATCAGAATCCAGAAATATGACCAGTACGATGCCGCAAACTATGACCGCTGGGACATTTGCAGTGACGCTTGTACTTTAGGCAATGAATTGCAGGTTCCGGTTTACAAGTTTGCCAAGGCTCCTTTGATCCGTAAATATGGAGAACAGTGGTATGAGAAGCTGGAGAAGGAAATTGAGATGAGAAAGAAAGAACTGAAAAGGTAATACCACCAATTCAGATAAAAGAAAAGGCACATTGAAGATTCATTTCAATGTGCCTTGATTTTTTATTGTGCTTCTGCAAGGTAGTGCTCCACCTTAGCTGTAAACTCTTCTACAAACTGATCATAATACTCTCCTGTGCCAGGACCATTAAATCCGGTATGTATATTGACCACCTTGCCATTTCTGTCAATCAAAATGGAAGTAGGAAATGATACAATCTTCTCCAGCATTGGCAATGATGCTTCTGCCTGTTTAGGCTGACCGGCATAAAGCAATTCATACCCAATATCAAACCTATCCTTCATGCGTTTCATCTTCTTGGCAGCTACTTCCAGCTTATCAGTATTTTCGTATGCCAGCCCAATTACTTCCAAGCCTTTGTCCTTATACTTCTGGTAAAATGGCGCCATAAATGCCGTCTCATCCATACAGTTAGGACACCATGAACCTAAAATCTGGACTACTACAACCTTCCCCTTGTAACGTTCATCACTAATCGAAACTTCCTTGCCTTCAATGTTCGGGAAAGTAAAATCAATCGTTTCAAACCCTTCTTTAAGGTGCGTCAGACTTGAAGCGTCAGGAAGCGCTACATTTTCATCTCTTTTGGCTGTCCATGTTCTATGACCAGTCTTTCCTGACCAAAAATCTCCCTGAGTTATTTGATCACCGTCGATGGTTGCCTCAAACAGGTACATGTGCGCCCCATCAAAAGTGGAAAGCTTCAGCTCTTTCCCTGTTACGATACCTTCCAGAAAACGATAGTCGCCATACTGAGTCATAAAGGTACCAGTAAGTTGGTTTCCCTTCTGTTCGAAAACACCAACTGCAAATGTGGAATTTCCATCAGGCTTTTGGAAGTCTACTGCCCATTTGCCTGATACATCAGCTACAGGTACTTCCAAATTATCTGTAAAACGATCGTTCCCTAACTCGGCATGAAATGGTAAACTGTAAATGCCAGGCTTACGGTAATTTCCTGTCAGCTTACCCTCTTCCACTTTTGCCACTATCTCAGCGTCAAAAATATGCATTGGAATCGTTACCGAATCACCGTTGAAATTAAGTTCATTCAATAATAACCGTTCTTCTCCATTCAGGATAAAGATTTTCTGATCATGACCATTTCCTATCACTTCAAAATTGAAAGGCATCTTATGGGAGCCATCATTCAAAGCAATTTCGGCCCTCCACTTTCCTGTAGTCAGAGATGTTTCTTCTGTATTTGCCACAGACTGCTTTGCCTCTTGCTGACATGAGGCAATCAGCATTACACTCAAAACCAAAGTCAGTACATTAAGAAATTTCATATATACTTATTCAGATTTCAATAATTCATTTGACTTTAATTATAAGAAAAAAGCCCGCATGATAGTTATGCAGGCTTTCTGTTTTTAAGATTATTTATCAAGTAGATAGTAATCATCTATATGGATGTAGACATCATCTTGCTCATCAAACTCAAATGCGTTGGCTTTTGCATGCAGTTTGGTGCCTTTCACGGTCTCCAGAATCAGAAAGTCATCTGCACCGGCATATTCTACATCTATCACTTTTGCCTTAGTTTTCTGTTCGTCATGAGCCACTGAAATTCTTACAGACTCCGGTCTAATACAAACCGCCGATGCTTTTTTGTCTGACAAGTCAAGAACATTCAGGGCATCATTCCAACTTAGGATATTGGCATAAGGGAAAAAGCCTGCTATATATGAATTGGCAGGTTCACTATAGATTTGCTTTGGCGTTCCTACCTGAAGAATTTCTCCATCTTTCATCACCGCAACACGATCAGCAATCGCTAAGGCATCAGAAGTATCATGTGATACAAAAACCACAGTCGTACCACTCTCCTTCACCATCCTTTTGACTTCTCTCCTCAACATTGTCTTTACAGGAATGTCAAGGTTACTGAACGGTTCATCCATCAGCAATACAGCTGGTTCGTCTGATAATGCACAGGCAAAAGCAACCCGCTGCTGCTCACCTCCAGACAAATGCTCGGGAGTCTTATTTTCCAAACCTTCCAACCTGCAAAGGCGCATCAGCTCACTGATACGGTACTGCTGATACTCTTTTGTATATTTCCTGATAGGATGCTTGATGTTTTCCCAAACAGACATATTTGGAAAAAGGTCGTAACTCTGTGCTACCAGCTTAATATCAGGGTGCCCAGCAATCAGCTGCTCCCAAGGACCTATGATTCTTTCTCCTCGCAATTGCACTTCACCTTCAGAAGGCTGCTCCAAGCCCGCCATACACCTAAGCGTTGTAGACTTTCCGCAACCACTCTCTCCTATCAAAGCAAAGATTTCTCCCTGCTCAACTTCAAATGAGACATCTGTGATTGCAGCTTTACCCTTCTCATCATATGCCTTCCCGAGGTGTTGTACCTTAATCATAATCCTATATTATTTGCTGCCTGAGCTTACTGATAATTAACAAGAAATGCCCCAACCAGATATTTCCGGCTGAGGCACCTTTATTTTCATATCCCCTGCCTTTAGCAAGAGAGCTGGTAATCAATCTTGAATAGGTGATATTAGAAGTCACCCAAAGTCTCCTCAAGCTGAGCCAAAGCAATCTCAGTTTGTTCAGCGTTTGGAGCTACACCATGCCACTTGTGCGTACCCACCATAAAGTCGATTGGGTAACCCATCTCAGTGCGCATCAGAACCATTTTTGGTTTGCCGTTACCTTTAGCCGCTTTAGCAGCAGTAACTGTCGCATCCAGTTCTTCCATATCGTTACCGTTACACTCGAATACTTCCCAGCCAAATGCTTTGTATTTAGCTGCCAAGTCGCCCAAGCTCAGTACGTCGTCTGTAGAACCGTCAATTTGCTTCAGGTTGTAATCAACGAAACCGATCAGGTTGTCAAGTTTGTTGTGAGCAGCATACATTGCAGCTTCCCAAATTTGACCTTCCTGCTGTTCGCCATCACCCATCAGCGCATATACATTCTTATCTTCTTTGTTCAGTCTTTTAGTTTCCGCTGCACCAATAGCAACAGAAAGACCTTGACCTAGCGAACCTGACGCCATACGGATACCTTCAAGGTGCTCATATGGAGTTGGGTGTCCTTGCAGACGTGAATCAATCTTACGGTGTGTATTCAATTCTTCCACAGGGAAGTATCCTGCACGAGCAAGCGTACTGTAGAACACGGCAGAAATGTGTCCATTTGACAGGAAGAAAAGGTCCTCGTTCAAGCCATCCATAGAGAATTCCTTATTGTGCTCCATGTGCTTGAAGTAAAGCAGAACGAAAAGGTCTGTACATCCCAAAGCACCGCCTGGGTGACCGTTTCCTACATTGTGGACCATTCTGATCACATCTCTTCTAACTTGTGACGCAATACGCTTCAGTTCGCTAATTTCAGCCATCTTAATCTTACCTTTTGAATATGTTTGTGTTGTTAGCAAGGATTAAAGAACAAAGGATTTTCCTTTACCCTCTAAATGATTCCCATGCCCTAAGCATGTCTATCGTTTGAATGCCCGCAAATTTAACCAAAAAGTTTAATAATGAATTCACATGATTCAGAATTGTTCAGAATTAAACGGACTTGGCTTATTATCAGGAGTTATTTTCCGTTGATAATATCACGATAGTTGCGTGGCTGAATGATAGATTTAAACATGTGGTTAATGCCAGCTACACTCCCCTTCAATACATTTCTGCCAAACTGTACGTAAAGGCATCCAAGTACTACAAGTGTAAAAAGCTCTTTCGGCTCCAGTCCTTCAAACTCAAAAGTAAAGTAAAGAACGTCCTCCATCAAGTTCGGTTTGTTCGCTTGCAATTTAATAAGGTTTTTATGTCTGTGATTGTTAGACCAAAAATGTTAAAAATGTTCAACGCGCACAAAAGTATGAAAGTCCTATTGATTCTGCAACCTGTTGAAGAAGTATCCTAGTGCTTTTTAAGCATTACTAACTAACTCATTTACAGATTAATAATTGATCGAATTTTGAATAAACTCACACCGTTAAATGATATACGCACAATATAGAAAGTATAACAAAATAATATTTTGACTCATCAGGTAAAATCGAAATTTTTAAAAAATATTTTTCAAATTTATTCCGAAGTTCCAATAATTTATTTCCCTGATTAATGGCTCAATAAAATTATTATTTTCAAATGATGGCATACAGTAACTTCTGTCACTTTTTAATAAAATGAAAAAGCCTGAAGGAGTAAGAACACTTCAGGCTTTCAACATTTTTCGAAAATAATTTAAATCAACCTGTAGTCCTCAGTGCACTTGAAATTGCATTGATTGATCCCAGTAGACTTAATAATGTGTATTCTGTTTCTGGTGAGTCAGGCTGTTTCTCCTTCTGATCTCTCCACTTTTTAAGCAATGTAATCTGTTTCTTATGCAGAGGCTTTAAGGCTTCCGATCTTAACAGGTTTGAGTGATAATGATTACTTCTTCTCGCCTCAAACTCCTGTTCCAGCAGCTCCTTGAATATTGCACGTGTTTTCTTGAGCTCGGTAGACAGAATCTTGAAGATAGATGAACGAACCTCTTTATCTTTTACCAATGTTGAGTACTGTTCCATGATTTCCTCATTGGTCGCTTCCAGACTGGTGTCAATATTGGTAAAGACATAACGGATGAACGCATCTGTCTTTAGTCCTTCCTTGAAAGTCTTAAAGTCTTTTGGTCTTTCCTTCTTCAGTCTCTCCAATGTTGTTCCCACACCAAACCAGCTGGTTAGGTTACAACGTGACTGGCTCCAGCTAAATACCCAAGGGATCGCCCTTAAGTCTCCCAATGTTCGCTTACCTGTACGTCTTGCAGGTCTTGAACCAATTCGGCTAGACTCAATAGCATCAATTGGTGTTGCCTCAGCAAAATAAGTAATGAAGTGAGGGTGGTTCAGCAAGTCCACATACAATTGCTTGCTTTCTTCTGCTAACCATGAGAAGATCTTACTGTACTCATAGTTTTTCGGGTCACGTCTTGTGTCACGAATGGTAGCAGCAGCCGTTCCTGCCTGCAACAACTCCAGGTTGTAGCTGGCGTTCATCTTGTTTGCATACTTTTGCTCAATCGTCTCCCCTTGTTCAGTCAGTCTCATGTAACCGTTCAGTGACGACGGTGGCAGTGCTTTGATAAACCAGTTAGTAGGTCCCGCACCACGGCTGATCGATCCACCTTTACCGTGGAAGAATACCATGTTGATCTCACGGTAGGCTCCTACTTCTGTAAGCCTGTTCTGTGCATGGTAAAGTGACCATTGGCTAGCCAAGATACCGCCATCCTTGTTACTGTCACTGTAACCTACCATGACCATTTGCTTAGGCTTCGCCCATCCATTTACCTTACGTTGGTACTCAAGACTGCGTCTGGTAATTGGGTGGTCAAGGTAGCTCTGCATGATTTGAGGGCTATTCTGCAAGTCCTCAATCGTTTCAAACAGAGGCACTACCGGCAACTTACAAACCAAGCCTTCTTCTGTCTGGAATGTAAGTCCCGCCTCACGGCAAAGCAGGTAAACTGATAGCAGGTCAGATACATTTCTTGTCATACTGACAATCAGTGCCCCAATACCGTTCGGTCCATATTTATTAACCTGATCAGCAATCACACTGAAACACTTGGTTGCGGTGTCCGCTTCTTTTTCCAATGGAACATCTGGGTGAGTAAATGGTCTGTTGGACTGAAGCTCGCTATTCAGGAATACGATTCTCTTTTCTTCGCTCCATGTGATGAAACGGTCACCGTCCATCGAAGCTGCATTCATCAGTTGCGCAATGGCTTTGTCATAGAAGCTACTATTCTGACGAATATCCAGTTTTGCCAAATGGAAACCGAAAGTGTCTACTATCCTGATAGCTTCATTGACATATTGATATGCACCATTCTTGGCACCAAACTTCACTAGTGCCTCTTGCAGTATCAACAGGTCATCTTTCAGCTCTGAAGAATAGAAATAAGAATGAGGGTGCTCAATCAATCCAATAGCATGTTCACTGCTTACATGTACTGGAAGTTTCAGCATCAATAGCGCAAGGTATTGTCTGAATACCTCTCCTTTGTTTCTATCAAAAGTCAGTTGCGCCTCACTGCCAAACTCCGCCATGATCTCATTGATACGCTTCTTCAACTTCTTGTCAGCTTCCTCAAACTTACATGAGTAGCTTAACTTTTTCACTAGTTGAAGAATGGCATCCCTAATCAGGATCATAGCATTAAGCCTTAGCTTATGCAAAGTAGAACGTGTCACTTCATCCGTTACAAAAGGGTGTCCGTCACGGTCACCACCTACCCAGTCACCAAATGAAATACGTGCTCTGTCGTTTACGTTCTGAATCAGTTCCGGCGCGAAACCAGCCTCTTTCCAAGCTTGCTCAAAACGTCTGTCCAAGATTGGCAATACCTTCAGGAAAACATTATTGAGATAGTGCATAACGTTTCTCAATTCGTCTTCCACCTCTGGCTTCTCGATATAGATCTCTCCTGTACGCCAAAGGGTATCCAGCATGTTTTTGATGTCATTCCTGTTAAGCTCCTGCTCATAACGGGTGTACATCTGGTTTTCACGGTTCAGCATCAACAGGTAAATACTTCTGTTGTGTTCCAGTACGGTCGTACGTTTAGCTTCCGTTGGGTGAGCAGTAAGTACAGGCTCAACCATAATGTCTTTCAGTTTTTCAACAATCTGAGGTCCAGTGAAGCCTTCTTTCTTGAGTTGAACTAGCTTTTCACCCCAAAGTCCGTGAACGGTTGCCACAGACTGGTCATTTTCTTTCTTACGTCTGTGCTGTACTGCACCATTTACCTCAACCGTGTTAAGTAACTGGAAACAGAGAGAGTAAAGTTGAATCAACTCACCATTGAAACCATCCAAAGATGGAGACTCAGCGTTGATCCATGGAATTTGCTTGGCAAGCTCAGCTTCACCGTTTTCTTCCAATACTTCTTTCAAGCACGTCAGGAGAAACTCCAGATCTTCATAGGGTTTGCCTATTCGATCTTTCACCAATCCAAGTGTGTTTAACTTTTCGTTTTTCTTCAAATTCATAATAGAAATGGAAATAGAATAAGTGGAAAAAATAATAGAGTCGAGGTTTGTATATACCTCTACACACGCCGCTGTAAGCCATTGGTTCACTGGCTTTCAGTTTTCGGGCAGGGTTGTTTTCACCCTGAATGTGACTGAATTACTTTCGTAAAACGCCTTTATTATTTTTGTTAGAACTAGACATAGTATTTACGAATATACAATCTTCTCAAGATAAATACATATTTTTTATCAAATCAACACAATTACTGACTTTTAGTTATAAATATCACAAGTCGGTCATTTATTATTTAAATTTCAAATGAATAACTACTCATTTCGTGAAATTGATTTCAATTTCTCTTTCTATAAAACAAAAAAGCTGTCCCAACTCTCTCAGGACAGCTAAATCTTTATTGATTTTTTTCTAAGCTTATTGATTCAAATGCTGCTCAACCCAGTCTTCTACTTGTTTGAATGGGTAAGACTCCAATAAGCCAAACCCTGATTTCTGTCTATTTCTAATTCTTGAAAACTTAGGGTTTGAAATTCCACATAGAAATAAGGCTACAGTTCTGGCAGCCGGAACCTTGTTCAATACCTTTTCTACATTTCCTATAATCTCCCCTGCATCCATACTGCCCAAGCTTGGCAACTCCTGAGCTTCAGGAAGTGTTACTTTTCCTGTTTGACAAACAGAACAGTGTCCACAATTCGCCCAATCGGTTTCTTCACCAAAGTACTCAGACAAAGATTTGGTAAGACAGTGATCACTCTCAAGCATCTCAACCATATGGTGCAGCCTGTCAATCTCTCCAGTTTCCTTATTGACAAAAAGCTGATGCAGTTCTTTTGCCGTCGATTCAGGATCAAAATCCTGCTTCAGTACCCTGAATACTTCCGTCATTTTCTTCGCTTCTAGCTTGACCCACCCTTTTGAGTCAAAGTACTCCAACGCACTGATCACCCGCTTTCGATCATACTTCTCTTCATTGAGCAGCTTTTCCATATCGACGGCACTCCAAAGTTTTGCTTTAGGAGAGTGTGAAAATACATTCCAGATAAACTTTTGACGTTCGCCTTCAAACTTGCCAATGATTGACTCACGAGGAATCAACTCCTTAAACCTATACTCTGCATAATAACTATACATTGGCTGAATTACCCCTAGCGATTCCAAATAAACCAATAATGTCTTCAATGGAAGCTGTCTGATATTGGAGTCATTACTTAGCTGATAAAGCTGCATCTCCCAACGGTCACCTGAAGCCTTGATTCCTTCCAGTACCTTCTGAATGCTTTCCAGTTCAGGTGTATCTCCAAAAACAAAGTTTTCAAGTACATTCAGGTTATCTCTACTTGCCAATACAATACATTCCGAATCATTGCCATCACGTCCTGCCCTGCCAATCTCCTGACTGTAATTCTCAATGGATTTGGGCAGGTCAAAGTGAATCACATTTCTGATATCCTGCTTGTCAATCCCCATCCCAAAAGCTATCGTTGCTACAATCACCTTAGACTTTCCAGACATAAACCTATCCTGAATCGCTTTTCGGTCATCAGGTTTCATACCTGCATGGTAAGCCTCCGCTACTACTCCTTGGTCAACCAAATAATTCGCAACATCATTGGCTGTCTGCTGAAGCGTTACATACACAATACTACTCTCCTCTTTTTTAGCGGAAAGTAGCGTAGCCAATTTAGCAAGCTTTTCTTGGTGACTGGTTGGCTCAATACTTATATGCAAGTTGGGTCTGTAAAAGCCTGTTACCGTTACATTTTCTGGAGGAAACCCAAACTTTTTGCACATATCTGCTACTACTTTTGGGGTTGCGGTAGCCGTCAATAACAATACTTGAGGAATATTGAAATCCTGTCGATACTGTGGCAACTTCAGGTAATCAGGTCTAAAATTATGTCCCCATTCCGAGATACAGTGTGCCTCATCCACCACCAGCATGGATAATTTGAGTGAGTGCAAGAATGTTCTGAAACGCTCATTCTTAAACCTTTCAACTGAAATAAACAGTATTTTATATTCACCAGCTTTCAGTCCATTAGCAATTTGGTTCGCCTCATCTGGTGTAAGCGTGGAATCTATACGGGCAGCAGGTATACCTTTCCGTTTCAAGAAATCCATCTGATCCTGAATAAGCGCCAACAAAGGAGAAACAACCACCGTTAGGTGTGGCAGCAATACTGCTGACAGCTGATAGCAAAGAGATTTCCCCGAACCTGTAGGAAATATCGCTGTGGCTGACTCACCTGAAACAATCCGGTCGATCACTTCTTCCTGACCATCCCTGAAGTGTGTAAAACTGAAATACTTTTCCAATGCCAACGCTGTGGCTTTCTTATTCTCGGACATATAGTGAAGCTGATTTCTGTATTATAAAGAATGGATAAAAGTAAAAACTAAAGGACAGAACTAGAAATTACGCTTTAATTCATTTCGAAACACACAGCGTGACAAATTTGTCACTCCTTCATTATCAACTAAATCCCACGACCTTTTAGATTTGAATTGGACTGGATGATGATACTTTTCAGATTGCTTAATATATAGAATAAGCATGCCTTATTGTATATTTCGGCTTTGATGTAAAAATACAACCACTATCAGCAAATAACCATGGAAGCCAAAAGACACCTTATTTCTACTGAAACTGCGATCACAATAGCAGAAAACCTTTATCAAAATAACACTTTTCACCATCAGTATGACCATGAGAAACATACACTTTTGATCACAGGTAAGGATGAAGCGCTAGAAATTCAGCTGAGGCTCCCCATACACTACAAGTTCTCTCATCCAGATGCAATAGTCAATTACCTTATAGTCCTGGTCCAGACAGAAAACAGTGCGATTGGTTACTTTGAAGGAACTGAGAATATTGACCACAAAGCTTTTTCTTCTTATGGAGTCCGCAAGAAGCAAGGGAAAAGTCAGATCAAGTACTTAAAGACCCGAGGCAAGTCTAAGGCTGGGTCAAGAGTAAGGTTAGGCAATACCACCAATTTTTTTGAGAAAATAAACACTAGGCTACAAGACCATTTCAATGATTACGAGATAGAGAGAATTGCTTTCAGTTGTTCTAAAATTCTACTGCCTTTCTTATTCAAAGCATCTGTCCCATGTCCTTTTGACAAAAAAGATGAACGAATATTCAAAATCCCAAGACACATACACACAGCCAATTATGAAGAATTGTTGAACGTACACAAGTTTCTACAAAAAGGAGAACTGATTTACAGTGAAGAACAACAAACGTTTGCAGAACAAATATTGGATTTGGGGAATTCGTAAAAGGAAAGTATATAAATTAAAGGTTTCTATGATACATTTTCTAATACCAATTTAGCATGATTTTTACACATTACTGACAATATACACAACGACACAACCAACTGTATTTGTGATAGTTAAAAACAATCTATACATCAAAATCGCTTTCAATATTTTCGTCTAAAGAACATAATTTTTTCAAAAAAATATTTTTCCTCCTCTTGGTAATAAGCAAGCTTTTAAGTCATATTTGTACACTTACTAAATTAATTTATTAAACTAATCGTGTGTTTAAGTGCTTTTTCAACCGCTATACTTTCATCAACTTTATAACTAAAATATTTAACAGATATGGCTATTAGCGTAGAACCTAAAGTTGCTCCTCAGCAACAGAATACGACTGGTGGAAACAATACATTTGCTTTTATCGTCGTAACAGGATTGTTTTTTATGTGGGGATTTCTAACTGTGTTGAACGATATCCTAATCCCACACCTTAAAGGTCTTTTTGACTTGAACTATACCCAAGCTTCATTGGTACAGTTCGCTTTTTTTGCTGCTTATTTTATAGTTTCCCTTCCTGCAGGTAAAATTATTGAAAAAGTAGGCTATCAAAATGGTATTGTATTAGGGCTCTTAATTGCAGCAACAGGTACATTCTTATTTTATCCTGCTGCTGAAATAAGAGTATTTCCACTGTTCCTGATGGCATTGGTGGTATTGGCTTCCGGAATTACCATTTTGCAAGTTGCAGCCAACCCATATGTTTCTATTTTGGGTAAACCTGAAAAAGCAGCGAGCCGTCTAAATTTAGCACAAGCACTCAATTCTTTGGGAACGACATTGGGTTCTAAATTTGGACAAATTTTCATCCTTGCAAATGTTATTTTCTACACTGCAGATGAATTAGCGGCATTATCACCAGAGCAAGTTTTAGAAGCTGAAGCAAAAACAGCGGCATCAATTCAAGGTCCTTATGTAAGTTTTGGTATTGCTCTTGTAGTTATGGCGGTTATAATGAAACTAGTCAAACTACCTGTTATTAATACTAGCTCCCCTAAAACAGAAACAACTACGACTTCTAAAAAAAGTATTTGGTCTTTTACTCACCTAATCTTGGGTGTGGTTGCCATCTTTATGTATGTTGGCTCAGAAGTTTCTATAGGTAGTTTCTTAGTTAATTACATAATGGAAAAATCAACTCTTCCAATTGAAGAGGCTGATGCAGCAAAATGGCTACCTTATTTTTGGGGAGGACTAATGGTAGGTCGTTTTATCGGATCAGCTTTATCTGCAAGATTCAAAGCTTCAAGCATTCTTACTATTTTCTCTGTTTCATGTGTTGCATTAATAGTTACTTCTATGTCATTAGAAGGTATGCCTGCAATATATGCAATGGTCGCTACTGGTCTTTTCCTTTCAGTGATGTTCCCAACAATCTTTACATTGGCGATTCACAAGTTAGGTGTTCATACAAGCCAAGGATCATCGCTTCTTGTTATGGCGATCGTTGGTGGAGCATTGCTACCAGTTCTGATGGGCTTTGTAGCTGACTCAATTTCACTAAATGTAGCATTCACGGTTCCATTCATTGGTATTCTCTACATTGCCTTCTACGGATGGAAAGGTAGCGAACCAAAAGGTGTTGAATAATCAACCTTGGATGGACTTCAATATAAAAGACAGATTCTCTAGAGGGTCTGTCTTTTTTTATAAATCAAATCTAAACTGATAACTACACTATGAAAATTGTAAAACTGATTACGCTTTTAGTATGCCTAATAGGCTTGTTTGGTACAGTGTCAGCTCAAGACACTCCTCAATACGAGGCCAAACAATATATTGTAAAAGGCGACACCCTCAACTACCGTATCCTTTTCCCTAAGGATTATGACAGCACCAAGAAATACCCATTCATTCTGTTTCTGCATGGTGCTGGCGAAAGAGGCAATGACAATGAGAAACAGTTGATGCACGGAAGTACATTATTTACACAACCCGAAAATTAT
This sequence comes from Limibacter armeniacum, assembly GCF_036880985.1. Lineage (NCBI taxonomy): Bacteria > Pseudomonadati > Bacteroidota > Cytophagia > Cytophagales > Flammeovirgaceae > Limibacter > Limibacter armeniacum. Next base: position 2,500,522 of record NZ_JBAJNO010000008.1, read on the forward strand.
GATAAGTATCGTGCTATAGTTGTTTTCCCCCAGTGTCCTGAAGGCAGTTTTTGGTCAAATATTGATTTCACTAAAAATGAGGATGGAACCAGAGAGTTGAACTTCCCTTCAAAAAATCTTCTGAACACACCTGGAAAAATGGCAATGGATGTGGTGAAAAACCTTGTAGATGAAAAAAAGGTAGATGAATCCAGCATGTATGTCATGGGGCTTTCGATGGGTGGTTTTGGTACACTGGCAACCATTGGAACATATCCTAAAACGTTTGCTGCTGCTATCCCAATCTGTGGAGGAGGAAACACTAATGTTGCCAAAAAATACGCAAAAAATACTGCAACCTGGTTATTCCACGGAGCCAAGGATAATGTTGTTTTGCCTGAAAACTCCAGAACCATGTACAAGGCATTACAGGATTTGAATGCAGAAGTGAAATACACTGAATACCCTGAAGCAAACCATAACAGTTGGGACCCTGCCTTTGCAGAAAGTGAATTGCTGCCTTGGTTATTTTCACATAAGAGATAAGTCCATCATATATTGATACAAAAAAGCCCGAACATCAACTGCTGTTCGGGCTTTCTCTTTTTTTATGCTTTGCTCTTTCTTTTGATAGTTTCTGCTTCAATAAATATTCTATTCACAACAGGAATACGCTTTCTGATACTATCCTCTATCCTATCAATGGTCTGTTCTACCTCATCAGGTGTAAGGCTATCCTTGAAATTCACTTCCAGGTTAACCAATACTTCGTTCGGACCAAAATAAAGGCTCAATGGTCGTTTGTATTCCAACACATTCCCTTCTGCTGCTAGAATATCTGTGATGATCTTATTATCTCTTGGCATAAGTCCTTCTCCTACCAGCAGTCCTTTACATTCTACTGCAAAAAACATGGAAACGGCAATAAGCAACAATCCAATTAGTATTGAACCAATGCCATCAAAATAAACGATACCTGTTACCTGTCCCAAGAATACACAAACCAATGCAATTACCAATCCCAAACATGCGGCAGTATCTTCAATAACAATTGCCACAGTAGAGGTATCCTTACTGTCCATTAGGCTTTGAATAAATGGTGTATCCCCTCTTGATTCATTGAATTGTTTCAAAGCAACCCTTAATGCTGAGCCCTCAAATATCAGCGCCAACGTCAGAATTACGTAGTTCCAGATTACATTTTCCACTTTTACAGGGCTGATGATATGGTGAATTCCTTCATAAAGGGCAACACCTCCACCCAATGCAAAAATCAGGATTGCCACTACAAAACTCCAGAAAAACACTTCCTTTCCATATCCAAAGGGGTGCTTTTCATCTGCTGGCTTGACACTCTGTTTCAAACCGAATAATAACAGAACGCCATTTCCTGTATCTACCATTGAGTGAATCCCTTCAGACATCATAGAAGATGAGCCAGTAAAAAATGCGCCTATAAACTTGCTGATTGCGATTCCAAGGTTGGCCAAGATTGCGCCATAGATTGCCTTTTTCGATGAACCTGCCATTTTATCTTTTTTTGTTCAAAAAATCATTCACGTAATCAGACAAAAATACAGATTCAACATTCCAAAATGAAGCTATGGAAGAAACATCTGTTGAAAAAATACAAAACTCATTTGTTCTAAACATAAAAGAGGCTGCACCCTTTCAGGAACAGCCTCTATATTTAGCATATGTTTATCATTACATCGACTCATGGAAAGTCCTTGCAATCACTTCCAGTTGGTGTGCTTTAGACAATCTGATAAAGTTCACCGCATATCCTGAAACACGGATGGTCAGTTGCGGATAATTTTCAGGGTGTTCGTAAGCATCCATCAACGTATCACGGTTCAGTACATTGACATTCAAGTGATGAGCTCCTTTTCCAAAGTACCCATCCATCATGGCTACAAGGTTATCAATTTGCATGTCCTTGCCAGCACCCAAAGCTTGTGGTACAATAGAGAATGTATTTGAAATACCGTCCTGTGCATCATCATAATTCAGTTTTGCCACAGAGTTCAAGGAAGCAATTGCTCCGTGAGTGTCTCTACCGTGCATTGGGTTGGCACCTGGTGCAAATGACTCTCCTGCCTTACGACCGTCAGGAGTAGAACCTGTTTTCTTACCATACATCACATTTGAAGTAATGGTAAGGAGTGACATAGTAGGCACTGCGTTACGGTAAGTTTTATGCTTAGCCAATTCGCTAAAGAAGTAATGAGTAATTTCCTTCGCAATATTGTCTACCCTATCATCATCATTACCGAATTTAGGGAAGTCACCATCGATCTCGAAATCTACAGTCAGTCCATCTTCATTACGCACAGGCGTTACTTTTGCATACTTGATTGCTGACAGTGAGTCGGCTATAATGGAGATACCGGCAGCACCATATGCCATATCAATACCAGGATTGGTATCCAAGAAGGCAAACTGTGCTTTTTCATAGTAATAATGGTCGTGCATATAGTGGATGATATTCATCGTTTTGGCATATACACGAGCCACATCCTTCATTGCCAGCTTAAAGTTTGCCAAGACCTTATCGTAGTCCAGTACCTTGTCAGCAGACATCTCTTTGATACCCTCTACAATCTGAGCACCTTTAAACTCTTCCTTACCACCATTCAATGCCAAAAGTAGTGTCTTAGGCAGGTTAGTTCTTGCTCCAAAGAACTGAATACGTTTACCGATATGCTGGTAAGATACACAGCAAGCAATACCATAATCGTCAGAACCACGGTTAGGACGCATCAGGTCGTCATTCTCATATTGCACTGAAGAAGTGTCAATTGAAACCTGAGAACAGAATTGCTTAAACCCTTCTGGCAGGTTATCAGACCAAAGTACAGTCAGGTTTGGCTCAGGCGATGGACCTAAGTTGTAAAGCGTTTGCAGGAACCTGAATGAGGTCTTGGTTACCTTGGTTCTGCCATCATTGTACATACCACCGATAGCTTCAGTTACCCAAGTTGGGTCACCACCAAAGATCTCATCGTATGCACCAGGACGCAGATGACGCACCATTCTGAGTTTCATTACAAAATGGTCGATAAATTCCTGCGCTTCTTCTTCAGTGATAAGCCCTTCTTCAAGGTCATTCTGAATATATACATCAAAGAAGGATGAAACGTTACCCAATGACATTGCGGCACCATCCTGCTCTTTTACGGCAGCCAAGTACGCCATATAGGTCCATTGAATCGCTTCTTGAGCATTTTCAGCAGGTCTGCTTAAATCCAGTCCATGCATTTCGCCCAAAACCTTGATATCATTGAGTGCTTTAACCTGCTCACTCACTTCAAGACGCAAGCGTATTTGTTCAGCAGTCAAGTCACCTTCAATGGCTACTTTATCTTTCTGCTTTTCTTCAATCAAGCGGTCAGTACCATACAAAGCCAGTCTACGGTAATCACCAATGATACGGCCACGGGCATAATTATCAGGAAGACCTGTCAGGATACCCATTGAACGGTAATTTCTGATCTCCTGGTCATAGGCAGAGAATACCGCATTATTGTGATCCATCACACATTCAAAAACCTTGGTTACTTCAGGGTTTACCTGCTTGCCTTTTTCCTGAACGGCTTTTTCTACCACACGGTAACCACCATAGGGTTTCATAGCACGCTTCAGTAGCATATCGGTTTGAAGTCCCACAATTTTCTCAAGATTGCTATCGATGTAGCCAGGTTTATGACTTGTCACTGTAGAAATTGTATCTACATCAACATCTCGACAACCACCATTTTCACGCTCTTCTTTCATGGCAACCAAACATAAGTCCCAAAGTTTTTTGGTTGCTTCTGTCGGTCCAGACAAGAAAGATGCGTCCCCCTCGTAAGGTGTTACGTTATTGATTACAAAATCGTAAACGTCAATAGTGTTTTGCCACTTAGTCCCTTTGAATGATGCTACAGTCGTTTTCATAAGTGATGATTTGTCTGATACTGAAAAAAAATATATTCCTAATTATATGGTAAATCCTATTTCTAAACATCAATCCATTGATGTCCGTTCTTTTTTATCTATTGAATGTCTATACATTCACCAATTCTTTTTCCATCTCCTCTACTGGCATATTATCTGTCTTCTTCTTATCCGGTTTCACATAGATATACCAGTAGGCTGCTCCTACGAATAATGCTCCACCAACAATATTACCCAAAGTGGCAGGGATCAGGTTTGCTGTAATAAACTGACTCCAAGAGATGTCTGCTCCAAGTAACATACCCATCGGAACAAAAAACATATTGGCAATACAGTGCTCAAAACCAAATGCCACAAACGTCATAACCGGAAACCATATACCTAACACCTTACCTGTAATGTCTTTAGCTGCATATGCTTGCCAAGCAGCCAAACAAACAAGCCAGTTGGCTCCGATGCCTTTCACGAATGTCTTGAAGAATGGATTGGAAGTTTTGGCCACCGCAATATTGATTGCAGAATCCGCAAATGGCCCAGAGGTAAGAAGACCTGTATGGTAACCTAAGAAATATGCCACAAAGACAGCCCCTACAAAATTGGATAGGTAGCCCACTGTCCATACTTTAAGCAGTGATTTCATGCTACGTTCCTTATTGAGAACAGAAACCGTCATGATAGCTGTACTTGACGTAAACAGCTCTGCTCCTGCAACAATCACCAGAATAAGACCGATCGGGAATACAGCACCAAAAGCAAACTTGACAAGACCAGGGTTCTCAGCTGCGATGCCTGGCATACCACCTCCTACTACTAATGCTAATACACTTCCGAATGCGACATAAGCACCTCCGAAAAAACCTAAAAGCAATTGTTTGTCTAATGAGTAGCTGTCTTTCTGAATGGCTGCCTTGCTGATGGCTGGTAAAATTTCTTTTGGTGTATTATACATAAATATGTCAGTCAGAAATAAAGTGATGAGATATAGTTTCCTTTCCGACTACAAAGGTGGGGATGATTGGCCTTACATTTCAGTAACTTTCATCAACGTTTTTTGAAGATTCTTCTCAAAATGCACTTTTAAAAAATCATAACACACTCATAATCAACTCTTTTTAAATGTATTTTATACGTTTATTCACAAATTAATACTATCATTGCGTAAGTCGAACCGACAATAGTTTTTCAATCGAAACAAAAGCATGTTATCTTGGCTTATGTAAAAAACTAAACATCAATAAGCCGAACTTTTCAATATGTCACACTTTCATCATCACGACCATTCTCACGGAATTCACTCCCATTCTGAAAGCGGCAGTATCCGTTCAGCGTTCTTTTTGAATGCATTTTTTACCATCATAGAAATCATTGGTGGTATTATGACCAACTCAATGGCTATTTTGTCTGACGCTGTTCACGATCTTGGGGATACTTTTGCCTTAGGAATGGGGTACTACTTTGAAAAAATCTCTGACAAAAGAGAAGATTTCCGCTATACCTATGGTTACAGACGATATTCTCCTCTTTCGGCAGTCATTAACGCAACAGTACTAACTGTGGGTAGTGTATTGATTATAGCCCAAACAGTTCCCCGACTACTCAAACCAGAGGCGGTGGATACAGAAGGAATGCTATTTCTGGCAATATTAGGTGTGATTGTAAATGGGGTTGCCGTATTCAAATTGAGTAAAAATAAGGGCTCTGCTAACCACAGAGTGATGATGTTGCACTTGATGGAAGATGTGTTAGGTTGGGTCGCTGTCCTGATCGGGAGTTTGGTCATGCACTTTTATGACCTCCCAATCATTGACCCGATACTTTCTATGGGAATTGCCTGCTATGTACTGTTTAATGCACTCAGAAATATCAAACAGATTGTACCGATTTTCCTTCAGGCAGTACCATACAATATCAGTGTAAATAAGGTAAAAGCAAGTCTGGAAGAGATCAAGCATGTATTGGAAGTACATGATATACATGTGTGGTCATTGGATGGCGAATTCAATATTATCACCATTCATGTTGTGGTAGATGAAAGCCTTTCACTTGAAAAATGTTTTGAAGTAAAAAGGATAGTCCGTGATCACCTGATGACCCTACAGATACAACACGCAACCATAGAGATAGAACTTTCCAGTGAGCATTGTGACATCACAGAAGCAGGTTCTATGCACTAATACTAAACAAAGGTTGATTGATAGAATCATGTATTATGGCAAACTTTTTATTGGGAGATCTGTTAAACCATGATTGTCATTCAGCCTTAATTTTAGTAAATCGGGCGCTCATCAAATAACACTAAAGCATACAAACCATGAAAGCACTTTGCTTTGATAAATTCGGGGGACCTGATGTCCTCTACTATGGAGACATACCTGAACCAAGTATTCAAGACAACGAAATACTACTAGAAACAAAGGCCATCGGGCTGAACTTTGCAGATGTTTATCGCCGAAAAGGCAACTACCATCTTGAAGGAAAACCTCCTTACATCCCAGGCTATGAAGGAGCTGGCGTTGTAAAAGCAGTAGGCGCTTCCGTAAGTGGCATTGCAGTTGGTGACCGTATCGCCTTTGCTGATGTTCCTTATGCAAATGCAGAACTGGTTGCAGTCCCTGAGGAAAAAGCCGTTCCAATTCCTGAAGGTATTTCTTTTGAACAAGCTGCTTCCCTTATGCTACAAGGCTTGACGGCACAATACCTGATGTTTGATAGCTACAAGGTAAAGGCAGGAGATATTGTATTGGTACATGCCGCAGCAGGTGGTGTTGGACAGTACCTTGTTCAGATAGCCAAATCATTGGGAGCGACCGTTATTGGGCTAACTTCTTCTGAAGAAAAACAGGCAGCAGCATCTAATGCTGGTGCTGACAAGGTATTTCTTTATGGCGATCACTGGACTGAAAAAGTCCTGGAGTTTACGCAGCAACAAGGAGTAGATGTCGTATACGAATCTGTCGGAACGACTATTATGGATAGCTTTGAGGTAACACGTATCAAAGGTACAGTCGTATTCTTCGGTATGGCAGCAGGAGACCCTGTACACATCGACCCTAGAATGCTGATGGATACTTCCAAAACGCTGACGGGTGGTGACCTTTGGAACTATCTGGTATCTAAAGAAGAAAGACTAAATAGGTCTGAAGCCTTATTTGAGATGGTCAAAAAGGGTGATATCAAAGTAAATATTGACAGCACATTCAAACTTTCGGAAGGAAATAAAGCGCATGCTTACCTTGAAAGCCGCAAAAGCAAAGGGAAGATACTTCTGATACCATAAATATATAAAAGCTCTTTGCAGCCTGTTTTGCAAAGAGCTTTTACCACTTACCTAAACGAGTTTTGAAAATGCTTCCAATGAATCAACCACCAAATCAGGCGTAACAGGCGATGCCTCCAATATTTCTTGCCTGAACTTGCCAGTTCTGACCAAAATACCTTTCACTCCCGCATTTTGTGCTCCTCCAATATCCCCATCCACATCATCACCAATCATCAATACTTTATCCGATGTAAGCCCCAAGCTATTGACCCCCATCTCAAAAAATGCACTCCCTGGTTTTCCTGAGATATAGGCTTTCTTTCCTGTTGAATACTCCAGTCCTGCCACAAATGCCCCTATATCCAGCTTTAACCCAGCTTCCGTTTTCCAAAACCTTCCTTTGTGCAAAGTCAGCATTTCGGCACCTTCCATAACCAGTTTAAAGATCCTACTCATTAATTCATAATCCCAGACATCACCAATGTCCCCTATTACAACTACCTCAGGGTTGGTCTCGACTAATTCAAATTGTTCATTAAAATACGCCCTGATTGATTTACTTACTACAGGATAAATACTCCTGATACCTTTTGCTTTTAGGTAATTGGCCGCTGCAACCGGAGGAGTAATGATTTCATCCATTCCAACATCTACTCCCATTCTAACTAACCGTTCATGAATGGAAGCTACCGGACGACCTGATGTGTTGGTTAAAAACCTAATCGGTATTTGCTTTTGCTTCAGTATCCTTATGGCTTCAATCGAACCTGCTATGGGCGTTTCACTTATATACACTACCCCATCCAAATCACATAAAACCCCTTCAATATCTTTTAGCCAATCATTTTCCATAGTCTGTCTTTTCAAATTTCAAAGTGAGTCAGTATCCCTTTAATAAAACAAAAATGCCGGAAGGAATCCTTCCGGCATATAAAATTAATAAGTAAAAGTCTATCAAATCAATTTACTGATTCCTCCACAACCTCGGCATCTTCTGAGCTAGAAACGTCTGCCAATTCAGCTTCCAGCATTTTCATTTCAGCTTCCATTTTCTTTTCCACTACTGCATTCAGATTAACAAGACCTTGCTCATAATCTTTCAGAATAGCTTCTTCCATCATGAAAGCACCCATATAACGGTAAATCGGATTCAAGCCAAAGTCCATGTCCATAAACCACACGACTTCTGTTCCACCGTCCACTTCAGCAATCTTATAACCGCAAGGGCTTGCCGCACTCCAACCTTCAAATGATGTTTCGTAAAGGATCTCATTGTCTCCCACTTTTGTGAGGACCATTTTACCACTGCCAACATGGCTGTCTTCACTTGACCAACTCATGGTAGCACCTTCTACACCTTGTTGGTCAGAGTATTCATATTTTGTTTCTGGGTCAAGCTTAGCCCAAGGGGACCAGCTATTAAAGTTTTTAAAGTTTACCAATTGTGCCTGTACGACATCATGGTTGCCATGAATCATCATTGATTTTTCAATGTGAAGTTTACTGGGGTACAAAAAACCACCCAGTGCTGCCAATACGATTACAGCAAGTAGTCCAAAGAGAATTTTTTTTAGCATAATGAAAATAGTTAGTTTTAATAATTGTGCCTGTGAAGTCTTACGACAGAAAACCACCGGCAGACCGTAAAACAAGCACGAAGTAGTATAAGGTTACATAACAATATTCACAATTATTATTATTCTTCAAAGTGAATAGAAATAAAAAAGACCTCGTACCGATACGGTACGAGGTCTTCACTTTTACAATTAAACCAAATAATTCTAGATCTTCAATCTGCTTTCGCTTTCATGAATATCTAATTATTATTTAATAGCCAACGCCCAAAAGTAGCTATTCTGTTTTATGATTCTTTGCATCTTCGATGAACGGTAAATCTTTTCCGACAAACGTAGATATTTATTCGTTACGAGTTGTTCACATATCATGTCACTGACTTTAATCAGTAGGCACATCCCGTTTCAAGGTGATTGTTTTACCCGTTTCCTTGAATTTTGTACCACCTTCCCCATCTCCATTTTCCAACTCAATTTCTTTCAAAACAAGCGTGTTTCCATCAAACTGGTATAGGTAGTTTTCCTCCTTGCTATCACCAATCATGGTCAACACATCACCATGGATTGCATCTCCAGACAAGAAGGATGTATTCAGGCTGAAATCAGTATAACCATCAAGTCCTTCAATGCTTCCATCTTCCATTATAAATACAGCTGAATCCTGTTCTGATTTATACTTTCCTTGGAGCAAGTTCCTGATGATATAGTAATTGACCATGGAAAGGTCATTCTTTCTCGAAGCACTTTTATATGCCTTAGGACTCATTACTTTCTTCAGGCTTGTTGTAAAGGTACCGTCAGAGATTTCCAAAATATAGTCAGGTCCAACCGACTTCAGGTTAATGTGCATACCTAACTTTTTATCATTCAAGACCACATGTCCATTTTCGTCCCGGTAAACATAAAAGTTGGCATTAAAACCTTCAAAGTTCCCCCATCCCCCTCTTGCTTCAACCTTCTCTCCTTTTATATCAGCCGAATCAAACAAAATTTCAGAGACAGTGGCCAACTCATTCCTCAAGTTGTAAGGAGATTTGTTACTTGGAAGGTCTCTAACGAAATCCAAAGGAAGCCAACCACCATGAAGAATCTTATTCAACTGATAGTCATCACCAACTGCCCGGTGTTGTTGCTCAGACTCTCCACAACCCGTCATCAAAATGATTAAGCAAAGAAAAGTAGTTGTATATAGATCCCTCATAATTCTTTTATCACAATCTGGAAAATAAAACTGCTTATTTCAGCCATAGCGGACAACTAAATAAATGGTCCTGCACAAGCTCCATTTTATGATAAGTTGAACAGGACCACCCTAATCTTGTCCCCGCTATGATTCATCTATGTGGTAGTATTTCTTGAAGTCTGAAGTAACTTCCCAATAACATTCCATTCCTTTCGGAAATACCACATAATCTCCTTTTTTGATTTTGACCGCTCCATGTTCCTCACTTGTTACAGTGGCTTCCCCCTCAATAACATAACAGGCCTCTGCATGCTCAAAGAAATGAGGAAACTTAGAAACCCCGTTAGACTTAGTCGGCCATTGGCTGATATTTTTAGCAGCCATTTCAACTTCACTCAATTGACGAACCTCTACATCCATAATTATAATAGATTTTATAGTACAAGAAAGTGATTAACTTATTCAGTAGTAGACTGTATGTCATACAAACATCTTTTAAAAATTACTTTAATACCATGTAAGAAGAAATGACTAAAATCTTTTTTCCTCTTTCAGGTACCACTGAAATACATAAAAATGAGCTTTCACCTTAAAACTTACATACCTGACATCTACCCCTGAAAGGCTTTACACCTTAACATTGTTATATAAAATATGATCTATGTACTTTCTAATAATCCATAAATACCATTTCAATCAATAGCCTTGAATACCCCACATTTATTAGAGGATTCAGATAGTGCCCCTTAGTTTACTATATAACAATCATTCAAAGCCTTCTGAAACCTTACATCCTGAAAAAAATGAGGACACTCAATGACATTAGCCTAAATTTATGCTTGATATATGCTCAGACACTACAATTCACTTATCTTCTTCATATTCATTGCTTCGACTAGCTGTAAAGAGCAGAAACAGTCCCATGCCAATGAACAGGAATTTGAGCCTATCAGTATTTCCTTTCAGAATGAAAGGGCAGAGTATGAACCCATTAAACCGATCCATTTCATTGACAGTGATCCCAATAAGGTGGCCTTGGGAAAACTACTCTTTCATGATAATTCAATTACCAAAAATGGTAAGTCTTCCTGTGCTAGCTGTCATAACCTTAAAAAAGGCGGTGCAGATTATACTGCTATTTCAAAAGGTGTTGATACAACTGATGGTGTGCTTAATACCCCCTCCGTTTACAATGCAGTCTTCAACTTTAGGCAGTTTTGGGATGGGCAAGCATCCGACCTGACAGAAGCTGTACATGACACGGTATCACTAACCAAAAATGCTGGAATTAGCTGGACCAAGGCAATCTGGGTAATCAATCATGATGGTCAATATACAGAGATGTTTCAGCACCTATATAATGGTGATATCTCAAAAAAGACCATTACAGATGCCATAGTCGGATATGAAAAGACACTCGTAACCCCTTCCCGATTTGACAGGTTCCTGCTTGGTGATGAAGAAGCCATTAGCAAGCAAGAGCGGAAAGGTTATCAGCTTTTCAAGGAATATGGATGTGGTTCCTGCCATCAGGGTGTTAATATCGGTGGGAATATGTACCAGAAACTCGGTATTGTACGTGACTACTTCAAAGATCATGATACCATCAAAAAAGTGGATTGGGGACGGTTTAATATCACACAGAAACAGTCGGACAAATTCTCTTTTAAAGTCCCTTCTCTCAGAAATGTTTCCCTAACAGCTCCATACCTACACAACGGGGAAGTTCAAACACTCAAGCAAGCTATACAGGTGATGGCTGTCTATCAGATTGGGAGAAACATCCCTGACAATGAAATCAATGACATTGAGGCTTTCCTTCAATCATTAACTGGTGAAGAACTAGAGAAGCACAATCAATAAGGAACTATGAACCTCAGAAACTGGCTAAATAACAGTCCTAATATTGCTCAGAAATACATCACCTATATCGGGATCTTTTTCATGAGTGTATTGGCTTTTTCAGGTCTTTTTATCATGAAAGGCTTGGAAAACCATCAGGTATATGTAGAAATCAATCAGGAAATTGATCACTTGGCTGATGAAAACCGGAAGCTAACGCAAACCCTATTACACCTTAATAGCTTGATGTTTTTTGATTATGACCAACTCGTCAATAGTTTGGAAAGGCTCAAAAGCTCGTTCCAGATTCTTGACAAGGAAAAAGTATCCGAAGCTTTTCTGGATGACTGGCAAACTGAGGCTTTACTGAACAGCATTAACAAGAAGATTGAGCAAAAAATTGAGATGGCTGAGCACTTTAAGTCTAACCATGCGTTACATATCAATTCATTCAATTCCTTGCCCATAATACTCCTTGAAACGGAACACCAATTTGGGAAATCTTACAACTTTGCTGACATCAAGCGAATTGTGTTGGAAAGCTACATTCATTACAGCAGCCAGCAACCGTTGCTTGCCAAAGAATACCTAAAAAGAGTCACCATCGCACATAAAACGCTGAAAGCTCCACAAACTGAAAGAGAACAGCTCCGGTTACTGCTACAGCATTGTTACAATATGATCAGTTATAGGCTGAAAGATCGGCAGATCATTAACCAGATCGAGCAATTGGATATCAATGGTGATATCAAAGCACTCTCTGAAAGAGTGAACAGTATTTTATGGAACAAGAACCGAAGGGATGAGCAAATCATACTCACCTTGTTCTTATTCTCATTACTTGTGTCAATCACGATCTTGCTGCTTATATGGTTTACTAAGAAAAATGCCAACCTTATTTCAGGAAAACATGATCGCCTGATTCATAACCTTGATTATGCAAAAAAACTACAAAGTGCCATTTTTCCATCACATGATACTTTCAAACTACTTTTCAAGGACCATGCGATTATCTATAAACCAAAAGACATTGTTTCGGGAGACTTCTATGCAATTGATCATGTGAATGGAAATACTATTGTAGTAAGTGCAGACTGTGCGAGTAATGGTGTTCCCGGAGCCTTGCTGTCAATTATTGGCAAAAACCTGATTGACAAGATCATTCACGACTACCATATTCTTCAGCCACATGAAATCCTATTTCACCTAGACTGTGAGATTCGTAAAATACTGAAGCTCGACATTGCCCCTGAGATGGATGGAATAGACATAGCCATCTGTGCCATCAATCAGGAAAGAAATACATTAACCTTTGCAGGAGCACATGCTTCTGCTTACTATGTTCAGGATGGAATTGTATCCGAGCTTAAAGGCAATCGTTATTCGATTGGCTGTACAGTCAAAAAGGATGGAGTGAAAAAGTTTAACTCGCAAACCATTTTGGTCCAAAAAGCTACATCGCTCTACCTCTGTTCCAATGGTCTCAAGGATCAGTATGGAGGAACAGAAAATAAACGCTATGGCAATCACAGACTTAAAGAAGTAATAGCCAAATGTTACAGAAAAGAGATGAAAGAACAGGCTATACTCTTTCAGCAGGACTTCGAACAGTGGAAAGGACTCCATCAACAGGGAGATGATATAATGCTGTTGGGACTTAAAATTAGCTGAAAGGATCTTAGTTGGGCTTATGAAAGTATTCCATTATATTCATGCCACTTTTGAAAAGGCAGAAAGTCTTGCAAGTGCAGGAATTTGTAATCAAACAGCTAAAAAAATGACTATCAACGAACGAGTAGCCAAGCTTAGAAATGCAATGGAAGACAAAGGCATTGCAGCGTACATCATTCCAAGCAATGACCCTCACCAAAGTGAATACCCTGCTTCCAGATGGGAAGGAAGAAAGTGGATTAGTGGATTCACTGGATCAGCAGGAACTGCTGTGGTAACCGAAAATCATGCAGGAGTTTGGACTGATGGACGTTATTTCCTGCAAGCAGCACAAGAACTTAGCACTTCTGAGTTTGAGCTTCACAAGCAGGTTGTCGCTGGGGCTCCTGAACATATTGACTGGTTGATTGAAAACCTGTCCGAAGGTGAAGTGATTGGGGTAGATGGAACCCTAACATCACTAAGTGAGTATGAAAACCTGAAGAAAAAACTGAATGCCAAAGGAATTCAGGTTGAAGCTTCATTTGACCTACTGGATGAGGTATGGGATAACAGACCTGAAGTTCCTACTAATCCATTGATTGTCTATAATGATGCGTTTGCTGGAGAAACCGCTGTTGAAAAGCTGACACGAATCAGAAATGCATATCAGGCAAAAGGTGCAGAAGGATGCTTGATCACAACACTTGACGGCATTGCCTGGACATTGAACACCAGAGGTACAGATGTAGAATGCAATCCGGTTGCTGTTGCTTGGTTATTTGTAGACAATACAAAAGCAACTTTGTTTGTGCTTCCTGAAAAAGTAGATGCTGCAACACAAGACTACTTGACCAAAAATGGTATCGAGGTTGCAGATTATCACTCTCTTCCAGAGTATCTTCAAAAACTTACGATTAATAAGGTATTTGTAGACCCTGACAAGGTTGGGATTTATTACATTGACCAATTACCAAAAAGCTGCAAACTGGTAAAGGATATGTCCCCTGAAATCAGAATGAAAGCTGTTAAAAACAGTGCAGAGTTGAAAAGTATTGACAATGCCATGGTAAAAGATGGTGTTGCCCTGACAAAATTCCATATGTGGTTGGAGACTGCTTTAGGTCAGCAAGCTCTAACTGAATATGAAATTGTTCAGAAAATAAAAGAATTCCGTGCTCAACAGGATAATTATTTTGGTGAGAGCTTTGGAGCCATTGTAGGATTTAAAGGAAATGGTGCGATCATTCATTACTCTCCAGCAGAAAACGGTAGTGCGACCATCGAGAATGAAGGTATGTTGCTGATTGACTGTGGTGGACAATATTTTGAAGGTACAACAGACATTACCCGAACCCTCTACCTTGGTAAGCCTAGTGATGAACAAAAGAAGCACTACACGTTGGTTCTGAAGGGTAATATTGCACTGCAAACTATCGAATTCCCTAAAGGAACAAATGGTATGCACCTAGATACATTGGCTCGTCAGTTCCTATGGCAAAACCGCTTGAACTACGGTCACGGAACAGGACACGGTGTCGGCATGTTCCTCAATGTACACGAAGGACCACTTAGCATTCGTCCTGTTACAGCCAACATTCCATTGGAGCCTGGTATGATATTCTCCAATGAGCCTGGTTTCTATGAAGCTGGTTCACACGGTATCCGTATTGAAAACCTGATTGTTGTTGCCGAACGTGAGAGTAACGATTATGGCGATTTTATGGGATTTGACGTTTTGACCTATTTCCCAATCAGCACGAAACTCATTGACAAATCATTGATGACAGAGGCTGAAACCAAATGGCTGAATGACTACCACCAGCTGGTATTCGACAAACTTTCTCCAAAACTAAATGAGGAAGAGAAGACTTGGCTGAAGGAAAGGTGTCTAGCATTATAAATAAAAGAGGGTAGCTAAATGCTACCCTCTTTTATTATTATCTGCTTCTTAATGCAATACTAGCGCCATAAAATGGATAGATCTTTCCATCATTACCTGAAAGGTCAATATTTCTAGCAAAAATGTTCCCCTCAATTGAACCTTGTCCTTTTATAATATCATCAAGTCTATATCCTACTGACACATTTCGGATTTGGGAAACTGAATAGTTGTCAAACGCTTGCAAGTATTCATATGTACCTACATCAATCGAAAACATGAATGATCCATTTGAAAGGGTACTTACCATTGATACCATTTTAGTAAATGGATTCTCTTTCTCATACAACACAGTTGTTCTTTGCAAACTGTAATCATCGTCATTGGAATGATTGTCTGGCTGTTGTAAACTTCCTCCATTTGAATAGTTTACATTAGCATTACACAACCAAGTACCACTCTTGTAAACAACAGCTCCTAAACTAACTCCAATTGTTTTGTAATTCCATGGGGACTGATAAAGTGATGACGTCAAACCCTCACTATCATAGAACATATTGAATTTAGATTTTCTATAAATTCCTTTAAGTTGTATTAAGTCGTTCAGGAATTTTCCATTTAGTCCAAACTCAATATTTTTATTTTTAAAATGATCCCCCATACGTGCTACCTGACTGTAGGTTAAATAAGGAAATAACTTGTAAACATCATTTCTCTTACTGATTAATCGATAAGTCGCCTGAGCTGAATATGAAAATGGCGTATCAAAATTAGCCTCTTCAAAATTCCTGTTTTTTTCATATGCGCCTACCACTTTCAATAACATCCTTTTATTAATCAGTGTTTCCACTACCCCCAATGCATAAGGCTTATTATTTTTCTCATCTTCTTGATCAAGGTCAGCCTGAGTTTTGAAGCCTACAATTCCACTGGTTGAAATACTAAACTTTTCAAATTCAATCTGATTACCTATTTGCCATTCAAGTGATCTTTCATCTTGTCTAAGAAAACCTTCTACATGACGTGGTATAGTAAACTTTTCATATTTGTTATAATTATTACCAAAAGTCCTGATCGATGTCCAAAACTTTTCATTAGCTTGATATTTCAATTCAGCTTTCCAATATATCCCTTGTCCACTCTCCTTATCTTCAAGACCCAATGATTGATCTGACCATACTCCTCCTAATTCTAATGTAAGATTTGATGGCAGCTTTTGGGCATAGTTTAAATTTACACGATCACGATGTCGTTTTTCATCCCAAATATTATAATCTGAATTATTTCTATTATAGGATACTTGAAAAAGACTAGAATCAGATTTACTAAGCAAAGACAAATGATGGTTAAGGCTTTTCACATACCCTTTATCAAGTACGGGTTCAATTATGTTACCACCTACAATATAATCTCCTAGATATTCAGAGGTCATTCTGACCCTATAACTGACTGTCACACCATTTTTAGCTTGAGCAGTTGTTGTGACTCTTATAATCACCTCTTCTCCAGTAATATTTTCATACATAGGAAATATATGGCTACCCGTTATAACCTGAATGCTTTCAATATCCTCAAATGGTACTTCATTAATCGTCATAGGAACATCATTAACCACTATAATGGATGGAATTGTAAACAAACCTGGCACTCTACCTTTAAGGAAAGAAAAGTCATAAATTGGCCCTAAAGCCTTTAACTCATCCCCTTCAATAACATATTGACTTACTGTCAATTCCTCAGTTTTTACATTATTGTATATTTCAATTTTGGAAGAGTCTAACTCCATTGTTTGAGCAAAAAACACAAGTGGAGTGAACAGTAAATAAATAAGTAAAAATATTCTCATCTCATATAAAAAATAAGGTTAATGAAAAAAGTATTCTGCAAAGATACTGTTTACCTTTTAAAGCCACTTAGATATTTTAAAAATAAACATGAGTTTACCCGAATTCTTGTTTCATCAAGAAAATCAGGGCATCTCTAAGTCTATAAAGCGGTATGGAAGCAATTCTGTACCGCTTTCCTTTTTTGTCAGAAGTATGTTTTAGAATAAGTACTACTAGGACACCCTTCCTCAAATGCATCAGCCAAAGCAAAAACAGGTAAACAAGCATGACGATCTTGATAAACTTCATTCGCTTTTCCCATGTCATGACTCTGATAGACTCAATACCCAGCTCAGCTTTGTTGTAACGGAAAGTGCTTTCGACAAGCCATCTTCTTGAATAGGCAAAAACCAGTTTCCAGGCATGTCGACTGTTTTCCACCCTCTCGGAAGTGAGTAGATACCAAGGGCTTCTTCCCATCTTTCCTGACCGGCAGATGATCAGGGTGAGTGGCACATCCGGGTATGCAGGGTGCGTCACCCTCATCCAGAGGACACCGGCTTTTCGGTAGACCTGCTGTTTCATGTCCCATACCATCCGTGTAGAGGTGGCTTTTTTTCCAATGGACAGGTAACAGGTCTTCTTTTTCACCCCGGCGGAATTGAGCAGGATGTAGTGTCCGTTCCACCGGATGAGGAACCGGCATTGCAGTCCGATCAGGAAGCTGAGCCAACGGGTTGCGGCAAAGCCTCTGTCAAATACATGTAGCGCGGTATCTCCAAGCAACTCCTGACATCGCTTCAGGAGCCTGACATGCCGGTCATACCAGCCTTCCGCCTGCGGACCACGATGGCTCCAACAGTCACTGCGAAACAGGATGGGAGCCGTATCCATACCCGACAGCAATACCGTTAGCCAATGCAGGCCTGCTACAAAAGCAGGCTTGGTGGTAGGAGGATCGTAATACCCTTTCCGGATGCGGATCAGACGCTTGAACTTGCTGCTGCGTACAGGGCAGAGCCCTTCCCCCTTTTCCGTCTCATGCTTTTCTATTTCCCCATCGTCCCACAGGGCCAGCAACCACTTGCCGCTAGCCACTACCTCTGTGGCAAATGCTACAGCCTGCTGCTCAAAGAAATTATCCAGCAAGGTTGACATCCACTTCTGTGAGTCCAGTAGCCGATGGATACGTTTCATACCTGCCCAGCCTTGGTGCTCTCCCAAAAAGTGGGCGCCTAACCTGGTCACCAGCAAGGAGTGCCGACTGTTTTCCAGGCTCAGGATCGAGACAAATAAATGGTAGAAAGTTCGGACCAGACGTTTGTCCAATACTTGGTTCAAGGTCTCAAGTAAAGGCTCCAGAAATACGTACAACCGACTTAAGGTGATTTTTGCCAGACGGGCGCACTCTTTGGGAGCTGGCTTTGTTTCTTTATGTAGAATATAATTCTTCATAAAAAAGAACCTTCAGAAGAGAAATAACATTCCCTTTTGAAGGTTCTTTTATATTACACCGAAAATTCGGGTAAACTCATGTTATTAAATCTAATAATTAATATCCCAATACAGGACTCAACCATCTTTCTATTTCCTCCACAGACATATTCTTACGCTTGGCATAATCTTCTATCTGATCTTTGTCTATTTTTCCTAGACCAAAGTACTTGGAATCAGGGTGAGCAAAGTACCAACCACTTACAGAAGCCGCAGGATACATCGCAAAACTTTCAGTCAGTTCTATACCAATTTCCGATTCTGCATTCAGCAAGTCAAACAACTTCCTTTTTTCAAGGTGGTCCGGACATGCTGGGTAACCCGGTGCAGGTCTAATACCTACATACTTTTCTCTGATAAGGGAATCATTATCCAGACTCTCGTCTTTGATATAACCCCAATAATCTTTTCTGACTTTCTGGTGAAGCAATTCAGCAAAAGCTTCAGCAAATCGATCTGCCAGTGCTTTCACCATAATTGCATTGTAATCATCATGGTCAGCTTCATATTTTTTAGCCAATTCATCAGCTCCATGAATCGTTACAGTAAATGCACCCATATGATCCTGTTTACCTGTTGATTTTGGTGCCACAAAATCAGAAAGACAGAAGTTAGGACGCCCTTTCGCTTTAATATTCTGCTGACGAAGGTTACACAGTACCTCAGAGACTTCCTCACGGTTTTCCTCGAAGAAGGTTTCTGTATGGGCTGGATTGTCGGGCATTGGAACTAACTGCTTGTCATACTTATAAAGCTCAATGTCGTCTTCTACGCTATTGGCTGGGAAGAAACCGAATACAGCATTTGCCTGAAAAGCTTGTTGCTCGATGATTTGCTTGACCATTGTCTGTGCATCATCAAACAGTTTTCTTGCTTCACTACCAACCACTGAGTCATTCAGAATGGCAGGGTATCTACCTGCTAGTTCCCATGACTGGAAGAATGGAGTCCAGTCAAAGAAGTGCAAGATTTCTTCCAGATTATAATTTTTCAAGGATTTTGCACCTAAGAAAGAAGGCTTGGTAAATGATGAATTGTCCCAATCAATTTCCACCTTGTTCTTACGAGCATCTTCCAATGAGATCAGTTTCTTACCGCCTTTACGCTTTTCATGGTCTTCTCTCAGTCTAACATACTCTTCCTTGAAATGAGTAAAGACCCCTTCTCTTGACGCTGCATCATCAGAGGTAAATGCACTGGCAACTGGTACTGATTTGGACGCATCCAGTACATGTACTACAGGACCGCTGTATTTAGGGTCGATCTTCACAGCCGTATGAATACGAGACGTTGTCGCGCCACCAATCAACAATGGTGTTTTCATACCTTTGCGCTCCAACTCTTCAGCCACATAAACCATTTCGTCCAATGACGGCGTAATCAGGCCACTAAGCCCAATGATATCCACCTCTTCTTCCTGTGCTGTCTTGATAATCTTCTCCAACGACACCATCACTCCAAGGTCGATGATCTCATAGTTGTTACAGGCCAAGACTACTCCAACGATATTTTTACCAATATCATGGACATCACCTTTCACTGTCGCCATCAGAATTTTACCGGCAGTTTTACGTGCAGAAAGCTGAGGATTCTTTCTCTTTTCTTCTTCAATAAAAGGAATCAGGTAAGCAACGGCCTTTTTCATTACACGAGCAGACTTCACCACCTGAGGCAAGAACATTTTACCTTCTCCAAACAGGTCTCCTACGATATTCATACCGTCCATTAGTGGCCCTTCAATCACCTGAATTGGTCGGTCAAATTGCTGTCGTGCTTCTTCTACATCTTCATCGATGAAATCAACAATTCCTTTTACCAATGCATGTGAAAGTCTTTCCTGAACTGTTGTCTCTCTCCAAGAAAGGTCAACTTCTACTTTCTTACCATCACCCTTTACCGTTTCAGCCAGTTCCAACAGTCTTTCAGTTGCATCGGATCTTCTGTTCAAGATGACATCCTCAACTCTTTCGAGCAATTCCTTAGGAATCTCCTCATACACCTCAATCATTCCAGCATTTACAATACCCATATCCAAACCTGCCTTGATGGCATGATATAGGAATGCGGAGTGCATGGCTTCACGTACAACGTTATTACCACGGAATGAGAAGGAGATATTACTAACACCTCCACTCACCTTAGCATGAGGCAGGTTTTGCTTGATCCATCTTGTAGCTTCGATAAAGTCAACACCGTAGTTGTCGTGCTCCTCTATACCTGTAGCAACAGTCAGGATATTAGGGTCAAAAATGATGTCTTCTGGAGGGAAGCCTACTTCGTTGACCAATATATCGTAAGACCTTTTACAAATCTCAATTCTTCTTTCATATGAATCTGCCTGCCCCTTTTCGTCAAAGGCCATCACCACTACAGCAGCGCCATAACGTAATACTTTTCGGGCATTATCCTTAAATGCATCATCTCCTTCTTTTAGGGAAATAGAGTTTACAACACCCTTACCCTGAATACATTTAAGTCCAGCTTCAATCACTTCCCATTTTGAGGAGTCAATCATGATTGGCAAACGTGCAATGTCAGGCTCAGAGGCAATCAGGTTCAGGAACCTAACCATACACTCTTTTGACTCCAACATTCCGTCATCCATATTGATGTCAATCACCTGTGCACCACCTTCTACCTGCGTACGGGCGATCTCCAAAGCCTCATCAAATTGCTCTTCCTTAATCAGTCTCTTGAATTTAAGGGAACCTGCCACATTGGTTCGCTCACCAATATTGACAAACATGCTGTCTGGCTTAATGGTAACCGGTTCCAAACCACTCAAATTCATGAAAGGCTTGTGCTTAGGTATTGTTCTAGGTGCTGCCGTTTTAAATGTCTCAGCAATATCATGGATGTGATCTGGTGTTGTACCACAACAACCCCCAATGATATTTACCAATCCTTTAAAGCTATCAACAATGTCAGCCATCTCTTTCGCTGTCTGATCGTACTGACCAAACTCATTGGGCAATCCTGCATTTGGGTGTGCAGAAATATTGACATTGGCTACACGAGATAACTCTTGAATGTAGGGTCTCAACAAGTCGGCACCTAGGGCACAGTTCAAACCAACACTAAACAGGTTTGCATGACGGATTGAGTTCCAGAAAGCTTCTGCTACCTGACCGGAAAGTGTACGTCCAGAAGCATCTGTAATCGTACCGGAAACCATAATTGGAAGGTCAACCCCTACTGACAGGTTTGGAAACTCCTCTTCCCTGCCTCTAGGACGTCTGTCCACTAGATTGCCATTTTTTACATCCTCAAAATATTGGTCAATTGCAAAAAGGGCTGCCTTACAGTTAAGCGTATCAAAAACAGTCTCTACCAAAAGGATATCTGCTCCTCCTTCTACCAATGCCTGTACTTGCTCATAGTATGCTTCTACCAGTTGGTCAAAATTGATGGCACGATAACCTGGATCATTTACATCTGGAGAGATGGAAGCCGTTCTGTTGGTTGGTCCAATTGAGCCAGCTACATATCTTGGTTTATGAGGCTCCTTAGCTGTAAGCTCATCAGCTACTTCTTTTGCTATTGCTGCTGAAGCATAGTTGAGTTCATATACCAGATCTTCCATCTGGTAATCAGCCATGGCTATACTGGTACCACTAAAAGTGTTGGTCTCTACAATGTCAGCGCCAGCCTCAAAGTACAGTCGATGTATTTCCTTGATAATGTCAGGTCTTGTAATGGACAGTAGGTCATTGTTACCTTTCAGGTCACTAGCATGACTGGCAAAGCGAGTCCCTCTAAAATCCTCTTCTGTCAATTTGTGTCGCTGGATCATGGTTCCCATGGCTCCATCCAGGATCAGCACCCTTTCCTCGGCCTGCTTTCTGATATCTGCTTTCATGAATAATAGTTAAATGGCTCTAGAATTAATCGCAATTACGGCTAGCCAACTGCATAGCCAAACCTGTCAGACATTTGTCTGTTCGATCAGGGTGTTATCAAGAATAACTGGAATTGAGTAGTAAGGCAGGAATCAAGATACCGGCAAAGAGCGCTTGCCGGTACATAACATACCGTACTCATTTTTCCTGGACACCTCCAGGGCGGGAATTAGCACCTTGTTCAATTTGAAAAAATGATTCAAAGAATTGCAGGTTGCTAAGACTTCACAGAGCCCGTTCTCTCAGTCTTTCTCAATAAGCACGATGCAAAATTAAAAATAATCGGCAGATAAATAAAAATCTTTTTCAATTCTAATGACTCTACTCAGTATTAACATTTCTTAAATCAATACAAAAGCTCACAGTTTACGTTTACTTTCAATGTGTAACATTCAATACCTTTCGTTCACCATTATTAAAAAAATAAGTTACACTTCAGGTATTGCTTACCTGTGAGTTTACAGTCTCTTTCCTCCTAAATTTACCTTTATTCGTTATCCCCTGACAAACACCTCTCCCATAATCTTAAAATAACACAACACTAACTACTATTAATGATGTGATTTCAACTCATTAACTAAATTTTATTCAAAAACACCTCAAACCTTACACATCTGTGATTTTTACTTAAAATTGCGTACTTTGGATGTAACAAATCACAAAGGCACTTCTTTAGGCCTACTTACTTCAGAACTATCCGCTTGTAAGAATTTTAATTAACACCACTAATTCTGCGCGCCCATACTTTTCTATTCAAATAAGCTTTCATTTTCAGTTCTGAAATCAGGAAACACAATTAAATCAAACAATACAGCTATACCACAATAATCAATTACACAACCAGCAACCCTCACTACCATGATTCGCTTTGCTATTCTATTGGCTTTTTGCGCATTTGGCTTATCCGCTGTTGCACAAAACAGCCCTACCCCTCAATGGGACGGGGTATTGCTTATCTCTGAAAACCAAGGTGTTTATACAATTTTCATTGACAAATCAGGTGAAGTTGATAACACAGAAATTGTAATCAAAACCACTAATGGAGTGGTTGTACACCCAGTAAGAAATGGACGTCTAGTTACCATCCCAAATGTAGCCACAGGTGGATGGGTAAAAGTAAAAGACAATGGAAAAACCGTTACTTCAGTATCTCTCAAAAACTTTATGAATTCCCCTTTGGCATATGTTAATCACCGTGCAGGAATTATGGGTAATTTTGACTATGCCAAAAGGAAAAAGAAAGGTCAAAAAGGCAGCCAAGAAGATTTAGCTAAAAATGACTCCAAACCACAGAAAAACTCCTTAGTAGCTCCTGTTATAACAGCCCCAGAAGAGGACGATGATTATATTGACCCTAACCTAAAAAGTGGTTTTGGAGAAGAAGAGATATGGGAAGATGAAGACCAAGTAGAAGAACTTAAAACGGCTTTTGATGCCGATGCAGCAGAAATACTAGAAATTGAAAAAAGACTGGCACAGGAAGTCGCCGCATATCCTGAACTTAGACCTGACCTAATCATGAGAAAGGAATCTCAGACTTTTCTCGAAAAGCTTGAATCTGCAAGGTTAAGGGATCAAACAGAATTGGCTTCAACCTTTGCTACCGTCAAAAGATTCTTGATTGATGCTGACCCACTTGATTATGAAATGCCTTATTACACTGAAAAGGAAGCCGTAAAAATGAGGCTCGAAGTGCCTTCCGAAATCTATGAAACAGCTGTGTTCATGGAAGAAAACTTTGAAGTGACCAAGGACTTTGGAGACTGGCTACTTATAACAGAGCGTAAAACAGGTTATGAAATGGCTTATATCGGGTATGACATGTTCAAATTCAATATCAATGAGTTCGATGTCAATACAGAAAACGACGAGAAAGTAATCGCATTCTTCAATGAATTTAACCTTTTGGTAAGACCAATTGCCCGTAAATGGTTAGGTATTTACTGCGACAGGGTTTATTTGGGGGCGATCAAAAAATCTCGCACTTACAAAATCGAGATCATGCAAAGTAATAAGATTGCTGTCAGAAGCTCGAGAGAAACACATTACCTTGAATTTGTAAGTGGCAACAGATGCCTGATCACAACAGAAGGTTCTAACAAGATCAGAACGATGCTCTACAGACCAAGAAGCTCTGAAAAAGAACTGTCATCCAAAAATGATCAATAAAACACACATCACACTTTATAAACTTTTCTATTGTTCATACCTCAGTACCTTTATTAAATAAAGATACCCCGGCAAATTGCCGGGGTATTCTTTTTTGCACAAAATCACAACTAAACTGAATGTCAATGAGGAAGCTTATCCCTCAAAAGACCGTAGACAAAAGTCCCTGTAATTGCACTCAAAATTACTATAAACATAATCAGGAAGCCATGTCCAAGTAAAACAAACATTGGTCCTGGACATGCACCTGTCAATGCCCAACCCAATCCGAAAATGGTACCCCCAATCAAGTATCTTGAAATACTCTTTTCCTTGTCATGGAATTTTATTGTTTCACCATAAACATCACGGATACCAAACCTTTTGATGACTGCCGTTATGACAATCCCAGTCAACAATGCGGATCCAATGATTCCATACATATGAAATGACTGAAACCTAAACATCTCCTGTATTCTGAACCATGATACCGCTTCCGACTTGGTCATGACAATACCGAACAATACACCAATCAGTATATATCTAATTCCTATCTTGAATTTCATATTGATAAATTAATCTTAACCTAGAATAAGTGGCATTAAAAGATGTGTCATGATAAGCCCCCCAATAAAGAATCCTATTACTGCGATCAAAGAAGGTAACTGAAGGTTTGAAAGTCCACTGATAGCATGTCCTGAAGTACAGCCACCAGCGTATCGTGCACCAAATCCTACCATAAAACCTCCTCCAATCAACATCACCAAACCTTTCCATGTAAGAAGGAACTCAAGGTTAAAAAACTCTTTTGGCAATAGTGATTCACCTGAAGAAGCAACTCCCAATGCCTTGAGGTCAGCTACAGTTTGTGCTGAGATTTCGGCACCTTCAGCACCATTCATAAAATTCACCGCCAATACACCACCTAAGATAGCGCCAAAGGCAAACATCAAGTTCCACCTTTGTACTTTCCAGTCAAAAGAAAAGAAATCACACTTTTTTCCAGCACCACAAGCAGCACAGATTACTCTCAGGTTGGCTGACATTCCAAATGACTTACCTGTAATAAGCAGTAATGTCATCACAAGTGCGATCATTGGCCCTGAAACATACCAAGGCCATGCATTTTGAATCCAATCCATAATATTTTTTGAACAGTTCGAGACAGATTATTTCATTCAGTAGGAAAAACCACTTGGCCAGTGGTTTTTCCATTAAAGCTGATATTTAGAATATTATAATGTAGAAGGACAAACGTACGCTGTAAGTTGTATACCAGTCTCCTTAATAGCTCCAAATCCACCCGTTACATCCACAATATTGTGATAGCCTTGCTTTCTCAATATTGAAGTCGCAATCATTGAACGGTAACCACCAGCACAATGCAAGTAGAATGGTTGGTCCTTGTCCAGTTCGTTCAAGTGCTCGTTGATATAGTCAAGTGGAAAATTAACCGCACCTTCTATATGTTGAGACAGGTACTCATTAGGATTTCTTACATCCAGAATACTTACTGTACCCTCTTTCATTTTTTCTTCTAAAGCAGTTGCAGGTATAGACTTAATTGAGTCAACTGTTTTACCTGCATTTTCCCATGATTTAAATCCTCCTTTCAGGAAGCCAATCGGATTGTCATAACCAACGCGTGACAATCTTGTCACAGCCTCTTCTTCAGAACCTTCATCTGTTACCAGCAAGATAGGTGTTTTCAGATCTTCGATAAGAGCTCCTACCCAACCTGCAAACTTACCTGATAAACCAATATTGATAGCTCCTTTTACAAATCCTTTGTTAAATTCCTGTGGTGCTCTTGTGTCTAGAATCAACACACCTTCTTTTTGGGGTGCTTTTTCAAATGCATCAGGAGTCAAAGCATTCAGACCTTTTGCCAAAACTTCATCAATAGCCTCATACCCTTTTTTGTTAAGCATTGCATTTTTGGCAAAGTATTGAGGAGGAGGCAAAATTCCGTTGGTCACTTGCTTGATAAACTCATCCTTAGATAAATCCTGCAACGCATAGTTTGTCTTTTTCTGGTTGCCTAAAGTATCAGTGGTTTCCTTACTTATATTCTTTCCACATGCTGAACCAGCGCCATGACCTGGATATACAATTACATCATTTGGCAACGGAAGGATTTTATTATGAAGCGAGTCAAATAACATTCCTGCCAAATCCTCTTTAGTCAGTTCATCTGATTTCACCGCAAGGTCAGGACGTCCTACATCACCGATGAACAGCGTATCACCTGTGAAAATTGCCTGAGGTTTTCCATCAGCTCCTTTCAGCAAGAAAGTACTTGATTCCATTGTATGGCCTGGAGTATGAAGTACTGTGATCGTGTAATCACCAATCTTGAACTCCTCATTGTCTGTGGCTACATGCACATCATAAGTTGTTTGAGCTGTTGGTCCATACACAATTGTAGCTCCAGTTTTCTTAGCCAAGTCAACATGTCCAGATACGAAGTCAGCATGGAAGTGCGTCTCAAATACATATTTAATCTTCGCGCCTCTTTCCTCAGCCATCTTGATATATGGTGCTGTCTCTCTTAATGGATCAATGATCGCAGCCTCTCCTTTTGATTCAATATAATAAGCACCTTGTGCTAGACATCCTGTATAAATTTGTTCAACTAGATTTTTCATATCATTATTTCGTTTTGTGTATCGTTAAATTAATTGATCGTTTTTTAATGGTTTGTCAGAAAATCAACTCTTTTGAGAGTACCCAAACCCCCATGATGACGACAAACCAGCCAAATCCTTTTTTCAACTTATATCCTGGAATATATTCAGCTAACTTCATCCCTATGAAAATTCCTGCAACTGCTAGCGCTGCAAAAATCAGTAAGAAACTCCATGCAATATCCCTTTGCAATACGTCGCCAATAAACCCGAACAGCGAATTGAAAGCTATTAAAGTAAGAGAGGTTCCGATTGCCGTCTTCATTGGTAGCTTGGCTAGTACAACCAAAGCTGGAATAATCAGGAAGCCTCCTCCTGCACCCACAAATGCTGTAAGTGTTCCAATCAATACACCTTGTACTAACAACATCAGGTATTGATTTTTACTAGGCTCCAACTGACTTTGGCAGTTTTCCTGACTTCTACCTTTGATCATGGAGACCGAAGCCAACAACATCATTACTGCAAATACCAGCATCATCATCACTGGCTTAGTCAACTCAAAATTGCCTATATCCATCAAATGGTCAGGAATGGCTGGAACGAGAAATTTTCGGGTTAGGAACACCGCTGCCATAGACGGTAAACCAAAGATGATTGCTGTCTTATAACTGACTAGCCCTTTTTTCATATTCCCTACTGCTCCTACCAATGATGCACTCCCCACTATAAACAGTGAATATGCAGTTGACAGGACAGGATCTATATGGAGTAAGTATACCAAGACAGGTACTGTCAGAATCGACCCTCCCCCTCCTATCAGTCCGAGTGAAACTCCTATTGCGATTGCACCTGCATATCCTAAAACTTCCATTTACTACAATTTTATATATGTTTATATATTCATGTTATTGTTAAATTTTTTTCATTAACGATGCCCAGTTCCCGACATTGAAGACATTGTTGTAACCTTCATTTTCTAATAGCCGTTTGGCTTGTCCTGCTCTCATTCCTGACTGACAACAAATAATAACAGGCTTGTCAACTGGCAGGTGTTTTTGCATTTGTGCTTTATTTAGTTCCCTTAAGGGAATATTCAGAGAGTCTGGCACATGGCCTTCTGCATATTCAGCTTTGGTTCTAACATCTAATATGCTAGCCCCCTCATTTACCAGTGTCATGTAATCTGTTTCTGGTTGTTTTCCGAAGATTTTTTTAAGCAATTCCATATGTCTGTTTCTGGTTATTCTTTTATCCGTTTCCTTAACTTACAATACAAATGTAGTGTGCCTGTTTAAGTTTGTTTGTAACTTTTGTCACATAGCTGATTACTTCATTATTTCCAGCTGATTCCTTCCAAGCTGGATTACATTTTCTTTCTCCAGTTTTTTAAGAAGGCGTGACACTACTTCCCTCGATGTATTTAAGTCAATGGCAATTTCAGCATGTGAAATACTCAGTTTTCTTGAGTTTTTGACTTCACTTTTATTGATCAGGTAATTCAACAAACGCTCGTCCATCTTCTGAAATGCCAACTGATCAATAGCTCTCAGCATTTCTTCCATTCTAAAAGTATATGACTCCATCACATAGGCTCTCCAACTTGCATTGGTACCCATCCACTCCTCGGTATCCTGTACCGAAACCATAATTGCAGTACCTGCTTCCTCAGCGACAACCCTTACCCCACTTCTCTTATGTCTCAAGCAACAAGTCAATGACATAGCACAGGTGTCTGCCCTCTCCATATAATACAATAGGATTTCCCTGCCTTCTTCATCTTCCCTGACCACTTTTAAACTACCATTTATAATTAGAGGTACGGCTGTAATATCATTGCCAATGTCCATCAGGTACTCTCCTTGCTCAAATGTTTTAATAACTCCTACTTCTCCTATTTTCTGTGTCAGAGACTCATCAAATACACCTGAATAAGTCTGACGAATCATTTCAATAATTCTTTCCGAATCCCTTAACATCACTTATCTGTTACTTTAGTTTAAATATGAAGTTTTATTCATGTAAAATTAATGAAATAAACTAAGAGATAGGAATTTTTGAAGAAAGCTTTATTGAATACCATCTTTCATCAGTACAACCGGAAAGTAGTATACCTTCCATAGAAACCATGGAGAAACTACTCCTAAGACAGCACCAATAAATACATCCTGAAAAAAATGCTGACACAAATACACGCGTGAAATACCTGCCAGACAAGCAATTATTATCATCAGGACTTGCAGTAACTTTGACTTTAAAAATAGTATTATAGCTGTACAAGCCGCAAACACTGTAGCTGTATGACCAGAAGGAAATGAATTCCATTTATGTACTTTTAACCCCTCTACCAGATGTAAGGTGTACTGTTTTAGGTAAATAATCGGGCGAGGTGAGTTTTCAAAAAGTATATACTTACCAATTGAGACCAGTGCTGCATGCATTAAACCTACTAGCAGGTAGTATATGCCTAATCTTTTATCTATTAGAAATGCAATTAGGACAAGAGGCAAAAAGATAAGTCCATCTCCCATATTTGTCAGGTAATAGAAAAAATGATCCAATACTTTATTGTGGTATGTATTCAAGAAGATCAGCAAGTCTCCTTTGGGCAAAAATGATACGACTCCTGCACCAATGAGTAATAACAACCCTGTTAACAACAAGGCGAAGTTGTAGGGTCTTATTTCTTTGTAAATTTGAATCATAAGCCAAGGGATTGTGTGGAGGTCAGAATCTTAATACTGCGGATACTTTAATGGCGAAATCTTGCCCTCTAGACTCTGTATAAGCAAGGCGGTGTATAAAGTCTACACGAATTACTCTTAGAATATTTTCAATTCCATAACTGACCTCTGCATAAGGTCCGTCATTCAGTGTGTTTAATAGTTCAGGTGCAGGGTCAACTAAAATAATCTCTCTATTGGCATCTCTGGCAGAGCCATACAAAATGCGTCCTGAAGCCAAAAGTCGCCACTTGAGTTTTCGGAATAGAGGTACCTTATTCATTATAATCCCTTCAAACCTGTGTGTAACATTCAGAGACGCAAACTTATCACTGACAAATTCACCAAACCTCATCAGGTTATAGGCATTATCATTATAGAATATAGAGATTTCGTTACCGAGGTGATTTTCCAACAATGGGTATGGTAAGATTTCCCTCACATACCCTCCAGCCAAAATATAGTCTGTCCTTCCCAGTGCTCCCAACCTAAAGGTTTGTTCTATACTGGCATAAACCTTATGATACTCAAAGTCACCTCCCAATAGATTAGGAATGCCGTAGGTGTACCTGAAAGTCAAGCGAGGTCTGTCATCCCTTGTTAGGACAAGGCGGGTATTATAGTCCGTTTGGATGTAGCGGTTTCCTGGAGCATAAACCAATTCACTGACAAGTTCAGTAGTCGTGAAGTTGTCCTTTACATCGCTCCCATCGCTTTCATAGCTGTATTCAAATGGGAATAGTGGATCAAAAAACCTGTTTTTTAGGGCAAGCTGGAAAGATAATCCTCTGACAATATCAGTTCCCCACCATACTTTATTGAGTGTATTATAAAAAGGGAGATTAATATTCCCCCATCGAGTCGCAGCCTGAAAAAGAGTTGATTGTTCTTTATTATCATCATACACACCAACCTGTTGCATATCAAAGGTGGTCATAAAGCCTGCCCTCATCCACCTGTCTCTGTTTAGGATATAAGTAAGACCAAAGTTATACTTCAGTTTCTCATCTCCGAACCCATACGCCAGAAAGCCATCCAATTTCCACTTTCTGCTAAAATCTGTATCCGTGGTAGCACCTACCTGAATGCGGCTTTCTTCTACATCGTTATAAGCATATAGCTGTGAATAGGTCCCGAGGTTTACTGTTCCAATATCGACATAGCCATTGATCAAAAAGTCCATTACGTCGACCAATGTCTTTACACGAGGCAGATTATTCAAAGTATCAATTACCTGATACACTAGCTTATCCTCATCTGACAATGAATCGTGTCTTGCCTGAACCCAATACGTTTCTGGAGCTGCAAGTCTTGCATCCTCCGCCACTTCTACCTCAACACTATAGAATTCAGGGTCCTTTCTCTTATTGATTACAAAATCCTTGTTTGAAACATAACTTTTTGCCAACACGCCTCCCCATTGATCATTGACATTTCCTATGTCCAGTAGAATTCTAGTTTTTTTGGGCAACCAAGCATTTTCCACTTTCAGTAATTCCTGCTGTATCTTAATCTGATCTATAAAGTTGAGGTTTGCTTCCTTACCGATAGTGACATCTATTTGCTTGAGGGCATAGTTCTCCGTTGAATCTGTGATCCACATTGTCCCCCTAAATGCCAAATCCTGATCTCTCTTTGGGGTAAAGCTAATCTTGTAACAGTTGATATCATCAATAGGATACATTCTGCTTAGATCTAACTCGTATTCGTAAAACCCACTCCAACCATCTGCGATTGGAGAAATAAAATCTTTCGCCAAGATGGTTACCCAGTTTTGATAAAAATTATAGTCCAAAAAAGTCGAACCTGTCAGTTGGGACACTATTGACCCATCTTCCACCCCAATACCTGATATTTTGGTTTTCAATACATACTCTGTCTTCCTTTTCGGATTATTGATAAAGAACACGTTGGAAAGCGTTTCTGACACAAATACAGGCAATACAGGTTTACCGTCATCGCCTACCTGTACTCCTTTGTCCTCAACTGCATTGATCATATCTCTCACGATCTTTTTCTGCTTAAAGCGATCAGTAATATTGTCAACACTCAGCTCATTTCGGGTATAACTCTCAAACTGATATGCATCCAGTTTTTCCAAATTATGGTCTGCTTTGTTACTGATCACATTCCTGAGAATTTCCCATGCAGGGTTTTCATATCCCTTTTGGGTCACTACCACTTCCTGCAAGCGTACAGCACCACTTTTCAGCCTGAAATTGATATTGTATACATTCTTACCCTTGACCAAGGCTACAGATTTGCTCTCATAACCAACGTATGATGCTACAAGTGAATCTTTGAGAAATGTGGAAGAAAAACTGAAGAACCCTTCAAAGTCAGTTGTTGCTCCTTTGGTAGTACCTTCCAAATACACATTCACAAAAGGAATTGGGTCACCAGTTGCGGCATCAGACACCCTGCCCTTGAATGAATATTGCTGTCCATAAATCAATACAGGCAGCAATAAAAGTATAGCAGTAGACAAAAGGGTTTTAATCCCAATTTTACAATTGGTAGGTTTTTGGGTCATAGCTAGTCGTTAGAAGCAAGTAATGCCTTTAATCAAAAAGGTGTCGGTTACTTAAGGGTGATTTCAGTAACCTTTGATGCTGTATATATTTGATCTTCTCCTAGCAACACAAGTGTTACGTTGTATGTTCCGGGATACTGATAGGTATGGGTAGGACTCTGCTCTCTGGAAATATTCCCATCCCCAAAGTCCCACAAGAAGCCACTTACCTCTTCAGGAAATTCCGTTTGGAATTGAATTCCCCTACCAGGTCTGAAGTTCTCGCTGGACAACTGAATTTCAGGAGTATAACCTTCTAAAGGTTGTCCTCTAGTAGCAACTTTATCAAATAATGCCATCGAAGCATTTTCATTATCTGTTAAGCTTATAATGTATTGCCCCGAAGGTAAACCAGGTCCCAATGAGAAAACCTGAAAATGATCTCCCCCACAGACACTGAATACACCGCCCAACACTTCTGCACCTGTCTCTGCATCTTTGATCTCATAATTGAGGACGGCATCATCAGGACAGTAATATTCCAGCACCAATTCATCGCCTGAAAGCTGTGAAGGATAAATGTTTCTAAGTGTGAATTCCGAGAGTTGTGTTTGCTGGGCAAATGCTCCAAATACTCCACATGTAATAAATAGCAGCAACCAGCATATTTTAGCCCAAATCATAGTCATAGTGGTTGATTTATTACTTTAATATACACAACCCACGTACAAAATACAATGCATAAAAAAAGCCAATGACCTGTGTTAGGCAACTGGCTTTATCATATAAACTGTTCTATTCTTCATCATACAGGAAGATTGAAGTCTTCTGAGATCACATAATGCACTCCTAGTGCTTTAAGTTTTCTGGTTACATCCCAATACACTGCTTCCAACTCTTGAAAACTTTCAACCTCAAACATCACTTCATAGTGTGGAATAGTATCAATGATTTCATGCTTTCTTTCATTAAGCACTTCCAAAGCATGTTCTTTCTTCTCAATCAATAATGTGAAGTTATACATGTTAGTTTTTTTATATTATGTATTATTGAAATCCAATTTATTTGGTCGACATACTGTATACAACCATTAGGAGGGTTTACCCTACAACTTTGAAGCATTAACTGTCAATGGTTAATGTTTATTTTGATAACAACATTTAATACAAGAATAATTATGCGATAAATCAAGGATTCACTCCCATTTTATGATCTTCATTTAAGAATTGACCAGTATTTATTACATCTAAACTTTAATGTACCTTTTTCAGAACAAGAAAATGTTTTTGTAGTTTTCAGTAAAAGATTTTTTAGCTGAAATAAAACAATGAGTATATGAGAAAGGCTGGGGTGATTGGTGCTGGCATTGCCGGTATAGCTTCTGCAATAAGGTTAGCTGTAAAAGGTTATGATGTTACTGTTTTCGAGAAAAACGATTACTTGGGAGGTAAACTCACTTCATTTACACAGGATGGGTATCGATTTGATGCAGGACCATCTCTGTTTACCCTGCCAGAGCAGGTAGAAGCGCTTTTTAAACTAGCTGGTCAGCCTACTGATGAATACTTCTCCTACAACCGCCTTCCTGTCATTACAAATTACTTCTTTGAGGATGGGACAAACATCAAAGCGTATGCTGAAAAGGAGCGTTTTGCCCAAGAAGTTGCTGAGAAGAATGGTGAATCCATACAAGATGTACTTCATCATTTAGCTAAAAGTGCCAAGCTCTATGAAATTACAGAAGATGTATTTCTGAAGAAATCATTGCATAAATTGTCTACCTATCTCAATCTGAATACTGTAAAGTCCATGTTCAGATTACCTGAGTTGAACGTATTCACTTCTATGCATGATGCCAACAAGAGCCAGTTCAAACACGACCGTACCATACAGCTATTTAACCGGTATGCTACTTACAATGGCTCCAACCCCTACGAAGCTCCAGCTACTCTCAATATTATTCCCCATCTAGAGTTCAACTTAGGTGCTTATCTTCCAAAAGGTGGAATGCACAGTATTACAACGAGTCTTGTACAGCTTGCGGAAAAACTAGGCGTTACATTTCTGAAAAATGCTGAAGTGGAACGTATTATTCAATCCAATGGTAAAATTAAAGGTATACAAGCCAATGGTCACCAATACCCTTTTGACATTGTGGTAAGCAATATGGACATTGTCGGGACATACCGTAAACTTCTACCGGATAATAAGCCACCTGAAAAACTTCTTTCACAACCTAAATCAAGTTCTGCCTTAATTTTTTATTGGGGTATCAAACAAACCTTTCCAGAGCTGGACGTTCATAATATCTTTTTCAGTAAAGACTATAAAGCCGAGTTTGAACACATATTCAAGCATAAACTTGTTTGTGATGATCCAACGGTCTATATCAATATCACATCAAAAATGGAGAAAGCAGATGCTCCTCAAGGGTGCGAGAACTGGTTTGTAATGATTAATGTACCAAACAATGAAAATCAGGATTGGGACAAAATCATTAGCACTGCCAGAGAAAATATCAAAAAGAAGCTTTCCAACATTCTAGGCTCAGAGATAGAGAGTCTAATTGAAACGGAAGCGATCCTGGATCCTCGAAGTATTGAAGCCCGTACATCATCTTCTCAAGGTGCACTGTATGGCAATAGCTCCAATAATAGGTTTGCGGCATTTTTGAGACATGCCAATTACGCTTCAAAAATAAAGGGGTTGTATTTCTGTGGAGGAAGTGTTCATCCTGGTGGAGGAATCCCTTTATGCTTGCTTTCTGCTAAAATTGTTGGGGATATGGTTCCGCCAGCGTCTATATAACAAAAAAGCCCTCAGTATGACTGAGGGCTTCTAAATTGAAAGTCTTTTGAATTATTTCAATGGAACTTCAATTGGGTTGGAATAACAACCACTTGGCATATTGATATGTAAAAATGCCGATACTGTTGGCGCTATTTCTGTAATCGTTTGGCGCTTCACTGTTTCTCCAGCTTTTACTCTCCAACCGTAGAACAGAATTGGAACATGAGTATCATAGGCATAAGGAGTACCGTGTGATGTACCAGTTCGGCTATAATCCATATAGTTGGAATGCAAGATGCCATAAACATCAGGACTGTTCTGTCTGTTGTAGGCATTCTGGATCAACATTTTATAATCTCTTGAATAGTCATATTTTTCCAGTTGCTTACCAGTCAAAGCATCCTTGATCTCTGGTTCCTCAACTAGCTTGTCAGCTACTTTTTCCTGAATTTCAGCAAGGTCAATCTTTTTCTCTTTGATCGCCTCTCTGTTCAAATACACTTTTGCTGAGTGATGAGACTTGATCCAATCTGCCTCTCCATATTCCTGATCTAGGTATTGATCCAGTCTTTCAGTCACTGCTTTGCTGTCAAAATATCCAGCTGGTACTTTCAGTGATTCCATGTAAGCAGGAACATTGGCACCAGCGTGGTCAGCTGATAAGAAAATCAGGTAGTTTCCTTCCCCTACTTCTTTATCCAAGTAACTGATCAAGTCCGCAAGGTCACGATCAAGCTTGATGTAAGTGTCTTCAGTTTCGATTGCTGTTGGTCCATACTGGTGTCCAACGTAATCAGTAGAAGAAAAACTGATCGCCAAAAGGTCTGTAATATCATCTTTACCCAAACCTTCTGCCTCAATTGCCTTCTTGGCCATATCTTTCACCATTGTATTGCCAAATGGCGTTGACTTGATCATTGAGTATCTTTTTCCTACACTCTTGGCTACTCTGTTACTCTTATCGATCTTATCCAAGTCATGTGGAAAAACAGGTGCTTCTTCTCCTTTAAATTTCCCTTCGTATGGGTTATTGTCTTTTAGAGATGCCTCATACTTCTCCAATGGCAATGCAGGCTCCCAAACTGACTTCATATATTCGTCAACTTTTCTTTCCTTGTTTGCCTTTTCAACCCACTCAGGAAGCTTATCCATGTAGAATGTACTGGAGATCCAATTACCTGTAGCATCATCCAACCAGAATGCGCCATCTGCAATATGACCTGCCGGCAGTACTGAAGATCTGTCTTTCAGAGAGATTGAAATCACTTTTGAGCGCATATTTGAAGCAAGTTTGATTTCATCAGTCAGCGTTGATACCTGAACACGGTGCGGTGACATCTTCCCTCCTTTACTGTCAGCTCCAACAGTATTGTAATTGTCATCAGAGACACAATACACTGTATGGTCCTGTGACCTGTCAAAAAATGAATTACCTACGATTCCGTGATGCGCAGGGTAAGTACCTGAGTAAACCGAGATGTGACCAGGTCCTGTAGCAGTTGCTGCATAGTCATAGTGACCATTTCTACATACAAAGCCATTATCAGTCAATTCTTTAAAGCCTCCATCTCCGTAGTTGTAACGGAATCTTTCAAGGTAATCATAGCGCATCTGGTCCACCATGATACCCACTATAAGTTTTGGTTTACTGTTTTGAGCAAAGGTGCTGGTTGCCATCAAGGCTAAACCAATAGCCAGGAATGGTTTTATTAAATTTCTCATCCTCGTTTATTGATATTATTTCAAGTAAAAAAATATATTGCAGCTTTAATTTTTACAAAAATTGCGAATCAATATTACTATTCTATCAACTGCTGAAAAATTTTAATGAAAAAAATTATCTTTTTTCTTTCAGTTTGGGTGCTATTTGCTATTCAGACTGGAAGTGCGCAATCAAACCTAATTTTAGTTCACACATTAACACAAGATACAGTTGAAATTTCAAAAGGAGATCTGGTAGCCTTCAATTATGATGGCTATTTGGGACAAGATGAAACCGTATCAGGAAAAGTGCTCAAAATAGATGGGCAGATGGTCATTCTTAATTCACCAAAGCACAAGAAGAATACTTTTAGCGGCAAACGCTATCTCAATGTAAAGGACATCACTGGCTTCCGGAAATTCAGGAAATCAAGACAGTGGCTCAAACCTGCTCTGAAACTAAGTGCCACTATAGGGAATGTGCTGCTTAGCAACTATTGGAGTAGAACTGACAAACTCTCTACTACGAATTCTATCTTGGCTGGAATGGGAATTGGACTTGGTTCAAATATTGGAATCAACCTTCTTTTTTCAGAAAAAATAAAATACAAAGTAGAAAAAGACGGTTGGAAAATCCTGATCAAAGAGCCAGTACTAAAAAAGGTACTTTGAGTTTTTCAACACAGTAATCTCACCATGATTCTATAGCC
Organism: Limibacter armeniacum; assembly: GCF_036880985.1. NCBI lineage: Bacteria > Pseudomonadati > Bacteroidota > Cytophagia > Cytophagales > Flammeovirgaceae > Limibacter > Limibacter armeniacum. The sequence goes on from NZ_JBAJNO010000008.1 coordinate 2,538,260, forward strand.
TAAAAAGGGGAGCTTAAAAGCTCCCCTTTTTCGTAAATTCAAAAGGAATTCACTGAAAATCAACCTCCTTTTTGTAATTACATTTCTATTTTCATTATCTTCATACCACAGTCAGTAACTATCAAATCTATTTTCCACTTTATTGATCTCACCCCTCATCACTACCTTTTGATTTCAGAACTCTAAACACCTATTCAGCCATGTATGGAAGTCAGCTGACAGAAGAAGAAATTGAAAAATTGTTGGATATCTACCAGTCCGAACATAGACAGTTACAGTTTCAGATTGCAAGAGTTGAGGAAGCAATAGCAGACCTTCAAATTAAACGGAGAGAGCTTAGAAAAGGAGGTAATTCACTAGACCCATTGGTTATTGGTGAGCAATTGAAAACTGATAAGAATATGGCTACCGCATCTACAAAACAGGTGATACAGCCAGATATTAAGGAAGAAACCCCTTCTTCTGATGAAGTACTACCCAAAGAATTCGAACAAGAATATCAAGTACCTCTAGAAGTGGTTGAAGCTGCTGGAGAAAAAAACCAACAGGGTTACAGGCTTTCCGATTGGGACATTTTTGTAATTCAAGCACTTTGGGAAAGTAACAAGTTGATGGTCAGTAACGAATTGCTTGACTTTGGAATGGAAGCTGCAAAAGAAATTGAAAATGACCCAAAAGAAAGGACTAAGGATAAAGTGAAAGGCAAAATCACTCGAAGCCTCAACAAACTAGTCAACAAGCGTAACTATGTCAAGAAACATGAATATAAAGGCAAAGGTCATAGCTACGGATTAGCAAATTGGTTTTTCAAGAATGGAAAAATCAGGAAGGAATGGGATACTTCTGGTACTTAGCCAACAAGAAAATTTCAATATTTTACAATTATTAACCTCTAGTTAAACATATTAATGCAACCTTGCCTAAAATAATTCAAATCATGGATCAGTTCTAAGGTCTGATCCATTTTTTATTGATAATAGATAAGAAATTCGGTCTGAAAGCAGTACTTTATCAAGTAAAACTAAACCAATACCCTAAAGTGAATGTTCTTTCACCGTATTTCCGAAATACAAAAACAATCAATTATCAATTTGATTTTTAGTTCTTGATAGTTAGGCATAATTAGAGGTGTACAAACTGATCAGGAAATAGAAATAAACAAAAGTATGCTCCTATTTTAGAATAATTTCAAAAAGGAGATGGAATTTACTACAATTCTCGTACCTTTGCGCCTTTGAATTGTAGCCGCTGTTTAACATGATTTGCTGTTCATAGATGTCGCGTTTGTCATTTCTGGTCGCGTAGCAAGTCATAAATTAAACCTCGTGTACAACGTCCGTTGTGCATAGCGCTAAGTTTTGCTTTTGTGCTCAATATGCAAGGGCAAGGCAATCTTAAGATCTTATTACAGAATAAAAGTAAAGAATGGTTTTTAAAAATTTAGGACTGCAAGAAGAAATTCTTCGTGCAATTGAAGATTTGGGTTTTGAAACTCCAACACCTATTCAGGAACAAGCAATTACTCAAATCTTAGCTGGCAACGCAGATGACATCGTGGGACTGGCCCAGACGGGGACAGGTAAAACAGCAGCTTTTGGACTGCCATTGCTGCAAATGATCAATCCTGCTGACAGAGCAACTCAAGGAATCGTAATTTGTCCTACAAGAGAGCTTTGTCTGCAAATCTCAAATGGTCTTCAGGACTTTAGTAAGTACCTTCCTAAAATCAATGTAGTACCTGTATATGGTGGTGCAAGCATTGAGAAGCAAATCAAGGATATCAGAAGAGGCGCTCACATCATCGTGGCTACTCCTGGTCGTCTGATTGACCTAATCAAAAAGAATGTTGTAAAGCTGGATACTATCAAGTATGCCGTACTTGATGAGGCTGACGAGATGTTCAACATGGGATTCCATGACGACATCGACGAGATTCTTTCATATGCTCCAGAAGAAAGAAAAATTTGGTTGTTCTCAGCTACCATGTCTAAAGAGGTAGAAAAGATCGCCAAAAAGTATATGAACGAGCCTCTTGAGATTTCGGTAGGACATCGTAACCAAAGTGCCACTAACATTGACCACAACTACTTCATGGTAGAAGGTCGTAACCGTTATGCAGCACTTAAAAGGGTAATTGACTTCTACCCTGAGATTTTCGGCGTTATTTTCTGTCGTACAAGAAGAGAGACTCAAGAGGTTTCTGAAAGCCTTGCAAAAGACGGTTACAATGCAGAAGCGCTACACGGTGACCTTTCGCAGGCGCAACGTGATTACGTAATGCGTAAATTCCGTGAAAGAAGCGTTCAGCTTTTGGTTGCGACTGACGTTGCTGCCAGAGGTATTGACGTAAACGACGTTACTCACGTAATCAACTACAACTTGCCAGATGACCTTGAAAGCTACACACACAGAAGTGGTAGAACAGGTCGTGCAGGTAAATCAGGTGTTTCCATTATTTTGGTTACTCCTAGAGAGGTTAACAGAATCAAGGATCTTTCTAGATTTATCAAGAAAGAGATCAACTATACAAAAGTTCCTAGCGGACATGATATCTGCCAAAACCAACTTTTCTCACTTGTTGACAGAATCAACAATGTTGAAGTAAAAGAGGATGAAGTAGATAAGTTCTTGCCTAGCATCTATGAGTCGCTTCAAGAGCTATCAAAAGAAGAACTGATTCAAAGATTTGTTTCAGTTGAGTTCAACCGTTTCTTAGACTATTACCGTGGTGCTGAAGACATCAATGCTAGAGAGCGTAGAGGTGGTAGTAGAGACAGAAATGATCGTTTCGGCAGCAGAGATGGCGGACGTGACAGAAGAGGCGGTAGAGAAGGCAGCAGAGATAGCAGAGACGGTGCTCGTAGTGGCGAAAGAAGAGGCAAAAGAAACTTCAATGGCAACAGTGAGCGTTTCTTTATGAACCTTGGGGAAATGGACAAGATTAACAAGGGTGCATTGGTAAGAATCATCTGTGATAACACAGGGATCAACTCTGCCAGCCTTGGTAGCATTGACCTAAGAAGAGAATACTCTTTCTTTGACGTTGACAAGCAAGTTGCAGGTAAAGTCCTGACTAAACTTCACGGTGCACAACACCAAGGTCGTAAGATCAAAGTGGAGATCGCTCAAAAGAGAAAAAGATCGTAACCATACGGTTTTAAAAAATATAAAGATAGCCTTGTGTGTCATTTGACTGCACAAGGCTATTTTTTTAGAATAAAGAAATACGTTTTTGGGGTACAATAATAGAAACTGCATTTCTGACTGCCTCTGCTTCTATATCTGTATACTTGCCCAGTACTTCCCCATCTACCTGAAGGGTTTGGCTATTTTCCATTTTTACGGTTGCTCTCTTACAACTGATCACCTCTACTGAATCCTCATTGACAAAGAAAGGTGAAAGCTTGGTCAAACCAGCAGAAATGATTGACTCAAATGACTTGTCTTTAACAATACAAATCTCAAACCTCCCATCTGTCAATTTACCTTTTGGATTAAGAATAATTCCCGTTCCATATTTTTGTGCATTTGCAAATGCCAACATATAGCCTTCCCTAAAATAGGTTTTACCATCTGCCAGAATTTCAAACTTAATCATCTCAGCCTCTTGCAAAGCATTCAGGAAATGTTTGGCATAGGAAAGCATTCCCCTTGAACCTTCTTTTTCAAAGCCTTCCACAATCTGGGCATTGACCCCAACGTCTCCAATATGAATACCATAATGTCTTCCGTTGATCAGAATAAGGTCTAATTTAAGCGTGTTGGAAGAGTCCAAAGCAACTTCTATAGCATCCCTCAGGTTTATTGGTATCTCAAGTTCAGTAGCCATTCCATTGGCAGAACCCATTGGTATAATTGCCATTTTCTGAGACCTGTTAATCAGGTTTCGGGCTACCATCAGCATGGTACCATCCCCTCCTACTGCCAAAATTCTGTCAGGCTTACTTTCGTTGATTGCTTCCAGTAGCTTCAGGTCATCATTTTCACCAGAAGTATAGTATAAGGACAACTCACCGTTGCGCTTTTCAATCTCGGATGAAAGTATAGTTATGAAATCAGACTTATCGGTATCACCCGAGATAGGATTAATAACTGCTAGTACCTTCATTTATTTGATTCTTAATAATTTGTTGTTCAGCAAATAATTAGGCATAATTGACATATAATATGCATACCATATGCACCATAATACCTGTAAATACTTTTTATGCTTTAGGCAAGCAACTGTATGCTTGCAAAGTATCTTCTAAAAGTACAACTCCTTAAGCGTTTTTTTGTACTAAATAAAAAGAAAAGTTTGAGTAGAAAACTCGTCATATTACCACAAACAGGATTGATATGTAAAGATAGCCTTTGTTTGGAAGGACAAATATTAAGGCTGAAGAACAAACACCTTGAAGTAAAGAAGAAGGATGGTATTTGGCGAAATATCAATAGGTTATATAAACTCTACACCATCCACAAAGTCAGTAACACACCGATCTGTATTCAGTATTTGAATCAATCCTGTGAAGTGACTACAGATAGCCACGGCTACTTTCAGTTAAACTTTCCGGTAAAAGTAGGTCACCATTTTACGTCTGAAGACATTCAGTATTCTCTGTTACATGGAGAAGAGAAAATTTATATACCTGAAATAAGTCAATCTGATGTTTACCCAATCAAGGAAGACAGCTTTGGAGTTATCTCTGACATTGACGACACCATTCTTCAGACTTTTGCCACCAATCTTTTCAAGCGCCTTTCCACGGTTCTCAGGTATAATGCACTCAAAAGGAAAGAGGTGAAACACATGAGTGACTTTTATAACCTTTTCAGTAAAAGAGGAGGTAATTTCTTTTATGTATCAAACAGTGAGATGAATCTGTTTCTGATTATAAAGCTGTTTCTTAACAATAGAGAGTTTCCGGATGGTCCTATCTACCTAAAGCCATTCAAAAGATTGAAACACTTATTGTGGAAAAAGCAATCTCATCACAGTCGAAAGAATCAACACAAGCTTGACAGGATTCGTTTTTTGCTCAATAGTGCTCCACTTAAACCTTTTGTTTTCGTTGGAGACAGCGGGCAAAACGACCCCCTCATTTATTACAAAATTGCACTTGAATTTCCAGAGCAGGTCAAAGGAATATTTATAAGGGGAGTCAAAAAATATCCACCCAAAAACGCTACAGAAATCAACCGATACAAAGATATTCTCAATGAGAAAGGAATTCCATTCTATATTTTCAGAGACCCGCACGACATGATTCCAATTGCCGTAAACCTATTGGACCATTACCTGATGATAAAAAAAGAAAGCCCACTATAAATAGTGGGCTTTTAGTATCATTAAAGCTTAGCTGAAAATTAACCTTTGTAGAAAGGGAACTTTACAACTTTAGCTTTCAGTCTTCTTTTTCTTACAGCAATGTAAACCTCTGTATCAAGCTTGGCAAAAGGTGTCTGAACATACGCCATTGCAATACCATAACCCAACATTGGAGACATCGTACCAGAAGTTACTTTACCGATTACGTTTTCATCAGCATCAAGTATTTCATACCCTTGTCTTGGAATTCCTTTTTCAATCATCTCAAGACCAACCAACTTCTTCTCTACGCCAGCTTCTTTTTGTGCTTTAATTGCCTCACTGTTTGTAAAGTCTTTTGTGAATTTGGTAATCCAACCAAGACCAGCTTCCAATGGTGAAGTTGTGTCATCAATATCATTACCGTACAGGCAGTACCCCATCTCCAAACGAAGTGTATCACGAGCAGCCAAACCAATTGGTTTGATATCCCAATCCTTACCAGCTTCAAAGATTTTGTTCCAAACTTCTACCGCTTTGTCATTTGGCACATAAAGCTCAAATCCTCCAGCACCAGTATAACCTGTTGCCGAGATCACGATATTATCTAGCCCAGCAAAAGTACCAATCTCAAATGTATAGAAGCCCATTTCAGCAAGGTTCACATCAGTCAATGACTGTAGTGCTTCGAATGCTTTAGGTCCTTGTACTGCAAACAGAGAAAGGTTATCAGAGATGTCTTCCATCTCCACTCCTTCTGTATTGAACTGACTGATCCAGTTCCAGTCCTTTTCGATATTGGAAGCATTCACTACCAACATGTATTCTTCCTCACTGATACGATATACAATCAGGTCATCAACAATACCACCTTCATGGTTTGGAAGACAAGAATATTGAGCTTTTCCATCTACCAATTTTGAAGCGTCATTTGATGTTACACGCTGAATGAGGTCAAGAGCTTTAGGGCCTCTCAACATAAATTCACCCATGTGTGATACATCAAACACCCCAACACCTGTTCTTACTGTTTTGTGCTCTTCAATATCTGATGTGTAGCGTACTGGCATGTTGTACCCTGCAAAACCCACCATTTTAGCACCAAGTGACTCATGAATGTCATTAAGTGCAATTTTCTTCAGGTTTTCTGCTTGCATATCCTGTTTGTATTTTGGTTAGAAAAGTATGTGGACGCGAATTTAAAAGGTTGGAAACGTAAGTTCAAACCCAGTTTTCTATTTCCTTTCAGTAGCGCAAATAATTATTCAACTATTCACACATTATCAATCAATTAACTTACATCATTACAAGGATTTTTTTTTATAGTTCGTTAGTGTTTTCAATGTTGAGGAACAGAATTTCATTTGAATTTTAATTCACTAAACCTAAAACCCTACACCCTGTAAGCTATTTACACAAAAGTCCACCTATATGGAAATCCCAGCGTTTATGACAAACGTTAATTCACCAAACAGGAATTGACTTTATCAAGGTTCAAAAAAATTGTATTAATTGAACCAACTTCAAAAAATCCATTTCCAGTTATGAGCATGATTTTTATTGTTGATGATGATTACCAATCCAGAACCAATATCGTTTCATTACTCCAAGCAGAAGGGTTTGAGACCAAAGTTGCCACAAACGCAAGAGAAGCACTTGTTCAAATCCTGCTTTTCAAACCATTAATGATTTTATGCAACTGCTATTTGGCAGACTCTAGTGGTTTTGATTTGCTACAAGAAGTAAGGTCTAACCAAGAGGTAGCCCATATCCCATTTATCTTAATGAGCAATGACGATAGTGACAGTATTGAAAGAGCTCTAGAATCAGGCGCAGACAATTTACTACAGAAACCTTTTAACTTCGATGAGATCATAGAATCTGTCACCCCACTATGATTCTACTTTTTACCACTATCAATTCAAAAGCCACCTCAAAAAGGTGGCTTTACTTTTTTCCCCTCATATCATTAAGTGAAAAAACTCCGCAGGAAAACCTATTTCCTACGGAGTTACTTTATCTAAAAGGAAGCCCCGAAAGGCTCCTTACCTGTTGCCATACTTAAGCTTACTTGCCTGCCTTGTCAGCAATCCAGTTTTTCGCATTTACGAATGCTTCAATCCAAGGTGAAACCTCATGGTTAGCCTTCTGTCCTGCAGGGTAGTTAGCCCAGTTCCAAGGGAAGATCGCACGCTCCAAGTGAGGCATCATCACCAAGTGACGACCATCCGCCGAGCAAAGTGCTGCTGTATTGTAGTCAGAACCGTTAGGGTTCGCAGGGTAAGCCTCATAGCTGTATTTACCTGCAATGTTGTAACGGCTTTCCTCGTAAGGAAGATCAAACTTACCTTCACCGTGCGCAATCCAGATACCTAGTCTGCTACCAGCTAGTGACTTCAGCATAACTGCATTCGTCTCAGCAGGGATTGACATGTTCACGAAACCTGACTCAAACTTGTGAGACATGTTGTGCAACATGCGAGGACGCTGCTCATGCTCAGGGTTCACAAGGTTCAGTTCCACCATTGCCTGACAACCATTACAAACACCCAGTGAAAGTGTATCTTCACGAGCGTAGAAGTTATCCAATGCTTGCTTTGCTTTCTCATTGTAAAGGAAGGCTCCAGCCCAGCCTTTAGCAGAACCCAGTACGTCTGAGTTAGAGAATCCACCTACGAATACGATAAAGTTTACATCTGAAAGATCCTCACGACCAGCGATCAAATCCGTCATGTGCACGTCTTTCACGTCGAAACCTGCCAGATGCATGGAGTAAGCCATCTCACGGTCACCGTTCACCCCTTTCTCACGGATGATCGCTGCCTTGATACCAGACTTCTCTTTTCTGTCAGGGTTCAGACCCAGTGCTGCCAGTTTACCTGTAAAGCCTTCAGGGAATGTGTACTGAAGTGGCATGATGCTGTAGTTTTCGTAACGCTCAGTTGCCAACTTCTCTCCCGACTGCTTTTTGTCAAGCAAGTAAGATGTCTTCACCCAAACGTCACGCAATGCTGCTACATCAAATGTATAAGCATTGTCACCGTGTCTCAGTGCAATTTCAGTACCTTCAACAGCTTCACCAATGATATGGAAATCAACACCTGCCTCTGTCAGTACTTTTGCTACTGCATCTGCATCGTTTGCCTGCAACAATACCGAAGGTTGCTCAGAGAACAGAGTCTTGATCAGGTCTGCGTTCAATGCAGAAACGTCAAGGTTCATACCCAGATCAGGCTCGGCGAAGCACATTTCAAGAACTGCTGTAATCAAACCACCCGCAGAGATATCGTGACCAGCTACCACTTGGTTCGCTTCGATCAGCTCCTGAATGGTATTGAACACTGTCTTGAAATAAGCCGCATCCTGAACTGTTGGTGCTGCTTTACCTACTTTATTGATGATTTGGGCGAATGAAGAACCACCCAAGTTGAATGCATCTTTAGAGAAATCGATGTAGAACAGTTTCTTGCCTTTCTGCGCAACTGGCTCTACAATTTTCTTCAGGTCACTTACTTCTGCTACAGAAGAGATGATCACTGTACCCGGAGAATACACCTTGTCATCACCGTATTTCTGTGTCATTGAAAGTGAGTCCTTACCTGTCGGGATATTGATACCCAAAGCACAAGCAAACTCAGAAGTAGCTTCTACTGCCTTATAAAGACGAGCGTCTTCTCCTTCATTCTTACAAGGCCACATCCAGTTAGCTGAAAGTGAAACTTGAGAGATCTTGTGTGTCAATGGTGCCCAAACAAGGTTAGTCAGTGCCTCAGCAATTGCAATCTTAGAACCAGCAGCTGGATCGATCAGGGCAACAGCTGGAGCATGACCAATAGTCGTAGCAATTGCTTTTTCACCTCTGTAATCCACTGCCATAGCGCCCAAGTTGTTCAATGGCAACTGCAATGAACCAGCTGTTTGCTGTTTCGCTACACGACCTGTTACCGAACGGTCAACCTTGTTAGTCAGCCAATCCTTACAAGCTACTGCTTCCAGTTGCAGTACGCCTTCCAGATATTCACTCAGCTGCTCAGCTGTATAATCAACATCTGCGAAGTTGCTAGGCTTAGCCGAATCGTTCATCACCGTTTTAGGTGCTTTACCGAAGAAGTTCTCCAACGGCATGTCGATTGGGTTCTGACCTGTCTTTTTATCTTCAAAAGTGAAACGCATATCACCAGTAGTCTCACCTACCACGTACATTGGTGCACGCTCACGGTCAGCTACTCTTTGCAACGTTTCAATATCTTTTTGTTTCATCACCAAGCCCATACGCTCCTGAGACTCGTTACCGATAATCTCTTTAGAAGAAAGCGTTGGGTCTCCTACAGGAAGTTTTGAAACATCAATTACACCACCTGTTTCCTCAATCAACTCTGATAGACAGTTCAAGTGTCCACCTGCACCGTGGTCGTGGATAGAAACGATTGGGTTCTCATCAGACTCAACCATGGCACGGATCGCGTTGTAAACACGCTTCTGCATCTCAGGGTTAGAACGCTGAATGGCGTTCAATTCAATTGAGTTAGAGAATTCACCTGTTGCTACTGATGATACAGCGCCACCGCCCATACCGATGCGATAGTTGTCACCACCCATTACAACCACTTTATCACCTGTTTCAGGTGTGTTTTTCAGGGCATGCTCTTTCTTAGCCAGACCAATACCGCCAGCCATCATGATCACCTTGTCAAAGCCGTGCTTTTTAGCATCTTCAAAGTGCTCAAATGTCAGTACGGAACCTGAGATCAATGGCTGACCGAACTTGTTACCAAAGTCAGATGCACCGTTAGATGCCTTGATCAGGATTTCCATTGGAGATTGGTACAACCAAGGTCTTGCCTCAGTAGCTTGCTCCCACTTTCTGTCCTCTTCCAGACGAGAGTAAGAAGTCATATATACCGCTGTACCTGCCAACGGAATTGAACCTGTTCCACCTGCAAAACGGTCACGAATCTCACCACCTGCACCTGTTGCAGCACCGTTGAATGGCTCAACTGTAGTTGGGAAGTTGTGCGTTTCTGCTTTCAGTGAAAGTACAGTCTCAATTTCTTTTGTTTCAAAGAAATCTGGCTTATCCTGTGTTTTTGGAGCAAACTGCTCCGCTTTAGGACCTTGGATAAATGCTACGTTATCTTTGTATGCAGAAACAAGGTTTTCAGGAGTTACTTTAGAAGTCTTCTTGATCAGTTGGAAAAGCGAGCTAGGCATCTCCTCCCCGTCAATCACAAAAACACCGTTAAAGATCTTGTGACGGCAATGTTCAGAGTTTACCTGTGCAAAACCATATACTTCTGAATCCGTCAGTTTTCTGTTCAGTTTTTCACTTACCTCTGTCAGGTAATCAATCTCATCTTGGCTCAATGCCAAACCTTCCGCTTCATTGTAAGCGGCAATATTATCGATATACTTTACAGGCTCTGGCTCAATGTCAATACGGTAGATATTTTGGTCCACCCCTTCGTACAGTGCTTGCAGCATTGGGTCAAAGTCAGCTGTCTTGTCAGACTCTACTTTGGTGAATTCCTCAATACGCAGCAAACCTGCAATACCCATGTTTTGGGTAATCTCAACGGCATTGGTACTCCAAGGAGTCAGCATTTCCTTTCTCGGACCAACAAACCAACCATCTACTGTTTCAGTTTCAAGCAGTTCCGCATTACCAAATAACCAAGTCAGTCTGGCTACACTATCCTGAGAAAGTTTTTCGGTGGCATGAACGGCAAATACATTGTCATGAGCACCCTGAAAGAATAAGATCATTTGTCCTATTTATTTATCGAATGTGAAGAAATTTGGCGCAAAAATAAGCCAAAATTTAACTTTTACCACTTTGTTGATTGCTTAATAGCTATTTTTTAACCCTGCCTATGGATTAAAAAACAAAAAAGGGCATACTCAATGTTAGAGTAAACCCTCTTTCTTTACGGACACAAAGCCCCTGAACATCTGCAAAAACTCAGGAAGTTTCAGTGCGTTACTTACCTTCACTTTTCCTGAGAACACAGCCACAGTCGGACTCATCTTTCCTGTCTCTATTTTAATATAGTCATCAATGTCTGCCGTCATCTTACAGTCAGCATCTCCTTCCAATGTTTCTGACAGAGTAAAAGCACCGTCTTTCACCTGTATAGAAAAGGGTTGGGCACCTTCTCCCTGAATATCGAAATGCATTGTGAAGTTTTTCCCTGCTGCCTTTTCTGGCAAGAATCTAACTTTATAAGAATTAATCAGTTCCTGAATCGTAGTCTGTTCCATTATATCTTTTATTTGCCGCAAAGATAGAAAGACTAATTAAAATCACGTCAGAAATTATAAACACTTTTGGAGAAATAATGCAGAGGTGAAGCTTATCAAAAAGTAGCTATTTAAAAATCAGGTAGATTCAATTTTAAAGGCTAAAAAGTAAAACCTGATTACTCATACTATATAGAAAGAAGCCATTCCTCAGCTTGCTCTTGGTCTGTAAAATATCTGGTGATAGTCCTTTCACCAGCTTCATCCAACTCTTCCATCAGCTGCTCAACTGAAAGCAGTGTAAATATATTCTCAGAAACGACTATTCCATTATACTTGGCTGCAATACCCAAAAACTGCTGACTTACCCACTTTTGCAGTTCAGGAGTCACAACATATTGCATTTTATTGGTCACAGCCAAGCATTTCAATGGTTTATACTTTTGAAAAACACGCACAAGAATGCTAACTGTCTTTTGATAATCCTCATCAGACATCTGACTGGTACTTTCATACCAATAATGGATCAGAAGACTTTGACCAGCATCATAAACTATTTCCACAAACTTATCTGCATATAAATTAGAAGTCATAAGCTAAAATGTGGTATCTAGTTTATCATTTGAAAATTCATTATTCAACCATTCTTCCGCCTTCTCATAAGTCTGAAAATAAGAAACCTCCACATTCAGTCCGATTTTCTTCAACATCTCAACTGTTTCTTCCACATCAATTTTGGAAAACAGGTTTTCAGGCAAGACGATAGCCATCATTTTGAGTGCAATCTTATTCAGCTCAACAGCCAATTCCTTTTCATGTGAAGGATCTACCATAAACCTTAAATCCCGTAAGTCTGCGATCACTTTTTGTGGGCAACACTTTTTATATAAGTCAATGATATCGTATGAGATTCGTTTATAGTCCTTGTTTGTCATCGATAACGTTTCAGGAAGCCAAATCTGTTCGAAGATCTGGTTAGTCTTGTCAAAGTAAGCCCTGATATATTCATTTTGATAGTAAAGTTGCTTCATCCAACATTCATCTAAATTGAAAAAGTTTTTATGCTTTAATCTGCTCTAGCCATAAAAAAGCAGCACTTCTGGAATTGAAAAATTTGGTAATTATGGTATTGTCAGCGTAAGTGATTTCTTCAAACATCTGTTGAGCTGACATTCTTGCAAAAATCTCATCAGAGACAACTATGCCGTTATACTTCGGAACCAAAGAGACAGCTGCACGAGCAATCCAAGACTGGATTTTCGGGTCAATAACAAATAGAAAATCCCGGTGCCCTCCAATTGACTTGAGTGGACGATACTTCGTGAAGCTTCCAAAAAGCTGGTCAATTGCCTCGAGGTATTCACTATCACTCATATTTTTTGTTGATCGAAACCAAACTGTCTCAACCAAACTTTTCTCTTCGCAATAAAGAATCCTGACATACTGATTTTCAAATATGGTCTCTGTCATACATTGATTTCATTTGCACTCATCTTATGTAATACCTTAACACCACAAGCTTCTATACTCATTTACAACTTAACCATAAATCGCTTTAAATCATTTTGAAACGCAAATCAAGCGCTTTGGTTTTGGCTTCAAGGTTATTCCCCTACTAGCCATGTCAGTTAACAATTCCTAATATATCAATTATTTGATAATGACTTCAAACCAAAAAATCCTATTTATACTTACGTAATATAAGGTGCTTCACCCCTAACTACCTCTTCAAGCCTTTTTGAATTCCAACCACATTCACCCACAAAACTGCTATGCGATGCTTGACTCTACTGACTTCCATTTTTCTATCTTCACTCATAATATCTTTCACTGGTTGTACCAAAACGTTTGATTACAGCCCCTACCAAACCTTTGTAGACAAGGATGAAAGGAATACAACTAGTAATCAACTCAATAAAATCCTAATCAACTCTTCAGACACTTTTCAACCTTTCAGGTTTGCACTAATCAGTGACAATCACCTCGCTTACGATAGCTTTACAGATGCATTGGACTTGATTGCTCAAGACTCATCGTTATCCTTTGTGCTACATGGAGGTGACATTGCTGACAATGGTTTTTTGAGGGAGTTTGAGGTTTTTCATAACCATATGGCAGACCTTCCCATTCCATTTCTTACTGTCATTGGTAACCACGATTACCTATCCAACGGTGAAGATGTATATGCTATCATGTTTGGGGAAAGGAATTACAGCTTCGTCTATAACGATATTAAGTTTGTTGTTTTTGACAATGTTACATTGGAAAGCAATCAGGTTCCTGAATTTGAATGGATTGAAAAAGAATTAACTGATGGACTTAACCACACTCATACGCTAACACTCTCACATATCCCTCCAACCTCAAATACCTTTACAATTGAACAACAGGAACGCCTTAGTTCACTTATGAAGAACTTCAAAGTCACACTTTCCATGCATGGTCATATCGGCAAATACAGTTTTGAGGAGTCTTTCGAAGATGGAGTCAGGTACCTGACAGTGGACCTGTCTGGCCAACGAACCTTTGCTATCATAGAAGTGCAACTGGATTCAGTCATAGTCAACAGGATAGACTACTAACTTATGAGAGTACTTTTAGCTACAGTTTTCATTTTAATTTCTCTCCTCTCATTTGAGCCTTCATTTGCCCAAACTGAGACCAAACACTGGTACTCACCTAACCATGTGAAACTTCAATATGCAGGAAACAATGGTTGGCTATCTACAGGAGTTGGTTATTCTTTCCTTAAAAAGAAAAGCTGGCTAATGGACTTTATGTATGGGTATGTCCCGAAGAGTATTGGAGGCACAACCATACATGTCCTCTCATGGAAAAATACTTTTATCCTCTATCGCATCAAGATCAACGAAAAGGTTGCCATATCCCCAACTATAGGTATCAACAGCATTTTTGATATCAGTAATAATTCAGATTATAACCTACCAGATAAATTTGCTGAAGACTATTACGAATTCAATGATGCCATGCAGTTTTACCAGTTTATTGGGGCTACTGTTCAGCTGAAACTGAAAGAAACATATTTCATCAAACAAGTAGATTTTATGGCAGAAACTGGTGCATTGGTAATTCATATGGCCGATATGTTTGTTAATGGAGTAAGGCCAAAGGACATATACAGTGTTTCTCTTAGTGTAAATGCATATTTCTAATGATAAACTAACAATTCCTTACTTATGGCAAATCCATACGCTTCCCAATTCAGGCATTGCTTCCTAACAATCGTATTAGGTCTTTGCTGCTGGGCTTGTCAGCCACAACATCAGCAAGATGAAACTCAACAAAAAGAAATTGGCGACAACCCGTCTGCCAAAGGTTTTAATGAGAAAGGATCTGATAAAAAAGCGATTGAGCTTGCAGATAGTGTCATGAGTGCAAGTGGAGGAAGAACCAATTGGGACAATACACATTATATCTCTTGGAACTTCTTTGGAAGAAGAAATCTTGTTTGGGATAAGTTTACTGGAAATGTACGTATTGATTATCCCAATGGAAATATCAGTCTACTGAATATCAATTCAGGTGAAGGAAAAGTACTAAGGGATGGTAAAGAATTGACTGATACAGACTCCCTCAAAAAGTACATTAATCAAGCTAAAGGAACTTGGGTTAATGACAGTTATTGGCTTGTAATGCCTTTTAAACTAAAAGATACAGGTGTTACACTTCAGTATATTGGTAATGATAGCACCAAACATGGAACCTTAGCTGATGTCATTCAACTCACCTTTGAAAAGGTGGGAAATACTCCTGAAAACAAATACTACGTCTGGATTGATAAGGACAGCAAACTAGTATCTCAATGGGCTTATTTTGAAAAATATTCAGATCAGGATCCAAAATTCATATTACCATGGCTTGATTATCAGTCGTATGGAAACCTTAAGTTGAGTGGGAACAGGGAAAAAGCATTACTGTCAAATATTCATGTATTCGATTCATTGGATAGTCAAATCTTCCATTCTTTTGACCAACCAGATTTTATCAAGAACGCACTCTAAAACGAAAAACACACCTATTAACGCAAGCTTAAAAGGTGTGCCCCTAATTCAAGGTAAACTTATTAGATAAAGAAGAAATGGGTTGATTCAATACCCACTTTCTTGCTTCAAACTGATCACATAGTATTTCAGACCTTCCTTTAAAATACTTCTGAATAATATCTTCTATAGCAATCTGGACAAACAGGTCATGAGCAGGTACTATTCCTATATTCTTTGGGCAATAGCCATAAAAAAGGTCGAAGAGCCAGTGACCATGTCTTTGATCCCATACAAAATGCATCAGCTCTACGTCAATGACAATTCGTTGTGGCTTAAACAGAATTGATTGAAGAAAATGGTTGATGGAAACATAAAACTCCCCCTCATTCATATGTTCAGTAGCTTGCTTCCAACTCAGAATAACTAAACTGTGTTTTTTTTCCTTTAATACTGACAGGAAACGGGTATCCACGCAGAGTTCCATAAGTCTTAGCTTTATCTGCATTTTATACAATCAAAAAATATGCTAAATACCACTTTTTACAATGATTATATTCCGACAAACCAAGATCACACCAAATAATGAATAAAAATTCATTATTAATTGTAAATATTACAATAATTAACTAAAATAAGTCCAAAAGAAAGCTCCTTGTGTAACTTCGTTTGCTACACAAGCTCAATCGAATAATTCTACTTTCTAACCTTTAAACTATCCAATCAAATGACAGATGCCTTTATTTTTGATGCCGTTCGGACACCCCGAGGCAAGGGCAAAAAAGATGGTGCTTTGCATAATATCAAAGCCTCCCACCTATTAGCCAATACACTCACTGCACTTAGAGACCGCAATAACTTAGACACCAGTTATGTAGAAGACGCAATCATTGGCTGCGTCACACAAGTAAAGGAACAAAGTGGTGACATTGCCAAAGTCGGGCTTATGACGGCAGGTTTTGATGAAAACGTGGCAGGCGTGACCGTTAACCGATTCTGCGGTTCTGGACTCGAAGCTATCAACCAAGCTGCTGTCTATGTAATGGCTGGTCAAACTGACTTGATGATAGCTGGAGGAGTTGAATCGATGTCTCGGGTACCAATGGGGTCTGATGGCTCTGCCTTACTTTATGACCCTGAAATGGTCATGGATAGCTATATCGTACCACAGGGTATCTCTGCTGACCTTATTGCTACTAAGTATGGCTACTCCAGAAAGGATCTCGACATTTTCGCAACCACTTCCCACCAACGTGCTGACGCAGCTTGGAAAGATGGTCGTTTCCATAAATCCATAGTTCCTGTCAAAGACATTAATGGTGACCTGATTCTTGATCATGATGAAATGGTTCGCCCAAACACTTCTCCTGAAATTCTTGGACAATTGAATCCTTCATTTGAAATAATGGGACAAATGGGTGGCTTTGATGGAATAGCGTTGCAACGATACCCTGAAATTGAGCAGATCAAACACCTACACCATGCTGGTAACTCCTCTGGTATTGTAGATGGCGCAGCAGTCACCTTAATCGGTAACAAGATGATTGCCGATAAGCTAAATCTGAAGCCAAGAGCTCGTATCAGAAGTGTGGCAATTGTAGGAACAGAACCTACAATAATGCTTGTCGGCCCTGCTCCATCAGCTAAAAAAGCCTTAAGAAAAGCTGGAATGGAAATCAGCGATATTGACTTATTTGAAGTGAATGAAGCATTTGCGGCTGTCCCTATCAGGTTTATGGAAGACCTCAACATTTCCCATCATCAGGTAAATGTAAATGGAGGTGCTATTGCAATGGGACATCCTCTTGGAGCAACTGGTGCCATGCTATTGGGCACATTACTCGACGAACTGGAAAGACAAGGAAAAGCAACTGGCATGGCTACTCTTTGTATTGGCGGCGGTATGGGTATTGCCACTATCATTGAACTTGTTTAACCCTTCTCAAAATCAAGAAAGAATAATCCAATATGATCAACTATAAAATAGATAATGATGGTATAGCCATCATCTCCATTAATGATGACATGGCACCTGTCAATGCACTTGGTCAGAAGATGGGAAAAAAGCTTGGTGAGACCTTCAGGCTTGTAGCTGAAAATGAAGACGTGATTGGTATCATAGTCACCTCAGCCAAAAAAGATTTTATCGTTGGAGCTGATGTCAAAGAAGCTGCATCCAACCGTGAAGCTTTCACCAAACTGGCAGTGGAGCTTAAAAAAGACCTGCGCTATATGGAAACTTGCGGCAAGCCTGTAGTCGCTG
Source organism: Limibacter armeniacum (assembly GCF_036880985.1). Classification (NCBI taxonomy): domain Bacteria; kingdom Pseudomonadati; phylum Bacteroidota; class Cytophagia; order Cytophagales; family Flammeovirgaceae; genus Limibacter; species Limibacter armeniacum. Next base: position 2,556,051 of record NZ_JBAJNO010000008.1, read on the forward strand.
CGATCAATGGTACAGCCTTGGGAGGTGGTTATGAAGTATGTCTAGCTTGTCACCATAGAATTGCACTCAATCATCCTAAAATTCAAATTGGTTTACCAGAAGTAACACTAGGTCTGCTTCCTGGAGCAGGTGGCACTCAACGGTTACCAAGAATGATTGGGGTAGAAAAAGCGCTTGAACCTATCCTACAAGGAAAAAGGCTTAACCCAGAAGCTGCCTTGAAAGTCGGGATGGTAGACGAGCTGGCTGAGTCACCAGAAGCGTTAATCTCTAAAGCCAAACAATGGATTAAAGAAAAAGGAGACCCTATACAACCTTGGGATAAGGACAAGTTCAGGCTACCAGGAGGAAACATTGACTCCCCAAAAGTAGCCATGCACATTACAGGTGCTGCCGGTAATATTCTCAAAATGACGTATGGAAACTACCCTGCCCCTAAAGCAATTCTGAATGCTATTTATGAAGGCTTGCAACTCCGCTTTGACCGTGCATCTGAAGTGGAAGACCGTTATTTCAAGCAATGTGTCTTATCTGATGTGGGGCGCAATATGATGCGTTCACTTTTCATCAACATGAAAAAAGCAGAAAACGGTGCAGCTCGTCCAAAGGTTATCCCAGTCAAAAAAGTAACTAAGGTAGGTATTTTAGGTGCTGGCATGATGGGAGCGGGTATTGCATACGTTTCTGCAATGGCTGGTATTGAGGTTATTTTGAAAGACATTTCCCTTGAAAGTGCTGAAAAAGGGAAAAGCTATTCAGAAGAACTATTAAAGAAACGAATCAGCAAAGGCAGAATAAATGAGGCTAAAGCCAAAGAGATTCTATCTCTGATAAAACCTACCTCATCCGCAAAAGATGTCAAAGACTGTGACTTAGTCATAGAGGCTGTTTTTGAAGACCGTAACCTGAAAGCCAAGGTGACACAAGAATCTGAAGCTGTTACTAGCGACACTTCCATCTTTGCATCCAACACTTCTACACTTCCTATTACAGGGCTGGCTGAAGCGTCTGCAAGACCTCACAATTTTATAGGTATGCATTTCTTCTCACCTGTTGACAAGATGCCACTGGTTGAGTTGATAAAGGGAGAACAAACCTCTGATGAAGCTGTAGCGCTTTCCTTGGACTATATAAGGCAAATCCGAAAGATTCCAATCGTAGTGAATGACAGCAGGGGCTTTTACACATCTCGTGTTTTCACCACTTACATTCTGGAAGGGCTTGCCTGCCTTCAGGAAGGTATTTCACCTGCATTAATCGAAAACGCAGGAAAAATGGTAGGGATGCCTGTGGGGCCATTGGCTGTAGCTGATGAGGTAAGCATCGAATTGATATACAAAATCAATAAACAAACTGAATTGGATTTGGGAACCACAGGTGACCCGACTATGGCAGTTGCCAAGAAGTTTGTAGAAGAACTTGGCAGATTGGGTAAAAAAGAAGGTAAAGGTTTTTATGAATACCCTCAAGGTGGCAAAAAACACCTTTGGAGTGGTTTATCAGAACATTATCCATTATCCCGCAAGCAACTGACAGCAAAAGAAGTTGGTAAACGCTTACTACACCGTCAGGCATTGGAAGCAGTAAAATGTTTGGAAGAAAACGTTGTGACTTCTCCTGCTGATGCTGATATAGGCTCTATCCTTGGTTGGGGTGTTCCTCCATACACTGGTGGACTAATTTCTTACATCGATACGATTGGCCTCAAGACATTCGTATCAGAGTGTGAAGAATTAGCTTCCAAATATGGTGACCGTTTCCTTCCTACCCCGAAACTGAAAGAAATGGCTACCAATGGAGAAAGTTTTTATCAGGAAGAAGCCATCATTAGCCATGCAAGATAAACCATTGAGTGGCATCAGGGTATTAGACCTCACATGGTTACTTCCTGGGCCACTTTGCACCCTACACTTAGCTGATATGGGCGCGGATGTAATCAAGGTGGAAGCACCACTGAGGGGCGACTATGCTAGGCTGTCTCCCCCATTCCAGAAAAACAACTCGTCCCTTTTTTTGGCTATAAATCGCAACAAACGTTCAATTACTTTAGACCTTAAGTCTGAATCAGGAAAAGAGGCATTTCAAGCCTTATGCTGTACTTCAGATGTCATTGTAGAAGGCTTCAGACCCGGCACCATGAAAAAGCTAGGTTTGGACTATGCCTCTGTAAAGGCAATAAAACCTGATATCATTTACTGTTCCATTACTGGTTTTGGACAGGATGGACCTTATGCGGAAATGGCAGGACACGATCTGAATTTCTGTGCCTATAGTGGTTTACTTCAGCCCAATGAAGATGTAAAGCCAGCGGTCTTGCCTTTTCAGGTAGCAGATATTGTAGGAGGAACCCAAACAGCGGCCATGGGGATTTTAGCGGCAATCATTCAAAAGTTGCGGACAGGTGAAGGTCAATACCTTGATGTATCTATGATGGATGGTGTCATGTCTCATCAAGCTATCAACCTGACACAAGTCAAAAGCGAGCAGCAAAATCAGGCATTTGTTGTGGATTTATTAAGTGGAAACCATCCATGCTATGCCATTTATGAAACTGCAGATGGGAAATATTTAGCCTTGGCCGCCATAGAACTGAAATTCTGGCAACGATTCTGTGAGTGCATCAATAGGGATGAATGGATTAATCAACACCCCGCTTCAGGGAAAAAAGCAAAAGAAATAACTGATGAACTAAAGCTTCTTTTCTTATCAAAGTCACAAGAAGAATGGTTGCTCCAATTCGAAGGTATAGACTGCTGCCTTTCCCCTGTACTTACAATGAATGGTGCTTTAGAAATTCCGCAAATCAAAGCAAGAAAAATGGTATGTGAGCACTCCCATCCAATTGAAGGCCAAGTAATCCAATTTAGCTTCCCTATCAAGTCTTCTGCTTTTGAGTTTGAGGTATACAGACCTGCTCCTCAATTGGGAGAACATACTGCAGAAATACTGAATGAATTAAACATTGAAAACCCAAAATTGACTAACCAATGATGATTCCAAGAAACATTTACACAGAAGAGCATCAGCTTTTTATTGAATCGGTCAGAGACTTCTATGAAAAGGAAATTGTTCCTCACCATGACCAATGGGAAAAAGAAGGCATGATTTCTAGGGAAGCCTGGAAAAAGGCAGGTGAAATGGGCTTTTTATGTATCAATATGCCCGAAGAATATGGTGGCAGTGATGTCGACTTCAGGTACAGCGCCATCCTAATTGAGGAACAAGCCAAGTCTGGTTGCTCTGGTCCGGGCTTCTCACTACATTCTGACATTGTGGCTCCTTATATTTTACACCAAGGAACCGAACTGCAAAAGCATAAATACCTTCCAAAAATGGCAACTGGCGAAATCATCGCTGCTTTGGGAATGACTGAGCCAGGAGCTGGAAGTGACCTAAAGAATATCAGAACAACAGCCATTAAGGAAGGTGACCATTATATCGTAAATGGGTCAAAGACTTTCATAACCAATGGTTATATGTCTGACCTAGTTTTGGTTGCAGTAAAAACTGACAGCCAAAATAGTGACAAAGCCAAAGGAATAAGTCTACTGCTGATGGACACCAACGCCGAAGGTTTTTCCAAAAACAAACCATTCAAGAAGGTTGGCATGAAAGCTCAGGATACCTGTGAGCTTTTCTTTGATAATGTAAAGGTTCCCGCTTCCAACCTTATCGGTGAAGAAGGTATGGGATTTATTTACATGATGCAGGAACTTCCAAGGGAAAGGCTGATCGTTGCTGTGACTGGGATAGCCACTGCTGAGGCTGCACTGCAACACACCATCCGCTATGTCAATGAAAGAGAAGCCTTTGGCAAACCTGTATCAAAGTTTCAGAATACTAGGTTCAAGATCGCAGAAATGGCCTCTGAAATTCAGATGGGTCGCCTCTTGGTAGATCGCTGTATCGAACTGCTGGCTGAAGGTAAACTGGACGCCGAGACAGGCGCCATGGCAAAATATATCTGTACCGAAATACAGTGTAAAGTGGTTGATGAATGTGTCCAATTACATGGCGGATACGGCTATATGTGGGAATATTGGATAGCGAGGGCTTATGCAGATAGCCGTGTTCAAAAAATATATGCCGGAACCAATGAAATCATGAAAGAAATCATTGCCCGCAAGCTTCTTGACAACAAAGATTAAAGTGCTACTAAAAGCGAACGGCATAAAATCGTTCGCTTTTTTACCAATCCTATAACACTGTTATATCTGCAACTCCTATATGGTTATATATATAACAACTTGATATATTTTTGACTTATATCAATAAAAAATTCCACTCTCCCAAGCATCTCCTTACTTTTGCATCAGCTTATTAGAAAAGCCACAACAGTAAAACAGATCACTCCTGATCTGATTTGAATCAAATTATAACATCGCACTAATAATTATCTTTTACAGATCATTATACATAGTCATATCATAAATTCAACTTGATATGACCTTTTCTTTTGCCTCTTAGCCAAGGCAAAAGACTGTTTTTGAAATGCACAATAACATGAGATTAAGACTACAAACAACTTTACTGGTTGCACTAGCAACATTATTTACATTGCCAGTTATCGCACAGAACATTCAACTGAAAGGTACGGTTACTGATCAGGACAATGCTCCTATTCCAGGTGCTGGTATACTTATCAAAGGAACTTCAAAAGGTACTACAACGGATTTTGATGGGAATTTCACCCTTTCCATTTCTTTACCCATAACATTGAAGATTAGCTACCTAGGTTTCAAATCTCAGGAAATCAATGTAACAACCAACTCACCTATTTCAGTCCAGTTGGAGTCTGAAGACGTGATGTTAGAGGATATTGTCGTAATCGGTAGCCGTAATGCCAACAGAACTGTAACAGAAACAGCTGTTCCTGTAGATGTACTGAACTTGGATGAGGTAACCAACTCAGTTGGACAGGTAGATGTATCACAACTACTTCAGTTTGCGGTTCCTTCATTTAACGCCAACCAAAACGCCGGTTCTGATGGTAGTGACCATATACAAGCGGCTTCACTTAGAGGATTGGGCCCTGACCAAGTATTGGTTTTGATCAACGGTAAAAGAAGACATACCGCTTCCCTACTGAACATGTACGGTACAAGGGAAAGAGGTAAAGTGGCAACTGACTTAAGCACCATTCCTGCTAGTGCTATTGAAAGAATTGAGGTGTTGAGAGATGGTGCTTCGGCCCAATATGGCTCAGATGCCATTGCTGGTGTAATCAACATCGTATTGAAAAAACAAACTGAAACTACGTCAATCAATGCTTCTGCAGGTATTCACCAAGAAGGTGATGGAGAAACATATATGGTTGGTTCCAACTTCGGGTTCGGATTAGGTGAGGACGGTTATTTGAATGTCACGGCCCAAATAAACGGCAAGAAAAGAACTAACCGTGCACCTGATTACGAAGAAATGAGAAGAATTGGTACTGCCGCATCTAACAATGCTTCCCTATTCTTGAATGCAGGTAAAAACATTTCAGAAAATACTGAAATCTACGCATTCGGTGGAGCCAGTATCAGACAAGGGGAAGCGGATGCTTGGGGAAGAGGTGCTGATGATGCAAGAAATATCCCTCAGATCTATCCTGAAGGCTTTGTACCAGTGATCAGTACTGACTTGAGTGATTTCTCATTTGCAGTAGGCGTTAAGTCTAAAATGGGTAACTGGGATGTTGACTTGAGTAATGTTTTCGGTTACAACAAGATGATGTTTGACTTGTCAAACACCTTGAATACTTCTCAAGCAGCAAATGCAATTGAAGCTAACGAGACAGCATTGACGAGCTTTGATGCTGGTGGGTTCTCATTCGGTCAGAATGTAACCAACCTTAATGTATCAAGATTCTTCCCTGATGTTGCCAATGGATTTAGCTTGGCATTTGGTACAGAATATAGAGTTGACCTATACAACATTTACGAAGGCGAAAGATGGTCTTGGGATAGAATAGAGCGCAACGGCTTAGCAGGTGGATCTCAAGGGTTCCCTGGTTACAGACCTGAGAATGAAGTAAACGCCAGCAGGTCCAATATTGGAGCTTACATCGACACAGAATTGGACATCACGGATAAATGGATGGTAGGTGCTGCTGTCAGAGGTGAAAACTACAGTGACTTCGGTGGTACTTTTACTGGAAAAGTATCTTCAAGATATGCCTTTACAGACAACCTTGCATTCAGAGGTTCAGCAAGTACAGGGTTTAGAGCGCCTTCTATTCACCAAGCCAATTACAGCAGTACTTTCACTGACTTCACGCCAAATGAAAGCGGAGACCTTGTTGCTACAGAAGTTGTATTATCCAAAAATGATAGTGAACTCGCAAAGCTGTTGGGCATTCCTGAGTTGAAAGAAGAGACTTCTAAAAACTACTCACTTGGTATGACGATCTCCCCTGCTGAAGGCTTAACAGTTACAGTAGACGGTTACCTGATAGACATTGAGGACAGAGTGGTGATGACAGGATATTTTGACAGCAATGACCTGTCTGCTGATGTAGCTGCCATTATGAATGATATGGGTGTTAGTCAAGCTGCATTCTTTACCAATGCCATTGACACAAGAACAAAAGGTCTGGATTTGGTAGCTTCTTACAACAAGTCTTTTGGTGAGCACAATTTTATGTTGACTGCTGGTGCTAATTACAATAAGACAGAGGTTGTTGGTGATGTTAAAACATCTGCAGAACTGGAAGGCATGGATGAAACTTACTTTGGTGAGAAAGAGCGTTACTACCTTGAAGGATCTGCTCCAGAATGGAAAGGTAACCTAACGCTGAACTACAATCACCAAAAGCTGTCAGCTATGGCAAGGGTTAACTACTTCGGCGAAGTGGTAATGGGTACTTGGTCTAGTGGTGGTCTGCTACAGGTATACTCACCAAAAGCTGCAACAGATTTGAGCGTTTCATATAAACTGCTTGATAACCTGACAACAACAGTTGGTGGATCAAATATCTTCAATGTATATCCTGACAAGCAAAACCCTGACGAAACAGATACAGGAGGATATTGGGAAGGTGTTCAGATGGGCTTCAACGGCGCATACTATTACACAAGAATCACATTCAATTTCTAATATAAACACAGAATCGAAATCACATGGATGTGGTTTCGATTCTGTAAAATTTATAAAGGATAAGGATTATCCTTTCGGCTAGACAAAACCTCGTGGGAAATTTCCATGAGGTTTTTTTATTGTAAAAGCCCCTTTTCATTTAACTTTATCGCTGAAAATTGAACGACAATCAACCAAAAACTATATGCCTGTCATAAAATCTGTCAGAGGCTTTAAGCCTGAATGGGGTAAAGAATGCTTTATTGCCGAAAATGCAACCATCGTTGGAGATGTAAAAATGGGAGACCAATGTAGCGTTTGGTTTAATGCTGTTGTCCGTGGTGATGTAAACAGTATCATTATCGGAGACAAGTGTAACATTCAGGATGGCGCTGTGATTCATTGCACATTTGAAAAAACGAAAACCATCCTTGGCAACAATGTCTCCATTGGTCACAATGCAATTGTTCACGGCTGCACAATTGAAGACAATGTACTGATAGGAATGGGAGCTATTGTTATGGACAATGCAATTGTCAAAGAAGGTTGTTTCGTTGCAGCTGGCGCTATAGTGCTCGAAAATAGTGTCTTGGAGTCTGGTTACCTATATGCTGGAATCCCTGCCAAAAAGATAAAACCTTTGGATGAACGACTGACAGCAACTTTTGAAAGAACAGCTAACAACTACGTTAAATATAGCAGTTGGTTCAAAGACGAAGAATAATAAGTATTAAAGTCAAAAAGGCGCTTATAAACCCATATTTATAAGCGCCTTTTCTATTTTAACCCCGTATGTAGAATACCGTTACAATAATCCTTTTCTAATAAAGTCTGCGATTAACTCTGTAATGTTTTTCTTGCCAGACTTCTCAAGGATATTCTTCCGATGTTTTTTGACAGTTTCTTCAGCAATGAATAGTTTTTCTGCTATTTCCTTACTGGTATAGCCTTTTGCAATATAATCCAGAATTTCCAGCTCCCTACCAGTCATCATACTACCAACCCCAACGTATTGGTGGACATAATATGGATCAGGTTTTACATTATAATAGGATGGTTCTCCATTCAGCCCTAAAAAGGATACCGTATTATCATTATAGCTAACCCCTTTCAAAAATGTGATATCAGTGTATGACCCCAGAATCACGGACAACTTGTTATCCGCAGTAGTTTCAATCACTTTAAATTGTTGAAGCACCCTTCTCCACTCCCCACTCATGTCCTTTACACGGAAGTCAGTCACTATCTTATAGTCCTTAGCTTTATTAAGTGGTAAGTTTCTATTCGTAAAATCCATGGTCATTCTAGCTTTTACAGCAAAGAATGGCTGATCTTCAGGGTGTACCTTTGAGAATATCTTATGTACCGTCAAGTCAGACTTGTCATAACTGAATACACTTTTGACATCACCGCTGATATATATATAGTCCTTTACATTGTAATCAAACATATAGTAAACAGCAGGGCCTATACTGGACAAATCTGAAATTTGATTTCTGTATGCTTCTATGTTGAAATCACTTTGATCCGTTCCACTTTCACCATTAATTTCACTCCAAACACCTATCGTTCTCTCAAGATTAATGTTCATTTTACTTTGGTTGTATCTAAAATGGCCAAACAAAATACCTCTAAAGGGGTATGGCTATAGCTAGCTAATACTCTTACATTTGTGTGTTAATAATCCTGAATAGTTACTCAGCTCCTTAATGGGAAACATTCATCAATATTAACCGAGGTATGCTATACTTTAAGTATTAAACTTTAAAGTTAGAATTCATCAGAACAGTATAAGTACAAGTGCAAAAAACCCATCCACCAACCCTGTGCCTTTTAGTGCACAGGGTTTTTTATATACTTTGGTTAATAGCTGACAAGTGATTTCACCTCGTATTCTTGTAACCTGTCTCTTCCATTCAGGAATAATAAGTCCATCAGAAAAGAAAGCTGTACTACCTTACCTCCTGCTCTTTCTACCAACTTCACGGTTGCTTCAGCAGTACCACCTGTAGCCAGTACATCATCATGAATCAAAACATGATCTCCCTCCTGGATTGCATCGGTATGCATTTCTAGAGCATCTGTTCCATACTCAAGTGCATATTCCTCTTTGAGTGTTGAGAATGGAAGCTTGCCTGGCTTTCTGACCGGAACAAAGCCCGCCCCAAGTCTTGCAGCCAATAGTGTCCCAAACATAAAACCTCTAGACTCCATGGCTACTACTTTGTCTACTTTAAGACCTTCAGCCATTTTTAAAAGTGCTTCAACAGTACCTGTCAATGCTTTTGGATTGCTTAATACAGGTGTAATGTCTTTAAAAAGAATACCATCCTTTGGAAAATCATGAATATCGCGAATGTATGATGTTATATCGAAGCTCATTTTTGTTTTTGTTTATTCTAAATAGGATACAAAAATAACAAGATTTAGTCATAGATAACTACATCAAAAGTCAAACCTTATTACTAAATCATGATGTATCCCCAATTCATTTTATAATCTCCCTCAAATAAAGTGCTTACAGATTTTATCGCTCAAAGCATATAGAATGCGTCAAAATGAATTTTTGACACATTTATTACTTCACCAAAATAAATTGAGTACAAACCGAAAGTAGGCTTTGCCGTCAAAAGAATTACTTCAGGATTAAAAGTATTTCGCTCAAAATGGCTGTTCAGTTTAAAAACATATCTCAATCAGACACAACGTGGTCAGCGACCATTATCAAGAGATATAAAACTATTTACTTCAACTCCATTTACCTTAAGCTTTAAACTTCTATTATTGCAACCCTTTATGAACATTATACATAAAATGAAAGTTCACTCTTGCATTACATCAATATGTAACGTACAGTCCAATATTTGTTAACATACGGGGTTGTTATCTTACTACTTAAAAAATAGTTTTCTCCTATTTACGTTAACTTATGTACGAATTGATATAAATATACTTTGATTAGATTTTATAAAACTAAGATTTTGGCTTCATTTTAGTAGGAAATAAAGCGCACACCAAAAATGTGCAAAACAATAACTATCAATACCAGAAACACCAGCTTACCGACTAAAACATTTTTTTAAACGATGAAAATTCACATGGGTAATCTATTTCTATGTGTTTACAAGGTTGTACCTCCAAAAACTGTTTTCACTGCTATTTTTGCTGCAGTTGCATTTTTTGTACTTGTAACACCAATAACGTGTAATGCGCAAGACGCCCAATTTACACAGTTTCATGCTGCTCCCCTCTATATAAACCCTGCCATGACAGGGTCTACTGGAGACGCACGTGCAGTAGTAAATTACCGTGACCAATGGTTTCGTATGCCAGTCAATTACCAGTCTTCAATGGCTTCCTTTGACCATCATATCCGCCGTTATGGATTTTCATATGGTGTTTTGTTAAAAAATGACCGGATTGGACCTAATGCCAGCCTCCCCATACAACAAAATACTTTTTTACTGTCTGGTGCTTACATGGTTAAGCTCAATAGAAGAACAACCATGAACCTTGGCCTGCAGGGAGGTGTGATACAAAGCTCGCTGGATTACAGTGGGTTTATCTTTGGAGATCAGCTTAATGATATGGGTGATATTGGAGGTACAGCTGAAAGCTTTTCCAAAGACAATGTCATGATGGGTGACTTCTCAACTGGTGCATTGGTTTTTGCCAAAAGATGGTGGGCTGGGTTTGCTGCGCATCATATCAATAGTCCTCGATATTCTTATCTCGGTGATGAGTTTAATGTACCAGCCAAGTTTACCTTACAGGGTGGTTATGTTATTCCATTTGAATTCCTGAAACGCTCACGGGTTGGTAAACTTGATGATAAAACGCTTACAGTTACTGCTCTTTACAAATCCCAAGGAAAATCTGACCAATTCAGTGTTGGGGTTTATGGTCATGCATCTCCGTTCCTTCTTGGCGTGTGGTACCGTGGTATTCCACTAATCAAGAACAATGCTGAAGGAGACTTTAACAATGATGCCGTTGCTGTTCTAATGGGCTTTAAGCTCAAAGGTTTCAACATCGGCTATAGCTATGACATTACAATATCAGAATTGCCAATGGACAGGGCTGGCTCTCATGAGTTATCGCTTATATATAACTTCTCTACCTATAAGAAGTACAGAAAGAAACCGAAGAAAAAAGTAGATCCTGTAGTTTGCCCTATACCGTGGATGTAGTGTCAATACTTTTTCAACCTTACAAACTAAACTGACAACTGACAACAACCTTTACTAAACCAAATTCTATGAGAAAGATATACGCAATTTGCTGTTTACTCATACTTTTTTTCCAAACAGGTCCTACGAATGTATTTGCACAGCAGATTGTCGCTACTGTGAATGGGACTGAATATACTTCAGGCATAGAAACAGTGAGTGAGTGTGAAGGTGCATCTGTTAGCTTAAGTATAAAACCAAATGCTAATATTGCATCCTATAGCTGGGACTTTGGAAACGGGAACACTTCCTCATTAGCTACCCCATTTGACCAGTACAATAATGCTGGTACTTATGATGTATCAGTCGTAGTCACCTTCAATGATGGTACACCTCCCAAAACGATTAGTGCACCTGGGTTTATCCAAGTTAATGAAACACCAAAGGCTAATATTATCGTATCTCAAGCAGGTGGTTGTGAAGGCAACACTATTACAATAAGTAACGATGCCCCTGCTGGAGACTACACGGAAGTCTATTACCTGATTGACAACCAACTGTACACTTGGGATGGTTCTCAAGCTGATTACGGAGTTGACGTTACTTTTCCTGATGCTGGCGTATATGATGTCACAATTCAAGGAATCAGCCCTACAGGGTGTAATTTCATCTCTGAAGAAACAGGTATCATTACCATTGATGAGCCTTTTACAATAGACTTTTCTCCTACAGATATTATTAGCTGTAACGACACTGAAACAGTAACGTTTACTGCCAATCCAAACCCGATTCCAACTAATGCGACATATGTATGGGATTTTGGTGATGGCACAATCGATTCAGGTAGTAATTCAACTGTGAATCACACTTTTGATAAAATAAATGGCAACTCTTTTACAGTAAGCTTGACTGTTACCTCTGAAGGCGGGTGTGAACAGACTTTTACTGCCAATTCAGTTGTGGAACTATTGGACTTCACCAATACTTTTACATTTGATGATCCATCAGGTCCATTCTGTACTCAATATGGTGCAGTAACATTTTCACCTAACCTTCCCTCATCCCTTGATGGAACGGCATTAGAATGGGAGTTTGAAGATGGCACTATTTTAAACAGTACAGCACCCAATTCTGTAAGCCATATTTTTTATAATAACACCAATGCCAATAAAACTGAAAATGTCATTTTACGCATCAATGGCATCAGTGGCTGTTCTGAAACCAGAACCATAACAATTCCTCCTGTAACGACAGCTACCGCTAGTACACCATTTACACAATTCTGTAGTGAGCCATACAGTGCCACATTCAATATTGATACTTCAGAAAACCTCAATAACTTTTACTGGAGGGTAAATGGCTCATCTCAAGGTACAAACAACTCTAATCCAACATTCACGGGAATGACTGGAACCACAACAGTTGAACTAGTAGCTGACAATGCTGATGGTGAATGTGTATTGTATCAGGAAACTTTGGTTTACACACCTATCACTTTAAACATTATTGGTTCTAGGGGTGGGTGTGATGCCTTCAGTGAGACTTATAGTGTTGTAGTGAATAATATGCCTGCTGGAGCAAGTATTGCAAGCTATGATTGGGAAATAAAAGATGTAACACCTGCATTTGCAGGAAGGACTCCATTAACTGATATCAGCGGAAACAATCCAACTATCAATGCCTTTGGACTACCATGGGGTGATTATGAGGCAAGTATAATGGTTGAAGTATTACACCCTAACGGTACTACAGTCTGTACAGCAATGCAGACAGCTAATATAGCGGTTAGGTTGTTACCTGAATTGGATTTCACTTACGATCCAGTTTCACCAATCTGTAATGAAACGACTGTTGATTTCACCAACGAGTCTTACTTCTCAGACCCTAATTATCCAGCTGTATATAGAGATGAGGTCATTTATGAATGGGATTACAGAGGTAATAATGGCTGGCAGGCAGGTGATGCCAATGGCGACGGTAGTCACTTCTATGATGATATCAGCCCTGCCACTCCTGGTAACTGGGATGTAACACTTGATGTAAGACTAAGAGCACGTTATCCGTCAACCAACTGCTCTACTCCTATCGCAGAATACGAAACAAAGGAAATTGATATTACTGCGCCTAGAGCAAACTTCACATACAACCTTGATAACTGTGAACCTACCCACCTAACTGTAACCAATACATCAGATGGAGCAGGTACAATGAGTTATACTTGGGAAATTACAGTCAATGGCACAACTACTACGATTGGTCCACTGGCGACAACTGACTTCCCTGTTTCAGATCCTTCTTTCCCGACATTTACGGACCTTGCTGTTGGAGATTTCCCTGCAGGAGCCAATGTCGCTATCAATCTAATTGTAGGAAATGGGATCTGTGAAGATGACTATCAGGAGTATTTCAATATGCCTGATGCCCTTCCTGAACCAACAGTGACCTTCCCATCACAGGTTTGTGCTAGCAGTACACCTGTTAGCATCTCTGTAAATGAGTGGGGAGCAGCGCAATATCACTGGGTTCTGAAAGATAAGGATTCAGGGCTTGAGGTTTTCAATCAGTATGATGACCAAGCTATTGAATTGATCTTTACGCAACCATCTAAAACCTATGAAGGTGAACTCACCATCACACTTGCCAATGGCTGTGTGATAGATACGACATTTGGAGATATCAGTGTTGAAGGCGCCTATGTAGAAATTGTTGGTGATGCGACTGGCTGTATTAATACGCCTATTACATTTACTACCCAAAATGCTGACTTCAGCAATGATAATATTGAATGGGAATGGAGAGTAGATGGAGGCACCGTCGATACAGGATCATCTTCAACTGGAACTGTCGATAACTTTACACACACATTTACCAATCCAAAATCACCTCAGACTGATAATCATACAGTTGAATTGGTAATTACTGTTGATGGAAAATGTCCAACAGTTTTTTCTCATGAAATCAATGTCACCAAACCAACCTTTACGTTGGATGACAGCATGTTAAGCTTTGCGTATGGCTGTAGTGACGTATATACAGATTTCAGCACCTCATTTGATACCAATCAAATTCTTAATGCTGGAAGTGATGCCACATACGAATGGTTTACGGTTGATGGAATTGGAGCTGAAACTACACTGACTCCAGATGGAGGAAGTATTCAATCTCCACGATTCAGTCTTGCATCTGGCAATTACCAAATCAGACTTAAAATCACTGATGCCAATGGTTGCAGTGACTATGCTGATCTAAATATTGTTGTGCCAAAGCAAACATTACCAACTCCTGACTTCACGCCTACTCCAGCAGAGCTTTCATGTCCTGGTATTATTACATTTATTGATAAATACAATGATACCGCCGGAAACACCACTACAAGAAAACTGGATGATGGTACAATTACGGTTATAAATCCTGTATTGTGGATTTGGGATTTTGGTGATGGAAGTTCTGCAACGACAGCTACAGGTCAGGTTTCCCATTACTATGCAGAACCAACCAACTCTGCTGGTGGAGAAGCTTATGAAGCGACTGTAACCATTAAAGAAGTTCTTCCTGATGGCACAGAATGTTATACAACTTCAGCAATTGTACCGATCACTGTTGGCGGTACCAAAGGTACTTATGAACTGTCAAGAAGAATAGGCTATGAAGGCGTTCAGGTAGATGCTACTGCAATCCCAGAAGGTAATGATGCCTCTGTGGATATATCAAAGACCTTATATACTTGGGCTTCTGGTGATGGTGAAAGTGGTCAAGAGGACCCTTCCAATCCTCCTTTCCATTTGAAAGACCAAACTTTCACTTATACAACTATAAAATCAGGCCCTGGTCACACACCATCACTGACATTTATAGATGAAAAGGGATGTAAATTCCCTGCTGATTACTCAGGTGATGTTTCTGTCTTGGAATGCCCTGATTTTGATTTGGAAGATCAGCTAATCTGTTCAAGTGCTAACAACCTTGTGCTGGATATGTCTGATCCAAAATTCAGCAGCTTTACACCAGGTGTTGAGAGATTGGTTTACTCTGTAAACGATGCCTATGGCCAGGCAAACTACTATGCTACATTAAGGTATGAGTGGAACATAAATGGAACTACTGTTTCCGATACTGAATCCATTACATTTATACCTGGAAGCAATAGTAACCTTTACGAGATTGATCCAGACTCTAATGGTAAAACCATCAAAGCAAAAGTCTGGGTGGAAGCACGCTATGATGATCTTTTGGATAATTCGAAAGACTTGACAGAGACCACTTGTATTAAAGAAGTAGAGTTTCAGGCTGCTTTCGCTCCTACTCCTGTACAGGATCCATCGGCATCTTCACCTTTCAATTACACTCAGACTTGTGAAGGAGGTACGACAAACCTTTCACACAATATTAACTTCTCACCATATGCTGGAACAGGAGTATCCATTGATTATGAGTGGGATTTGGATAACAACGGATCTTATGAGACTTCTGGTGCAAGTGTAACTGGTCATGATTTTGGCTCAGCAGGTATCTATACTGTAGGTCTTAGAGTTCGTGCTACCAAAACCATCAATCTACCTTCTGGAGGGACAAAACAACTGACATGTACCAGTACATTTGATGATAATGTTGTAATAGATGCAAAACCAGAGGCCATCTATTACTTTATACCAGTATGTGGCAATACGTACGAGGTAACATTTAGAGACGCTTCTACCATTACTCCAATAACTGATGACAAAATTGTACAGTGGGATTGGGATTTTGACAATAACGGTTCTATTGACAAGACCTTTACAGAGGCAACATATACTGCTTCATTTATTGAAGACATGAGTGCATATGGCAGTGAGGTGATATTCTCACCAAAACTGACTGTTACCACCAATAAAGGTTGTACTTATACAACAACGGTCTCTTTACCGGACTTTACAACAGATAGTGGTGATGATGATGTTCCTGTATTTAAGTTCAACTCTCCTGTAGCAAACTTCAAGGCTGAAAGGACTTCAGACAACCTACTGGATCAAGTATGTCTTGGTGAAGAGTTTTCATTTACAGACTTATCATCCGTTGACAATTCCAACATTGCTCCATATATACCAGGTACGTTGGCTACAGGTACAAATGAGATTACTATTTGGGAATGGGATTTTGGAGATGGTAATTCATCTACAGACCAAAACCCTACACATACCTATACAACTACTGGTACAAAGACTGTCACATTAACTGTACATACAGAAAGAGGCTGTATCAAGAGTATTTCAAATGATATTTATGTAAGGCCAATTCCTGAAGTTGAGCTTGGAGATGATCAGGTGGTTTGTTCTGATGGAACTGCAGTGCTACAACCAGCTGCTGCTGAGCAAAGTGGATTTAAATATACTTGGACGCAATCTGCTCTTGTTGGAGGAACGATTACTGTTAACCCTTCTTCATTGGATAAACACACATTGAATATCGATGACCTGACTTTTGATAATGGTTCAAGCCAGATCGATGTGGATTACAACCTTGCAGTGATTGATGAAAACTTCTTGTCTGCCTGTGAAGAGTCTGACGATATTCACCTAACAATTTTGAGAAAGCCGATTATCACTGGTTTTTCAGATGGACAAGTAATCTCCATTACAGACTGTAGCGATGAACACTCACTTACCCCTTTTGGTACTGAAACGATCAATGGTTTCACTTACTTATGGGAACAGGTCAATGTTGATGGTGGCTCAATGGAAGCTATTGCCAACACTGGCCTTCAAAACCAAACCATGAAGGTGAATGGCTTCAGTGAAGGAAGTGCAAAGGTTGAAGTTACATACAGACTAACAGTCACCAACAGTAGCAGCTGTTCGGATATTAAAGAGGTGAAACTGATCTTCTTCAGAACACCAACTGTAGCAAAAGATGCTTTTAATCCTTGTAGAGAAGAAGGAACAACATTGACCTTAAAGCCACTCAAAAATGAGGATGTTCCTGACTTTACTTATACATGGTCAAATCCTACTATTTCAGGAGGTACAGTAAATGACAATTCCGACTACAGCAGCCAAAACCTGGCTCTGGAGGATATTAACTTTGATCCTAACAGTATTCTGATTGAAGGTTCATACCAATTGGATATTGAAAACTCCTTAAATACAACCTGTAAGCTGGATCCTTCTGCCACGATTGATTTTACCATCAAAAGAACGCCAGAATTTGATTGGGTAACTACCAATGGAAATGCTTGTGTAGAATCAAGTGAAACCATTTTGCTAAACCCATTCAAGGATGAAACGCTTGCTTACAATTACAACTGGTCAATCAGCAATATCACAGGTACTGATGGAAACAGTATTCCATCATCAGTGCAGACACAATTTGATGGGCTGAAGGATAAGCAAGTTATGTCTATCTCCATTCAGGAAAGTGACTTTGCAGAAGGCCAATCAGTAATCCAAATTGACCTAGCACTTGAAGCCGACAATGATGGTAGCTGTTCAGAATCTGATAATCAAACAATCTATTTCTTTAGAAAACCATCATTTAGTGGTAATGACTATAACAATAGTGCCGACTGTACATACAGTGTTGAGCTGGCTTCCATTACTGAAAACATACCTGGCTTCGAATATGAATGGACATTGGATACTTCTAAAACTACTGGCGGTACACCTAGTATTTCAGATAGTTCTATTCCAAACCCTATCGTATCGGCAGATTCGTTTACAGCAGGAAGCAGCAAACTTACGGCTGTATACCAGTTGAAAGTCACCAACACAGGATCTCCAACTTGTTCAAGAACTGAAGAATATACCATTGTATTTGACAGAACGCCTGAACTTGACCTTTCACAAACAACAACATGTGGCAATTCAATTGTGGTTGCTGCTACTAGTGATGGGTTTGATGAGGTTGATGTTGAATGGGAATTAGTCTCAGGCTCTGAAAATGGTGGTAAAGTGACACCTGCTTCTGCAAGCGGAAGTAAAACCGTAACCGTATCACTAGATGACACTCATGAAATGGGTGGTTACAATTTTGGTAGTCACAAGATTACAGCAGATTACAAAATCAAGGTTATCAATGCCAATAACAGTCATTGTGACGATGAAGAGTCATTTGGTCTGACATTCTACAGAACTCCTGACATAGATTTTGAGCAGACTATGGTTGCTTGTGACCTGACCAATACACTTAAACCTTTTGGTGATGAAACAATTGCAGGTTTCAATTACCAGTGGAAAAACATCAGTGTAACAGGTGGAACAATTGAGAATCACTCAACAACCGAACTTGAAAGCCAAGACCTAACCTTCAAGGCTGTAAACTTTGACAGTCTGCAAACTTCCATGACTGTAACTGGAACCTTAGAGGTGTTCAACTCAGAAAGCAGTTGTAGTGACGTTAAAGACTTCTCATTTACATTCTACAGAAATCCGATCGCCAATATCGAAGTGAACTTGGAAGAATGTGGTTATGACGCTGAACTGTTCCCTCTGGGTAAAGCACTAATACTGCCTTATGCAAATGGATTTAGCTACAAGTGGAAAATCAATACAGTAGAAGGAGCTTCCGCTTCATTGACTGATTTCCAGAACAGATTCAATACATTGGATTCAGCGACAATGGCTTATCCTACTCTTAGTATTGATGACAGTGATTTTGCCAATGGCAGCCACGAAATCAGCATGAACATCACGGTTGAAGTTGAGAATACAAACAGTCCTTCTTGTGAGTCATTCGATACAATTGATCTAGTTTTCAAAAGACAGCCGAAACTATCATTTACTGCAGACAACGCTGATCCTTGTGTGGTAACCAATCAGACGATCAAGGTAAATCCATTCGGAACAGAGATCATAGCAGGTTTCAACTATAGTTGGTCGGTAGATCCATCAGCGGTTACAGGTTACAAAGGAACTTTCGCTTTTGACTCCTCACAGGAAAATGATTCAACCGTTTCCATCTCAATTAATCTAATTGATTTTGAAGACAATGCTTCGGTCATTACCATTCCGGTACATTTACAAGTAACAAATGGTGCTGATACTGACTGTATAACAGAAGGGACACATGAGATTAGTTTCTTCAGAACTCCTAAGATTGATGTTTATGAAAACAGACCTGAGGAGTGTACAGAGGTGACTCAAATTGCAGTGGATGAAAAAGTGGATGGCTTATATTACAAATGGGAAATGGTAGGTACTCCTACCAACAATGCCACAATTTCACCATTGACAAAAGAAGGCTTAGGCTCAATAGCTGATATCAACACATTGGATATTCAGGTTGACAGCTACGGATTGAATGAAAGTTATACATCAGTCTCTTATAAACTGACTGTCTATAATACATTGAACAATACCTGCGAAGTGACTGATAACATCACACTTGAATTCTACAGAACGCCAGAGTTGAATGTCACCAAAACAAACTCTGTTTGTGATCAGGAAGCTGAAATCAGTTCAGGTAATGAAAGTCTGAACGGTGTTGACTTCACATGGATTTCGAGTGTAAATGGAGGATTGATTAAAACAGAAGAAGTTGAAAGTGGCGCTAAACTGAATGTAGAAGTTGATGCAGTGACAAACGCTTCACATATCAATGGTTATGAATCGGATCAGGCAGCCATTACCTCAAGTATAGAAGTACTTGTTGCCAATAACACGAGCAATCTTTGTGATGATAAGGATACTGTTGACGTAATCTTCTATAGAAATCCTAATGCAACATTTACGGATAATGCCCCTGAAGCTGTTTGTGAAGACCAATCCATCACATTGCAGACTGAAGAAGGCTTTGTTCCTGATTTCTTGTATACATGGACGCAAGTTGGTGGCATTAAAATTGACACTGCTCAGTTGAATAATCAACTGACTGTAAGTAACCCTGTATTCCCTAATGGAATCGGTACACTGACAGAACAGTTTACGCTGACGCTCACCAACAATTATGACGCAACTTCTACAGCATGCTTTGATGAGAAGACGGCAACGTTCACTTTCCTGAGAATTCCTGACGCTACCATTGTCGCAGATTTCGATAAGGTCTGTGACACAGAAAGCATTACACTGACTACTGATGAAGAGTTTGTTGATGACTTTATTTATACATGGAGTCAGACATCAATTAAAACAGATCAGGATGCAAATGGTGTCGGAGCTAGTGTAACTACCTCAATCAATGAGAATGAGATCACGCTGTCAGCACCTGTATTCCCAGAAGGTGCCGCAAGCGTTGAGATAACTTATGAGTTAAATGCCAAGCATCAGGACAACAATGGGTGTTCAGATACAAAATCATACACAGTAACGTTCTACAGAATTCCAGAGGTGGTGTTTACAGCTCCTACGCCAGTCTGTGCAGATCAGGATGCTGCTGAGGTATTGTTTAGACTGAACCCTACTGAGGAAGAAGTTGACAACTTTAACAATACATGGACGCAAGTCAGTATTGTAACAGATAATGGTAAAGACTCAGAGGCTTCTGTTCAGATGTCTGCGAATGATCAGTACCAACTAAATCTATCAGTACCTCACTTCCCTGAAGGTACTGCTCAGATCACAGCAACTTACCAGTTAGCAGTTGAGAATGATCTGTTTGGTTGTACCATTCCATCTGAAACAATCACGGTTGTATTTAACAGAAATCCTTTAATAGACCTAGGTTCAGATCCTGACCCAGTTTGCGCTGAACAGAATGAGATGCTATCACTATTCAACTTGTCTCCTTCTATCAGTGAAATTGGCAATTTCGACTATACTTGGTCACAACTGTCTCTGACTTCAAATACAGGATCAACTGGAGCAAGTATCAGTGATGATGGAAAAGATGGATGGGCAATAAACCTGACAAATCCAGTATTCCCAGCTGATGCAGCTGTTTTGAATGCCCAGTACGAATTGTCTGCTTCTAATACTTTGGGATCTTGTGAGGATGACAAAGACACGGTTGCTGTTACTATTTTCAGAAAACCAGTGGTGGACTTGGGTGATGACCAAATGTTCTGTTCAATACAGAATGGACAAGGTGATTTCCTTACTATAGCACCAGTTGAAAATGAGGTAACAGGTTTTGCCTACGAATGGACACAGGTTTCAATTACAGATCAAGCAACTGTAACAACCTCTGACCTTAACGCTCGTGAACTGAACCTACAGGAAGTCAACTTCCCTGAAGGTGTATCGGAGATTGAAATTGAATACAGTCTGAAGGTAACAAATACCTTGGTTGGTGCAGATTGTGGAGATATCTTGGATAATATCACGGTCAAAATACAAAGAATCCCGACGGTTACCTTTACTGCTTATGCACCAGTCTGTGCAGAGGATTTGGAAGGCAATACACTGTTTACCCTTTCACCACAGGAAGAAAAAGTAGATGGATTTACGTACCTGTGGGAAAGAGTGGACAATGGTCCTGCTGTAACCATAAGTGACAATACAGAATGGGAATTGAACCTATCTGAACCGGACTTCCCTGATGGTGTGACCACATTTACAGCAACCTACCAGTTGACAGTAACCAATGTTTCCAACTCAACTTGTGAGGCTGATCCTGTACAGGTTGAAGTTACATTCCAAAGAACACCTAAAGTTAAATTGGGTGATGACCTGACTGCTTGTATTGTTCCTCTGCAATCTGAAACAATCTTTACATTGTCACCTGAGGAAGAGTTGGCAGGCGGATTCCAGTACAGCTGGTCTCAAGTTTCTATCTCAACAGATACAGGTGTAGATGGCGCTGCAGTAACCATGTCAAACACAAGTGAAAGAACTCTTGAATTGTCTAATGCAGTATTCCCTGAAGGAACAGCGTCAATCACAGCAACCTACAAACTGGTAGTTACAAATACCGATTTGGGCTGTCAGGCTGAAGACAGTGTAACGGTTACTTTGTTCAGAACGCCATACGTTGACTTGGGGAATGATCCAACTCCTGTTTGTGCTGGTACATCTGTTGTACTATCAGCACCTGAAGAAGTTGTAGAAGGATATACATATGAATGGGTTAGAGTTTCTTCGTTAACAGATGAAGGTATTGAAGTGATTCCTAATGAGTCAGGTATCAATGAACATACACTTACAGTATCGACTAGACCTGACTTCCCACTGACATCCGTGAGACTTGAAGCACAATACAAGCTTTTGGTAACCAACGATGCTGGTGGATGTACAATGGAAAGCAATACAGTCACGGTAGTATTCAATAGAAGAGCAATTACTGAACTAGAAGAAACTCCTTCTATCGTTTGTGAAAGTGAAACAGTTGAGTTGCAATTAGCTGATCCAAGAAAAGCTGATTTCAATTTTGAATGGACTAACAATTCAATTGCGACTGACAATGATGCTAACAATGCAACAGTTGAAACAGGCATTTCAGATCAGAATCTTCAGGTATTTAACCCTGACTTCCCAGAAGGAAGTGCTAAGATTACAGCTAGTTATCATGTAAATGCCACTAACCTTTCTCCTGATGCACCAGAAGGCTGTCCAATTGAAGCAGACTATACTGTAGAGTTTGCTAGAACTCCTTCTTTCTCTTTAGGTGATGACCGTAAAGTTTGTGGAATCTTCCCTTATACTGTCAACCCAATCGATGAAGAAGAAGTAAATGGATTTGAGTATCGTTGGGAAGTCCTGTCTGGAGCAGGTAATGTATTTGTCAGCAATACTGACGGATACCAAATCTCAATTGACAGTATCGCTATTCCTGATGGCGAAACAAGTTTGCAGGTTACACTATCTCTAAATGTTTCGAACAAGTTCTTACCTTCTTGTTCAAGTACAGAAACCGTGAACCTCTACTTCTACGATACGCCAACACTTACTTTTAGTAATATCTGTGAGGTAAGCGATGCAACGTTCTCACTTTCTGGAGATATCGCCCAATCAAACTGGTTATTTGATTATGATGGAGGAAACCTTCCTTCTAAATGGGACCAGTCAGTAAACGGAAATACCACTTCAGCTTTCTATCCTACAGCAGGTGAGTATAACGTACTAGTTGAATACACATTGGAATCAGGATGTATTGACACACTCACTAAATATATTACGGTCTATGAACTGCCTACCACTTCAATTACAGATGAGAATGGTCAAAGTGGTGTTACCGTGCTCTGTGCGGATGATAACCAAGTTGAACTGACAGCAAGTGGTGGTGAGATTTTCCTATGGGGTAATGGTGAGTCAACTCCAGCTATTACGGTAGCACCAGAAGCAGACTCTGTCTTCCATGTAACTGTAGGAAAAATTAGAGAAGATGGATTGGTTTGTTATCAGGAAGACAGCATTCTTGTAAAAGTAATTCCTGACCTCCCTATCTCTTCAGTGGAACAAACATGTGAGAATCAAACACTGATTCTAGATGGCAACATTACTGAGTATGATGGTTTATCTCAATCATTTATCTGGTCAGATGAGTTTGGCAACCAACTGACAACTGAAGCAGTAATTCACATTACTGACCCAGGTAAATACACTTTGACAAGTAATGTAAGACACGAATCGGGCAAAACCTGTACATTCGTAAAGGACTTTGAAGCTGTTTTCAACCCAGTTCCTGAACGTGTTCTGAAAGACACAATCTTCTGTTTCGAGTTCGGAGACAGGTTGACCTTACAAGCCGATCAGGGTGACAATTATGTTTACTTGTGGGATACAGGAGAATCAACCAGTAGCATTTCTGTTGACGGACCTGGAGTTTACAGTGTGATTGTCACAGACATGACGAATGAGACCAACTGTTTCACCATAGATGAAGTCGAAATTATAGCAGTTTGTCCTCCAAGACTTTATGTTCCTAATGCCTTCACTCCTAACGCTGACAGGCTAAATGATGAGTTTACACTCAAGACAGCCCATACCAATAATATCGAGTTTACGGTATACAACAGATGGGGTGAAATCATTTTCAGAAAGTTCTATCAAAAAGCTTCTGAAGCCAAAATGGAAGGTAACGGTTGGGATGGAACTTACAGAGGCAAACCAATGCCTGCTGGAGCCTATAACTTCTCTGTGACTTACTTCAGTGATCTCTTCCCTGAAAAAGGGAAATTCACACATTACGGAGCAATTACATTGATTAGATAGAAATGATAAATTAATTTAATAAAAGGGTGAACCAAATATGGTTCACCCTTTTTATTTCCCCAACTTTTAGTCCTTTAGACTCGTTTTCATAATAGTCAACAAGATGAACAAAACTTACATGAAATAATCCCCGAATGGCTTATGTCAACAATAACCACCACTGAAAGTGTCAAAAAACTGGAAACACATTTTTCATCTAGTAATCAAAACCAGATGACTGTCGGCGATGTTGCCGCATTTTCTGGCTTAAATACAGATGACGCCAAGCATGCACTTGACGCCATGATGGAAAAATACGAATGCCAACTGAAGGTTACCGAACAAGGTGATTTGATTTATGATTTTGGAAATCACTTACGAAGGCGAGGTGAGAAAACTTGGAAAGAAAGATGGGAAGAGATACAACAATGGCTTTGGGAAGCATTTGTTGTTATCTTCAAAGTCTGGATTGCTGTTATGCTTATTGTGTATTTTATCGTTTTTGTAGCACTCTTGATAATGGCATTTGTCGTCCAGATTTCAGGATCTTCAGATGATGACAGTAACGATGGTGAGCCTATTCTCAATTTCAACTTTATGTTTCTATTTACAGATATCCTTCGTGGTATTTTTATTTGGGACATGTTTAGGGGAGAAAGTTATCGGTATGAGAAACAGCTTTATACAGAAGTCAAAAGTCCTCAAAAAAAGAAAAGCTTTGTCAGTTCAATTTATGACTTCGTGTTTGGTCCTCCCAAGCCTAAGTTTGACCCTGTGAAACAACAAAAAGAAATGGCTGCTTTCCTAAGAAACAGTAAGGGACTGGGAGTTCAAGCAGAGGCTAAGGCTCTTACAGGACTTCAAGGGGAACAAGCAGGCAACTTCTTTTCAGATATACTGGTAAGGTTTAATGGTGATGCTAAAATTCATCCATCAACTGGTACCCTATATGGCGATTTTGATGAACTCAGAAGAAGTGCCTCCAAAGAAAAAGATGCCCGTTTTGAATGGTTTTGGAAACAAGCAGAGCCATCTGAAGCCCTAACAGGAAACTCACAGAGCAGGAATATATGGATTGGCTGTATCAACTTCTTTAACTTGGCAGCTTCAGGCTATATTCTTTCCAAAACATTTGACTATCAGTTTATAGAAACTTTCGGGAGCCAAACAGAGACAATCAGGTGGGCATTAGGATACATTCCTTTGATATTCTCATCCGTATTTTTTGCAGTTCCTGCACTGAGAGCTGTCAAACATGAAAAGGAAAAACATGTAATCAAACGCAATAAGGTTAGAAAAGACCTGTATCAAATGATTTTTGAGGAGTCTTCCAATGAAATCAATTATGAACTGATGAAACAAAGTGCCTCCGTTATGGGAGATGGTTTATCTGATAATGAAATTGAAAAGCTAATAGAAGACACTGCCTTTGATTTGGATGCGGAAATGAAGGTAAAAGAAGATGGTACGATCATTTATGATTTCAGTAAAGTTAAAGACGAATTCATAATTGCTCAGGAATTAAGGAAGGAGATCCCCAATAATGGATCTGATAATAACAATATTATATTCAGCACATAATGTAATATTGACTAGCTCTTCCTCTTTTGGAAGGGCTAGTCATTATTACTAGAGTGTAGCGTTCTCCCTCACAAGAATTCTCGTTCTGTTATATTTGATCTGACGTTCCTTTTCTAAAGCACTTAACACAGTAGTCACTTTTTGTCTATTGGTGGCAGTCAGTTTTGCAATGTCCTCATGGGTAAGCTTCAGTTTGATTTCAACCTCACCATTCGGTAACCTCCTACCGTGTTCAGCCATTTGCTCACTGATAAACATCTTTACCCTATCCTCTGCATTGTAAAAGCACAAATGCTCTAACCTACTTTGGACTTTCTTAAGCCTCAATCCTATCAGCTTCGTGATACTCAGATTAAATGCAGGATTTTTCCTGAAAATATTCTCCATTTCTGACACACTGATACAACAAACCAAGGCATCTTCCAAGACCTCTGCAATTTCATTATGCTCTTGCTCACCTGTTAGGGAAAGCTCCCCAAAAATATGTCCCGGTGACAGTATATCTAAAATAATCTCCTTCCCTCCGTCAGAATACCTAGATATTTTGACTTTACCTTCTTTCAAAAAATACAAGCTCTTGGATGAATCACCTGCACAATAAACAAGCTCTTTACGCTTGAAAGCAGACATTACAGAGTGCTCACTTACCCATTTTTTCTCATCTTTAGACAGAACTGATAATACACTCAAGTTATCAAAATACCATAGCTTCGTTTTTTCCATCCTGTTTAGCTCCTATCTACAAAACCTCAAGGTTCTTTTCTTTTTTTATAATTTTTCTTCCTGAGAATAATACAGCCTTTTAATACTTAGCCCAATTACCTCTTTATAATACCTCTAAAAGAGTCATTTTGTTAATAAAATTACATTATCATTTCATATTTTTTTCACTGAACCCTCTTTATTCTTACACCGAGATAAAAATGGACAATTCACAGCAGTCCATGATATTCTCAACATTGTACAGTTGTTTTAATCTTATTTATACTTAAATTAAGAAAACAGCTATTATCAACCAGTCTCAATACGCTATCAACAACTAAAACATACATTTGTAAACTAACCAACAAGCTGTATTTCAACCAAATATCTTACATCATTGTAATGAATGTCTAGCTATGTACAAAATTATATTGTGCCTTGCAGTCTGTATCCTAACATTATTGATCCCCTCCCTCCAAATTCAAGCACAGACAAACAACCCAGACGATGTTTCATGTGATACAATTTTTGGAATAACTGGAACGGGCACACTTGAATGGATACACCCTGCCAGCAATACTTCAGGTCTTTATGAGAACAATATCAGTGGTGTGAATGCTCTGGCAATCAACAGTGACCTTGGTTTGGCTTATTACGCCAATAACCAAATGGTTTACTGGTACGACCTTAAAACAAAAGAGGAAGGTCTACTCGGTACTTTTAATGTTGAAGGAGATTTACAAAGCGGTGGTGCTGCTTTTCATGAAGGCTCCCTTTATATAGGAACAGAAGTCGAGTCAATGGCAAAAGATATCTACAGGATACAACTTAATCCTGATGGAAAATCGGCAAAAAATGGCCCTGCTGTAGAAAACCTGACAAATGGTAATGGCCCTACCTATGATTATGGTGACATCGTTGTTGATGGTCCACAAGATGACCTTGTCATATATGGCTCCACCTATGATGGAATTGAAAGTCAAAACACCATTTGGATGTATCAGGTAGCAAGTGACACCTATACAGAATTAACTCGCCTAAAAACCGATTATGTTTTCCAGCTTGCTAAAGATGGAAATGGGAAATATTGGGCTTACAATTTTTCTACAGGTGAATTGCATAATGTCACTTTCAACCCATTTACAATTATCAATACTGTAACCATTAAGGCATTTACCTATTTTGATTTAGGAGGCTCCTACTGTTCTCTGTCTCCGTGTAACCTCACGGTAGATAAAGTTATCATCAATACAACCGATGAAACTGAAAACAATCAAGATGGTACAGCGACAATCACAACCACAGATGCAGACTCTCTTCTTTACACCATATCTGACGAAAATGGAATAATTGAGCCTGAACAGCTAAGTGATTCAATTACAGTTGAAAACCTTTCAGCAGGCATTTACTCTGTAAAAGTAACTGATCCTGATGACCCTACATGTTCTGTTACAAGATCATTTGAAATTGGTCGTGTATCTCAATCGTTGCTTACAGTATCAAGCATATGTAGAAGAGCCTATGAAGGGTCTGAATTATACAGTATAGAAGTCACTAACAGTGGTTCTATAGTTGGAACAATCCGTTATATAGACATCAATGGAAACGATTCCCAAATACCCGTTCCTGCTGAAAATACGATTAATCTTATTTCTTCGGGAATGGAAGTCCATGAAGTAAAAGAGGATGGCACAACCCATGTATTGGAAATTGATGACAATGCGATGGATAATTGTTTTAGTACAGAAATTGCAAATATCCAATGTATTGACATTGTTTGGATTGATGAGCAATACAAACAAAAATGGGAAATCAAGAATACCAACCCTACTCCTATACTGTATAGGATCGCCACAGAAAATGGTAACTATGGCGATTGGGAAATGGTCAACTCAGACACAACTGAAGTTTTCTACCTTCCTTTCGACACTGAAATTGCTTTCTTCATGTTTGAGAATGAGATGCAAACGGAAGGTAAATGTGATACCTGTGATGGGCTTACAGGGTTTGTTACTCCAGAAGAATTCGAACTTCTAAATCGAGGTGATATAATTTATTATCCTAATCCTGTTATGGAGAACCTGACTGTAAAGGTACCTTGTATCACTGAAACAGTAGAAATTCAACTCTACAATGCAATCGGACAGATGATTGCTGAATACACTGTTGGAGGATCACAATTTGCCTCTTTTGATATGAGTACCTATAGTTCAGGTATGTATATCATGAGGACTAAAATCAATGGCAAAATGATCTTTAAAAGATTGATCATCCTTTAATTCCAAGCATAAAAAAAGTTGCCTGATTAGATATATCAGGCAACTTTTTTAGTTAAATGAAGAAGTTACTATTCAATCAACTTTCCTTCAGCAAGTTTTTTCTCTAACATTTCACTGTGCTCTCCTTCAGCTCCCTTAGCTTTTTGCCATTGCTGAATTGCTTCTTCTTTTCTACCTAGTCTAAACAATACATCACCATAATGTTCGATGACAGTCGCATCATTTGATTGGGCTACAGCTTTCTTTAAGATCTTTTCAGCTTCACCATAATCCCCTTTTACATATAAAACCCAACCATAGGTATCCAAGTAAGTAGCATCGTCAGGATGCATTTCAATTAACTTACTAGCCATTTCTTGTGCTTTCTCAAGATGCTCTTTCCTAGTTGAAAGGAAGTAACTATAATTATTTAATGCATGAGGATCATTTGGATCAAAAGCTAAAACAGCATCAAAAGCCTCATCAGACTTACGGTATTTTTCCAATTCATGGTACACATCAGCGAGTTGAGCCTGAAACTGAGATTTGGTCGCTGGATCAATTGCCAAAGACAATCCTTGCTCAAGTATAGCTTCGGCTTCCATAAACTCCTTTTGCATATATAAAGCAGTACCATTGAACAAATAGAAATTCACTTGATTGGGGAACATCTCCAAAGCCATCTCTGAGTGTTTGGCCAACTGATCCATATCATTGAGCTCCCAATCTATATTCATGAGTTGTTGCCAAGTGTTATAATTATTCCCATCCAACTCAACCGCTTTCTCATAGTATGCTCTTGAATCTTTTAGTTTTCGTTGCCTGATCAAAAAGTCTCCCATTACTACATTCATCTGCGGATGATCAGGGTGTGTCCTAGCTGCTATCTGAGCCAGTTCAAAACCTTCTTCCATTTGCTTTTCGTTATGAATGTATTGAAGGTAATTTCCCAATATATTCAGCTTCTCATCAACTGACATATCCTCACTACCAAAGGCAACTTTCAGCTCTCTGCGATACCCTTCCTCGTCACCTTGAGCCATCAGAATATTGGCTTTCAAAAAATGAGCCTGACCATCTTCAGGGTTTTCCTCCAAAAGTGGGTCAAGCATTTCTTTTGCCTTGTCATTTAAGCTATTACCAATCAGTAGCCTTACCTGAGAGTATTTGAACTCATCAACATCAGGAAAACTATCTATCAACAATTGGCCTTCATCTATGGCATCATCCAATTTATTAAGCCTGATATAAATGCGCTGTTTCTGCCTTACGACCATTTCATCCACACCATAAACTTCCTGCATCTTATCATATGTCTTGATGGCCTCTTCCGGATTATTCATCATCAAGTGAAGGGCTGCAATTTCCATATAGGTATCTTCATCATCTCCCGTATTTTCCAATAGAGACTTATTGATTTCCAATGCCCTTCCGAATTGCTCCATTTCTTTATACAACTCTCCGACAAGCTGGTAGTAATACTTGTTATCCTTTCCCAACTCCATTGCACGAGTAGCATATGGCAAAGACTTTTCAAAATCCTTCAGCATATAAAAGCATTGAGCCATTTGGTACTTTACAGCAGGCTCATTTCCAGTGATTTTGTCACACTCCTTAAAACTTTCTAAGGCTTCGGCAAAGTCCTCCAACATAAATTTCCCCATTCCATCAATAAAAAGTGATTCTGCTTCAGCTTGAACAGCTTTGGAAACCCCTTTAAATGTTGCAGAAGGATGGTCTACTTTTTTATTGCGTCTCTTATCCCTACGCTGCGCCTCTACATCAGAAACAGAAAAAAAGAAACCTACTAACAGGAGTAATAATGTTATATGCTTTATGGATATCATTCCCTGATAATGTATTTAATGTAAGAATTAGTAGCTAACAACCTAATGAGTGAGTTCAAGGTTGTTTACTGACAATAAAAAGTCAGTATTTTACTTTAAAACCAAGCCTGTTTAGTCATTGTTCGGGTCAAATGCCTAGTTTTTCTTCTTGTTAATATACAGAACTCTATTTGGAGATTGAAAAATATTATGCCAACATCTTTGAATTAGTGAAACTAATTGCATTAGTCTTCTGATACCTAGAAAATTAGCCAAAACAAAAAAGCCTCTGGATGAGAATTTTCTCCTCAACCAAAGGCTCTTAATCCTTTATTTTTAGTAGGACTACTCTTTTACTTTCGTAAAATCACCAATACTCAAGTCTTTTGATCTACCAAAATACTCAACCTTGTTACCCACTACAGAGTTCTCAATATTCACGTGTGTAATCTTAGCATCTTCCTGAATAATTGAGTTTGTTACAACTGAATGTGAAATTTCAGTGTTATCTCCTACTGATACATGAGGTCCGATTACAGAGTTAGTAATCTTTACATTTGCACCAATGTATACAGGACTAATCAATACAGTATTTGAAAGCTCAGCTGAATCACTGATCAAATCCTGATCTTTTATAAAGTTCAGGTAATTTTGATTGGTATCTACTAAAGCATCCTTGTTTCCACAATCAAGCCAGTGTTGAACAGTTCCAGGTTTGAAATTAGTACCATTCTGCTTCATATTCTCCAAAGCAGCAGTTAGTTGGTACTCTCCACTATTCATGATCTTGTTATCAATCAGGTATTGAAGTTCATTTCTCAAAACTTCACCTTCTCTGAAATAATAAATACCGATGATAGCCAAATCCGTAACAAAAGTTTGTGGCTTTTCAATGAAGTCCGTAATAACGCCTTGCTCGTTCACCTTCACAACTCCAAATGCAGAAGGGTCTTCCACCTTTTGAGTCCAGATGATTCCATCCTGAAGCTTATCAATTGTAAAGTCAGCTTTAAAAAGCGTATCAGCAAACGCAACAATCACGTTACCCTCCAATGACTCTTTTGCACAGTGAATGGCATGAGCAGTACCAAGAGGATCTTCCTGATAATATATTTTACCTTCAGCTCCTAAAGCTGAAGCAATGTCAAGTAATTCTTTTTCAACAACTTCACCAAAGTCTCCAATCACGAAGGCTACTTCTTCAATTTTTTCATCAGACATTGCAGCTAGGTCTTCCACAAGTCTATGTACAATTGGTTTACCTGCAATCTTTACAAGTGGCTTAGGTGTTGTTAGTGTATGAGGGCGAAGTCTAGTACCTCTGCCCGCCATTGGTACAATAATTTTCATTGTTAATTTTTGATTGGTAGTTTAATTATTATAGAAGTCAATGTTAAGTGTTAGCTCAGTCGATTTATAATCAGGGTTAACCCAAAAAACTAAATGATTCTGTTTTAATAACTTCTAACTTACTATTTGTTATATCTAAAGTTCAATATTTATTATTTCCCCGTACTTCCATATCCTCCAACTCCTCTATCTGTTTCACTTAAAAGCTCAACTTCATCCCAGCTCACTTGTTCATGTTTTGCGATAACCATTTGAGCAATACGCTCTCCACTTTTCACTGTAAATGGTTCATTAGAAAGGTTTACCAAAAGCACTTTGATTTCACCTCGATAGTCTGCATCGATTGTTCCTGGGCTATTCAATACTGTCAAACCGTGTTTGTAAGCTAATCCGCTTCTTGGTCTAATCTGAGCTTCATATCCAACAGGCAATTCTATAAAAAGCCCTGTAGAAACAAGTACTCTTTCAAGTGAACCCAAAGTAATATCTTCTGCAATATTTGCTCTTAGGTCCATTCCAGCTGCATGCTCTGTCTGGTAAGCAGGAAGCTCATGTATCGATTTATTTATAACTTTTACTTTCATAATTTCTCAAACAGAAACTATTAATGTCTCTGTAGCATTTTCTTTATTTCTTTACGTTCAATCAATCCCACAAAAATCAAATATCCTGCAAAAATGCAATTTTGTAGGAAAAAGTTGCCCCAAAAATCACCTTTATGCAGGTAATATGCAAACAGGATGAATAATAATCCCCCTATCATATGCAATAGTGCATTTCCCAATTTGTAAGGAATTGGATAATACCTTTGACCTAAGACATATGATGTAATAGCCATTAAAGCATAACATATCAAGGTAGCAATGGCACTGCCGTGATAACCTAACACAGGTATCAGCAAATAGTTTCCAAGCAAGGTCACCAGCGCTCCTCCCAAGCTAATAAAGGCTCCAAACTTTGTCCTATCCGTAACTTTAAACCATACAGACAAGCTGTAATAGATTCCTAAAAACATATTTGCCATTAGCAAGAATGGAACTATACTCAACCCTACTTTATAGGAGTCTCTTCTGATAAAAATTGAAGACAGCCAATCAATATTGGTACAAACCCCTACTACCATAATCATCAATACAATGATGAAGTAGCGCATCACCCTTGAAAAAGTCTCAGGTGAGTTTTTATCATCAGCCTGTGCAAAGAAGAATGGCTCTGCTGCATACTTAAATGCCGTAACAGCCAAAGTGATAAATATGGATAACTTATAACAAGCTGAGTATACGCCAACCGCATAAGTACTGTCTCCAAAGCTATAAAACCCTTCTGGCAGCCAAGCCTCTAACATCAACTTGTCAGATGATTCATTTACAAATACAGCAACCCCTGTCAGGATAAACGGAAAACCATATTTGTAATACTGTTTCATATGTGTCCAATCC
Organism: Limibacter armeniacum; assembly: GCF_036880985.1. Taxonomy (NCBI): domain Bacteria; kingdom Pseudomonadati; phylum Bacteroidota; class Cytophagia; order Cytophagales; family Flammeovirgaceae; genus Limibacter; species Limibacter armeniacum. The sequence continues at coordinate 2,589,472 of NZ_JBAJNO010000008.1, forward strand.
CAAGCCGGTCTCCAATTAGCAAATGCCTTCCATAACAGTAGCAGAACAAAAGCTTTAGCGTAAAGATTGGAAAGGAATGCGTAGCCTATTCCTAAATTTGGATTGTAAAACCAACTGATTGTTTCAGGAGAATCACCAGAATATATTTTAGGACAGATAACAAGAAAGAATAAATTCAAACCTACAGTTACAATCACTTCTGCCAACTTTAGGCTAACAAACTGCTTGGCTTTGTGCTCTGCTCTCAATTTTGCAAATGGAATGATTAGAATCGCATCGATAGCAAATAAAATGGCAAACCATTGAACATAGTGTTGGGCATTGGCATACCCTAAAAACGAAGCTATTTCTGCGGAAAAGCCATACATTATTGCTGAGAACAATAATGATGAACTGATAAGCGAAGTGAGAATCCTATTATAAACTTGAGGCTTTTCACTCTCATCTGCCTTAGACATAAATCTAAAGAATGTTGTTTCCATACCGTATGAATACAATGCATTAAAAAGCACAGCATATGCATAAAAAATGGATACAATTCCAAACTCAGCAGGAGCGAAAACTTTTGTATGAATCGGAATCAGTGTATAATTAATCAACCTGATCAACACAGTACTGACTCCATACAGCACCGCTTCAGAAAAAAGTTTTTTAAGCATCTTATATTTTATAAAATATCTATCCTAATCCTCGATGTGTCGTCCCAATCACTCACACTTTCTACAATTCACATGATTAAACTGAAGGGGGCACAATAATAGTGAAATTCCACTTACGAAATGGATCTTGCCAATGAATAAACAGTAAACAAAAAGCCCGCCTGACAGGAAAATTCACCTGACAGACGGGATTTAATTAGTTTTAGTTTTTGGATATTAGCCTGACACTTTAATGTATCATTTAGTTATTTGCCTTCAAATTCAGGCTTTCTTTTCTCAAGAAATGCAGATGTACCTTCCTTGAAATCTTCGGTTTTGCAACAGTTTCCAAATGCATTGGCTTCCATATTAAACCCATCAGTACCTGATTGAGCATAATGAATACAATCAATGGCATGTGCAATAGCTAAAGGAGCCTTTTGCATAATCTTGCTTGCCATGTCTCTGCATTTTTCCATCAAGATGTCCTGAGGATAAACGTGGTTCACAAGTCCAATTTCAGCCGCTCTTGAAGCTGAAATCATTTCTCCTGTTAGGATCATTTCATATGCCAACCCTTTCCCTACCAGTTTAGGAAGTCTTTGTGTTCCTCCATAACCTGGAATCAGTCCAAGAGATACTTCAGGTAATCCGAATTTTGCATTTTCTGATGCAACACGTATATGGCATGCCATTGCAATTTCTGAACCGCCTCCTAGTGCAAAACCGTTAACGGCTGCAATGACAGGCTTAGGACAATGTTCAATTTTCTCAAACACCTCTTGTCCTCTTTCAGAAAACTTGCGGGCATTTAGTTCATTCAATTCTGCAATTTCAGCAATATCCGCACCTGCAACAAAAGCTTTTGAACCTTTGCCTGTGATTATCACCACACGGATATCCGTTTCGTCATATGCTATCTGAATCGCTTGCTCAATCTCCTCGATTGTCTTTACGTTCAGTGCATTCAGCTTATCTTCACGGTTGATGGTTATGGTTAGTATACCATTCTGCTGTTCTAGTAGTAGGTTCTGAAAGTCCATTATTGAGTCTGCTTTTGTTGTGGCTACATGAGCCAATGACTTATGCATTTTTGATTTTCAGTTTATTGAAGAATCAAGGAGCAATCGACTTACAATTATCAAATTAAAAATAAAAGAAGCTTCAAGTCCTTTTATTGGGCTGCTTTCGATGAGCAAGAATAAAATAATATTGTGAAATTTGCACAATTTTCTTAGCAAACTTCAATTTTTATATAAAATTTCCTTGACCAAAATGTTTTAACAACCTTTCATTTCTTTCTCAGAAACAAGCCCTTCATTTCTACTTTTTGACTCTACAAATGCTTTACAAGCCTCATTCTGATTTCCTTTTAGCAGGAGCGCTTTTCCAAGCCAAAAATAGAGTTGAGGTGTATCAGCATTTAACTGCTTGGCTGTGGTAAGAAATTCAAGAGCCTTCTCATCTCCTTTTTTAACCAAACAGATACCCATATTTCGTTGAGCTAAAGGGTTCTTCTCATCATAAAACACAGACAGTTTAAAATCCTGTTCTGCTCCATCCAAATCATTCTGATTCATACGGGCATAGCCTCTGTTGTTTCTGTAAAAAGGATGAGATGGTTTTAACTCAATCGCTCTATCATAATACTTAAGTGCTTCGTCAAAATTCCCTTTTTCTGACTCGATCAGTCCTAGATTATTACATGCCTGATGCTGTTTCGGATTTACCTCAAGCGCACTCTTGAAAGCAGATTCCGCTTCATCATAAAGCTGTCTTGTGTAAAGGATATACCCTTTATTGACATAGGCTGCCTCATTTTTTGGGTTCAACCTAATCGCACTATTGAAATCAACTAATGCGCTGTCTGTTTTACCCAATTGCTGATAAACCATACCGCGATTCAGGAACACATAAGCTGAGTCAGGATAAATACCTGTTACAATATTCAGGTCACTCAATGCCTGTTCAAAGTCTTCCAACTCATAATAGGCATTTGACCTATTGTAATATGCATCAGCTAACGTGTCATTGACTTGGATAGCTCTGCTATAATCAGCTATAGCCAAATCATATTTACGCTGTCCAAATAATGCTACTCCCCGGTTGTTCAATGCCTCATAAAAAGCGGAATCCAATTTGATCGCCTCACTGAAATACCTGATAGCATCACCGTAATTCTTCTCATTGAGACTTACTTTTCCTTTGATAAAAAATTGATTTCTGTCCGCATTCGGATCACAGGAAATCAAAAAGAAAAGTCCTGTTAACAACAGGAAACTTCTGAAATAAATTTTCATTGTCAATCAACTAAATTAGAATAGATTAACCCTAAAACAATATACCCTAAGTATAAGGAAAAAAGTCACTTAAAGCTGTCTAGCAGTCTTTAATTGGACAAGGAAGTGGCTTTTTAGGGTTGAATTTTTTTTGTGTTTTGCACGACGTGCTTACCCCTGCCGCAATAATCAGTAGGGATACTACTGTCAGTTTTACAATGTTTTTCATATAGCTAAAATTTAATTTTTTCTTACTTCTGCCACAAAAAACTATGCCGCAAATATAATGGTCTAATCAAGGATATCTAAAGTCATTCTTAATTAGATTGTACTACGTTTCGATTCAACACTATCAACTAATTCTAACTCCGACTCTTATGTTTAGTTTTTAACAATACTTGAACTGAAAAATATTATGATACAAAAACGCTCTGCAACCCATATAGCTGCAGAGCGTTTTCTATTCATTTTTAAGCCAATTGCTTATGCCTTATAGTCAAGGATTACTTTTTCGATGATATCACAGCATTCGTGCAGTTGCTCTTCTGTAATTACCAATGGAGGTGCAAAACGAATGATATTACCATGAGTTGGTTTAGCCAACAAACCGTTTTCTTTCAGTTTCACACAAATATTCCAAGCAGTTTCACTTTCTTCAGAATCGTTTACCACGATTGCATTCAGAAGACCTTTACCTCTTACTTTCAGAACCAGATCAGATTTCTCGATCACCTTTTCCATTCTGCTACGGAATACCTCACCCAATCGCTGAGCATTTTCCATCAGGTTTTCATCCTTGATAACGCTCAAAGCCTCCATCATTACAACAGCAGCTAGCGGGTTACCACCATATGTAGAACCATGCTCACCTGGGTTCAATACCAGCATCACATCGTCATTAGCCAAAACAGCTGAAACAGGATAAACACCACCTGAAATTGCTTTACCCAAGATCAATAGGTCAGGCTTTACGTCTTCATGATCTGCTGCAAGCATTTTACCTGTACGTGCCACACCAGTCTGAACTTCATCCATCATAAGCAATACATTGTTTTGCTTACATAGCGCTTCTGCTTTCTTCAAGTATCCGTCCTGAGGTACATAAACACCTGCCTCACCTTGGATTGGTTCAATCCAAAGGCCTGCTACATTTGGATTTGACAAAGCTTTTTCAAGCGCCTCTACATCATCGTAAGGAATCACCTGGAAGCCTGGCATATATGGACCAAAGTGGTTTCTGGCAGTTTCATCAGTTGATGCAGAAATAATTGTAGTTGTTCTACCGTGGAAGTTTCTTTCCACTGCCACAATTACAGCTTCATCTGCAGGAATATTTTTCTTAGTATAACCCCACTTTCTTACAAGTTTGATAGCCGTTTCATTTGCTTCAGCACCTGTATTCATTAACAGCACCTTATCGTAACCGAAGAATTCACACACAAACTTCTCAGCAACGCCAAGTTTGTCTGAGTGAAATGCTCTTGACGTCAGTGTAAGTTCCTGAGCTTGTTTTGTCAATGCATTGATAATTCTTGGGTGGCAATGCCCTTGGTTAACAGCACTGTACGCTGAAAGGAAATCAAAATACTTGTTACCTTCAACATCCCAAAGATATACTCCCTCACCTTTTGAAAGCACTACTGGTAGCGGATGGTAATTATGGGCTCCGTATTTGTGTTCTAAGTCAATTGCTTGTTGTGTTGTTACTGTAGCTTCCAACATAATTGCTTTTAAGTTTTGAGAATTTGTAAATAAATACTGCTTAAAAAGGCAGATAATAGCCCAATAAAAAGCCTCCCCTTTCTTAAAGAACACAGAATAATTTCACTGTGTTTTTCGCAGGTGAAGGCAAATATATAAAAATTTTAATGTTAAAAAATAAACACATCATTATTTTATTGTTCATTTTTTAACACATCATTAATTATCAAACTTGATTAGAGCTATCTGATTGATGAATAACGATCAACAAGAAATATAACAGTCAATAGCACCAAAACATCCGAATTATTATCAAATTAGCCTTTATTATATCTAAACAATCGTTAATCACTTATAATCAATGCTGTTTTTGTTCAACCTGATCCTTGCTATATACAGTCCTTTCTATCACCCCAATCACCTGAGGATTTTGTTCACGATTATTCAAGCGTCTAGCCATGTAAACCACATTTGAATTCAGATAATCGCCCATTTCATCCAAACTAACTAATCCATTTTGATCAGCATCTGCATACCCCTGAATTCCTTTCAAAAAGAAGTAAGTAAAAAGCCCATGTTGTTTTTCAGGATACCATGAAGCAACCTGATCTGCTGAAGCTGATGCAAATACCATTGCCTTCTCATCTCTCATAACCTTATTTTGTGTCTTGATAAATACAGGTGAAATATTCTTGAGCAACATTCCTTTTTCAGATGCACCACTAAAACAGGCATCCAAAAGTACAGTCAGCGAGCGATAAGGTACTTCTCCTAGATTTGTATAAAAAGTATTCAGTGAATATCCATTATGCTGAATCAGTGACGGATCAGTATCAACCGGCACAAAATAACCTTCATTAGTCTCAGGATTTGGCGCCCCATGACCACTATAAAACACAAATACATCTGATTTCCCTGCCTTTACATAGTTATATAGCTTTCCTTTCGGGTTGCCATCTGTACCAAAAATTGCATTAAATGAAGCCTGTGTCGCATCCTCAACATATATGATATTCCCTTCCCTGAAGCCATATGCCTGCTGAAGGTACATTTTCATAGCCCTTGCATCATGTATAGCAAAATCGACGGCTGGTACATCAGGATTACGGTAATTTCTGTTACCAATCACAACTGCCACTGCATTTTCATTCACAAAGTTGGCTTTAGGTATATTGGTATCTACATCTGATTTGAGGGTAATCGCCTTGTTCCTGTTATTTCCATAAACACCATTATCGTCTTCAGCTGATGCTATCTCAGCCAATAACTCATCCGCATCACGTTTAAATGCTTGTCTAGTCAACCCCGCAATATCGCTGGTGTACATCTTATTGGAACGCATTGTCTTGTAGGCAAGCTGAAAATCAGATGCCGCATCAAATACAGTCATTGCCAGATTCACATAGTTTCCTGTAGAGGATGTACTATAATTTGCTTCAAGTAAAACATATAGGCTTGCTCCCGATACTTCACAGACATTTCTAATTGTCTCTTCATTATTTCCTGAGCACTTTCCTTGTTTCATTAGGTATCTCAGTAAAGGTGTGACTTTAGCAACCTTGTAACCTTTTTCCTTAAACACCTCTTCTACTGCTTCTACAGCATTTCGTCTATCCAGATCCTCTTCCATTGCCTTACAAAGAGGTTCATAGTTTTCCACATATGGCAATACCACAACCTTCTCCTTATTTACAGATTGTGCCAGACTCAATGAAGGGATCAATAGTAACAGTAAAAAATAATGACTGTATCTTTTCATTTTATAGGATTTGGTTCTTTACATATCAACTTTCAATGCTATAAAAATAAGACAAAAAGAATACAGGTTAAGACAGTTCAAAAAAGAAAGTCCTTGGAAAAAGTTCATTTCCAAGGACTCCATTTATAAATAATTCATTCCGGATATTTAGTATGCCCACTTAAGGTAAATAGCACCCCAAGTAAATCCACCACCAAATGCCGCCAAAATCAGATTATCTCCTTTTTTAAAGTTCTTCTCCCATTCCCAAAGACACAATGGAATGGTAGCACCTGTAGTGTTCCCGTATTGGCTAATGTTCATGGCTACTTTGTCCATGCCAACATTCATTCGTTGAGCAGTTGCTTCAATGATCCTTTTATTAGCCTGATGTGGAATCAGCCAAGCAACATCTTCACCTGTCAGGTTATTCTTTTCCATCACTTCAGCAGCTACATCAGCCATTTTAGTCACGGCATGACGGAAAACATTCTTCCCATCCTGATAAAAATAATGCTCTCTTGCAGAAAAATCTTCAGCACCTAAAGGATAAGCCGAGCCTCCCCTTTTGACATTAAGCATATTCTTTCCACTTCCATCAGAATACATTGTTGCGTCAACAATTCCATATTCTTCATCAGGCTCAAGCAAAGCTGCTCCTGCCCCATCTCCAAATAAGATACAGGAGTTTCTGTCCTTGTAGTCAATCACTGATGACATTTTATCTGCCCCAATGACCACTACTTTTTTGTAGGTTCCGCTTCGGATAAAGTTGGAGGCCATTTCAAGACCGTAAAGGAATCCCGAACAAGCTGCAGAAATGTCCAAACTCATGGCATTGCAGCCAATGGCTTCTGCTACAATATTAGCTGTCGACACAAAACCCATATCAGGTGTTGCCGTTGCACAAACAATCAGATCCACTTCATGGCCTTCAATTCCTCTCTTAACCAATAGATCTTTCACAGCGTGAATGGCCATTTCGGAAGTCCCTCTCCCATTCCCATTCAAAATCCTTCGCTCCTTAATCCCTGTACGGCTAACGATCCAATCGTCATTGGTCTCAACCAGCCGTTCTAGGTCCTGATTAGTTAATCGTTCATCCGGAACCCATCCGGCAACAGCCGTAATCGCTGCATTAATCGGTTTCATGGTAATACTTGGTTATATTAATGATAGTTTGTCTAATAGGCTGGATATCAATGTATCCAAATCGTTAGTATGGTATATAGACGGTTACAAAGTGTAAATTATCAAAATAATTTAAATCATAGCCCTATAAAGTTCAATTTTCATGGACTAAAAATAGTGCCTCTGAGGTAAACGAAAGCTCTAAATAAATGTTCAATAATTATAAAAATTGTACAACCTTTAAACTTTAGACTGCTTTTAGCATATTTGCAGCCGAATAAGCGTACTAACTACACAGAACAGACTTTTTATTGCTGAATCAAGGTTCAGCAGAACATGTAACGAAGCGTGACTATGGAAAAAAGTAGCATTTTTGATATGATTGGGCCTGTAATGATTGGGCCTTCTAGCTCTCATACAGCAGGAGTAGTAAGAATTGGTAGAGTTGGACGAAAAATGTTGGGTTGTCAACCAGAAGAAGTGACCATCACTTTTTATAACTCTTTTGCCCGCACTTATGAAGGTCATGGTTCGGATAGGGCTATCATTGCCGGTCTTTTGGATATGAAAACCGATGATGACAGAATAAAATGTGCATTGGATTTAGCAAAAGAAGCAAACCTAAAATATACTTTCAAGCCTGTAGGAAATGCTTCTGCTCAACACCCAAACACAATCAGACTGCAAATGAAAGCAGGAGATAAAACGGCAGAAGTGTTGGGAATTAGCAGAGGTGGTGGATTGATCAAAATCAAAGAAGTGAATGGCTTCTCATGCAATTTCAGTGCGAGTACTCACACACTGATTGTTTTGGCAGAGGACCAGATTGGCACTATTTCATTTATTGCCAATGTTATGTCTCATGACGATTGTAATATTGCAGAAATGACTGTTTCCAGAAAAGGTAAAAATGACTTGGCTTGTCAGTTCCTTGAAATGGATTCAGCTCCTAGAGAAATTACTTTAGAATACCTTAGAGGCTTAAAATGGATTCGGGAGATTAACTACCTTCCAGATATTGATTTGTAATAATATTGTAAACGTTGTGTAGAACCTGATGACTATAATTAACATTAGTCATCAGGTTTTTGCATTATTTATATCATTTTTTCAATTATATACTTCATTCTTCCCTACCATCCTCTTATATTTCAACAATCGAAAATCTTATTCAAAATATATTCAACCCACTCAGAATACTTTTTTTGGATTTTTGATTTAGTGTCAAATTGTAACTGAAAATTAAAATCATCAACATTTTTATGTACAAGAAACTATCAATTGCAGCTTTCTGTCTGATGGCAGCCCTTCAAGCAAATGCCCAAAATGACAATAACCAATGGTCACTGGAAGAATGTATTTCCTATGCAAAAGACAAAAACATTCAGGTTCAGATGAGTCAGCTAAACGTTAGAGAATCTCATGAAACTATTCAAAATGCAAAAGAGCAACGCTTACCATCAGTAAATGCCTCTGTTGGGGAAAACTTCTCACGAGGCCTATCATTCGACGTTTTCACAAACCAACCCGTTACTGATAATGTCTGGACAACTAACTTTAACTTAAATGCAGGTGTCACTCTTTTTAATGGTTTTAGAATAAAGAATAATATCAGTAAAAGCCAAACTGACGCTGAAGCCAACCTACTGGACATGCAAAAGACAGAAAATGATATCTCATTACAAGTAGCGGCAGCCTACTTGCAGATTTTATTTGCTGAAGAGAACGTATCTGTTGCTCAGAAAAGGGTTGCTTCTAATAATGACCAAATTGAGCGAATGCAAAAAATGGTAGAAGCTGGCGCATTGCCTTTGGCTAACCTCTTGGATATGCAGGCTCAGAAAACGACCAATGAATCGCAGTTGATTACAGCAGAAAATCAATTGACTATGGCTAAGCTTCAGATTAAGCAATTGCTTAGACTTGAAGCAGACTCTCCTTTCAATATTGTAAGACCTGAAATAGGAGCACCTGAATCATTGGTTTTCGCAAGCCTTGGCACAGTGTACAACAGTGCTGAATCCCATATGCCCGAGGTAAAAAGTGCTGATTTGAGAGCCGAAAGTGCTAGTATGAGTGAAGAAATAGCAAAAGGTGCTTACTTACCATCACTTACTGCAAATGCAGGAGTTACAAGTAATTATTCGACAAACAACCTTGTCTATAAAGAAACTGAGACAGGACAAAAAATTCCAACAACTGAAATTGTTAGTCTTGGCACACAGTTGGATGAAAGTTTAAGGTATTATGCAGGATTGACATTACGTATTCCTATTTACAATAACCGCAGTGCAAAAAATCAGGTAGAAATTTCTAGAATTAACATAGAAAGAGCCCAACTGAACGCCCAGTCTGTACGACAGCAATTACGTTCTGATATTGAAAGAGCTTACACAGAAGCCTTGGCTGCTCAGAAAACTTTCATAGCCAGCTCTAAACAGGTAGAGGCTTTGACTGAGCAATTCAGAACAATTGAGAATCGTTACAACAATGGTGCAGCCAATGCCACAGATTATACAGTAGCTCAAAACAATTTGAATATTGCACAAGCTGAGCTAATCAGGGCAAAATATGATTACGTGTTCAAATCAAAAGTTTTGGACTTTTACCAAGGAAGACCTATTATTCTTAATTAATATGGTTTAAGCATTACAGTTCAATTTCCTGACTGTAGGCTTAGATGTTTATTTTTATTATTTCAATTATTAAATACCATGTTTAAACAACTCTTACTTACTATCACATTGCTACTTGCTGGTACTGCAGCAATTCAAGCACAGTCCGTAATGGGCAAATGGAAAACCATCGACGAGGAAACAGGCGAAGCAAAATCAATTGTTGAGATTTATGAAAAGAATGGCAAAGTATTTGGCAAAATAGTAAAGCTTCTAAATAAGCCTGCTGACACACTTTGTGATGAGTGTCCTGGTGACAGAAAAAACCAACCAATCGTTGGCATGAATATCATCACTGATATGGAAAAAAAAGGAAAAGAATACGCTGAAGGTGAGATCATGGACCCAGCAAACGGTAAAGTATATGACTGTAAGCTGTGGACTGAAAATGGTAAGCTAATGGTAAGAGGATATGTTGCTTTCTTCTTCCGCACTCAAGAATGGGTGAAAGCTGAGGATATGTAATTTATCAATTATAATGTACTATGAAGGCACACTTTAGATTAATCTAAAGTGTGCTTTTTTTATCGATGCCACATCAGTGAGGATATCAGTTTATCAACTAATTTACTGTCTTGTTCATTTTCTTCTTTCTGATAAGCCACCCTCAATTCTTTCAGTAAGACAGTCGCCAGTTCTTTTCCTGAAAAATGCTCGTTGATAACCTCTTCTGGCACTTTATGCATTTGTACTGCATAACCTTCCAACTCCTTTCTGGAAAAAAGCATTCGCCTACTAAAAGGGTGTACGTAAAAGATATTGTCAGGAAATGTATATCGGAATAAAAAAACTGAGGGTAATTTCACTAAAGAAACAGGCATATTGAGACGTTGCCCCACTAGTAGATAAAGCATACAGATAATCAAATAATTACCTTCTCTACAACTCATCACTTCATCTACCATCAACATAGAAGTCGGCTTTACTTTGTTGCTTTTATGATACTGATAAGTCTTGAAACCTAGCTTTTGCCAAAAAAGGTGATCTATCTTTTTTATCTTTTCTACAGGATACAAATCATGTTGCATCTCAAGCCAGATATCATAATTCAACTGGACAAGAACATCATTGAGCGTTTTTATTGAAAGTAAAGGCCTTTCAAAGGCAGCAATAATCCACAACAATTCCAGTACATTTCCTGATTGTTCTGCAATCCATCTTGAGAGTCTAAACTCTGTCAACTCGACTCTGTGATTCTGCATCAGGACACTCAGCCGATTTACAACTGCACTATCTCCATCCTCAAATGCAATATTCAGTAAAGCATCCAAGTTTTGAGCTGACATTGATTCCAATCGATCTTTTACAATACTAACTACCTCAGGATCATCATCGGACATTAGTGTAAGTAAAGCTTTAAGCTCATTTGCATCCATATTAAGAATATATGATAAATAATAAACCAAAGTAAGGACTGGAGCAAAAGCAAATTCACTAATACAAAAAAAGGAAGCCAATTATTCAAATTAGCTTCCCTCTCCAATATATCACCCTCTAACTTTATAAGTTAAAGTGCTGCAAAAATAGTTTCTTCTTCAGAACCTTCATCATCCTTATAAGGAATCATATTCATTGGCTTGGCACTTTGATCACTTCCTTAAAGTCTTCTCCCGACTCCTCCATATCTTCATCATCCTCTTCAAAATACCAATTTACAACCACTTCACTACCGTCTTTTGCATTTAGCTCTTCCAATGCTCTAAAAACTTCTATCAGACACTTAGAAGAACTTGTATTGAAGTATTCAAGCTTGATATCTACTACAGTCTGGTCTTGAGGTTGATCTATATACTCATTGACCCAATCTATCAGTGGACGGTAAAACTCAATAGAGTTTTCAGGAATCGATCTACCAGCAATATAGAGATGACCTTTTTCATAATTCAACTCAATCTTAGGTGTCTTATGTCCTTGGGATAGATAAAAATTTTTCATATTAAAAGCCTTATGGCAAATTTATTTTCAAAAAATAAAAACCGAGATAACCCTGCTCATCATGACAACTATCTTCTTGGCTTTAGCCAAACAATCCTATTGTCAGGATAAATCTTTTGCTTAAAAAATATGCAACTATGACTTCTTATCTCTAAGCAATCAAAGGTACATTAATCTTAAGCTCAAAAAATATTTGCTTGTTGTCAGACTCAACAAATTTATAGTCCAATGGTTGACCAGATTTACGTACTATATCTATAATACCCAATCCAGCACCACCTTGTTCAGAAAAATCTCCATTACTTAAGATTTCTCTGTACTTGGACTTCAATTCCTCCAAAGATAAACTATTCACATAATCTATTTTTTCTTTAAGGTATGAGGCTTTCTGAACAGACACAAAATTACCCGACTGGATAAAATATGCGTCCTCATTCTTTCCAAGCATAAATATAACAGGACTATGCTGACTGTCACCTTCTGTTACAGCGGCATAGTGATGATAAACATTCTGTAGAATTTCTACAGCAATAATGCTTACCCTTCTCCGAAGTTTAATGTGAGACTCACGGTCTGAAAGCTTATCAGACATATGCTCCAGTATTTCATCTAACATCTTACCGGACATCTGACCTTTATAGGAGAATATCACATTCTCAAAGTTTCTTAGCTTTTCATAATACTCGCTCACGTCAAACAGTTTTTTCAACGTTAAATTATCCAATTTAACAGCAGTTAATATCAAGTGCGACTGATAATAGATTTGATTTAATATTGACAGATTATTCATATTGTTAACACAGATTAACCTATCAATGTGAACAAAAGGTTTATTTATGTTCACAGCTAAATGCTTACAAAAAATCTGCCTAATATTAATAATAGGTGCTTATAATAGATTTTGTACTAAATAATCTAAAATTTATTGAAGTATCAAGATACAGCAAAACAAAATGACGTACAAACTGAGATTATTGTTTTAGTACAATTTCATCGCTAAATATTTCTATTAAATTATTCTTCAATAAGAAACCAACGACCTTTTTAAAATGCTTTTTACTCATAGAAAGTTCCTCCTTAATGATCTCAGGAGATGATTTGTCAGTGATAGCTAACCTACCACCGTTTACCATTATTTTACCTAACAGCATTTGAGCATCTTTCGATATTTCATCTTCGTTATATCCAGGTTTTTTGGCTGAAAGATCTATAAGACCATCTTCTCTTACTTTCTTAACATACCCCTTAAGCCTGTCTCCTGTATACAATTTTTGAAAGACCTCATTACTATAAAGTAAACCTTTCAGTAAATTGTTTACAACACATGAATATCCTATATCTGTTTTCTTAATAACAAGCAGATCCACCTCTTCATTCTCTTTCAACTCAAGAAATGCCCTCATAAAGAAACTGCCTAACTTAGCAGTACCCATCTGTCTATCTGTACGTGGATCAACCAGCACCCTTACCACATGTTTTTCACCAATGTTCATTTTTTTGGACTGTTCAGCATATGGTACCATTAACTGCTTGGTGAGTCCCCAATCCATAAATGCTCCAGAGTCATTTACATCTACGACTTCTAAACATGCAAAATCCCCATCCTTAGCCAAAGGTTCTTCTTGAGTTGCGACCAGCCTGTTTTTATGATCCTTATATACAAATACCTTAATGGTATCCCCTTCTTTAAAGCTCTCATCCAGAATACAGTTATTAGGCATCAAAATCTCTTCATCATCTCCTAAAAGGTAATAACCGATGTCTGTTTTTCTTTCTACTTTTAGTTTATTGTAGTCTGCTATTTTTATCATTTCTATAGTTTAAAGTAATAAGCTGGTCTTAATTTATTCTATTGGAACAGTAGGTGAAACAAGTCCTATCTCCTCAAGTACTTTATTCATTTCACTAGGCATATCTGCATGCAATTTTACTAGTTCTCCTGTAAAAGGGTGCTCAAAAGACAATTCTTCAGCATGTAACAAAAGTCTATTATTGCCAAATTTATCCTGAATCATTTTATTGTGTCTCCCATCTCCGTACCTAGTATCACCAACTATTGGATGATTTAACGACTTAAGGTGAATTCTAATCTGATGAGTTCGCCCAGTCTCTGGATATGCCTCCACTAATGAGTATCTAGCTGTCTCATAGGGACCAACCGGAATTGGTAATTCTACTTTGGCTATTGTCTTAAAAGACGTGACTGCATCTTTTGCCTCACTCTCGTAACGGCTCTTAACAGGCTTATCTAATCTAATAGCTTCATCCGATGTATAACCCCTTACTACTGCCAAGTATTTTTTGAATATGGTTTTATCCGCAAATTTCATCTGCAACTTGTGCCCTGCCTCTGCTGAAAGTCCAAATATCAACACTCCTGAAGTTGGCCTATCCAACCTATGGCAAGTGAATACGTGTTGTCCAATTTGATCTCTCAGTTTCATCATGGCAAACACACCTTGCTGCTCAGCAAGCTCAGTACGATGTACTAACATCCCACTTGGCTTGTTCACTGCAATATAATGCTCATCCCTGTAAAGTATCTCCAGAGCTGGTCCAGTATCTATCAAAGTAAAAAAGAAGTTTGTTGATCTATCTTTAGAACAGATCTATCTACATATAAAATGATAATTCCGTTCGATTTTCAGCGAAATTAACAATTTAATGGTATACCATCGTAAATTTATAACAGATGACATAAGTAAACACTCCTGTTTTTTTTCAAATCGCCATTTATTTCAACTTAAAAACTGTTTTTTTCAATTTCAATCGTATATTAGAAGTCACATTTTTTAAGGGAAAAGTATAGTTTTGTGAGAATAGAAGAATCAGCAATTATCAATGAGCATCCAGTCACCGCCAACTAAGCAAACTTCTGACAATTTCTTTGTAGCTAGCAGCAACATTTTCGAAAAAGCCCGTGAAATCGGTATTTCAGATAAAGCCTTCAAGCTCTATATGTTCTACCTATCTGTAGCTGATGAAGAAGGATGGAGTCAATTCACAAATACCCGAATTGCTCTTGAGATGGGATGGAGCAGAAGAACTGTCATCAGGATGAAAAATGAGTTGGAACAGGCTGCTCTCATTAAAATCAATAATAGTTTTGTAGACAATCAACAAGTAGCTGACTTCATCAAAGTATTTTATTTTCCGGAGAATCTAATTGTTGGTGGTCGGGAGAGAGTCGAGAAGTCAACGGAACCGAATCATGGGTCAGAAAAACTCAAGATTAAGGAATACTTATCTGATACAGCTGATCAGGAAGAAGCAGACATTTCATATGCATTTTTGTGCCTAACTGATGAATTAGATCGGTTGTCTGTCAAAACAGATGATTGGGAGCTAGACAGTGAAGGTAGAAAAAAGCTTGAGCTATTTCTGACGATGTATATGTTGTGGGGTGATCAAGAAGAGATCTACAACAAAATTGTTGAGCTTACAGAGAAATATGCTGACACATTGTCATTGGTATGCAATCTTACTGATTTTTTCAGTGTGACTGGGGTATTTAATTGTTCTGAGAATGCCTTCACTTCAAAGAGATTGTTGATTTAAAAAGCTCTCACATTCATTGAAAACATACTGATCAAAAGTTAAAAACTCTAACTCAATAAGATACAACCTTTTCTAAGTAGAGATACTGTACTAATAAACACGAAAAACCATTAACTTTTAGATGAGAGTTAAAGATACACGCTACTATGAAAGCATTTCATTAACTTTTATTTAATTTTATTAACACCACATTGATTCATTCCACTCGTTTTTGGTACATCATTAGATAATGGTTTATGAACAGATCAATACTAATGTATGAAATACTTTATCTTAATTATTACACTTATCACACTAGCTATAGGCGTACAAGCACAGCCTTCACAGTTGGCAAAACATAATAACCAACTGGCAAGGAGTCTTACGTCCTCTACTCATGATCTGTATTATATCGTAAGCCCAGAATATACTTTTGAAGATTATAAGTTTGAAGTTACTGTTTTTTATAATGGTGAAACACCCGTATTAATTGTAGAAAACAGCAGTTTTGGTGAAATTCTTCAACAGCAGATAAAGTATTATTTGAAAAATAAGGAGATGATTTTACAAGAGACGATTTCCCTTGAGAAAACGGATGAGGGTAAAACAATCCAACAAAATACAAGACATTATTATAATGGCGGTAAACTGGTCGAAGCTTATATACAGGATATCAAAAAAGGAGGAGTAGAAGGAGGGTGGAATGCATATACACCTGTAATCCCTGAAGATCCAAACCATATTCAATGGCTTGTGGATGCTGCAAATTTAGAAGGAGAATTTTACCCTGTACTTATTGGGTATGAAGAGGAATTAGGAAAAGATTATATGGTCTTGCAAACTCAAAGTGTGATACCATTTACATTTCAGATTCCAACAAATATCGATAAGCAAAATATAGGTGTTAAAGATGCTCTAACACTTTATAAAAAGAAACAACTTAAAAGCAGCAAAGAGCTGATGAGATAAACAGCCTACGAAATAACAAATAGTCAATCAAAGTTTTCATGAATAATGAGAGCTTTTTTTGTTTACAACGTTTTGTCAACTATCTCTATTTCTGCTCTTTCAAAGATTTGAAATGATTTCACTTTCGACAGTAGCTCATCCTTCGTCAAATGAGCCCTTCTCCTATTAGAGAAAATCCCTAACATAAAATCCGTATAAAACTGTATCTCATTAGCATGTAACCTAAACCTACCTGTATCCAAATCTCTCTTCATTGAGTAAGCCAAAAAACTTTGCTTTCCATCAATTACCACTCTATCTTTTGGCATCTTGGACTTTCGGTTATAGAATTTATTAAATAGCATTTTAGTATACTTCGAATCATTAAATCGAGTAATTTTAGCTTCCCACACTCCTCTCATTTCATTAAAAAAAGCCATTTCACATTGATAATGGCCTGAGAAGTGATCACCATATCTTCCCTTCACTGCTTCTAATTGATGATGTCTAAGAAAAACCAAGCTTTCAGAGTTTGTTCTATTTGCAGGTAAACTGAAAAGAAAATCCCTCAAAGAATTATAATTCCAAATATTACGCTCATTTCCAATCAACTTGGCAACTTCCAGCATTGCATTTTCTTCATTCTGCTTGGATTGGATAAAAACGGTATACCCCAAACTATTTTCAAGCAAGATATATTTCTTATAGTGCTCATTATCTGGAGAAAGTGTCACCAAATACCCTTTCCAATCCTCTTTCCCTTCTACAGTTATCTGATCAATCTTTTCAAATGAATATATTCTCGTTTTTAGAATTTTTTTAGCAAAATAATGAGCACTCAATTGGCTTTTAATTTTAGTCTCACTCCACTTTAGGATATGAATAGTCATTTCTGAACCAGACAGAGGGTCTTGGTAAACTCCCTCTGCTATAATTGCTAACATGGGTGCTAACTGTTTTAAAGACACACCCCTCGGTAAGTCTAGTGATACACGCTTAAAAGGAGGAAAACTGAGTACATCTTGTTTTGGTAAGGTTTCAACAGAGGTGAAGCTCTTCAACTCCATGTTAGAAATTTCAGGAAATGATTTCAGTAAATCATCAAACTCTTGAGAAAGGTCTGGAAAATGTGCATATGTCCGCATTGTAGCTTCATGCTCAAAAGAAACAAGGTCTTCTATTACATTATTGTAATTTTCGACCTTTAGAGAAGTCAAACCAAATTGGCTTTCATATGTAGTTTTTTGCTGAAGTACTTCTTCAATTGTAGCGTATGAATCTGCTAGAACTTTAAACCATTTCCCATTGGATTCATTTTCTAGGCAAACCAAATAAGATTTTATTCCCATTTCCCTAAACCTATTATTGACCTCTTCAGCGACTTCCTTTTCTCTATACTCCCCCATTATCAGAGCATAAGGAGCATCTTCACTGAACTGGCTACCAGATTGACAACCAGATAGTGTCAATAAAAGTAATAGTCCTATTCGGATATAGTTATTGGTTTTAAGAAATCTAAGCATATATGAATCATTGTCTAGTTTTGGCTTCAGTTCAGGGTATTATAATTTGATGTTTAAATTAAATATCCCACACAACTCATCCTCTTTTTCAAATGACAATACCCTTCATACAAAATTAGTCATTAAGTTCTCCTAAAAAATCAATGTTTCACTCATACCTAACAACACCAAATTATATTATGAAAAATAAGATATATAATTGAATTTTTCTAATATTAAGTGTGCTTCGTGTTAGATTTACTCAAGAATTAAAGTTTCAGAAACTAGCCAACACCCCTCCTTCTCTAGCTTCAATTATCAAATCACCAACTTCAAGGTTTTCTATTACAGAAAGTCCACGAGTAACTTCAGCAAAGGCTGTATACCTTCCATCAAGGTGAAAAGCAGGCTGAAGCGTAATAAACCACTGACAACTTTCTGTATCTTTTCCTGCAGATGCTATACCCACCACTCCTTGTTGATAATTGACTGATGATAACTCTGAACGAATTGTTTCATCAAGTCCTCCAAAACCATCTCCTCTTGGACAACCTCCCTGCACTACAAAGTTTGGAACTACCCTATGAAAAGTTTTACCATCATAAAAGCCTGTCTTCAGCAACTGATAAAATAAAGCAACTGTAGCAGGTGCTTTTTCAACAAGTAAGTTCAATTCTATCTCACCTTTTGAAGTGGTGATCACTACCTTCTGTCCTTTTGGAATCTCCTTAACTTTCTCCCAATTGATACCATTATAGTTTTGTTTCGGAAAGTGTAATCCCTTATCCAGTTCACCTTCAAAATAGTGTAACGTTTTTTGAAGTTCAGCATAAGCCTCCACATCTCTAGGCATTTGCAAAGACTTCATTACATCTGAAATAAAACTATAATCCTTTATGGTATTACGGTAACCGTACTCAGGGTTTCGCAATGCAATTGATGCATAATAAATCTGTGCTATATCTCTACTTTCAATCGCATTTCTGAAAACAGTTTCAAAGTCACTTTCAACATTTGGATGCTCAACTTTAAGGATTTCAAAATCTTTATCATTCCGAATTTGAATCAACCCTTCCATTGCAGCAGTAATCAAAACAGGATGTGCCGTTTCTTCCAGAATATGGATCAAGAATTTGTATTGTGAAGGGGACTCAGCCATAGCCTTCAGTAGCATTCCCTGTTCATATACATTTGCTGAGTTCCTATATAAATACTCGATCTGCTGAAATGTGTACCTGTCTTTGGGATTTGCATTTAGAAGTGCTCGCAAAAACATGGCTCTTGCCCTAAGATTTGTAATCTTTTCAGATGCAGCCAAATAACCTTTTACCTGCAAAGGTTTTACCCTTCCATAAAAATGCTGTGAAGCTGTCACCGTTACATTTGGAGCAGGATCCATCATTAGGTTGAAAATATCTTTCTCAACCACCAAACTCGAATAATCGCTGAACGCCCTAATAATACTTACTTTGATTTCACTAGAAACCTCCTCAGTATTCAAGATGTGCAGTAATGTACTTTCTATCTCTTCAGAAGGAGTTAACCTACCAACAGCCAAAATGAGAGAACTTCTTACGTTGTTTTGCTCCTCATCCACAATCAGTTTTAACAGATGGCTGGCTTTGCTATCCAGCATTTGACCTTCCACTACCCGGCTCAAATAAAATGCTGCAAGCTCCCTCACTACCAAACTATCACTTACAGTTAGAATATCAATTGCTGAATTAATACTATTGACAGATACTAACCCTCTTAAGCTTGCTCTCATTATTCCAGCAGCCTGCCCATAATAACTGACATTTGATGAGGATTGAAAAGATGCCAAAAATTCCAAACCAGCACCTGAAGCACATTTACCAATTGCTTCAAGCAATACAGCTTGGACTTGTGGCTGATCATTTAACTCACTGACCATTTCAATCATTTCATCTTCTAGATATGTTTGACCGATTTGCCCCAAAGCAAACGCTGCAGCCTTCTTTACATTTGCAACTGTTTCCTTCTTCAGTAATTGAATTAAAGGTCTGGCTGCTCGCATATCCTGTACCGACCCTAGTGCATCGGCAGCTTCTTCACGATAAATCGGGTCTGAATGATGCAAATAGGTAATTAAAGAGTCAGTCTGTCTCTTGTCTTTCAAATCATAAATTTCACAAATATCTGAATCTGAGAACTTATTTTTTTGAGAGAGAAAGTCGAATGCGGACTCAATAGAGGTTGTAGACCTTGAGCATGAAATTCCCACCAATGCCACGACCGTCAATAGTCTCCATAATCTCATAAAAAGTATATCTATTTAGTTTTAGCGCTTTTCAATTCTAATCAACAACCACTTTTTCTGACAAAAGTTTTATGTATGACAGAACCTCTGTTTAGAGAAATAATTCTTTGTCTAATCAATAAGTATCAATTAAAAAAATTATTTCCTTTGTACAAAGATAAGCAGGAATTATGGAGACGCTCAGAAAGATTATACATATTGATATGGATGCTTTTTATGCATCAGTAGAACAGCGTGATAATCCGTCTCTTAAAGGAAAGCCTGTAGCAGTTGGTGGTTCCGCCTTACGAGGAGTTGTAGCTGCAGCAAGTTATGAAGCAAGAGCTTTTGGTGTTAGATCTGCAATGCCTTCCTCTCTAGCTAAAAGGAAATGTCCTGAGCTGATTTTCATCAAACCTCGATTTGAAGTCTACCAAAAGGTATCGAAACATGTCCGAACAATTTTTCATGAATACACTGACCTTGTAGAACCCCTCTCATTAGATGAAGCTTACCTCGATGTAACTGAGAATAAAAAAGGATTGAAATCTGCCATTAACATGGCTATGCAGATCAGGCAGCGAATCAAATCGGAACTAAACCTGACTGCCTCTGCCGGTGTATCATTTAACAAATTTCTGGCAAAGACAGCATCTGACCTCAATAAACCTGATGGGTTGGCTGTAATCTTACCAGGTGAAGAAGAGAAGGTTCTAGACCAATTGGCTATAGAGAAGTTTTATGGTGTCGGAAGGGTTACAGCAGAAAAAATGCGAAAGCTTGGTATCTACAGAGGTAGAGACTTGAAAATGTGGCCCAAATCAGACTTGACACATATGTTCGGTAAAGCGGGTAACTACTACTTTAATATTGCAAGAGGGGTTGATAACAGACTCGTCACCCCCAACCGGGTTCGAAAGTCAATTGGAATCGAAAATACTTTCTTTGATGACTTGCTCACTATGGAAGAGGTTAAAAATAAGTTGGAACAACTTTCCTCAAAACTTTGGGAGAGGTTACAAAAGGCAGGAGCACATGGCAAAACACTAACCCTTAAAATTAAGTATCACGACTTTGAGCAGATTACCCGAAGTAAAACACAATTGAATAACTTTCAGGATCAAAGAGAGATTATGGAAATAGCCAACGAACTTCTGATAGAATTTGGAGAAGAAGATTTTAAGATCAGGTTACTAGGTTTGTCCATTTCTAACCTCAATAAAGAGATTGAGCAAAAAGATTATCAACTAAGTATATGGGAAGAATAAAAAAGCCATATAATCAATCTTACATGGCTTTTTTTGGTACTTAGTCAATGTCAAAAATATTCTGCATGGCATTTTCTTCTTCTAATACATGCCTCATCAATAGACTATAAATGTCAGGAGCCAAATATTGCTTACCATTCACCCAGTCTTTTTTCTGAGTGATGAATACTGGCCAATCCAACTCCGACTCAGGCACCCTGCCATGAGACCCTTTAACCAATGAAGGATTAAGAGGAATAATATCAAGCAATGTCCTGAAACCTATTTTACGCTTCAACAGTTTCATTCCAATATTAAAAAGCGGATTCTTTAATTCAGGATCGATAAACAATTCCGCAGGATCATAACCTGGTTTTCGATGAATATCTACAGTCCGAGCAAAGTCTGGTGCCTTCTTTTCATTAAGCCAATAGTAATAAGTAAACCATGCCTTAGGAGTTGCAATAGCAACAAGCTCACCGCTTCTTTCGTGATTAAGTTTATGAATATTCTTTCCTCTCTCATCCAAAACCAACTCTACTCCTTCCTGTGCAGCGATCAACTCTTTTATAACCGGAACATCTTTCTGGTCTCGAACATAGATATGAGCTACCTGATGGTCAGCAACAGCAAAAGCTCTACTCGCTCCCGGATCCAGTATCTCCTTTCCCATTTCTTCTTTAACATTCAGAAAGCCGTGGTACCTTAATATCTGATTCAATGAAACAGGTGTGTCTACATCTGTAATTCCATACTCAGATAGGATAACTACATCAGCCCCTTTACTTTCATAATAGGTTACTACTTCCTCGCAAAGCTGATCAATGTCTTCAAGATCTTTTCCAATTTTAGAAAAATCAATACCGTATTTCTGAAGACCATAATCCAGATGAGGAAGATAGATCAGTGTTAGTGTAGGGTCGTGCCATTCATCCACCAACATAGACGCTTTAGCTATCCAACGACTTGCTCTTATATGCGTATTAGGTCCCCAAAAATTGAATAGAGGAAAACGTCCTAACCTATTTTGTAACTTTTCTCTTAAGTAAAGTGGCTGAGCATATACGTCAGGTATCTTACGGCCGTCAGCAGGATACATTGGACGCGGAGTTACAGAATAATCAGTAGTGCCATACATATTGTACCACCAAAACATATTGGCACAGGTAAACTGAGGGTCTATAGCTTTTAACCTGTCCCATATTTTAGGGGCCTGAACAAGATTAGAAGACTGCCGCCAAAACTTCACTTCACATTCTTCTCTGAAATACCATCCGTTTCCTACGATTCCATGTTCTTCGGGCCATTCTCCTGTCAGATAAGTATATTGTGCAGTTGTAGTAACGGCTGGAAATGATGGCTTAACAGTCACGCCTTTTCCTTTCTTCATCCATTTGTTTAAGAAAGGCGTATGTGCACCAATCACTCTTTGGGAAAGCCCAACTACATTTATTACTACGGTTTTATTCATTTTAGCTATTGGCTATGAGATGGATTAATCAAGTCGAAATTACTTGTCAGTTTTAAGTAGAAACACTCTTTCTAATTGGTCTTTGACCCAAGAAATTTCTTTCGTCACACATTCTTCTAAAGTAGAAGGACGAAGATTCTTAGGCATTACTTCCCATGTATATGTTTCCACTTCCAAGTGTTTACATGTGGTATATCGAAAGAAGTGCTCCAATGTACTAATTACTGCATGCTGAGTTGAAGAGAGACTTTCTAGGGCATCCAAAAAGACAGGAATATGGTAATGGACTCTCCATTTTTGGGGATACTCATTCACTTGCGCAACAAAAGCATCACACAAGTCCTTATATCTTAAGATTGTGCCGTCTGACAATTGATTAGCTACTTGATGAAGGTATACATAGTCTTTCAATGCTGAAAGTGAAGATAACAACTTCTGATCTCTTTCTTTCTGACCTGTAAAGTTTGCTTCAACTGCCGAACTGATTTGAATCTTTCCTATTCCAATCTGATTCTCTGCATATGACTTGAAAGAGGATACAGGATCTTCATAAACCAATGCTAGATGACAAACATCAAAACAAACTTGAATATGTGTTCTTATTGCATTTTCGGCCTCCTTTACAGAAATCCCTTTATGCTGAATTAGATACCTAATTCCTATTGGAAGTAACCAAGTATTGAAAAAGGAAATCACATCTTCAGTAGACTCCAGCATTCCATCAGGTTCAGGCTCAATATCTATATGTATGTTTTTAGCAGTCTCTATTTTCAGGTCATATAATTCTCCCACTAACCTGCTCAATCTATTGGCACATACCTTATACACCTGATTGATTGCAGCTGTATTACTACCATGCCAAGGTGCATATGACAATGGAGAAGTAGAAATACTTCCATCTTCCTCAAAGTGAGGTAAAAGCTTCGCCAATATCTTAGAAAGCTTCAGTGTATAATCGTACCGCTGGTCTGTCATCCAATCGGGCCTATGTACATTATCTTTCACCCTTTCCTGATGAAATGTTCCAAACGGAAAACCATTGAGTGTATGTACATACAACTTATTTTCATCAAGCCATTCCTTGAATTTAGAAAGCTCTTCAATATTTAGGTCACAAGCAGCCTGGTAACCGATTCTCAAGCCTGTACCCATCCACTCATTAGGACAAACTTCCTTTTTCACCTGAGGTAAAACACTTTGGAGCTTTGCTTTTATTTCACTCCAGTTTTCACCTGATATGTTATTGGTACAGTAGCTTAAATGATATTTATCCGTGATGATCATCTTCAGGAAAATTAGAGGTTCTTGTAAATCCATGTTCAATCCCCACGGTAGTACGTGCAAGACTGGTTCTGTTATCAGCCGGTGAAAGACTTGCCAATAGATCAATAGCCTTTTTCATTAGGCTTTCTTTAATATGGTGCACTTCCACTCCTTCCCCAATATCCTTTAGCATCATGACTGTCAGGACACCTCCCAGATGCTCCCTAAATTCCTCTAATCCATCCAGCACTTCGAACCTACCATTTATGGCATGTCTCATAGCTGGGTGATACAGTTTTAAGCCTGAGGAATGAATCAGGTTCAGCACACGGTGCCAACTTTTCACGGGTAACATTCCAGATAAATAAGCATAGGTAACGTCCAAGGCTATTCCAACGGCTACAGCTTCACCATGGAGCAAGCTATAATTGGTAAGTTGTTCTAACTTATGTGCAGCCCAATGTCCAAAATCTAGTGGTCGAGAAGACCCTCTTTCAAATGGATCTCCACTATTACCTATATGGTTTACATGAAGTTCTGCGCACCTGAATATCAGTTTCCCCATTGCTTCCTCGTTCCTGAACTGAATATCCTTGATATGCATTTCTATAAAATCAAAAAAGTTAGCATCCTTAATCAAAGCCACTTTTATGGCTTCCGATACTCCTGCTAACCAATCCCGATCTGTCAATGTCCTCAAAAAGGTTGTATCATTAATCACAGCTTCGGGAGGTGAGAACGTTCCTATGAAATTCTTTTTATTGAAAGCATTGAAACTGTTTTTCACCCCTACACCTGAATCGTTTTGAGATAGTACAGTAGTCGGAATCCGGATATGCTTGATCCCTCGGTGGGCAATGGTTGCCGCAAAGCCAACAGCATCCAGCAATGCTCCACCTCCAATGGCAATTAGGTAAGCATGACGATCTATTCTTTGCTCATCTATCAACTCAAGAATACTCATCAAGTATTTGATATCATTCTTGATGGCTTCTCCTCCCTGAATCACAATTGGGTTGATAGGCATATTAATCCTACTGGTATGATAAACAGAATAGCATTCGATCTTCGAAATCAATTCTGGGTGTTCTTGGTGTACACCGCTATCAATTATGAATATTACTTTAGGAGGAATATGCTCTTTAACAGGATGGATAAGTGAGGCTAATAAATTATTTTCTGACTCGAAAATCCCCTCAGTAAAGATAACTGGGTATTCATAAGTCACCTGAAATGACTGAGTTAGTGTTTTTTCCATTGGTCGGTGATTTGCAATCCATTACTATGAAATTGCGACTTCAATTAAGTGACTGCAAATAGCCTTGAAATCACAAATGAGATGGGCAGCAGTAAGAATATCAGTAATGATAACAGTAGTGATGAAAAGCCTGCTACCAATGCAGCATCAAAAATGATTAGCGAAAGTACTCCTACCTTCACTGCATGCTTGATAAGTAAAGGTTGTTGCTTTTTAAGGGCATCAAATAGTGGTGAGAAAATCATTACTGATAATAGCAATAGCCAAGGTGCTGCTGTGTATAAGCTGAATGCTGTGAAGCTTGACATTAGACAGACTGAGAGGATGACAAATCCATAGATTGTTGCCGCAATTTTTAATGAGGATCTATTCTTTCCATGGACTTCTCCTTGACTGATTAGTGTTACTGCAAATATGTATAGCAATGAGAAAACAGCTACCCAACCTACTGAACCAGTAGCACCTTCTACACCACTGATTCCTAATAATAAATTGGCGCCTCTACAGCCCCCCATAAACAATGGACCTGCCACCTTCAGATGCTTTGCCCATGCATTATAAAGGATAGCCATGACTGCAATTCCAATTGCTATTATTAATGATAATCCTGAAACCATACTAGCGGCGAACACTCCTCCGCCCATCAATGAAAGTGCAAACCATGTAGCATTGGCTTGGGATATTTTTCCACTTGGAATAGGTCTTTCTGGTCTTTCAATCCTATCCAGACCAGCATCCAGTGCATCATTCAGTGCAACACCGCCACCATACAGACCTGCTGTTGCCAAACATAGCCAAAGCATATCTTGCCATGACAGTATTGCGGACATTGTAGCTAATGCAACAAGATACCCTGCCAATATATCAGCAACGGATGTAACCACATTGGCTGGGCGCATCAATGTCAGGTATGCCATCGTGTTTACTCCTTTCATAGTTTCAAGGTCTTAGCTTATGATATTATCTGATTCAACTAGAGGGTCTTGCCCTCTCAGGACACTGTTTTCATTGAACTGTCTGCGCTGATCTATAGGTATACGGTCTTCCCAATCACTTTCCTTCATCTGACCGCTTTGGCTGTAAGCAGCTAATGCATTCTGATAGCAAACCATGTGTACATGTTCTTCAGGAATACCCATATCCAGCATCAGTCTAGCTGTCTTTGGTACAGCCAATGGGTCACTCACTCCCCAATCAGCAGAGCTGTCAACAATGATTCTTTCAGGACCATATTTTTTTACAACAGCTGCCATTCTTTCATTTCCCATTTTGGTTCTTGGATAAATGGTAAAAGCTGCCCAATACCCTCTATCCAACACAGATTCAACCGTCTCTTCGTTGTTATGGTCTATGATTACCATTGACGGTTCAAGTCCATGTTCTTCACAAACATCCATGCTTCTGATCGTACCAGCTTTCTTATCGCGGTGAGGTGTGTGAACCTGAACAGGCAGGGTAACTAGTTTCGATAACTCTAATTGCATTCTGAAGTACTTGTCTTCAGCTGCTGTTTGGTCATCATATCCGATTTCACCAATTCCTACTACACCTTCCTTGCAAACATACTTTGGCAGCAACTCCATTACAGCTTCTGCAAGTGGCTCATTGTTGGCTTCCTTTGAGTTCAATCCAATGGTACAGTAGTGCTTAATACCGAACTGACTTGCCCGAAACCTTTCCCAACCAATTAAGTGATTGTAATAATCCTTAAATGAACCTACTTCTGTCCTAGGTTGTCCCATCCAGAAAGATGGCTCAATGATTGCCACAATTCCTGCCTTCGCCATTCTCTCATAATCATCGGTTGTTCGGGAGGTCATGTGGATATGTGGATCTATTAGTTTGAGTTTTTTATCCATATCAGTAGTATTTCTGGTGCTGTTTGTAAATACAGAAATTGGTTCTAGTTTTTAGCTAAGACAGCAGTCAAAGAAGTACTGCTGTCTTTAAAATGATTGAAGAAATGGCTTTAGCCTTCAGCTAAAAGATGATTGACAACGATAAGGGTTTTAGGCTTTAGCTACAGGACAGAGCGATTTATTTTGAATGCATTATTAGTTATTCAATATCTATTGGAGCGTAACCACTCCCTGCCTGCTGATAACCCTCTGGTATTTGTTTCTGCTCCCAAAAACTGACACCCAAGTCATCCCAGGTTACATCCTTATTATTTCTTGCTACTCCCAACTTCTCAATTAGTTTCATTGCCTCTTCACTGCCGTCATCTTTACATGCCAAGAAAGCAGCAGCTTGTTCGAATGGAGACCCTTCACTCAAGAGTTTTTTCATTAAAAAATGAAAGTCATCTGGTGCATATTCACCTACAAAACGCCATAATTCAGGTGATACATCTCTATGGGCAGCCCAACGTTCCTTTACATAATCAATTAATATTTTCGAGAGCTTAGTATTGCTTCTCTTATCCGCACCAATCAAACGGTATATAGGCCTATCGGTAAAAATTGACTTGACAACAAGCTGATTCCAAGCATTTTCTTCCAAATAGGCTGCAGGAAATGGGTTATTTTGGGTAATGGCATCAAACACATTGGTCATATTTGTCCTAACTCCTTCTTCTGCCAATGACACAAACTGAGATGGGTATGGTAAAAGTGGTAGCGTCTTATAAATAGCTTCCAACTCCATCATATCTGCAGTATCTATTAAGTTTTTTACGATGTTACAGGATCGTACTTCACCTTCCCAATCTAGTATCAATAGTAAGTATGATCGTACAAACTGAACTTCTGACCACCCTACAGGTTTACAACCATACAACTTCTCAAACTCTTCCGCATAACCATTAAGGTCTGGCTGTCTGGTGCTTGAAAAATATCTGGAAACCAATGAAAAGGCCATACAGTATCGAAGCTCCTGAATAATAGGAAAGGTGGCAGCATGAATAGACAACGTGAGCCAATCAGTGTTTGATTTGGTAGAAAAGGATGAAATGATTTGGCTAAGGCACTCCTTGGACTGTGTAAGTTTTAGTGAGTAATGGTCAAAATCCATAGGGTCTGATAATTTTTTTGCAATCACCTAACTTCTTTTGGTCAAACTCAATCCTGTTATCAAGATTAAGAGTAATACCGCTTGACCGGTTTAGAATGATTACAATAATAGTATAGTCTGGTTGTCGCAAATGTAATGTACAAACTACCTCAAGGCAGTAATCAGCAAATGATGAAGGGTATAATAGGTATTGACTTCCAACAGCATAAGCCTAAGTAGCAAACTATGTATCTACCTCCCTTTGAGGATATGATACATTTCTTTCTGTCCAAAAAAGCTTGAACAGCATTCGTGTAAGAATTTGATCTTATATCAATTTAAGAAAGGGATACAAAGCGTGCAATCATTCTAGTATTGTATTTTTCTTAATTCTGATAACAAATCCTAACACCGTTCATTTGCTAATGATTTTTTTAAATAATTCTCCACAAAATAGGATTAAATACATGTACCTTCGCTCGTTAGCCTACCTTATCACCTACTTTAAAGTAAAAAAATCAAGACCTAAAAAAATGATAATTCATATTGGATTATTTTAGTGTAAAAACCTGCCATGTTAGTTTAAATATAAAAAATCTCAGAATCGCAATTTCTAACCTTCCTGAAAACCATTGACTAACAGCTTATGTTATAAGCTTTAAGAAGTATATATATAGAAACCCAAATAACCTCGCTATGCAACAACTTAAGGATTTACTTCAAGAGATTAGCCTGATTACGCTTGAGATTGAGGATAACTATCCTGAACTGTATCAGTATTTGGATGAAAACCCAATAACAATTCCATCCAATGCACACCCAGAAATGGATTTTGAAACCATGAAGTCGTATTTACAAAGCTTAAAAGAGCTTCTAAAGAAACATATAGAAACTGGACACCCTGCTGACGTTAAAGACAAGTAGTCCAATAAAAAACAAGTCCCTTCATACTTAATGAAGGGGCTTACTTTTTTTATAGCACTCTGTAATTCTTTCTATATTTTGCTTCTCAACGCTAACACGAAATTACGACCTGCTGCACTAATTCCTGAAGCGTAAGGTCTATAATGCTTGTCCAGTATATTTTCAACACCTCCACTAATTGTTACGTGGTTGGATACTGCTGCCTTAAATCTCATATCCATTGCCTGCCAAGGTAAAGCACCTTGCTCCGAGTATAAATAAGGTTTGTCCTCCCATTCTGACCTTGATATTTCGTCAGTAGTAAAACCATCACTAAATCTGAGTACTGACTCAATAGTTAACCACTTCCTTTTATACTGAAGACTTGCTTGTCCAAACATTGGGGGTACATGCCTCAATGGATCATCGTTTTCGATATCTTTCCCTTCTGCATAACTAATAGATGACTTGAAACTTAACCAAGAGGTCAGTTCCGCATTCAACTTTAACGAAACGCCACTTACATAAGCTGTACCTGTATTCTGAAGTGCCAATATGGAAACCTCTTCATCTTGGTAAATCATTTGGTCACTTCCGTTCACTTGAAATGGTCTTCTAACCATCGCATCAACCAAATAAGTATAAAAAGCCGTGCTCTCCAGTCTTACCTTTTCAAAAAGTAATTTAGAACCACTTACCTCTGCAGAATAAGTATATACAGGTTTTAGATCAGGATTGGGAACCACTAAACCATCTGAACCTGGAT
Source organism: Limibacter armeniacum (assembly GCF_036880985.1). Classification (NCBI taxonomy): domain Bacteria; kingdom Pseudomonadati; phylum Bacteroidota; class Cytophagia; order Cytophagales; family Flammeovirgaceae; genus Limibacter; species Limibacter armeniacum. Next base: position 2,619,715 of record NZ_JBAJNO010000008.1, read on the forward strand.
CAAAAAATTTACCTGCATCATCAATATTTGGAGCCCTAAAACCCGTAGCCAAATTCAAGCTCCACTTCCAAGACTTTTCAGGTAACCAAACCAGACCTAAAGCCCCACTCAATGCTCCCGTACTAAAAGCAACCTCATCATAAGGTAATTCGATCAGCGATTTATCTGAAAAATCACTGAAAAGATTTACCCAAGTATATCGTATGCCAGCGTTCAGAAACATTTTATTTCCCATCAAAGGTTGTTTATAATTGACGTAAACAGCCGAAGATGTCATGGAATTCCCCCTATTGGCATAACGGCTTATTACAGGAGATTTTTCATGTGTAATAATATCCTCCACTTCTCCCTTTGATGAAACCGTATTATATATCAACTCTGCACCATAATACAAAGTCCCTTTACTGGATAGTCGTTTTACAATATCCAAGTTTACACCATAGACATTGACATCCTCTTCCCTACGTCTTATAGCTGTGTTATTTACTTTTCTATCTACACGGTCTTCATCTATACGCTGGTGCGAAAGTAAAACTCTTATTTTGTCCGAAAAATTTGTCTTCTGAGCATACTGTAAACCAAACCTGTTCATCATCCATAATTGAGGTCCGTAATACCATTCTGCGAACCTAAGTATTCCATCTCTTGTCTCAGTCAGTCGGTCATACCTTGGAACATTCGAGGAACTGGTCAGGTAAAAACCGTAATCAAACTGCCAATGGTCATTTGGTGAGAAGTTGAATTTCTGCATTGTATTCCACTGGCTGTATGCAGAACCTACTTGTACCGTTGGATCTGAATTTGTCACTTCTACATCCGAATCACCAATACGTTTAACGTAAGTGGCTCTTTTCCCAAAATCTGGTGCTTTATCAGAAAACTTGCTCCCTGCTTTTAAGTCTCCAAAATCACTATATAAGAAGGTTCCTGTCCAGGCAAACTTCTCTTTTGTAAACCCTAATTTTGTAAAACCTGTCCGCTCTTTGTTTGCAGAGGACACTCGTAATAATGCCTCAGCATTTAACCCTTGCTTTTCTGACATAGGTGAAACGGTATGAAAGTCCATCACACCACCCAATGCATCGCTGCCGTACATTACAGCACCAGGCCCCAAAACGACATCTGCTTTTTCTATTGTATTTGGGTCAATAAGGATAACATTTTGCAAATTTCCACTTCTGAAAATGGCATTATTCATTCTGACACCATCTACTACAATCAAGACATTGTTAGCTGCAAAACCCCTTAACATTGGACTACCTCCTCCCATTTGACTTTTCTGAACAAAAACTTCCCCTGTCCCTGCCAAAAGGTCCGCTGATGTTTGTGGGTTTATAAATGCCACATCCTGTTTTCCAATTGAAATTACTTGAGCTGGCACTTCTGACTTCCTTTCTTCCCACCTTTTGGCTCCAATAACCACTTCATCCAAATTAATAGAGGAAGCTTTTAGGGTAACAGAAAAGTTATTCGACACCAATTCATCATAAGTAAGTTTCAAAACGTGGTAGCTCAAGTGCCTAAATACAAAAGTACTCGCTTGATCTATTTGTTTGAACGCTACAATTCCACCTAGATTAGTGGTTAAGTTATTATCACCGTTTGAAATAATTACTCCTTCAATTGGGGCTTGTGATTCATCAACTACTTTAATCCTTTGAGAAAATAGCGGAAAGCATAGTAGCACAAGAAGTGTTAGTAAAAAGTAACGTTGAATTGGCATCTTAAAAAAAGTATAGTTTCTATTTAAAAAACCATAAAATAAACATTAACCCATCTAGTTTTAAAATGAAACCAAAAATATTGTAGCATAAAAAAGCCCAACCCATCTAAAAATTAGAGGATTGGGACTTTCACAGCTATATATTATTTAGAAAATTTGAGTTCTGAATTTGTAATCTATAAACAGATGTCTCAGCCCTATTTTTGGTTATGTATTGACTCTTCGTTCCGCTTTTTCCCAAATCACAGTCTGCTTTCCTTTAACTAACCGAACCAGCCCCAACAAAACGCTATAGTTCATCATAAAGAAATAGTACGGTATAAAAAACACCTTATACCTGATTTTAGAATCTTCGATACTCTTCCCTATTAAGACTAAAGCATAAAACAGAAGCTGTGCGCCAAATACCCAATCATAGAATCCTTGATAGTGCCAAGCCAACCAGAAATTACTGATAAACAGCAATCCCATCGAGATCGGTGCCAATGTCCAACGCATTGCCCTATGCGACATATACTGAAATGAAAGTATACCAAACTTAAATATATTCAACAAGGGATATAGCAACATAATTGCCTGTAAACCACCCGCTGAAATACGCACTTTACGTTTCAGCTCTTCCTTTACATTTACTGAAGCTGTTTCACATGCATATGCATCAGGCTCATATACAAACCTGTACCCCTGCATGGCGATTTTCAGAGACATGTAAAAGTCCTCAATCAGGATATTGGTGTTAACTGTCTCATACAATTCTGTCCTGACAGAGAAAAGCTCACCAGCTGCTCCAATCACACTATTTAGTTCTGAATCCCATTTCTTCAAAGTAGATTCATACCTCCAGTAAAACCCTTCACCTGCACCACTGGCATTATCGGAGTCCAATTTCAAGATTCTCTTTTCTCCTGCTACTCCTCCTACATTTTTATCCTCATAATGCCTGACTATATTCTTGATTACATCGGTATTCAGAATTGTATTGGCGTCAGAGAAAATCGTAATTGGCGATGTTACATAAGGCATAATTCTATTGACCGCTGCAATCTTACCTGCTCTCTCAGGCTTGTGGTAAAGCGTAATCTCAGGATATTCACGAATAATATCCATCGTTTCATCATCAGAACCGTCCGTTACAAATAGAAAATTGATCTTGTCAGCAGGGTAATCCAACGTCAAGCTGTTCTCTATCTTTTCTCTGATAAAGTCTTCTTCGTTATAAGCTGCCACAACAAGTGTTACCTCAGGATACTCCGTAATGGTTGGTGGACTGCTCTTTCCCTTGATCATTCTTTTTAACTTGACAAGTCCAAACAGTAAGAAACCATACCCAAGATAGGTATATACAACTACGGCAAGTGCCAACCAAAACAAGATTTCCATAACAGATAGTAAACTTAATGAGTAGAATGATTACATATTTTCAGATAGTGTTTTTGGACTAACAGGATCATTAGGCAGGACGCCAAAGACCATCAAGAAAGCCATTCACAACAGCTTTCAGGTTATTAAACCGGGCTTTGACTGTATTTTTCAATAGTTCTTTAGGTAAGACTGTAAAAGTGAAGTATGTGTAAAAAAGGATAAACTGGGGCAAGGCAAAATTCCGCTTCATAAAAAGGATTCTATTCCTGGTCATGTAATATGACTTCAAAGGACTTTGCTTTCCTGTTGAGGCAGATTCTTTATGATAAACTAATGCATCTCCAATATAGCGAATCTCAAATCCAGCTCTCCGTATGGCAGCACACCAATCCAGTTCCTCATAATACAGGAAAAAACCCTCATGCATCATTCCCACTTTTTCTATTACTTCACGAGACACCATCATGGCCGCTCCATGTGTCGAATAGGTTGGCATGATGCAATCATACTCTTTATTGTCTTTTTGGTTCTTGCCTATAGCCTTATTTCTTCCAGTATAAGGGTGAATAGGTGAAAAGCCAGCATATTGAATTATTTCAGGTGTATAATAGTACCTAATCTTGGGACTTGCTGCACCTAAACTTTCATCCTTCTCAAACTCCTCAACCAATGGCATTATCGAAGATGAAGTCAGTGCCGTATCATTGTTCAGAAAATACAAGTACTTACCACTTGCAGCCTTGATTCCCAGATTATTTCCTCCTGCGAACCCTAAGTTCCTTTTACAAACTATCACTCTTGCGTCAGGATATGCTTCCCTGTAAGCAACTGTCTTGTCAGAGAGCGCACCATTATCCACCACAATTACCTCAAGGTTTGGATAACCTGAATCTGCTATGGTTTTTAGCATTTTCAATGTTTCGGCAGCCTGCCTGTAATTGACTGTAATAATGGATACAAGTGGGTAGTCTTCTTTTCTTGACATGGCTATATCAGTTTAGTCGGATATAAATATGTTAGGGTCAGTCGTTTCGAATATTCCACCTGACAGTTTCTTCCTCTGCCTTCAGGATTTCTTTCCACTGCTCAATGCGCTTTTCCCAAGTATTGCCTGCTGCAAATATTTTTCTCTTGTGAGTATCTTCCTCTGTACAGGCTGCCAAACCTTGTTGTACTTTTTGAACAAACTCATCTACATCTTTGTACCTGAGTATCACATCATCAAAATCACTCAGATCTGCAAATTGGCTTGTAACGACTGGTTTGCCTAAGGATAGGTATTCATTGATTTTGAGTGGATAGATGTGCTTGGTATACTCTGTACATTCAAATGGGATCATGCAGATATCACCTGCATTCATATAAGCAGGAACTTCCTTGTAGGGTCTTCGTCCGAGGAAATGTACATTCGGTAATTTCTTGAGTTCTGCACCCTTAAACTCCCTCTCATCAACTGGTCCAACAAACACAAACTGAAAATCTGGAAGTTTCTTGGCTGCTACTTCCAGCAGCAAATAGTCTATCCTGAGTCCAATATTACCTACATATACCACTCTTGGATGTTTGATATTGGCAATGTCTTCAGGAATCGGCTCTGCATTATTGACAAAAAATGCAAAGTCAGCAGCATTCTCTACGGTATAACATTTCTGGTTCCACTTTCTAAGCCTTTTGGAAATCTGCTTGGATGTTGAAACCACAAAATCCGCTTTTCTTACAAATTCCCTTTCAGCAATAGTCCCATGCCTTGCAATGTACCTTTCGCCAGGAGTATGATCTACACAATGATATACCCTCATTACAACATCCTTATCTGTCCGGATCTGAGAATAAACAGGGTCAAAAGAATTAATGTAAATAAACTCGGAGATTCCATATTGGTCTAAAACCTTATCGATATATGCCCATACAATGTTATTATTCAAGGCTCTACATTGGTTATATACAGCCCCTTCAGGTAAGAAATTGATAGACGGAATTGGTTTAGGACATATATTAATCAGGTTTGGATATTCCTCGAAAGGATGGTGTGCCAAATTCCCCTTTTTCCATAGGTTTTTCCTGTATATCAATTGTCGGTTGTATTTGGCCGTAAAGGAGTCTTTCCAAGTGAATGGGTGGTCTACATAAAAGACAATTCTGTTCCGAGATAGTTCTTGGGCTACCTTTAAGGATGTTGACGCATATAGTCCATCCCACCTTGGCAATGCCTGCATCACAATGGGGGTTTCTGAGAATGGATTCATAGAGAGTAGCGGTAAAACATAGCGGTTAATTTCGAGCTCTGGAAAGGACAGTGAATGAAAAATACATAGAGCTGATAAAGCGGCTCTGTATTACAAACCAAATTGTAACAGCCGGAACAGGATATCCCATTCCGGCCATAATATTTAATCCAATAGTTTTTTATATGGCTTTCTGCCGATTACTTGAATGGCATTCCCTTGTTCGGAATTATCAAAGAACTTATCAATATGGATAAGTGCTTTACAGAGTGGTAAAAATGCCAGTTGAACGACAGGCCCTGCCTTAAGGGAAAAATACCCTATTTCCCATGCTGCTCTAGCCCACTTGCCATCAGAGTTGGCGGCATACTTTACCTCAAAACCTGCTGAGGCAAATTTTCTTACTAAACCTTCAAGGTTAAGCACCTGACCAACATGTTCATCGTCAAGCCATTCGTTATGATCTTTGAAGAACTTGTGTGGAAGGATTGTCTCCTGTGTAATGTTAGGCATCTTCACTAACAAATAGCCACCAGGCTTCAGTTTCTGGAAACAATCCTTGAACGGCATCTGCTCCACATAGATATGCTCGAATACATCAACTGAGAAAATCAGGTCAAAGTGTTCATCTTCTGGGTAAGAATCGATCTTTCCTTCAAAGACTTCCACATTGTCAAGCTCCATTTCCTTGCGGGCATCCCTTACTTTTTCAATTCTTTTTGAATCAATATCTAGCGCAGTAACTTTCAAGTTCTTTAGCTTTTCTGCTACCATAAAAGAGAATTCGCCATACCCACAACCAAGATCCAACACCTTCTGGAAACTTGTCAGTGGTAACTTGTTAAGCAACTTGGTTAGTACCTGTGCTCTTGCATAATTGCCGATATTGGTATATCCGAATACGTTGTAAACTAGTTTTCCCAATTTTGGGAACCTTTTCATCATCTTGCCTGTGCGCAACTGTGACTTGCCGAAATCGAATTTGATCCGCTCGACTTTCTGCACTTCTGGAGCAGGCAGTTGATTGATTCTGAAACTCTGTGTAGATGTAGTCATAGTATAGTAGTAGTAAAGCTGGAAATTGAATTTCTGATTGTTGGTGGGATAATTATCTTCTGATTACTTTAGGGATTAACTGACCGACTCCACTCTTCTTAGCCTTTGTGTTTTTCACTAATGCCTTATAGCGTTTGTCTGCCTGTCTGAACTTAGGGAAAAGGTAGATCAGAGATGCCCACCATGATAGGTTAATCAATACACCCTGAGCAAATACCACAGGACGATTCATATATTTTATGCGTGACTTGAGTGAAAGTGGAATATGCTTGAAAAACATTTTACCATAAATATTCACCCAAGGATTAGTGGCTCTTTTGCTTTTATAGGCATCCTTGTCTTTATAATAAAGCAGGAACTCACTTTCCAAAATCTCCATCCGCTTCATCAGCTTGGAAAGCTTCTCTTTTCTTGGTGGATGGATGACCTGCATACTTGGAACAAACAATAGCTTTCCTATTTTTTCCAATCGCCAAGCAAGATCCGCATCTTCATTATGTGCATAAGGAAATGATTCGTCAAAACCTCCAACCTGCCAGAAAGCATCTTTCTTTATGGCTACATTACAAGTCGGAAATGCATCACTTCCATGTTCATTATCGATCTGGTGCGTAAGAGGTGTACAGGACTTCCTATCAGTAGAAGTACGCCCTTGCAAACCAACAGCTTCAGTTTTGTCAAAGTGCTCTACAATTTGTTTCAGCCATTCTTTCGTCACCAAACAGTCATCATCAGTAAATGCTATAATATCTCCTCTAGAAGATCTCACACCTACATTTCTAGCTTTGGCAGGGCCTTCTCCCTTCTTTGCTATACATTTTATTTCAGGATGCTTTTGGGCAACTTTCTTCACCATTTCTTCTGAGCCATCAACACAACCATCACAAACTACTATTACTTCAAAAGGACAGACGTGTTCCATGGTTTCCAAAATTGAATCCAGCAATTCTTTCAAAGAATCAATCCGATTGTGCGAAGGAATGATGATCGAAACCTTTGGAATCTTGCTTGTAAAGTTCAGGGTCATATGCTTATTCTTTTTGTTCACAGTAATCAAATCCTTTTGTTCCATGATAGCTATCGCTTTTTGCCTATGTAGTCATTATAAGCGTTGTTGGCTTTATGAATGGCGACCTTGTAACTGACAGGTACAAGTGAAAAACACTTCTTGTAACTAATCTGCACTTCTCTTTTCAGGATAACAGAAGTCCATATCAAACTGACTGCTTCTGCGACGAAAGGCCCTAGAATAGTACCCCAAAGACCAAAGTTGCTGATAAAAATATATGAGGCGATAATATTGACGATACTGACTACTATCAGCAGATAAGTGTTCACTTCTGGTTTTCCGATTGCATTGATACAGCTGCCGAATGCATTTCCAAAGGGTGCCGTGATGGAGGACATCATCAGGATGGCTAGTATGAGTGGAATCGACTGTATGTATTGGGGCCCATTGACCAAAGGGACCACCTCATATGCTAAAACTGCCACTACAATGATAATGATCAAGAAAAAGCCCATTAACGAGGAGACCGTTTTTTCAAACAATTCCCTTAGAACATCTTTCTGACCCAAGTTGGCAGCTTCACAAAACTTGGGAAAGATCAGACTCTGAATAGCGCTATTAGGCATCAGAATCAAATGAATATATTTTTGTGCTACACCATATATAGCAGTATCGGTCATGGTCAACAGACCTGCAGTCAAAAAGACATTGATCCGGTTGGCTATATTTCCAGTAAAGCCTCTTAAGGCACCATGACCTCCATAGTGCATAATTACCTTGACATCCTCTTTTCGAATTGTCGCCTTCCAAAGTTTCCTAAAACCTATGGCTCCTACTCCATAAAGACTCCCTGCTGTTCCTGCAAATGCCAAGACATACACCAAATTTTCAACTGGTGCCTTTTCATAAAAGATCAATCCTGTTGTTATTACCAATACCAAGAATACCAGAATATTCCCTCTGAAAATGGTTACAACTTCATGGGTCAAAAGGTGAGCATACACTTGCCACCTGTAAATTGCCCAAGGGATTGCCCCTAAAGGATAAAGCAGGAAAAACTCTTTCAAAGAACCGGGGATTCCCAACCATCCGAGCAAATAGATGATTAGAGAAACCACTATCTCCAAACCAAGATTGACAGATAGATTTAACTTATATACATCATATCTTCTCTCTTCTGACACACCACTTCCTGACTTATTCAGAGCCGTCTGTATGGCTCCTTCTCTAATTCTTGTGATCAGGAAAAAGATGGTGGTGAATAAAATCCATTTCCCTGCATCATCTGTTGAATAAAATCTAGTTACAATGACCAGTAACCCGATTCCAATCATTAAGTCAACCACATTATTGAGCAGTGCCCAGATAACTTTCTTCAATGAAGGCATGATCTAGTTCCTTTTTCGGCTTCTTTACGAAACCTGTCCATCAGTCTTATCTTCAGGTAGTCTACTACCAATTTCATTGGCCTTGTATGCCATTGCTGTCAGTACCCAGAAAAGTAGGTTGAAAGGAAGTTTACCAATGATATCCTGTGTATACTCTACTACTGCCAAAGGCAGGGTACTGGCCAATATTGACATGGCAAACCACTTCATTTCACTATCTCTGATATTGTAATAGCCAATTATTGTTGACCATATAATTTTGATCCATAGAAACAGGTATATTAATAACCCTACCCATCCCATTTCAACTGCTACACGCATATATCCTGAATCTGGTGGGAAATTAGCCAAGAAAGTCCCTGGGCTAAACCGGTTACCCCAAACGCCTGTTGATCCTAACCCTCCTCCCATTGGATGGCTTAAAATATAAGGAGTGATGATCTCTCTGTTTTCTTTTCTAACCTGATAGGAAGCATCTTCTTCAGAATTAAAGGTTGATTGAATCCTTTTGAGGTGATAGTTATTGGTGGGAATCTGCATCACACCCCAAAACATGGCTCCTCCCACAATGGTCAGTATCGATAGCTTTTTGTTACGGGCAAGCACCACAATTACTATAATCCCGACTGGAATCATGGCAATCCCTGTACGAGTCCCTGAATAAATCAATCCCATTACAATGGCTATCACACCTATCAGAATAAAGGTTTTCCACTCCCACCCAATCTTAGCCCAGAACAACACAAATGAAAGCATCATGGCAAATGACATCCCAACCCCAAACTGTGCTGGAGAACCTAACGTACCAAAACACCTCCACCTACCTTGAATATATACAAACCTTACAATCTCACTTTCAACCATAAAGTCCATTTCAAACCCAAAGTAATCATGGAAATATTGCTTAAGTCCCCATACAGCAGATATGAATGAAAGTAACCAAATGAACAGGAGCATTTTCTTAATATCCTGTTTGGTATTCATGTAATGATAGGTGATAAAGAAAAGCATGATATACCCAACTACAGGTCTCATTACATAGAACCAAGCTACCCGTGAAGCTGCTTCAGGGTTCATCAGCTCCAGCAAGTGCCAGCCAATCCAAATCAGGATAGCTGAAGTCAGCGGAGACTTAAAAAACTCAAAGTTTTTTCTCGAAAGATCTCTAAGCCAACAGGAAAGTGTCATGATTAGAATCAGAAAATCCATAATCAATCCAACTGGCAAAGATGGAATCAGCATCCGGAACACATTCAGGAAATAGGCAATCCCTACCATCAGGTATATACCAAACTTGGGATTCATGGTAGCCTGAATCAGTAATGGAACCCCTACAGCCATACCTCCAATTACGTAGCCAGTAAGCCAATGAACTTTTGTTGCCAGCAATGCAACACCTACTGCAAGACATACTCCCCACAGATACCAGAGTTTGGCAAAGTCTTTTTTATGTATGGTGTCTCCAATCATTGGGTTTATTGTCTGTATAGGTACATTGTTAAGCGTCTCGAGTATGAATAAACTTTCCTTGAGACTTTTTCTGTACTCCTTTAAAAGCACTGATGAGGTTATTCCAAGCTAGTATTGGTGCAAATATGATTAGTCTGAAAAACGAGTTCATTCTTCTTGGAGCTTCCAATACAAAAGCGAGTACACCTAAGGCAATGGTTAGAAAACTGATAGTGAAGAATGGGAATGGAACCCATGAAGCATTCCATAAGAATATAACTTCCAAGGCAGCACCAACCAATGCCAGTAACCAGTGCACACTCCTTGGGGGTCTGTAAAGTGCCAATAAATAATCCAATGCTTTCTGTCCGCCTTTTTTGAATAGTTTTTTCCCGTAATAGATTGCATTGAAATACTGATTTCCAAACCATCTGACCCGTTGCCTTTTGAGTGCTTCCAAGTCATCTGTCTTTTCCTCATAAAGCATCGCCTCTGGTACATAGGCTACTTTTACAGGCAAATTTCTTAACAGCAGTTGAATCATCAGGTTCTTGTCCATGCCGGGAGCTCTTCCATCCAAGTGGTTAACCAAGTAATTAAAGGTTTCTACTGGAAATACAATTCCACTACCACTAAACTCCGGACAACTCCTTTGAAGCATTTTTGAAGCCCTTAGCATAGTGTCATTCAAGCTTTCAGCCATAGCATCATATACTGCACCTGCTGAACTGGTCGACAAAGGCTTTCTGCACCCCTGTACAATTTCATAATCGTCTGTATATAGCGCTGCTTTACTGAAAAAGCCTACATCCACTAGGTTATCCTTGTCAAGCAATACAATATGTGATGGGTTCAACAGTCCCTCACCAACCCACTTCTTCAGAGTGCCCGCCATATGTCTCAATGCCTCATGGTATGGATTTCCCTGTACATGACTGAATGATTTCTGCTCTATGATACAACCAAATGCCTGTGCCTGTTTTACAATGCGCTGGTCTGCATCCTGAAAAAGGACATAAATATGTAGTGTTCCATCAAAGCTTGCCCTTCTAATTACTTTCAGGGCTTCGAGCAGCCGTTCATTTGGTTTGTAAGCTGGCAGAAACACGACCCACTCTAAGTTACTGGTATCTGCACCACCAATTGCCTTGCGCTTATTATGCAGCCAGAGTACACCTGCCAATAAGTTTATAGTGTTGTAAACGGCATAGAACAAGCAGTAAATGCCAATGATCGAGTAAAGGATGCTAAAGAGCCACATAGCTGTGCATGTTGATAGTTTGTCTATACCTTTGGTTATTGCTCCTTAAGAATTGAGTAATAACTTCAGGTCTTCTTTATAGTATTCGTAAATTTCAATAAGTGTAAGCGTTAATATCAGGAGGACAAATGTTCCGAGGAATGCTCCAATCACCATTAGTATGCGTTTACTTTTCTCTGGCTGCTCAGGTGGCAGTGGCATATCAACCACTATCAATTCCTCTTCACCTGCTTCCTGTTCTGCCAGAATGGAGGTTTCTAACTTGTCTAAAAGCTGCAGGTACTTTTCCTGTGCTACTTTCAGGTCCCTATTCAGGGTAAACAAGCCTGATTCGAGTGGAGCAAAATCCTTGGCGTAGTTTTTCATGTTTTCAAGCTGACCTTCTACCAAAGGCAAAAGTGCCTGATTCATTTCCATCTCAAGTTTGTAGTCCACATACCTCCCCATCATATCCTTGTTGATTGCAGAACCTCTGGAGCTTGGGTTGCCAGAATCATCTGCCATAGACACCATTTCTTCTGCAATATTATCTCGCAGTTCCTTGGCTTTACTCTCCAACTGCCTTTGATCTGCCTCTGACAGTTTGCCACCTTCAATGCTGTTATAGAAAATATTTTCATTAACCTTCCGTAGAGAATCTTTCAGCGCCATCAAGTAACTGTTACCACTGTTATTGATCGCCAGCAGTTGATTTTTACCTATGAGCTTTTCAATATTGCCGATAGCCTTTTGCTGGGTATGCTGTGCTTCTTTCAAGTTGATCAACTTAACTTCCGTTGCCACAATCTGATCTACAATGTTGCTGGTATACTCATCCAAGTTAATGATCTTATGTCCGATCTTAAATTGTTGCAATGCTTGCTCGGCATTGTCAAGGTCATTTTTTGCTTTGTCAACCAACTCTTCTGTCTGTATCCTTTTGGCCTTGAATTTTGCCCTTGCTATATTTTTTGTATTCGTTATCAGCTCCGAAATCAACAGTTCAAGTATATAGGTAGACTTGGCAGGGTCTTCAGTTTCGACTGAAACGCTGATAAAATAGCTGGTACCAATTCTGTAGATCGAGATGTATTCCATCATATTTTTGAAAGACAGTCTATTGTCTTCCAGCAGATCAATGATTCGCTCATCGTATTCATTTCGTGCGTCCAGCAGCAAACCATTTTGGTAAAGGTTACCAATATATTCTTTCAACCTGACTGACTCCTTTTTGAGGTCTTCATAGTCAGCAAACTCAATGTATTGATGGTATCCACTTAACCAATCCAATACCATCCTTTGGCGTACTTTGTCTACAACATTTCTTGATTTGAGTAACTCAAAGATATTGTCAAACTGGGTTTGGATTTCGTATTGCTGAATGCCTTGATCAATAAGACTCAGTTCTTTGTTTTTAAGATTATAAAGCAACCTTGAATTGGAAATGTATTTCCGTTCCATAAAGAAAGTAACTACTACCACAGTTACTGCCGACAGCATTGGCATAACCAGTAGCACTCTCCAGCGCAGTAGTAGTGACTTCAGTATATTTCGATATAGCATGGGTCCACCATTTATTTCCTTTTCAGGAATTTCTCTAGTAAATAGTAAATCAGTATTAGAGTGAGGTAAGTACTATTCTTCGGTCTGATAACCTTCTTGCAGCTTACCTGTCAGTGAATATATTTCCACTTCACTCTTCAATACATTAGCTTTTAGCTCAAGCAGTTCATTTTCCAACTCATCGACTTCTTTCTCCGCCATCATATATGCTTCTATAGGACTTTCTCCCTTTTCAAAGCGATCTTTGAGCAAGGTTCTTTTCTGCTTGGCAGTATCGAGTTCCTTTTGCTTATTTTTTAATTGGTCTAGTGCTAGCATATAGTCAATGTATTTTAGCTCTACATCTTTTCTTAATTGGTTTTCCCATCTGGCTTTTTCCAAGGTTGCCTTATCCAGGTCCCGCTCAGCTTTCCTGATCCTATTTTTGGTCGTAACGATTCCATACAGGTTAATACCTATGTTTGCACCAATGGAAGGAACAAACTCAATGGAACCATTTTCTCCCAAAACGTTATTCTGTCTGGTGTAGAACTGCACACCAAAAGTCAGGTTTTCAAGCCAGCTTTTTTTCTGCATGGTAACCTCTTCCACCTGCTTACGGCGTTCCTCATCCAACATTTTCAGATAGATTTCATTATCCAATGCCTGATCGTAAAGTGAGTCAACCACAGGTGTGCGTCCATCAAAAGGCTTCCAGTCTTGGGCTTTTATTTGCGCAGTCACCATAAGTAAATACACAAATAAGATTGCGCTTATGAGTTTCATGTTAGTGACGGTTATTAGCTTAGGCTTAACATGAGTAGGGTTTACTCATGCTATCAGTGTTTCAGAAAGCCTTTGCTTTCTTTGAAAGTACTGACAGGAACAAAGGAGAAGAACAGCGGTGCAGGCTCAATTTTTTCAGGCTCATATCCTTATTGGATACAACCTACCATTCAATTCAAGTAACTGATGCAGAATGATTTCTTGATTAGGTATCTCTACCTGTTGCTGCATTCCGCCGCTTCTCCTGCTCCTGTACCAATATTTATTTACTTAGCTAAATCTATTTATACATCCTCCTTTTGCATTAAGGCAGGGATTGTTTTGAGTATAATTTGTATATCTGTAAGCATAGACCATCGTTTTGCATAATCGTTATCCAATGCCTTCCGTTCTGCTTCTGACATGTCCTTCTTACCTCTTTTGGTAACCTGCCATAAACCTGTAATACCTGCAGGAGCACCGAATCTTGCAACGGCTTCATCATCAGTCAGCATTTCCGCCTCATAAAGAGGCAAAGGCCTGTTCCCAACAATGGACATGTCTCCAATCAATACATTGAAGAGTTGTGGTAACTCATCAATGCTGGTTGACCTGATAAAACGTCCCACTTTTGTAATTCTCGGGTCGTTCTCAAACTTCAAGAATGCAGGAGAGGCTTTCATCTCCTGCATGGCCATATACTCACACTTTTCTTTTCCATTATCTCCAATGACCATTGAAGTACACGACGTACTTCCAGCCGCTGAACAAGCAGGACAAAGTGAAGTACAATCTTCTTCAATGTTAGTTGCTACTGTTTCTGCAGCTACAGCATATTGGTTCAAATGCTTCATATTGGCCAACCGCTGATCTGCATCTGCATACATGCTTCGGAACTTGAAGAAGTTGAATATCCTGTAGTTCTCTCCCACCCTTTTTGAGATATAGAAAATATCCCCTTTAGATTCTAGACGAATCAACAATGCTATGACCATAAATATTGGCGACAACATTAACAATGCTGTAAAAGAGAAAGCAATGTCAAAGATCCTTTTGATCCAATGTGTCTTCTTCCCTGCCGTATGCTTGGAAACATTATTTTTTGGCTTTTCACCTGAATGCCCATTTTGGCTTTCCAATAGTCGATCAACACGCAGTTTCAATTCTTCTGGATGAAATGGCTTGGTCACAAAATCAGATGCTCCCTTGATAAAACTATTGATCCTGTCTGTACTCTTACTGCTTCCAGAAAGTATCAGGACCGGAATAGCATTGATTCTCTTGTGCTTCCTGACCTCTTCCAATAAATGTACACCAGTCTTTCCTGGCATATACAAGTCTGAAATTATCAGGTCAGGCTCCCAAAACTTCAGGATTTGCCAGCCGTCTTCAATGTTTTTAGCAGATTGTAGTTCAAATTTTTCTGAAAGGATCGTACAGAGAAAATCCCTCATAAACTGGTCGTCGTCCAGAATAAGTATTTTTTTAGCCATGACGTGTTAGTTTACAGAGCAGTAATAACAGATTATAATAGTGGTAGATACCTGAAAATAGGTATCGGTTCTTGTTACAGTTTTGGAAAGCGTCATGAATCGAAAATCATTACACTTTGTTATAGGCACGCATCAGCAAGCGTCTGTACGTTGGTACAGTCGAAATTAATGGACTATAAAGTTCTAGTGTTCTTACTATGTCAGGATGGCTCTTGCTGTTCTATCTGCACAGAAACCTGACGAAGAATACTCAAACTTTTTCGCAAATATCTTGAGGAGAGTCTAATCCTGCTGGCTTCAGGCAAAGCCATCAACCAAGTATTGGACTCCAAAAGGAATGTTTCGTATCTAAGTAATCGAATACCAAGCGTTTCAAATGAAGATTTGAGTTTATGGGCCAGTTCACTAATTGTCAGCCAATCTTTGGCTAGTAAGGCTGATTCAAATGAGGCCAGGTCTTGATCTAAGCTTGAAACAAATGAGTTTAAGATGTTAATATAGAAATCTTTTTTACCTCCAGAGAATTTCTCGAGATACGACAAATCGTATAAATCACTTTTCATAGGCTACAGATTGAATAATTTTTGGAGTAAGTAGTTGTTGAGTTTGGAGGCTGATGATAGGAAGCAGCCACATAGCACACAAATAGCAATAGTGATTGTAATTATCCTTTGAGAACAGAGCTTATCTCAAAAGTGTAGTTTTATAAGTTGAGCATTTGGGTCACTTGGATCGTTACCAAATTTACACTGACAAACATTACATGTGTAATATTTGATCGTTTATCAATAATTCTTAGACTCAATATAGCCAATAAGCACCATGAAAGCCAATAAGCTTGATCTATCTTAATACTTATTTGCAACTCTTAAACATTTAGAGCACAAACTTCAGTTCAAAAAAATTAAATAAGATTAAAAAAATCACATATTCATTTCTGAATACCTAAACTATAATATCAAAATGTATTGAATTGTACTTTTATATCATTTACGGGTGCTCTAATGATTAAAATTGAAAGCGCCAGCATCAAACCTTCCATTTTCCCTACGCTGTTCAATAATATCCTTAATAACTCCTTTATCCGAAAGGTCTGTTCCATAACCAATAGCCGGAGAATCACTACCCAATCGATAATCATCTGTTTCTGGATTTACAAATCCCACTTCACCAATTTTAAAGGCTTTCAGGTTATTTGAGTCTATAACATTTGGTAGTCCTGGGCACCCATCATGAGAGATATATTGCCCTGAGCCTGGAGCCACGATAATATTATTGACAACCTCATTTTTTTCCACCTCTTCAGCATAGATCCAAACCCCGTGCTTCCGAGGTTGAATAATGGTGTTATTATAAACCCTATAACCACTGCCAGGTCCAGTAATAGTAGATGGGAAACGCTCATCAATAAACATCCCTGCACCTTCGGGCCTGATCAGGATATTGTTGAAGATCATATTATCACCTAAACCAAGAACAATTATTGCATTTCCCTTAGCGTCCTTCACTATATTGTTATAGCACATGCCTCCAGTCCCCTCACCCAACTGGATTCCATTCTGCTGATTGCTTCTCCCATTAAATGGGTCCAAGCCTGTCCTTTCTATATAATTACCATAAATGCGACATCCTTTTACGGCACATCCAACCTGAATCCCTTCAGCACCTGTATCATGTACTCTATTATTATATAGGTCTAAGTTTACTACTTCATGAGGGTATACTTTCCCGCACTCTTTATCCATTCCACCTGCAAAGAAGGAATTCCCCACATAAAACCCTTCACCTCCTTTTGTGTGATGCACCAAGTTGTGGTGAATAGAAATATTTTTCATCACAAAATTTCCTCTCCATGTTCTTTCATCACAACTAGGGTCTGTTTTAGCCATTACTCCTGCAAAGCTGACATCATGTACGTGTATACCTTTCACCTCAAAGTCAGTAGTAAGTCCTGTCAACTGTAAGCCTATCACCCCGCCAGATAGTTCTATTCCATACTTTTCCTCTTCATCTCCATCCCCAGAAAGGATAAAGTCAGATGAATTCAGAAACTTTAGCACAAAAGACTTATCAGCAGGCACGTTAAAAGAAGAGAGTCCACCACAGTTTTTCACAATAATTCTGTTCTCTGAAGTGCCTTTTAAGTTGTTGATAACAAGCTGTGAGTTCCTTTTCCCTGCCTCAAGACAAACCGTTTCTCCGGGCTTTACATGATCCCCAAACCAATTATACCCGACACTCAATGGTATTGTATGATCACAACCACATTCCTGAGCAAAGACAGGAGACGCCCAAATATACAGAAGTAACGAAAGGATTGGATTGGTTAAAACGAGGCATTTCATAGCGCTTGAAAGTTTAGTCAGTAAATCAGACAAGATGAATTGAAGCCGTCTAAAAAGTATATCCTGATAGGAATGATAATTCCTTTTCAATTAAAAAAATACGTTTCATAATGCCTTAGCAATATTAGAATTATTGAGAATATAAAGGAATATTCACAGTTAATCTTACGTAATAAGTGAATTATTTCATTTAGAAAATGTTTGTAAAATAACAGTGCAAACAACAACTCATTCTGGGTTATTCTTTCAACAAAATTCATTTGAAACACCCCAAATTCAAATGAAAGTCCTTTGACTATTTATTATTCACAAATGACACTTCCGCCTTTGTTAGGTATCTATTAAGATTGCTTTACATCAATTCAATATTTAAAACCTATACACCATCAATCACCCTTATTAACCATACAACACAGCTTAGTCACGTCAAATCTTTCCTCATTTTACTATGAAAAAGAATTCTACCCTAGTCTTTCGCTATTCTATACTGATCCTCCTCCTATTGAGTAATGTTATAGACACCAATGCCCAAGAGTGGAATAATGGAAGAAAGAAGCATCGCCACAATGCTCCTGAGTTCAGGACATACAATGGAGAAGGCAACAATCCATATTTCGAATCTTTTGGAGCTACAGATATAAGACTGTTAAGAGAATGGTTTTCTCCGGGCATCCAACGATGGATCAATACACCTTCAAACTATGCAGACAAAATAAGTGAACCTTGGGGAAATGGATCTTCTTCAGACAAGTTACCGTCTCCAAGACTAGTCACCAATAAACTTTGTCATCAAGGTTTCAATATGATGAACCGAAAGAACTTCAGTAATTTTGTATGGGCCTGGGGACAGTTCCTTGACCATGACATTGATCTTACAGAAGATGGTACTGGAGAAAACTTCAACATCAAAATACCTGAAGATGATGAGATTTTCCTGCATTGTAGAGGAGCATACGAAATGAATACTACACGCTCTGTTTATGATGAAAGTACAGGAAATAGCAGAAAAAACCCTAGAGAACAAATCAATGTAATTACCGCCTTTATTGATGCTTCACAAGTATATGGCAGCAGTGAAGAAACCGCAAATAGCCTAAGAACAATGAGTGAAGGACTGATGAAAACCAGTAATGACGGTAAACTGCTACCTTACTATGGAGGAATGTTTCAGGCTGGTGACATCAGAGCCAATGAGAACATTGCTTTGACCTCGTTACATACACTTTTCCTTAGAGAACATAATAGACTTGCCAAATATATTGCAGCTCACTATGCTGATGAACTCCCTGATGGTGCATCAGAAAAGGACGAGAGAATCTATCAGATGGCTAGAGCTATTGTGGGAGCCGAAATGCAGATTATCACCTTCAAAGAGTTTTTACCTAAAATTCTGGGTTACTCTTCTCCAAGTCCTTATCAGTATTATAGTTACCGAGTTGACCCAAGCATTAGTAATGTTTTCTCTACTGCAGCATTCCGATTTGGACACTCTATGATCCCTCCTGTCCTGATGAGAAGAGACTCAAACAACCAACCAATTGAGCAAGGAGATGTAAGGCTAAAAGATGCTTTTTTCAATCCAAACCTGATCAGGCAAGAAGGTGGTATTGAACCTATCTTAAGAGGGCTTTGTATCAAACGTGCCCAAGATGTAGACCTGAAAATTGTAAGTGACTTACGAAGCTTTCTGTTTGGGAACAACGGTCAATCATTTATCGGGTTTGATTTAGGTGCCAGAAACATTCAACGAGGACGAGATCATGGTTTGCCTTCATATCAGGATTGTAGAAGAGCCTATACCGGTGAAAAAGTTCATCATTTTAGACATATCACCAATGACTATCAGGCTGCCAAATTAATGGAGGAAGTATATGGTCATGTTAAGAATGTTGACCTTTGGGTTGGTGGACTTGCTGAACCTGCCTATAGAGGTGGTATTGTTGGAAAAACGTTTTACTACATCATCAGGGATCAATTTGAAAGACTCAGAGATGGCGACCGTTTCTGGTATACTTCAGTAAACTGGAGAAAACTAGGATTCCATGACTATAATCCTGTAATACACTCCAAACGAAATTCATTGTTCAGAATAAAACTTGCAGACATTATCAAATGGAACTGTCCTGATATAGGATATATTGATCCTTGGTATGCCAAGGGTGAGATGGAAGTTTTTGCAAATATTTCATATAAGGATGGCTTGGGTCATATCAATCTAGAAATTAATGGCTATGATTATAGCACACATATTATCAAATGGTATAATGATGGCAACTTAATGGACAATACAGGAACTACTGCCATGCTCACACCAGGTGAGTATGCTGTAGAAGTCACTTACCAAGGTAAAAAGGCAAACTATGGTATGACAGTACTTGACTTAAGCTGCCCACCAAGTCAAGCTAGGATAGCCGCTGGTACAGAAACAGAAGAAGTCATCTCAATTAGAGAGCAGTTGGTACAGCAGCCGATTCACGAAGTGATTCTTGAACAAAATGCTCCAAACCCTTTCAGTAGCAATACCGAAATCAGGTATTCAATACCAGAAAATGTCAATGAAATTCACCTAATCATTTACAATGCACAAGGCGCTGAAGTACAACGTATCAGTAACCTTCAAAAAGGAGAAGGCTCTGTCAACTTTACCAATTCACAACTTACCAAAGGAATCTACTTTTACACTTTGGTTGTAGAAGGTAAAATGACACAGGTCAAAAGAATGCTTATCAACTAAACTTACACTTGAATGAGCTGCTTTCTCAACGATGCAGCTCATTCTCCTATCAAATTATTCAAATACAGAATATCATTCTTTCTTAGAATCTACGTTAGTACGCGATTTCATTTACAGTCATTCAAAGAAAATAACATTATACACAACAATTACATATGTAAGCATTACCTATTTTTTCCCATTCTTATTATATTAATGGTACACCACTCCCAACTATATATTAATTCTCAATCCATGATATCCTATCACATATAACTATGTAGTTGGTAGAGGTTAAACTAATTGATGCTTTCAGCAACTAGCTAAGCGAATAATACGATATTCATTCAACCCAGAATAACATTCCTCTTATTGATGCTACTATGAAAACCTATTATATTTTATATAGCCTTATCATATCATGTTGCCTCTTTCAACATGTAAATGCCCAAAACACTATCCCCATACAAGAATCAATTCAAACTGAAACATTTTTGGAAGAAGAAGTCTCATATCCTGTTGGAATCAACCGAACCTCACTTGAAGCAAGTGGAGAATCAGGAGTAACATTATCCAAATTAATTCAGAGAAATGTGGCTTTAATGGAGGATCAATTTCACTACCTAAAGCAAAAAGGATATCTGATTGACTTTAAAGTTGAAAGTTCTGAAAGTGAGTTGCTAATTTCGGACAAGTTCGGTCAAATGAACGAGCAACTCCCCTCTATTGATGTTACTCTTCACCTTAACCCAACAAAAGTTTCAACACCCAATACAGGTCAGGAAGTTGACAAAAAAGAGCCGGAAGCTTCTGGTGTAGCTAGCAATGAGCATTTCACGCAACAAAAAACGCCAGTTGAAATAAACAGAGATGAGTATACACTCTTCCCTAATCCTTCTGAAAATGGGATAATTACATTAGAGTCATTTCTGAACGAGGGAACAGAAATCACCGTATACGATGCCATTGGCAAAATTGTATTAGAGGAAAAACTGCCTCCCAACTCAAGAAAGCAATTGCAGCTTCCTAGCGCTTATACAAGCATGTATTTTGTGAGGTTTAGAAGCGATAGTGGACTTGAAAAGGTCAAAAAGCTAGTCATCAAGAAATAGTTCAATTTGCTAGCTTGTAACTATCTAAATATTCCAGCACTTCCACATGAAGTGCTTTTTTGTTACAGAAGATGTTATGTGCGAAGAAATATTTAGTTCGTACAGAAACAATTTTGTAATATTGCAATGTAAAAGACGAAAAGTCCAATGATAATTTTAATGTTTTGATATTTTTCTTTTAGTAAATGGATTATACTGACATCCTTATTGACATTCGAAAAATTGTCAGATCCATCAACCTTGAAAGCAAACGTATTGAAAAGCAGTACGGAATCAGTATCCCACAGTTATTGTGTTTGGATTATTTAAAAAACAAGGAAGACTTTCAAGCATCAAATGGAGAACTCAAAAACTTCTTGAAATTAAATGCCAGTACAATCACTGGACTTATTTCAAGGCTTGAAAAAAAAGGGTTAATAGCCAAACTACCCAAGAAAGCTGACAAGCGAGTGTCATATATCACGATTACGGCTTATGGCGTCAAACTGTTGGAAAGCATTCCACCTCTGATGCATGAGCGACTTACTCAAAAACTGCAAACGATGCCTGAGGATGAACTGAATCAAATGCAGAAATCGTTCAAACAGATCGTTAAAATAATGGACATTGAAGATGTTGATGCAGCTCCTATCATTACTTACGGTGATATGGGAACTCCAACAGTCTAACACCATAAAGAAAGCCGCTAAAAAGCGGCTTTTTTGTTGAAAAATAGTTTCATCACAAAATATCCTCTCTCCTATTTCAATACACTGCCTATTTGGTAAGTATCTTTTCCCTGATTTAACCATCTCAAACAATTAGTTTCTACACATACAAAATTCCAATTTCAGGCAATTTACCTTACTGTACTTCTAATAAAATACAGGACATAACATCACTATTTATCAATATTTTATACTTACAGTCAAAATGCATTATTTGACTAAGAAATATAAAATAGTTAATTTTGTTCGCATAGAAACTATTTTTGAAAGCTAATATTTACCTCTAATGGTAGAGCGTATCACACACCAAAACTATTTTTTATAGAAAATTATGCACTTTCTCGATATGATCATATTCTTCGCCTACATGGTTGCCATGTTAGGAGTGGGATTTTATTTTCTTAAACAAAACAAGACAACGGATGATTACTATGTAGGAGGAAGATCAATGAGCAGTTGGCATATAGGTCTTTCTGTAGTAGCCACTGATGTTGGTGGTGGATTCTCTATTGGACTTGGAGGACTCGGTTTTGCTATGGGTCTATCAGGGTCATGGATGTTATTTACAGGGTTGGCCGGCGCTTGGTTAGCTGCTGTATTTCTCATTCCGAAAGTAAGCAGACTTTCAAAAGAAATTAACTTACTGACATTCCCTCAGTTGTTTGGGTTTCTTTTTGACGGAAAAACTGCATTACTGGCAGGTATCATCTCTGCGGTTGGTTATCTGGGCTTTACAAGTTCACAAATTCTGGCAGGAGCCAAGTTAGCTTCAGCTACTTTCCCTGAATTGAGCATTGAATCTGCTCTTTGGGTTATGGGTGGTATAGCAGTAATCTACACAGTATTTGGAGGCTTAAAGGCTGTAATTTATACTGATACTGTCCAATGGATCATTTTGATGGTTGGATTAATCTTCGTTGCCATCCCTATGGCTTATATTGCTGTAGGTGGATATGATACAATTGTATCTACTTTACCTGCATCATTTTTCGAGTTCGGGAACCTTGAGTGGCAAACTTTTGTCAATTGGAGTGTTACGATTATTCCGATTTGGTTTGTCGGCATGACCTTGTACCAGCGAATCTATGCAGCCAAAAATGAGCACGAAGCTCAAAAAGCATGGTTCATTGCAGGTATATTTGAGTGGCCTATCATGGCTTTTATGGGAGTTCTTTTAGGACTACTGGCAAGAGTAGCAATGGTACAAGGAATCTTAGGAGATGCTGCAGCCACTGCAATGGCAGACGAAGAAATGGGCTTACCATTGCTATTGAAGTCTATTCTTCCGGCAGGTTTAATGGGCGTCGTGATGGCAGCTTACTTCTCTGCAATTATGTCAACAGCAGATAGTTGCCTGATGGCGGCTTCTGGTAACCTTATGACTGATATTGTTGGTAGGTTTATTAAAACAAGTGAAAAGAATGTTCTTAAACTCTCACAGTTTTTCACCTTTTTGATTGGCTTTGTTGCAATCATTATTGCAACCTATATGAAGAACGTACTTGAACTTATGCTAATGTCCTACTCTGTCATGGTTTCAGGATTATTCATTCCATTATTGGCTGGAATGTTCATTACAAAAAAGACATCTATTGGTGCTTTCTGGGCTATGGTCGTGGGAGGGTCAGTGACTGTCACACTTATTGCAACTGGATGGAAGCCTCCATATGGGCTTGATGCCAATATAATTGGTATTACATCTTCTGCATTTATATACTTCCTGATTGGTATATTTCACAGTGACAAAAGAAAGCCTACAGAAGTCTTAGTTTAAATAAAGTTTTATAGAAATATTCTTGATACAAGTTATATATTATGGACACAATTAAGGAAAAAGCAACCGAAATTAAGGTTATTAATTCAACAACTGGACCTGATACAAATTTCACAAATGACCAGATTGCAACATTCCTGGAAAAATTTCTGGAGCAATATGGCGACCCGAAAGAAGATATTCTGAAATGTCTGGATTATGTATTTGATAAGAATAAGGGTGGATTTGTAATTCTTGCGACGCAAGATGACAAAATCATGGGAGCATCTATTATCAATGAAACAGGTATGTCAGGCTATATTCCTGAAAACATTCTTGTTTACATTGCTGTACACCGTGACGCCAGAGGATTAGGCATTGGTAAAAAACTGATGAAAAATATCATGGAGATTGCGAATGGCAGTATTGCACTCCATGTTGAAGAAAACAACCCTGCCCGATTCCTATACGAAAAAGTTGGATTCGAAAGTAAATACGTTGAAATGCGTCTGACACGATAAAAGCTCCTTACTAACATTTAGAAACAATCCTACACCAAATATCTGATAGAATGGTTACTAGCCGAACCGCTCTATCTTCACTTGCTGAAGCAGAGTAGCAATACATATTGTTGCTCACTTAATGCTTTGCACTAACACTAAAACAATGGCTTTTATTGAATTTTACAGAGAAAAACTCCAACACAACTATCAATTCCTACAAGAAGTCTTTGAAGAAAACGAGATTGACTGGTCAATTGTAACCAAAATTCTATGTGGCCACCCTGAATATCTTCAGGAAGTCATCAACCTTGGAATCAAAGAAGTCTGTGATGCCCGAATCAGCAATTTGGAGACAATCAAAAAATTGAATCCAGACATCAACACGGTTTATATCAAGCCGCCATCTAAGAGTATCATCAGAGATGTCGTAAAATATGCTGACCTGAGTTTCAACACAGAGTTTGAAACAATTCAATGGCTATCTGACGAAGCTCAAAAACAAAATAAAGAGCATAAGGTGGCTATCATGATTGAATTAGGCGACTTGAGGGAAGGAGTAATGGGAGAAGATCTGATAGATTTCTATGCCAAAGTATTTCAGTTGCCCAATATCAAGATTGTTGGTCTTGGGGCAAACCTAAATTGTCTGCATGGTATTATGCCATCTGAAGACAAACTCATTCAACTTAGCCTCTACAAGCAGCTGATCGAAACTAAATTCAACCAGCATATGCCTGTAGTCAGTGGAGGTACATCTGTGGTGATTCCATTGTTATTCAAAAAACAGGTTCCTAAAGGGATTAACCACTTTAGAGTTGGTGAAATGCTTTTCTTTGGAAACAACCTTTTCACTGGTGATATAGTGGAAGGTATGCACGACGATGTATTTAAACTTAAAGCTCAAATTATTGAGATCACCGAAAAACCGAAAGTCCCAATCGGTATGATGGAAGAGAATCCATCAGGTGAAATGTACGAGATCAATGAGGAAGATTACGGTAAGACTTCCAAACGTGCGATCATTGATGTCGGACTTCTTGATGTAGCTCAGGAAGGATTTTTGATTCCTGAAGATCCAAAAGTGGAAATTGCAGGTGCAAGCTCAGATATGCTTGTTTTGGATGTTAATGAAGTTGGAGACGAGTATCACGTTGGAGACTACGTTTCTTTCAAACTGAAATATATGGGGGCGCTTAGGGTATTCAACTCTGAGTATGTAGACAAGAAAATTATCTAGTTACCCCTACTCTATTACATACCAAAAGGTCATGACTGTTACGATAAAGTCATGACCTTTTTTTTATGTCAGGAAATGAAATTTTCTTTCAAGCAAGATTTTCGCCTTATCAAACATATTGACTGAGAATTTCTTTCAGTTTTGGAGCAGGCATTACACCACTTCCTCGCCAAGCTATTTTACCTTTATTGAACAAAAGTAAGGTTGGAATACTACGAACCTGATACTTTGCAGCTGCCTGACGGTTCTTGTCAATATTCACTTTAATCACTTTTAGCTCCTCCCCATACTCTCTAGCAACTTCTCTTATGATTGGAGCCAAGGCATGACATGGTTGACACCAGTCAGCATAAAAATCGACCAATACAGGTACTTTTGATGTGCTTATCAGCTTATTAAATTTCGACATATCTAAAGACAGATTATATTCTGATTACTCAATTATCAACTTAATTCCCTGAAGATTTGTTCAGTGATTTTCACTCCTCTCTTATGGAAATCATAAAATTGTACAGCTCACCGAATCATATCTTAAATTTCAGCAAAAACATACATCCAAAAGGAATTGACGAAAGTCTCCAAATTTAAGCATTATCTCGGATTACAGCTGCCATCAGCATGTAATAAAACACCCGTGGAACTGTGGAACATAGTAACCTAAAATGAATTAAAATCTAAGTTGTATCATAGCATTATCATAATTACTTCCTGCAAATATTAACTGTATGCAATACAATGGAAAACTAATCAAGTTACGCCAGAGAGCGGAACTACTCGCATCCTTTGAATTTCCAGCAAGACGGTTTGAACTCCTTTATTGTAATGGCCTTTTTGTTGAAGTATCAACTAATACTGTCACAGAACAGGTTGTTGACGTCAGGCTTGTCAATGATATTCAAACTTTATATGACTACTGTGAGCATATAAAACTGGATTTCAACTGACACATTATTCCTAGTTATTAGGAACCTAAAAGCCACAGAGAAAATAGGAGCTCGTGCAATTCCCCCATTACCCTGTGGCTAGAAATAAATCATAAAATCTACAATCAGTGGCTTCTCACACCACTGATCTCAATGAAAGTGGTAGTCAGATTGGCTACTCCCGAAAAGATACATATCAGGATTTACCGTAAATTGTAAACTGACCTACCTTCAAACTTCCGCTCTGTCATCGACAGCCGTAGTCCTATGCGGAAGATTCAGAACTTTAAAGCCAAGTTCAATAGAACTTCCTATGGAATCTTACATGGGTAAGGTCTTTCCAATTTAAGAAGGTCCATTCCATGTGTTTGCATATTCTTAGAATATGTCTGAGCAAATAGCTTGTTAAGCAAAAGTCAAAATCCCTTGAAGCCTTGCTCCAAGGGATTTTTTTATCAGATCATTTAACTAAGTCTAGCACCTAAAACCAATATATCATCTGTTTGTGGCTCATTACCCTTCCAGCTCTCATGCATCTTGATCAGCAACTCACTTTGTTCCGACATATTTAAGTCTTGAATCTGTTCCAATAGTCCTCTGAAACGTTTACTTAAGAACTTCTTATTACGTTTACCTCCAAACTGATCCTGATAGCCGTCAGTATACATATAAAATGTTAGTGGCAACTCGTATGGAATTTTAAAAGACTTATAGTGACCTGTCTTATTAAACCTTCCTTCCACTTTAGACTTATCCCCTTTAATTCGGTGCATCTGACCATTCTGGAAATATAAAAGTGGCAATCCTGAAGATGCAAACTCAAGAACTTTTGCTTTTTTCCTCACAAGGCAAAGTGCCAATTCCATTCCATCGTGGTTCAAGGTAGCATCCGGCTTTAAGTGTGCATACAGAGCATCTTTTAGAGAAAGCAGAATTTTTTCAGGTTCATATATTTTTCTCTGAATTACTGTTTCCCTCAAAATACTATTTCCTAATACACTCATAAACGCCCCCGGCACACCATGACCTGTACAATCACCTACTGCCAAAAAGGTCAATTCTTCATCCCCTTGTTTTACAACATGAAACCAATAAAAATCACCACTTACAATATGTAATGGCCGGGATAGTATAAAATGCTCAGGAATTGAAGAGTTTATTCTTTCCTCCAAAGGAAGTAATGCCTTCTGAATCTTACTTGCATAGGTAATACTATCAGTAATGTCTTCATTTTTCTGCTTCAGAACCCTTGTAGCCTCTTTGAGCTCTTCTTGTCTAGCCAATAACTCCATTTGCTTGTTATGCAGGTTTTCATTGACTGATTTCAAGTTCATATTAGCTGTATGTCTAAAGCTATTTGCCCTGAAAAGCACAAATACAAGAACAAGAACAGTTAATAAACTAACACCAATGATAAACACCACAATTTTCTGCCAATAGATAACAGAGGTTTGTTGCTCATTCTGCGCCTTTAACTCTTGATTTTCTCTTTCACGAATTGCTGTCCCATACTCAGTCTCCAGCGTCTTAATAATCTCTTCCTTCTGACCATTATAGATTGAATCACTTAGAGACCTCAACTCTTTCAGGTAATGCAAAGCCTTAGGATAATCCTTGATCTGCTCATGCTCAATATATAGCTGTTCATAGACATCCTGTAACAGCTCAACATCACTAATTGCTAAAGCCAAATCCAAGCCCTGCTTGAACATTTCATCTGCCATAGCATATTTCTCTAAATCAAAATAGCACCTTCCCTCTTCGACATAAGTAGCTGATATCACTCTATTCAAAAGAAGTTCCTCCGATATCTCTCTTGCCTTGGTTAGGTATGTTACAGCATCAGTATATTGCTTTTTCATTCTGAGGGCAACACCTTTTTTATATAGCGACCAACACAAACCTCTTTTGTTGTTTTGGCTTGAGTCAATAGCAATACTCATATTTAGTTGCTTTATTCCCTCATCATACTTTCCCATTTTGACATTTGTACTACTCAGTGAGTAAAGTACAGAAGACTTCAAGGGAACATAACCGATTTCATTGGCAATTTCTAACGCATTTTGATAGTAACGGTATGCATCCTGATAGTTTTTCCGGACATAGTTGATGTGACCAATATTACGGTAGCTTTCTAGAATACCTTTTTTATTCTCGACTTTATCAAAATAAGTCAAGGCTTCCAAGTGGTAATTAATAGCCTCCTCATGCTTTCCTACAACTCTTTCAGCTGAGCCTAAATAGTTTTTAATATTGGCTTCCAATTCTTGATCACCTGAGACTAATGCAGCTCTTAATGCCTTTCGGTATACAGATGCAGATCTACGATAATAGGATTCTCCATAATAGCCTTTAGCAATCAAAAAATAACCAATAGCAATACCTCTATACCACTGTCTGGATTCGCTAAATGAAAGTACTTTACTGCCTATTCTTTTTGAAAGCTCAGGGTCTACCCGATACATCTCTTCAGCCTTCTCATATAGCTCAATAATTTCTGTTGTATCCCTCCAGGCATAGCTTACTACTGTCCCTGTATCAGAAGGACTTCCTTTCACTGTTATGTTACTTTGAAAACTTTCAGTGGGAACAATCTGAAGTAATATGGCTACAATAAACCCTAGCATTTAAATAAAAATTGAAAAACAGGAGTCAAAAATAAGTACAAGTGTGTGCAAGGCATTTTAAAAGTATATGCTAAAGATGATATTCAGCGTCAATTACATTTAATAGAATGTTTGCTGGATATTATCAAATAGCTTACACTCTTACAATACATTCAATTTCATCATCATATCTACTTTTCATTCTCATTGAGTAGCTTTACTAATCAGGCTCAACTCCTTCAATTAATATGCACTTAAGTACATTGTTGTCAGGTAAACATCCTACCTCATTTGCAAGCTCCCAAACACCAAATGACTATGTAAATCAAATTGGATATACTAATAAAGGAAAAAATACACATACTTTCCTGTAAAGTCCAATAATCTATTCTAATAATAAAATTATTATTGGAATCAGATTCTAATTTAAAATGATTTTAGGGATTGATATTAATGGAAGAGAAAGGTGAAAAGTACCTGGGGCGGGACTCGAACCCGCACGAAGTTGCCCTCACTTGAGTTTGAGTCAAGCGCGTCTACCAATTCCGCCACCCAGGCTTACCTATTAAAAATAAAGCCTGATGATCATCGTGTGTACCTGGGGCGGGACTCGAACCCGCACGAAGTTGCCCTCACTTGAGTTTGAGTCAAGCGCGTCTACCAATTCCGCCACCCAGGCTTACCTATTAAAAATAAAGCCTGATGATCATCATGTGTACCTGGGGCGGGACTCGAACCCGCACGAAGTTGCCCTCACTTGAGTTTGAGTCAAGCGCGTCTACCAATTCCGCCACCCAGGCTTACCTATTAAAAATAAAGCCTGATGATCATCGTGTGTACCTGGGGCGGGACTCGAACCCGCACGAAGTTGCCCTCACTTGAGTTTGAGTCAAGCGCGTCTACCAATTCCGCCACCCAGGCTTACCTATTAAATAAAGCCTGATAATCATCATGTGTACCTGGGGCGGGACTCGAACCCGCACGAAGTTGCCCTCACTTGAGTTTGAGTCAAGCGCGTCTACCAATTCCGCCACCCAGGCTTGCTTTGTAAAGAACAATTTTTGAGAGCGTGTTTCCCTCAAAAGCGATGCAAATATGAGCCTAAAAGTGCAAACTAACAAGTCTGAAAACACAAAAACATGCTTATTCAATTGAATTAGTCCAATAATGGTCTGATTACTAGAATGAAAATTTTTCAAAAAAAATAGAGGCAACTACTAAAAGCTACCTCTATTTATGAGTCAAATACAGACTAATTCTACTCTTCAATATTCAATTCATTGTTAAGATATGACAATGCATTGTGGGCTGTCATATCTACTGCAACTGGTACTACCGACACAAAATTGTTTTCAATAGCCCAAGCATCTGTATCTTTTCCCTCATCCTGATTCACAAAATATCCTGTCAACCACAAGTATTTTCGTCCATATGGATCAACTCGCTCATCAAACTCTTCCTGCCACTTAGATTTTGCCTGTCTACAGACTTTTACTCCTTTTAATGGCTCCTCAGATTTTTTAGGGAAATTCACATTCAATGAAATTCCTTTTGGAATTCCAAACTGCAACACTTCCTTCACTATCTTAAGAATGGCATCAGATGTATGTGAAAAATCTGCATCCATCCCATATTCACATAATGAGAAACCAATAGCTGGCAAGTCCTCAATAGATGCTTCAATAGCAGCAGACATTGTTCCTGAATACAAAACACTTACTGATGTGTTACTTCCGTGATTTATACCACTTACTACCAAATCAGGAACTCGTCCTTCAAGCAAGTGGTTTTTTGCTAACTTCACACAGTCAGCTGGTGTTCCTGAACATTCATAAGCCTCAATATCCCCAAAAATATCCGACTTGTAATAGCGTAATATCTCATTGATGGTAATGGCATGACCCATACCAGACTGTGGACTATTTGGGGCTACGACAACAACTTCCCCAATCTGACTCATCAGTTTCACCAAATGAGCAATTCCTTTTGAAGTGATACCATCGTCATTAGAGACTAGTATCAATGGTTTTTTCTGATTTTCCATAAACCCTATTTAATTCGGCAGCTCCAGATTATAGACTTAATTAAGATAAAAAGCCTCCCAAAATATGAAAGCGGCATTAAGCCGCTAAATTTAAAATACTATACAACCTATATGTCAATTATTACTTGTCATCTCCCACTGACATTATTCTGATCCATCTCCGCCTCCTTCATCGCATTATAGTAATTAACTACCTGTGTAAAATCTTCCTTATCCCTAATATTAAGACCATTCACTTTTATAAATGCTTCCAGTTCTTCCATTTTGTCTTTCATATACAAAAGTGCCGTTTCAGACTTTCTCAAGTCCACCTGTCTAAGCTCAGCATATTGATCTATCAGGAAAAAATCATGCTCAAGTACAAGTCTACGTGTGTTATAAGTACTTCCCCAATAAGGGCTAAAGTCCGTTTCTATCTTCTCAACAATCTTCTCTCTGACCATTAATGTATAAGGCACACCTTCCGTCATTAACTCAAAGAAATGTTTCTTAGAATAATTGCCTGATATCTTGAAAGGAAGTGAATAAAAATACCTTATTCTTTTCGTCAATGCATCCATTATCTCAAATGCAGCGATACTTTCAGCACCATAAGACTTTACAACATTTCCTGTCGTCACAAACTGCAAAGACTCACCTTGGAGGTCATATTTAATTTTCCCTTTCATCGTCACACCAGATTCAAGGTCCAATTCACCGCTATGCCAAAACTCAGATGAGAATTCCTGAGCAGATAGCATACTTGCCATCAGCATAAAACATGTCAGTGCCATTATTTTTTTGATAATTCTTACCATCGTCGTATCTGGTTTAGAAATAAGGTTTTCAAGCATGTATTCTTAAGATAAAAAAGAGTAAAGAAAAAATGAAAATATTATGCAAACCGTTTGATAAGATATCGAAAAGCAATTTAAACAATTATTACTCAGCTCATTTCACAACAATCATCATCTCAAAGGGTTGTAATAGAACTGAGCTGTTAGCTGTAAGTATTGTGTCAAAAATTTCACATTCACACAAAAAATCATTCAATTTGCCAGATATCCTTACAAGGCATCGCAAAGCAAAAGGACCAACAAGCAACTATCCGTAAAATTACTAATGATCATGGAAAAGGAAAAAGATAAAAACACACTAAAGGACTATTTTGATTTCGGACCTGTTTTTTCCTATTTCTTTAGAAAAAAGGATCCAAACAGAAAGACCAACTTCAACCTGAAAGTGATGCATGGGATCAATAAGATTTCAATTATCCTGTTTCTGATCGCTTTGGTTGTAATTATTACAAGGTTGATCATCAGACAATAATAGGAGAATGCACATAGAAGCTTTTAGAGATTACTGTATCCGTAAAAATCATGTAACGGAAGAACTCCCCTTCGATGACCGGACTTTAGTTTTCAAAGTAATGGGAAAAATGTTTGCCCTAACCGATATCGAAGACTTCAAGTCATTCAATGTCAAGTGTGACCCTATAAAAGCCATTGAGCTTAGAGAACAATACAACTGTGTGGAGCCTGGGTACCACATGAATAAAAAGCACTGGAACACAATCAAAGTTACAGGTGAAGTCTCTGACAATACACTATTTGAATGGGTTGACCATTCCTATGACTTAGTCGTTAAAGGACTCCCTAAAAAAGTACGAGAGTCTATGTAAAACTTCAGGCTATAAAAAAACGGGACTATTTGAATAGCCCCGTTTTTTATTATTGGTTGTCTCTCAGTTTTTGCTTCAATTTTTCTAACTCACTCTGATCGCCATTTCCATTATTAGTAGCATTATTGTTTTCTGGTTGGCTTCCATTTGTTGTTTGGCTACTCTCCCCTTCACTGTTGGTAGTTTCTGACTTTTCTGATGCCATCTTTGCTTTTAGCTTTTTCAAGGCTTCAGACTCAATGCCTGGAGTGGCACTTGTTGCAGCACTTCCCAATGCTTTGTCAATCTCATCATCAACAGTACTCTGACTCAATCCTGCTACCTCTCCATAAGATTCAGCTAAAGCTTCTTGTTCAGTTACTTTCTGCTTCATTCTTTCCAGCCTTGCCAAAGTATCAGAAGAATCAATACTAGATAACTGCTTATTGAGTTTAGCTGTAGCCTTACTTACAGTTGCCCTAGCTTTCAATGTCTTCAGCTCATTTTCCCATTCAGAGATCTGAGATTTAAGCTTCTGAACATTATCTTCCATCTTGGTCACCATTTGACCATAGTATTCTACATTTTTAGAACCAGATGTAGCTCTACCTTCCATCTGCTCTTTCTTTGCCAAAGCCTGTGAAGCAAGTCTATCCGCCTCAACCGCATCAATTTCACCTGTCTCTGCTTTTTGCAACAGCAGGATGGCTTTATTTTCGTATTCAGTAGCACCTTTTGAGTTGGCTTCCAGCTCTTTCTTCGCTCTGATATGTAAGGCTTTCACCTCTGCAAGTCCCTGTAAGCTTTTAGTAAGGTCAACTTTAAGGTCTCTGATTCCCTGTTCTGTCATTTTCACAGGGTCTTCTAATTTATCTAATGCTGCGTTTGCTTCCGCTTGGGCTATTCCAAATAATCTTTTCAACCAGCCGAACATAGTATTGTAATGAATTTAATGATAAAAGTTCTCCATCTTTATAACAATGGAAATATAAATAAAAACAAATTAAAATATCGTAAACAAGATGTGGTTTAACCACTACTTATGCTTACGAGAAAAATAGGTATACGCCTCATTTATCTTTAACGATACCTCTTGAGCAATCTTAAATTTCTCAGGATCATTATTATAAAGGTCCGGATGATAAATTTTCATCAGCTTCCTGTAAGCCTTTTTAATTTCAGTATAAGGCGCTCCATTAGGCAATTCCAAAGCTTCATAGTACTCTCGCTCCTTGTTAACCGTCTTGGTATATTCATATGAAGAACGGTTGCCTCCATACTGCTGATGGTCATAGTGCTCATAACCATATCCTCCAGCGTGCTTCTTGTCATGAGATTGAGTGTACTTGTTGAAGTCAAACCCAAATTCTTTTTCAAGATCTTCAATATTATGCCTGAAGTTATCCTTGAAAACTGGGTTGTTTTCCAATTGGTCAAAGATATTGGCAATTAAGATGTCTTTAAGTCGGTTTAGGATCATATGGTGAATTCTCAGTTAACTATACCCCCAAAAATTACAACAAGTAAGATAGTATAAAAATATTCAATGATTCTTGATACGAATTTAATTATTCTAAGGTTTTGTATGTTCAACTTCTTTTTTTAAACAACTATCTTTTGTTAAAGATGGTTTTGAGATACATTCTTATAGGTTGAAACAAAAGATAGAGAATAAAATCACCATCCGAAACACCTAATAGCGGATAGTTTTATTCTTTTTTAACAAATAAGCCAAACTTTGCTATAGTCGAGCCTTCCCTTTAGCACTATTAAACTGTACTTCAAACACTTAAATATCCAACTCATGTAGAAATAGGCTATAATTGGCTATATTCAATCAAAATGAAATAAAAATTGGCAATCACTTTAATCAGCCAACATACGTTTTATAATTTCACCCAATTTCATATATTGCCCACATCAAGATTTTTTCTTGATAAAATCCAATTGAAAATAATTGTACTCACATAAGTTCTACTATAAATCCCTATTAAATTAAACCTGACATGAAACTAGAAACAGCACAAAAGCCATGGTTTAATAACTATCCAAAAGATGTGGCACATGAGATAAATCCTGACCGATACTCATCATTAATAGAATTATTTGAAGAAAGCTTCCTAAAGTTCGGTGATAAAATCGCATACGAATGTATGGGAGGAAAATTAACCTATAAAGAATTAGACACTGCTTCTAAACGCTTTGCTGCTTATCTTCAAAACCAGACTAACCTTGAGCCTGGTGATAGAATTGCTATTCAAATGCCTAACTTACTTCAGTATCCAATTGCCATGTTTGGTGCATTGAGAGCTGGTTTGGTGATTGTAAACACAAACCCACTCTATACTGAACGTGAAATGGAGCACCAGTTCAATGACTCTGGAGCAAAGGCAATTGTGATTCTAGCCAACTTTGCTTCAAAGCTTGAGAAAATACTTAAGCAAACAGAAATTGAAACCGTCATCGTCACTGAAATCGGTGACATGCTCACTTTCCCGAAAAACCTTTTGGTTAATGCTGTAGTGAAATATGGCAAGAAGATGGTTCCTCCGTTCTCTTTACCTAAAATGCTAACCTTTAAGGAAGTACTTAGAGGTGGAGCAAAGACCAACTTCACTCCTGCTAAAATCACAAACGAAGATATTGCATTCCTTCAGTATACAGGTGGTACAACGGGAGTTTCCAAGGGAGCGATGCTTACGCACCGAAATATAATAGCCAACTTAGAGCAAAACTCTGAATGGATGGACAAGTTCTTGGAAGAAGGCAAAGAAATTGTCATCACTGCTCTCCCACTCTATCATATCTTCTCGTTAACCGTCAATTGTATGACAATGCTGAAGATTGGCGCTCATAATATCCTGATTACAAACCCTAGAGATATGAATGGGTTTATCAAGGAAATTAAAAATGCCAAATTCTCAGTAATTACAGGTGTTAATACCCTGTTCAATGGTATGCTTAATCACTCGAACTTCTCAGATATTGACTTCTCTAGTCTTAAAGTGACAGTTGGTGGTGGTATGGCTGTTCAAAAAGCTGTAGCCATGAGATGGCAAGAAGTAACAGGTAGTCCGCTTACTGAAGGTTATGGTTTAACAGAATCATCGCCTGTACTCTGCTGTAACCCAATTGATGGGTCAGGTAAAATTGGCTTTATTGGACTACCGTTCCCTTCTACTGATGTTGCTATTATGGATGATGACGGCAATATATTACCACAAGGTGAAGTTGGCGAAATCTGTGCCTCAGGCCCTCAAATCATGAAAGGCTATTGGCAACGTGACGAAGAGACTGCCAAGACATTTACCAAAGATGGATGGTTACGTACAGGAGATATTGGAATGATGGATGAAGATGGATATTTCAAGATCGTAGACCGTAAAAAGGACATGATTCTGGTATCTGGCTTCAACGTTTATCCAAATGAGGTGGAGGATGTAGTAGCTATGCATGAGGGTGTTCTTGAAGTGGCAGCTATAGGTATTCCTGATGAGAAATCTACTGAAGCAGTAAAAGTCTTTATTGTAAAGAAAGACCAACACCTGTCTGAGGATGCTGTTAAAGCATTCTGTAAAGAAAACCTTACTGCTTACAAAGTTCCTAAGCATATTGAATTCAGAACAGAATTACCTAAAACTAACGTTGGTAAAATTCTGAGAAGAAGTCTTAAAGAGGAAGAACTTGAAAAGGCTAAAAAAGTATTACACTAATAATAATTTTGTCTTCTAAAGAAAAAGGACATCAGCTTGAGTTGATGTCCTTTTTTACTTTTAGAATTTTCGATCTAATATCTCTTTCATGATTACAGCATTTCTGACACTTTCAGGATTCGTAATCATATCCTTCATTTTCAGCTTTTTCTTCTTAATTGTTTTGGAACCTTTAGATACTGCATGTACATTTTTTTGTACCCTCTTCTTTTCTTTATCATTCCATTCTCTATTGATACCGCTGTGATCCCTATAATAATCACTCATCTTCTCATTATAGACTCGGTCAGCCACTTTTTCAGGTGAGTATTTGTCCCCTATTAGTGCTTTAGCCTTCTCCTCTGCTTTTTCTGTATCTATAGCTTGGCGTTTTGCTTTCCTGCTTCTATCTACATTCTTCGGATCTTCAAACTGCTTTAGCAATTCTTCAAATGGTGAAGACTCTGCCGTTGTTGATGGGTTTTCACCTCCTCTCTCAGAGCGGCTAGGCAAATCAAAATCCAAAGGAGGCAATGTAGGTGTACTGGTTTTCTCCTTTTTCTTACCTGACCTTGAGGACAGCGTCCAGTAAACCAAGAAACCAATTACGGCTGCGATAATTTCAAAAGAATCCATCTATGTATATTTGAGTTATTATATCAGAATAATCTAATCCTGTAACACACGAATCTACATACAAATAAGCAAATGCTAAAAAAGTTCCTATTAAATCTTAAAAATAGCTATTTTTGAAGTTCGTACAAACACCCTCAACGATTCAAAATCCAATTCGATTGAGGTTGAAACAAACTGACAAACTATGCTCTTAAGCAAACTGGAAATTAAGGGATTCAAGAGTTTTGGAGATAAAGTAAAACTCAGCTTCGACAAAGGTATTACAGCAGTAGTAGGTCCCAACGGCAGTGGTAAATCCAACGTCGTTGACGCTATACGCTGGGTACTCGGTGAGCAGAGCACAAAGGCTCTCCGTTCTGAAAAAATGGAAAACATCATTTTTAATGGAACGAGTAAGCGTAAGCCACTGCAAATGGCTGAAGTATCTCTTACTTTTTTGAACAACCGAGACCTACTCCCAACCGAATATACTGAAGTAACTATCGCAAGAAGGTACTACCGTTCTGGTGAAGGTGAATACCTATTGAATGGGGTTCCTTGCCGACTGAAAGATATTCAAGGTTTGTTTTTGGACACAGGTATTGGGTCTGACAGCTATGCAATTATTGAGTTGAAAATGGTGGATGAAATCCTAAACGACACCAACAACTCTCGAAGAGCACTATTTGAAGAAGCTGCTGGTATTTCCAAGTTTAAAAAGCGTAAAAAAGAAACGCTGAAAAAGCTTCAGGAGACAGATGCTGACCTTGAGCGTGTAGAAGACCTTTTACACGAGATAGGTAAAAATATGCGCTCTCTAGAAAGGCAAGCAAAGGAAGCTCAGCGATATCTCAAGTTTAAGAATGAATACCGTCAGCAAAGTATCTCATTGGCACGAAAGTCAGTAACGAGTCAACTTGATGAAATGCAACGCCTCAACGATGAACTTCAAATGGAAAACACACAACAAGGTTCCATTACGAAGCAGATTGAGGAAATGGAGCATCAATTAGAAACAGAAAAAGATGCACTGATACAACGTGAGAAACTACTTGGTTCTCGCCAAAAAACTCTGAATGAACATATTTTCAAGATTCGACAACTTGAAAGTGACAAAAAAATAAAAGGAGAGAAAAAGAAATATCTTGAAGACAAGAAGAACACTTTGCTCCTTCAGGCTGAAGAAGACCGTCAGTCAAACGAACAAATGAAGCAAAGTCTGAATGGACTTAAAACTCAGCTTGCATCCGCTCAGAAAATGCTTAGCGAAACAGAGTTCCTTTTAGATGACTATGAAACAAAGAAAACCTCTCAACAGGAAAAAACAGAAACACTTAAAGCTCAATTCTCCGATTTAGACAGCAGAATTAAAACTAAGGAAGCGGCCTTATACCAACTAAAAAAGAGTGTTGAAATTAGTGAGGTACAGCTTTCTGCTCTAAAGCAAGAACTAGAAAGAGAGTACTCTGCCAACACAGAAAAAAGCGCAAGTCTTGAACAATTTGACAGGCAGTTTGCAGCACTACAGGCTGAACAAAATGAAGTGAAATCTGAACTTAGCTATACACAAGAGCAGCAGGTTCAACACGAAAGTAAAATTGCAAAAACTCAAGCAGAAATTGAGCAGCAGAAAGACCGTTTAGCAGAAATCAACCGTTCACTCGATGCCAAACAGCATGAGTATGACTTAACAAAGTCAATGGTTGAGAACCTTGAGGGCTACCCTGATGCAATTAAATACCTGAAAAAGAATACGGACTTCGCTCAAAATGCTCCACTGCTTACAGACATCATTACCTGTGATGAAGAGTACAGACTAGCAATTGAGGGTTATCTAGAACCATATCTCAATTATTTTATCCTTCAAAATGAAGAGGAAGCTTGGAAAGCGGTCAACCTTTTGGCTGAAGCATCAAAAGGTAAAGCAAACTTCCTCCTTCTTGACAAATTTAAAGGTTTACCATTAGCTCCTCGTAAAGCAATTCAAGATGCTGTCCATGTTTTGGATGTTGTTGAGTTCGATGAAAAGTATAAGGACCTAGTCAACTTTATGCTTCACAATGCTTACATCATTGTAAGAAACCAAGGACAACTTCCACAACATGATGATGTCGTCTTGCTGACCAAAAATGGCAAAGGGATCAGAAAATGGAATACCGTAACTGGTGGTTCTGTGGGTGTATTTGAAGGGAAGAAAATGGGTCGTGCTCAAAACCTAAAAATCCTTCAGGAAGATATTCAAAGCCTAAAGACAGAAAAAGATACACTTGAACTTTCCAAGCTTAACTCTATTGATGAACTCAATGCTTTAAAAGAAATTTCTTACAAAGCTGATCTTGACAAACTTCAACAGGATATGAATCTTGTTTCTCAAGAAATCGTCAAGATTCAAACTCAAAAAGAAGAATTCTCTAAGTTCTTGGCTGAAAGTGAAAATAAGCGGGACGAAATCATGGAACGAATTGCCAATGCAGAGCAAACCATTGAGGAAAACCGCCCTAAAGCTGAAGAAGAACAAGAAGGACTGGAAATCCTAAAGGAGCAATTTGATATCATCAATGATGACTATCAGCTTGAAAATGAAAAACTGACGCAATTGTCAGCTCAGTTCAATCAGCAGAATATTCTGTTTCACCAACAACAAAATCAGGTAGAAAGCCTTGATAATGAGATTTCATTTAAAGAGTCTACTTATATAAAAGGGGAAGCTCGGGTACAAAGTAACCTTGAAGAAGCTACAAGAGTAGATTCTGAACTTGAAGAAGTAGCCAATATGGATGTAGCTGGCGATCAAATGATGGAGCAGCTTTATGAAGAAAAAACCTCCATTGAAGAAGGCGTCCAAGAAGCTGAAACTTCCTATCATCAAGCCCGAAATAAAATCAATGAGCTTGAAAAAACTGTAAGGGAGTGGCAACACCGAAAGGATAATGCTGGACAAAGAAAATTGGAGCTTAATGAAAAACTGAACCAAATCAAGCTATCATTAACATCTATCAAGGAAAAGATGGCTGTTGAGTTTGAGTTGGACCTTGAAGAAATTGCTTCAGAAGAGAACCCTGAAGATTCTTATAAAGATATGTCTGAAAGTGAACTAAAGGAATCAGTCAAAACCATCAAACAAAAACTTGATAAGATTGGTCCAATTAACCATACAGCCATTGATGCCTATAATGAAATCAAAGAAAGGAATGATTTTATAATTGAACAGAAAAAAGACCTTGAAAAAGCTAAAGAAACATTAGCACAAACCATCGAGGAAATTGATGCAGTTGCTAAAGAGAATTTCATGGAGGCTTTCAATAATATTCGTGACAACTTTATGGAAGTTTTCCGTTCCCTATTTACTGAAGAAGATAAATGTGATCTTAGACTTGTTGACCCTGATGACCCTTTAAACTCTAAAATCAGTATCATGGCTCAACCTAAAGGAAAACGACCATTGACAATTAATCAGCTATCTGGTGGAGAAAAAACACTAACTGCAACAGCTTTACTATTTGCCATTTACCTTATCAAACCTGCACCATTCTGTATTTTTGATGAGGTTGATGCTCCTTTGGATGATGCTAATGTAGGAAAGTTCACGAAAATCATTCAGAAGTTTTCAGAAAGATCGCAGTTTATCATTGTAACTCATAACAAACGTACTATGGCGAGTACTGATGTTATTTATGGAGTAACAATGATTGAACAAGGTGTTACAACAGTAGTACCTGTTGATATTAGGAATACACCTCAGCTTGAAGGCTTTGTTCATTAATCTCATTTATATCAAATAAAAAAGAGGTAACATATTAATATGTTACCTCTTTTTTTGTATTAGCCTAAATATATTAGAACCTTCTAATTTTATATCCATGCAAGTAGAATATCAATGATGCATTGAATGAACAATACATATCTACAGAAAATGGATTATTATCATAAAGGTCTAAATTATCTGAAAGAACTACTCTTCCTAAACCTTCGAAACCTAAGGCTAGATCTGGAGTTACTCGATATCTAAAACCTAAAGTCATTGGTATTATTCCATCAACTCTTCTTTCAGCATCTACCATATAATCATTCAAAGGAAACTCAGGATTTATAGCATACATCTCAGGCTGATGAGATATAATCCCTAATCCTATTCCTGCAAAAGGAATAAAGTTATCTGACCTTCTATAACGAAGCATGGACTCATTGACTCTTTTCAAGTCAAATATAAGCATACCACTTGCTTCAATAACTTGATTATCCATTGCCCATAGTCTTGCTTGGTATGCATCTTTATTAATATCTCCATCATATGCCCTTAACCATGTATAGGCTAATGTAGCTCGCCAAGACATCGTGCTTCGGTATCGCTTCTGCAAACTTACAGCGAAAGATGGCATTGCTCTTTTCAGCACTATTGGAAAGCTGTTAGGGTTTGCAGTCTGATTCGAAAGCTCCCCTGAATATAACGAAGGTCCTCCACTAAATGACAATAACATCAGCTTACGATTGTGAAGATAATTCTGCTGAGAAAAAGCAGAAAACGACAACAGAAGAAGCAAAGACGATAATACAGTTCCCCTTAAAAAATTCATATCAAATTTAGTTTAATATATCAGAAGTCTTTTTGGGTCTAATTACTCCTGCAAAGTAAAAATTCCAGTTCCAGCTAATATTCAATAGTAAATCTATTCCCAAACTAAGACATTATTAATTACAATCTATAATCTAATTTACAAAAAAATACTCCAATAGTTATATTTCTCACTTCTTATTAAAGAATTTATTCAAATAACTACTATAACAAAGTAGACAGTCACTTAACATTGAATCAACCTTTCCTCAAGAGCTTATCTATAAATCTTTGATATGGTCTTTTTTCTATTTTCCCTTCTCCAAAGTAGCTATCATCGTAAACATATCCTCCATAACCTGGCCCTATATACTTACTATGTAATTTTGAAAAATCTACACCATTAAAAATAATACTAGATTTTCTTGCTACTTTTTCGCCCAAAATAGTTTCGGCTTTACTTAGCATTTCTCTTTGACTCCTACCCTGTCTCACAACTAATAGGTTTGCATCGGATAATTCCAGAAGAGGTAATGTATCTGAAACCAAACCAATTGGAGCGGTATCTATAATTATGATATCAAAAATCTCTTTAAGTTCAGTAATCAATTCAGACATTTTCTCACTCATCAAAAGTTCTGATGGATTTGGAGGAATAGGTCCTGAATGAATTACTGAAAGGTTTTTAATATGGGTATCTTGCAACAATTCATACACATTTGCAGCATTCACTAAATAATCAGATAAACCTTTACCTGTTAAATCTTTAAAGTATGTTTCTAATTGTGGCTTTCTAATATCAGCACCAATCAATACTGTCTTCTTATTAATCATCGACAGTGATGCTGCAAGGTTAGCTGAAATATAAGTTTTACCCTCACCACTCATCATTGAAGTCAAAAGCATTGTTGCTTTATCTGACGATTTTGTCAAATATTTAAAGTTTGCTCTTATACTTCTGAAACTTTCAGTTATAGATGACTTTGGTGATTCAACTACATGTAACTTATCGGGGTCAAAAGCTTTTTGAATTACACCAATAATTGGTAAATGGGAAGCTGCCTCTACATCCTCTATTTCATGAATGGAACGATTAAATAGCTGAGCTGATATTATCAAACAAACAACAACGATAACGCCAAAAGCTCCACCACCACCCATCAGAACTATTGAGGACGGTGTTACAGGTTTTAAACTCACCTCTGGTACTTCTAGCTGTTTGTAGTTTGACAGTGATGCAGCCTTACTTATACTTGACTCAGCTTTTTTCTCTAAAAGAACCAAGTAAAGCTGCTCATTCAAATTATACAGTCTTTTAAAACCTTCAAGAGATTTCTCATCTTCCATTAATGGCTCTACAGATGAAAATAATAATGATATTTTCGATTTAGTTTCCTTAAGCCTAAACTCATACGTTTCAAGCATGTTTGAAATATTAGTTAGAATTGACTTTTCAAGCCCTTCTAATATTTTCGTCCTTTCTTTCATTTCAATTTCAAAGATCGGACTCATTTCAACTAAATCATTTCTCTTTGCTTCAGACTCTATTTTTGTATTAATATACTGTGACACCAAAGAAGTTAGTACTTCATTTTCAACTCCAAACACATTTGGAGTTACTAATTCCTCTTCTTTATTATTTAGTATATAGCTTTTGAGGTATTTACAATACTTAACCGCTAGTTCTAACTCAGTACGCTTCTCCTCAATTTCATATATTTTTTCAAATATCTTTTCAGACCCTCCAGCTAGATTTTTGTCTTTAATCTTGAGAGTGTGCATTCTAGTTGCCATATGTTTCATTGAATCAGCTACTATATTTAGTTGCTCCTCAATAAACCTTATGGTCTTTTCTTCAACCTCATTTTTCTCCTCAACATTATACTCCCTCGCAATTTCGATAAGTCGCTGATGAATCTCACGTTCTCGATTTGTATTTGTTCCTTGAGAAGATAGTTTTAATAATACAATTTCATTTGTTTGTTCACCAAGCATTGAAAGTGAAAAACTGGATCTAAATTTCTCTACAAGTCTATCTTGTGAATTTATTAGAACAGAAATCTCATTTTGATCCACATTTGACTCGTCCTGTTTAATCAGAAACTTAAAACCAAATATCTCGTAATATTTACCAAAATTAAATACTTGATTATTTACCCCATCACTTAAATATTCATCATTACTACTTAATGTAAATGAATTTTGATCAAGTTTATTAATGGTAAATTCAATATCATATGGCACATATGAAGATGATGAATCATAACTAAGAATGAAGGGTATTTCTTCAAAAATCTCTTTTCTCAATATGCCATTAGTCTGATAATAAGAAACATTCAGAGAAAGATCATTTGTCAACTCATTTATAAGTTTTCTAGAAAAAAAGAAGCCCTTCTCATATTCCAAATTCACCCCTGAAGCACCCATTTCTCCCATTAAACCTAGATCTAATGGAAGGTTACTCAGTTTATCTTTTTGAAGCTGTTTCACAAATTTCGTTGAAACACTCCACTTTGGTTCAATTGTTTTAGAAATAAAGTACCCAACTAAAAGACCTACTATTGCTCCGACAACAATTAAGTACCACTTACTTTTTAAGTAAGAGAACCAACGGCCTAAATCAATAGAAATTTCGTCTTCCTGGGTAAAGTTAGTTGAATTGCTAGTTTGTATCATAATGCTATTCCTCTAAAAAGGTCATCTACTTAATAAAGTGGCAACAGAGATCACTAATGAGGTTATAGATGCTATTAACCCTACATTTTTATAAACGTATGTGATAACTGGTCTTTGTTTTAGTGGCTGAACTACTAAAACATCATTTGGTTGAATATAGTAATATGGGCTAGCTACAAATTGTTCATCTAAAAAATCCAGATACACGACTTCTGCTATACCATTATTATTTCGGATAAGCTTCACATTTTCCCTATTGGCAAGTTCACCAAAGCCTCCTGCCTGCCCAATAGCTTCCATAGCTGTGATACGCTTATTAAACGTACTGTACATTCCTTCTCTAGGAACCTCTCCAAGTATTGAAAACCTAAAGTTCAGTAAACGTACATAAACAACTGGA
The DNA here is from genome assembly GCF_036880985.1 of Limibacter armeniacum. Lineage (NCBI taxonomy): Bacteria > Pseudomonadati > Bacteroidota > Cytophagia > Cytophagales > Flammeovirgaceae > Limibacter > Limibacter armeniacum. The sequence goes on from NZ_JBAJNO010000008.1 coordinate 2,664,484, forward strand.
TCTTTCACATATTTTGAAAGCGCTACTTGAACCTCGTTTTCTACCTCCTTCAACGTTTTACCCTCAGCTTTCAAACTCCCAATTAATGGCATTTGAATTTCGCCTAATTCATTTACCTCATAACCATAGATAGTACCATTTGCACCACCTATAACCTGAGTATTCTGGACCCTTCCTTCTAACCCTGATGGATTAGTAATATCAAATGCATTATATTGGGATGGAGTCAACGATGCTACTCTTATATGCAGTTGATCATCTACTCTAACTAAATATTCTGCTGTTTTTTTCAGCTCGTATTTCCTCAGAACAGAATCCTTTGCATATTCTTCTTTAAACTCATTTTTGGTTCTCAAATAAGTAGCTTTCTTATTTGGCACACATGATGTCAAAAAGACATTGAAAGCCAAAAATAAGATCAACAATCTACACACGCTCTTACTTCTCATTAAAAAATCAATTGAAATATATTAGATATCATCAGAGTCTGTTCTATGACAAAATCGTTCCAAAAAAAACAAGTCATAGAAATAAAACGCTTAATTTTTCATAAACGTCTTTCCACACATTACTTTTTATTAAGTAACGTGATGAATTAAAATGTTCAGTTAAATTGTTAAAGCAATAAATAACCACATTGACTCAATATCTCAATGTGGTTGACAATTAATTATATCAAAAAAGCTAATATTCTCAGTATAAGCTGACTACTTCTCTATTCGGCATTAGTCGTTCTCCAGTCAAACCCTTTCCTTCATACTCAACGACACTCAACACATATCGCATTGCTTCTTTTCTAGCGACATCTCTATCATTACCTTTTATTACTACCCAAGGATGATTTTCAGTTGATGTCGATTCAAACATTTTCTCTTTGTATAAAGTGAAATCATTCCACTTAAGCTGAGCTTGCATATCGACTGTACTAAGTTTCCACTGCATTAATGGATTTGTCTTTCTTTCTTCTAGCCTATTCTTTTGCTCATCCACATCTATTGAAAACCAAAGCTTTACAATTTGAATCCCATCTTCAAAAAGCATTTCTTCCAATTGATTGACTTGTTTAAGAAAAACTGAATATTCTTTTTCAGAACAAAAACCCATTACTGGCTCCACAACAGCTCTATTATACCAACTTCTATCAAAAAAAATTATTTCACCAGGGTTTGGTAATTCTTTAAGATATCTCTGAAAATACCACTGTCCCTTTTCAGTTTCTGTTGGTTTTGGCAAAGCAACTACCCGATAACCTCTTGGGTTTAAAAAGCGGACAAAGCGCATAATTGCACCACCTTTTCCAGCAGTATCCCTACCTTCAAACAGTACTACAAGTCTTTTATTGTGCTCTTGGATCCAACGTTGCATTGTAACAAGCTCAGTCTGCAAGTTGATATATTCCGGGTCGTTTTCAAGGGTCAATAAAGGCATTATATATTAGTATTAATTCCCTAACAATTAGATTCTTTTTTAAAGAAAATAGCTACCCTATAATTTGAGTGCGCAATATAGCATTCCCCTTTTATATAGTCATAATTTAATTTTGAACATTATGTTTAATTTCAGCTAACCAAAAAACAGATACAACACATCAATCTAACAATCAATAACTTACACATAAATAAAAAGGATAATATCATAAGAAAAAGTTTCTGAATTAAATTCGGTATTTTTGCTGCTTTTGCAAAAACAACCACCTTATGAAACTGAATAATTCTTCATTAATCTTCATACTTAGTGCTTTAGTTGCACTAGGTCCTCTAAGTATTGACATGTACTTACCTTCCATTCCGGAAATTGCCACATTTTTCGGAACCAAAATTCATCAAGCTGAATTAACAGTAAGTATTTTTTTCCTTGGGTTTGGTATTGGGCAGTTTATAGGAGGTCCATTTTCTGATAACATTGGCAGAAAACCAATAACACTGATAGGACTGATTATTTTTGCTATTGCATCACTCATGATTACTTTTTCAACTCAAGTTGAATGGATGATTCTATTCAGGTTTTTTCAAGCAGTTGGAGGTGGTTTTGTGACAGTGAACGCATCCGCGATTGTTAGAGACCAATTTGAAGCTAGTGAAAGTGCTAAAATTTTATCTTCAGTTGCCAGCATCATGATGATAGCACCCATGGTAGCTCCTCTTCTCGGATCATTCGTTGTCAAATTTGGCGAATGGCAATACATTTTTGCATTCCTAACTTGCTATGCTATCATAATGTTATTGGCAGTGAAGATATTACTTAATATAAAAACTCGAGAAAAGTCAAAGATATCAATCTCTCAAATTACGAAAAGCTACCTAAGTGTCTTTAAACACAAGCAAGGTATGGGGTACCTTTTATCAGGCTCTTTTGCCTCGACAGGAATGTTTGCATTTATCACTAAGTCATCCTATATCTATATAGAGTACTTTAAATTATCTTCGGATATATTTCCTCTTTGCTTTGGCGCGAATGTACTTCTGATGATAATTTTAAGTAAGACAAGTGGAAAGCTTGTTCATAAATACCATCCTAGTAAAATAATGAAGGCAGGTCTAACCTTGAACATTATTGCAGGAGTGATGTTATTCACCTATACATCTTTGATGACACCCGCTTTTGAAGTGGTTTTAGGACTCAATATTCTGTTTGTTGGTTCTTTAGGGCTCGTATATGGTAATGTAGATGCTTGTTGTCTGTCTTACTTCCCTAAGAACGCAGGTGTTGCAAATGCACTTTTTGGCATTACTAAATTTGGACTTGGCGCTACAGCTGGAGCTGTGATTGGCATAGTTGGAGGCAACGCTATTTCTGGACCATTTGCAGTAATGATGGGAGCAAGTATTCTCTCAAACTTATTTTACTACATATTAGCACAGAGTAAATCAAGAACTTTAGAATTAGCATAAAGCAAGTTTCATAAATATGGAAAAGGATTACAGAATCCCTGTTACAATTATTACAGGCTTTTTAGGCGCTGGAAAAACTACTTTGCTAAACCGCATTATACAGGCATATCCTGATAAAAAATTTGCCATAATTGAAAATGAGTTTGGTGAAGTAGGTATCGACAATGAGTTAGTCGTAGATGTAGAAGATGGCATTTTTGAAATGTCTAATGGTTGCATCTGTTGTACTCTGTCAAGTGAACTACTTGAAACACTAGAAAAACTACTAAAACAGCGTGAAAAATTTGATCATATTCTGATTGAAACAACTGGCATTGCTGAACCTTCCAGTATTGCTATGCCATTCCTTACGACTCCTGTCATTCAAAACCACTTTAAGTTAGACGGAACAATATGTTTGGTTGACACGCAGTACATAGAGGATAACCTAAAGGATGATGAAAATGCCGCACATCAGTTATCATTTTCGGATCTAGTATTATTAAACAAATCCGACCTTGTTACTGAGGAATATGCTAATGAGGTAAAATCTTTATTAAAAAACATCAACCCTTACGCTGAGTATGTAAAAACCATTAATTCAGATTTCAATGGAAAAAACCTACTGAACTTAAATGCTTTTGCACCAGAGAAAGTCGAGGAAAAGACTTCTTTTATTCATCACCACCATCACCACCATCACCACCATATCACATCTCACAGTGTGAGTATGGAAGGAATTGTCAACCCTCAACAACTTGAATATTGGCTTACAGTCTTGTTACAGCTGCAAGGTCATGCTTTTTACAGAATCAAAGGGATTTTCAACTTTCCTGATGAACAAAGAAAAGTAATCTTCCAGTCAGTAAGGAACCAGTCAGCACTTACGCTTGGAAGTGAATGGCGTTCTGATGAACAAAGGGTTAACAGAATGGTCTTTATCGGAAAAGAGCTCAACAAAGACATTCTTGAAAAAAGATTCAAACAATGTTTGTTGAAATAAAAAAACAAAGCTGTTCGAGAAATTTGACTCGAACAGCTTTTATACTTGAAGCCCTACAACCAAAATATCATCAGTCTGCGGATACTCGCCTTTCCATTCTACAAGTGATTTTTGCAATTCACACTTTTGTTTACTGACAGGAATATCACTTAACAAGCCTATTAACTCCTTAAATTTCTTACGATGAAACTTATCTCCAGACAAACCTCCAATTTGTTCCTCAAATCCATCTGTAGCTAAAATCAGCCTATCACCCTTACATATCCCAACTTCTCTATGTGAAAAAGCTTTCTTATCATGAATAGCCCCCCCAATGGAAAAATGGTCTCCTTCCAAATCAAAAACCTGACTCCCTCTGCCAATATAAAGCCTGTTTTTTGCTCCTGCATACTTCAATTTCCTATGCTCTTTATTATAAGCTATCAGCAACATATCTACCGTTTCATCTACACCTAATGCATTTTGGTGGTCTTCCACAGTTTTATGCATCATATAAGTGACCTTCCTGTCTAACTGGGACAATATCTCAGCAGGATCAATTACCTTTTGAGTAATCACTGTCTCATTCAAAAAACTGTAACTCATCATTGACAACATAGCACCAGGAACGCCACACCTTTTACAATCTCCTATGGCGACAATATCCCACCCATCTGAGGTACCATGCCAATAAAAATTACTGCTTACAATATCTTTTGGGATAAACAACACAAAACCATCCTCAAAGTTTTTTCTCACTTTCTGTTTGCTTCCAAAAACAGCTTTTTGAATATGTTTTGCATAATGATGCTCATAAATCATTTGCGTATTTTGATCCTGAATCAACTTACTTTGAATTTCCAGTTCATTTTTTTGCTCCATAAGTTCCAACCTCTGGGCAAAGGCTTCCCTGCTAGAATTGACTAAAAACCCTCTCCTATTTAACCGTTCAGTCTCAAAGAAAATCGACATTAAGGATATGATCACTAAAAAGGCTATATAACTCCACACTTCTCCTATTGACTCCATTCCCATTTGACTACCGCCATTTATCATAAAAACCACTATTGTCAAAATGGATATGACTAACCAAAAAACAGCAGAGAGTCTTGATGAAAAAAACAGGGAGAACATCACTAGAATAGAGAACCATGGCACAATTGCATAGGGATTATCAATATTGTTAACCCGAACAAGCAACAGCAATAAATAAATATTGAAAATCAATAAGTTTCCATAAAACGAAACTGACTGTCTCTTCTTCTCTATTAGAATACCTCCTATTAGTCCAACTGCTGAAAGAAAACAGGTAAGCTGTAATAAAACTTCCGAATCAGAGAATGCCTTTTTTGAGTTGAGAAAATAAATAAGTGATAGGGTATGTAAAAAGACTCCACATGCAGCGATCGCCTTTATATAATTCAGTTTTTTTTCTCTACTGCTATGATATGCCAAAAACCTATCATACAGTCTTGTCATGAAGTTTGGATTCGAAGCAATCAATGGGTTTTTCCTCATATTAAAATTGGTGTTAACCAATTGTTAGTCAATTATGTGTTTTCAAGTGCTTCATACAAGATAAGTAAATATCTCAGCTGCATAGTCTTTATTTTATATAAAATAGGATTTATTTGACGTACTGCTATTTCACTTATCCAAAAACCTATTTCCAGATATATGTTCCCATATAATTTCAAATGGAATTGGTCTTATAAGAAAAAGTTATTACTTTTGCGGACTCTAAATTCAATGAATTTTAATAATTGAAGTTTCAATTAGGTAGTATTATGAGTATGAAACATTATGAGACAGTCTTCATCGTGACGCCAGTGCTGAACGATTCCGAGATCCAGGAGACTGTCAAGAAGTTCGAAGATGTCCTGAAAGAACTTGGTGCGGACATTTATCACTCAGAGAACTGGGGGCTGAAAAAATTGGCTTACCCTATCAACAAGAAGACTTCTGGTTTCTACCAGTTGTTCGAATACAAGGCTGACCCTGCTACATTGCAGCGCCTTGAAGTTGAATTCAAGCGTGATGAAAAAATCCTTCGTTTCTTGACTGTTGCTCTTGACAAACACGGCATTGAGTTTAACGACAGAAGAAGAAACGGAAAATTGATTAAAGATCAAGCACCTAAAACAGAAGCGTAATCATGACATTACAGAACGAACCAATCAACAGACAGGAGCAGACAAAAAAATACTGCCGCTTCAAGAAGTACGGTATCAAGTACGTTGATTACAAAGATGCTGACTTCCTACTGAGATTCTTGAACGAGCAAGGTAAAATCCTTCCAAGAAGAATCACAGGTACCTCTTTGAAGTATCAGAAAAAAGTAGCTAAAGCTGTAAAAAGAGCGCGTCAGCTAGCTCTGCTTCCTTACGTAGCAGACGGTCTGAAGTAATCACAGCTTTTTTTAAAACGCGAAAACTGATTTAAAGAAATGGAAGTAATTCTGAAAACAGACATCAAAGGTCTTGGATACAAAAATGACCTTGTTACCGTAAAACCGGGTTACGGCAGAAACTACCTGATCCCTCAAGGATTTGCTACATTGGCTACTGAGGCGAACAAGAAGATGCAAGCTGAAACCCTGAAGCAAGTTGCTCACAAAGCAGAAAAAATTCAGAAAGATGCTGAGGCATTGTCTAACAACATTGGCGAACTTACACTGACTATCGAAGCGAAAGCTGGTGAGTCTGGTAAGATCTTCGGTGCGGTTACTCCACTGCAAATTTCTGAGGCGCTGAAAGCAAAAGGCTTTGACGTAGACAGAAAGAAGATTGGCTTTACTACAGAAGTGAAAATGTTGGGTTCTTACACTGCGGTTCTTGACCTGCACAAAGAAGTTCAGCACGAAATTACTATCGACGTAGTAGCTGCTCACTAATCTTCAATTACACAACAGCAACTGTTGAATCTGCCGTGAGGCAGCATGTTTAACAACTGTTGATACTTAAGTTTTTTCCGAAAAAGGCTGTTTTTCATCTAGAAAAACAGCCTTTTTTGGTTTCAAAACACTCTTATTTTAGCTGGGAAATACTAATTTACAACCTCAAAATCTTACCACTCAATTATAGTAAGAGCCTATCAACTGATTATGAGAAAATTACTATTTACAGTCTTTTTAGCCTTTCTTTCAACAGTTACTCATGCACAAGGAGTATTTGTGTTCGATGCTATTGAATACAACTTTGGAGAAATATTGGAAAGTGACACTGTCTCCTACTCTTTCAGGTTCACAAATCACGGAAATCAGCCTATCATAATCTCAGAGGTTGCTGCATCATGCGGTTGTACTACTCCATCTTGGAGCAAAGAGCCTGTATTACCTGGTGAAACAGGACAAATCACAACCGCTTTTACAAGTGAAGACAATGAAGGGCATTTTGTAAAGACTATTTCGATCTTTTCAAATGCATTGATTCCTAAACAGTATCTTAAAATTTCAGGGGATATTGTAGAAGAACATACAGATTCTACCAATGTTGCACACCAAATTGACAACGATCAGCCATTCCTGCAACTGAAAGAGCTATCTGCTAACTTTGGAACCATCAATGTAGGAGAAACTGTAACTAAAGCCTTTACTGTAGTAAATGCAGGTAAAGAACCATTAAAAATCACCTCTGTATACAGCAAATGCCAATGCTTGACGTACAGTATCAGTTCAGCAGAAATCAATTCTGGAGAATCCGCTAAACTTGAGATCTATTACACTCCTAAAAAAACAGGTTATATGCCTGAATATGTAAAAATTGACAGCAATCACCGCTTTGGGATACAAATGATAAGACTCGATGCAGATATCGTCAATCCTAAATAAGCTTTAGCTCCTAAATACTTTACTAACGAATAAAATTAGACAAATGGCAATTATCCAACCAAAGCCTTTCAGACCACCTTTACACCACTTCAACGGACATATGCAGACCATTCTGCCATCTATGTTCCGAAAAGTTTCAGAGGTTACATATAATAGAGAAAGACTCGAACTTGAAGATGGTGACTTCCTTGACCTTGACTGGTCTGTAAAAGGAAGTGACAAGCTATTGATTATTTCTCATGGACTTGAAGGAAGTGCAGACAGGCACTACTGCCTCGGTATGGCAAAAATATTCAATCAGGCTGGTTGGGACGCTATGGCTTGGAACTTTAGAAGCTGTAGTGGCGAAATGAACAGGTTACCTCGTTTTTACCATAGTGGTGAAACTGAAGATATAAGAAGCATTGTCAAATACGTTCGCTCCCTAAAAAAGTACAAGCAAATAGGTTTGGTCGGATTTAGTATGGGGGGCAGTATCACCCTTAACTACCTTTGTGAGGAAAGTGATAAGCTTGCTGACGAAATCATTGGTGCAGTTGCTATTTCGGTTCCTGTTGACATAGCAGGCTGTAGCATTGAACTTGAGAAAAAGGGGAAGTTTTTCTATAACAAGAATTTCTACAAGCAGCTTAACGAGAAAGTAAAACAGAAAGCCCAAATGATTCCTGAGCAATTTTCTGATGCGCCGTTAAGCCAATTTGACATCAACTCATTGAGAGCTTTTGACACACACTTCACAGCTCCACTACACGGGTTTGAAAGCGCTGAGTCTTACTATGAATTGGCAAGTTCTTTACATAAACTAAGTAGGATTGACCGAAAAGCGCTTATTCTAAATGCTACTAACGACCCGTTTTTACACCCTACCTGCTTCCCTGTAGAAGATGCAAAGCAAAACCGATTCATAGATTTGGAAGCGCCTAAATTAGGAGGACATGTTGGATTCTGTATTTCAGGTGAAGAAGCAACCTATGCTGAAATCAGGACACTGGAATACCTTAGCCAATTGACTCAATAAAAAAAACAGCGGAGTATTCTCTTAGAATATCTCCGCTTTTCATTGTTATTTACTTTCGCTCTAAGTTGTAGTACTAATCTCTCATAACTGTGTTTCTATTTCTTCTATAATTTCTTTAGGATTTGCATCGCCGTACATGACCTTCATAGCTCCATGTAAATAGCGATCCATTGTGTTTAGGTTAACATGAATCAGTGAACTGACAATTTGCTGGTTAAGCATTTCACATGATGTAAAGGCTGTAGTACGGTACCTGACTTCTCCCGTATCATAATCCATCTCAAAACTTCCGTAATGCAATCCATAATTGGCTCGGTTGATGTACTCTGAGATGGCATGTAACCTATCAATAGGAACATTGAGAGGAATCAGGGAAAAAAACTGAAGGAGTTCCTGTTCAAGTTTTTCAATTAACAGGCATTCTACTTTTCCATTGTCAAGCTCCATTCCGAACCTGATAGCGTTGTGTGTTTGGTCTTCCTGATACTTCCACTCTAGTGAATCAAGGTATCCTCGACTTAGTTCAAGTGCATAACTCATATTAGATGTAGGCTTTCAATTGTAACAGTACTTGACTATTAGATAGATTTGTGAATTAAATTTTTCAAAGCTTTTATTCGATTTAATATAATATACGCTTTGTTGCACAAAAGGCAATATGGGGCTGTACGCATGCAGAATGAAAGATTTGGTGAGTGTTCATAAGAATAGATGCTTTTGTACAAAACCAAGGATAAGCAGTTTTTGAAGAGATTTATTAACGAAATGACTTTATTGCAAATTGGGTAAAATCTCCCATCAGCATTAATCACCTATTCCTTTTCGTTCAAATGATACTTCCCGTAAATTTGTATGAGCTAAGTAAATTCATTCGAAAAACTGCATATGCTATCTGTTGATTGTCTATTTGATAAATGCAGATTAAAAACAATAAATCCATACATGAAACATACTTCACTTTTTATCACACTATCAACACTGCTTTGGCTAAGCTTCAATGCCAATGGTCAAAACCGCCAGGCTGTAGTGACGTTCCATGATGACAAACAAGAGATTATCAAAGAGGAATATACCATGGTAAATGGTGACTCTTCTTTGAAAGTAGGTGTTTACAAGAGGTATTTCCCAACTTCCAAGCAAGTTGAAATCAAAGGGTTTTACCAGAATGGTCAACTGCAAGGAGAGTACATGGAATATTATGAAAGTGGGATGCCGAAACTGACCTACCAATATAAGAATGGTAAAAAGAATGGCCCTTATTTCCTGTACTACTTTGAAGGACCTAAAAAGGTAGAAGGCAATTATAAAGATGACCAACTGGTAGGTGAACTAAAAAGCTTTCACCAAAATGGTACTTTGGCTGCTACAGTCAGTTTTAATGATGGAAAAAGAGAGGGGAAACTAACAGAATACTTCCCTTCAGGAAAAGTTCAGTCCATCTATCACTTCAGCAACGACTCCCTTGATGGCAAAGTACTTTCGTACTTGGAAAATGGCACCCTAATGCAAGAGGGAAATTATGCAGATGGCAAAAAAGAAGGCATTTTCAAAAGCTATTTCCCTTCAGGTAAATTACGATCAGAAAGTGAGTTCAGAAACGGCCTCTTGGACGGGTTGACAAAATCTTATTATGAGAGTGATACACTCAAATCTGTTATCCCTTATAAAGAAGGTAAAGAAGAAGGTACTACGAAACGTTACTACCCTAACGGTCAACTTGAAGTAATCTCTGAACACAAGGGAGGTAAGCCTACCGGCAATATCACCAAATACTTTGAAAATGGCTCTACTCAAATGGAAATGGTCACCAAAGCTGATGGACAAGGATACTACAAAGAGTACAGCCTAAATGGCAACCTGAAGAAAGAAGGTCAGATGCTAAATGGTCAGATGCATGGCAAAGCGACCTTATATTATGGCACAGGCGAAAGAGAAGCAGAGATAAGCTACCTGAATGGAAAAGTAAGAGGAGACTCTAAATCTTTTCACAAAAATCAGGACTTGAAAGAAGTAGTAACCTATGTCAACGAGCAGGAAAAGAAAATAAAGGAATACTATCAGGGTAATAAGGTTAAGCTTGAAGGGCAATTCAAAAATGAAAAAGAAGATGGCCTTTGGAAAGAGTACTACCCTGAAGGCAATTTAAAGTCAGAATATGCTTATAAAGCAGGCAGACTATTTGGTCCCAAAACGGAATACTATCCATCTGGTAGTAAAAAAGCGGTTACTGAATACAGAAATGATAAAATCACTGGCATAAAATACGAGTACTTTGACGAGAGCGAGCAAGCGAAAGCAATCACTCCTTATGATGATAATAAGATTTATGGGGTGGTAAAGTACTTCTTCCCTAACGGACAGGTAAGTTCAGAAGGAAAACAATACCTCGACAGAAAGCGAGGCGATTGGAAATACTACAAGGAAGATGGCTCCCTTGAGAAAATAGAGACTTACAAAGATGGTAAACTCATCAGTAGCAAGACTGGGGAAGAATTAAAATAACCAGATAACGAAACAAGGTGATTACTTCCTTGGTTATTTATTTTAATCTATAGAATAGTTATATTGTATAGAGACGTATGACATACTTTCCAATGTGTTAGGCTTATTTATTTTCAACTCCTAGAAATAAGGAGACTGGAAAAGATCATTAATCAATTATCTGTTTATGCCAGAAACAAGACTTCAGTATTTAGGTAATGAGCCAAATAGGCAGGAGTCATTAACTAATGTCTCAAGTTCAATCTGGCTCACACTTAACTTACTCTATGCGAATTGATAAGTTCCTTTGGGCTGTCAGGCTTTACAAAACTAGAAGCATGGCAACCAATGCTATCAAAAGTGACAAAATTAAAGTAAACGGAGAATCAATAAAACCTTCCCGAAAAGTGGAGATGGGAGATGAAGTGGAGATTTTCAAGGCACCGATATGGAGAACTTACAGGGTGAAGGAAATCATAGAACAAAGAGTCTCGGCTGCCATTGCCCAACCATGTATTGAGGAAATCACCTCCGAGCAAGAATTGAATAAACTAGAAGAATATCTAGAAGAAAAGCGGTTTTACCTATCAAGGTAAAACCGCTTTTTGCTTATTCGGGCAGGTTATAGATTTTCCAAACTGAGATTGAACGGTCATCACTGCACGACACTAGTTCATCATCTGACAGCCATAAGAGCTTGTTAACTGATGTACCATGTCCAGCATGCCTTGCCTTATCAATCACTTTCAGGAGCCTGAATGTTCGGGCATCCCAAACTTTTACGGACTTGTCTTTGCTACATGTCGCAAAAAACTTTCCGTCTTTCCTGTAGGCGATATGGTTAATGGTATACATATGCGCTACGATATCTTCTTTCAATCCATAACCATCCTGAGCATCCCAAACTTTCATATGTGCATCACGGCTCCCCGAAAGAAGGTGATTGTACTTTGTATCATATGTAAGTGCAAAAACTGAATTGGTATGACCAGAAACCTTTTGTTTTAATGCTAGCGTATCCAAATCCAATAAGGTGATCGAATTGTCACTACTTCCAACAGCTAAGGTATTTTCCTGTTCATTCACAGCCAATGCTCTCAGATGTTGATCTGAAATCTTTAACCTCTTCTCTATCAAGAGCTCAGGATAACTCACCTTAATCAACTCTCCTTCCCCTACCGCTATATACAGTTTCCCATTACTGAACTTAATATCAAAAATTGCCTTGTCTGTAAGCTTCAAAGAGGCTTTTTCCTTATTTACAGTCAGGTCTATAATATGGATTCCTTCAAAATTTTGCCCAACTACCAAAATCTCCTCTCCCGGAATACGTACCATGGCATATACCGTATTCGGAATTTTCGCCACCAATGTTCCCTGATCAGGGTTGCTTAAGTTCCACTTTGCGACCAAACCGTCAGAACCACTTGTAAAAAAGCCATTCTCCTCCAAGTTCGGCTCTAAGCTATAAATACAATCTCTATGTCCTGTAAAAGTACCCAGTTTCTCTATTTCTATTCTTTTGATCATTCTCTCAAGTAATAAGTGCGCTTTGCTTCAGGGTACAAAATTGCCATTTATTTCCCCCAATTAAAAAATTGTCTTCACGATATTCCTAAACATGGATATGGCAACTTTGTTTTATATGTAGTAAGGCATGATTCGGAATGAATTACATCCTTGACTATCTTTGCAGCTTAGTTTAAAACATTGAATAAGATGCCTTTTATCCATCAAGGAAAAGTAAAAAACACCTATTGGGGAATTTGGGAGATCACAGAATCAGAAACTCAACTGACTGATCAGCTTTCTTTCCATACAACTGAAGAGTTCAGTCACATCAAAAGTGAATTGCAAAGAAAACAGAGTATTTCAGGCAAACTGGCAATTCAAACACTGACCGAAAATATAGGAATGGAATATAATGGGATATTAAAAGCGGAAACAGGTAAGCCATTTCTGAAAGATACAAATGCCCGTATTTCAATATCTCACAGTAAACACTATGTAGCAGCTTGTTTGAATACAGAAAGAGATACGGGCATTGACATTGAGCTTATTTCACCACGTATTCAGCGATTGTACAGTAAATATATGCATGATGAAGAGCTTTCACACTGTGACATGACAGACACAGCGCTAACATTTTACTGGTGCGCCAAGGAAGCGCTTTATAAAATGTACGGAGAGAGAGAGCTGATTTTCAAAGATGATATCAGAGTTACGGAGAGTAAAGGCTTAGTTGAAAAAAATGGAAGGAAAATAACAGCAGACCTCGAAGTGTATAAACATCATGACTTTATGGTCGTGTTAAGCTATTAGGTATACAAAATCTAAGACATAAAAAAAAAGCGGAGGGTTAACCTCCGCTTTTTTAGTTTAATATAGATCAGTTGGTTGATACCATATCATTAAGTACTTGTGATGCTTCCTTGATGTACACATCCTTTTTCAATTGTTGTGTCCATCTGTTTGCAGTCTCCTGAATCACAGAATCAGGCTTTGATGTTGGGTAATGATCTGCCATCACCTTAATGTCAAACTCATTATGTTCTTTTTCAAGATCATTGAATTTCTTTGACTCCTCATCCAGCTTCTTCTGCTCTTGTGCAAAAGCTTTCAGGTTAAGGCTTTGAAGCGTTTTGTCATTATTTGACTTCAGACGTTTAGCGTTTTCCTCTACAAGGTTGAATACATCATTTTTAGCAATTCTGTCTGAACTTCTCTTAGCCAATGCTTTCATGTTAGGCTTATGATCCCAATTCTTGAAATCTGCCTTTTCCACTTTATCCCAAGGCATTACGTAAGGAAGGTCTTCCTCTCCTACATCTAAGTACGCATACATATCAGGTAAGTGTACATCTGGCTCAACACCTTTTACCTGAGTTGCTCCACCTGATACACGATAGAACTTCTGTACCGTCAACTTCAAAGCACCAAATGGCTTATACTCGTCCATACGGCTAAGTCTATCCAAATCAATAAAACGCTGAACAGTACCTTTGCCAAAAGTTTTGGAGCCTACAATTACAGCCCTGCCATAATCCTGCATAGCAGCAGCCAAAATCTCTGATGCTGATGCACTGAAACGGTTTACCATAATTACAAGCGGTCCGTCATACTCAACTCCTGACTCTGTATCAGGAAGTGCTTGAGCTCTGTTGGTTTTGCTTTTCACTTGTACTACAGGACCTTTATCAATAAATGCTCCTGCCATCTTAACAGCATCGGATAAAGATCCTCCACCATTGTTTCTAAGGTCAAGCATCACACCTTCAACTTGCTCTTGCTTAAGCTTTTTCAGCTCTTCAATAACATCATCACCTGAGAAACGACCATTGCGGTGCTGGAAGTCAGCATAGAAGCTAGGCAATTCGATAACACCCCACTTCTTACCTGTTTCCTTGTCAACTATCACTGCTGATTTGGCATATGACTCTTCCAAAATCACTTCATCACGGATAATTGGAATCACAGTTAGTCTACCGTCAGGTTTTTTAACAGTCAAACGTACCTCAGTTCCCTTTGGGCCTTTAATCAGTTTCACTGCATTCTTCAGTGACATATCTTCTACCGACACAGGCTCTGCTTCCTCCTGTGCCACTTTCAGGATAATATCTCCTTCCTTCAATTCCTTTTGTCTCCAAGAAGCACTACCTGGAATGATTTGAACTACTTTGATTTCACCTCCGGTCTGCTGAAGTCTTGCTCCAATTCCTTCAAATCTTCCTGACATTTCAGCATCAAATTTCTCTTTGCTTTCTGGCGGGAAATATTCTGTATGAGGACCGTATACACTGATGATCGAATTCAGGTAAGTTGTAATCCTATCTTCCTCATCCATTTTGTCAAGCGCATCAAAAACATCATCATAGTTGCTTTTCACCTTGCTTCTAACGTCAGCCTCAAGCTCTTCAGGGTTCATTCTAGCAAACTCCTCTTTCTTCTCTTTGGCTTCTTTTTCCTTCTTGTCTTCAGCTTCCATCTTGTTGTGCATTCTAACAAGGGCTGAATATTTCAAGTACTTTCTCCAACGTTCCTTCAGTTCTTCTTTGCTAGACGCAAACTGAACCTTATCAGCATCGAGTTCTACATCTTCCTTCTTGTCAAAATCAAATGACTTTGACAGAATTTCCTCACAATACTGTTTTGCTTCAGCTCTACGTTGATCCAACAATTTCACTGACATCTCATAAAGCGGGTTGTCAGCTCCCATCATTTCATCATCAATCTGATTCTTATAAGCTGACAGCATATCAATATCTTCCTTCAACAAAAAGCGCTTGTTTGGGTCAATATTCTTCAGGTACATATTATAAGCCTCCTCAGACATCTTGTCATCAAAGACCACATCCTTAAAATGTGCTTGTTGCAGGCTAATAAAAAGTAGGTTTTTCAAGACAGACTGCTTGTCCTGCCCTAAAGTTTCGCTTTTAGGCATAAAGCTATCCTGAAGGCTGATAAACCCAAATAGGGTAACAACCACCAAGGGAATGAAGATTAGTTTTCTTTTTGACATGACAGTTATGTATGATTTATTGACTGACAGTATTTTACTGGTTGTGACTAAAACTACTGTCAGATATTACGCTTACTTACAAAACAATTTAAAAGGAGTAGTTATGAGTTACCTTCTGCGTTTTTTATACTCTTCCAGCATTTCTATAAAGTCTTCTGCTTCCTTGTATCCAATTTTAGCTTGTCCTGCTTTTTTAGCATCAAGCAACAAAATTGTCGGGTAACTATTCACTCCAAACTTACGGGCAAACTGCCTCTTGGTCATCTTTTCTTTCTTATAGGTAACGGTACCCTTTTCTTCAGGATTCAACCTTACTGCCAAATAGTTGTTGGCTACATATTCCATTACTCTAGGAGACTGAAAAGTATTCTTATCCATGTGTTTACACCAACCACACCAATCTGTCAGGACATCCACAAAAACAGGCTTATGCTGTTCTTCAGACCGCTTCATTGCCTCTTCCAAGGTTAGCCATTCTATGGTTTCATAATTATTGGCTGGCATAAATGAAGACCCTGAAATGAAAATAATCAGTGATGTTATAAACACTTTAAAACTTGCTTTGCTCATACTTGAAAAGTAATAGAAATAATTTGGGAACTGATAAGTTGTTTCCAACTAACCCAAAGTGTGAAAAAATGTTCTTTGGTGTTTTCCCTTTAATCTAATAACAAATTACATTATTTCATTTTGCTGCAAAGCTAAAAGCTTCTCATTGCTAGTATGACAATACTAATAAACAAATGAAGCTAATTTCAAATATAGCTTTCTATACAGCTTAGGCTAAAGGGAAGGTTCGTTTTTTTACTTTGCTTAAATTAATTTAACATTTATAGTGATAAATTAATCAAAAACAAAGTGTGCACTTAAAAACGTACAATTTTGAAAATTAGAAATAATATAATCTCACTGTTAACTTCAACGAAAGCCCACCACCAAATGTTTAATCCACTCTTCAAAAAGTAACAAAAAAAGCCCCTTTACTGGTCGTAAAAAGGGCTTTTACATGCATGTTAAATTCTTTTATGAGATATGAATTTTCTTACAATAATCCATATACTTACAAGGCTTCCACAACGTCTTTCAGCCAACTAAATCGCTGCAAGTCTGCTTCTTCATCTATATCTGTGTACATATCCAGAAGTGTGACGGATAATTGTAACTTACCCGTATCCTTAAGGGTATCATTCAATACTGAAGATGTACTCCATTTTTTACCTCTAAAAAGTTCAGGAGTAAATTTGTTCATACCCAACAGGTAATATCCTCCATCTTCAGCCGGTCCTATTACCACATCGTTTTTCAACAAACTGTCAAATGCTTTTTCGATAGTTTCCTTATTAATCTCAGGACAGTCACTTCCGATTATGACCACTTCATCAGCCCCTTCCTCAAAGGCATGCTCAAAGGCATTACTCATTCTTTCACCTAATGAATCTCCCTCCTGAAGGGCTTTGTAATAGTCAACATTATCCCAAATATCCTCAACATTGATATAGTCTCCATAATACACCTTCTTAACTAGATTAAGAGAAGAGGTCACCTTTTCAGTATGGGCTAATAGCTCCCTGTAGATTGCTACAGCTTTCTCATTTCCTAAAGTAGCAGCCAAACGGGTCTTGACCTTTCCAGGTTCGGGGTTCTTGACAAAAATAATTAAGTGACGACTATTCATTAGACTGTGTTTTTGTGTTACTTTTTAAGATACTGCTGAAGAACAGGAATAAGCTCTCCCATATCAATCGGCTTCGTTATATAATTGTTCATACCTGCCAAAATTGCATCATTCTGCTTTTCAACAAATACATCAGCTGAGATTCCGATGACAGGCATTTGAGACAGTGCCGGTATCTTTCTGATAATCTTGGTTGCCTCTATCCCACTGATCTCAGGCATATGCATGTCCATCAAAATTAAGTCTGGTTTTATTTCCATTGCCCTTTCGACACCTTCTTTCCCATTGGAGGCTATCTTGATATCGATGTTCATTTCCTTAAAAAGTGCCTTCATCATAACCTGACTCATGGGGTTATCCTCTACAACCAAAACCTCATTTTCAGCACTGAACTTTACTTCTTCAGGAGTATTTGACACGGCAGTACCATACTGACGAATATTCCATATGTTTTCATAAGGGATATTTACTACAAACTTAGATCCTTCTCCTTTTCTTGAGTCAACTGAAAGCGTACCGCCAAGCATCTGAATCAAGTTATTCACAATAGTCAAAC
Source organism: Limibacter armeniacum (assembly GCF_036880985.1). NCBI lineage: Bacteria > Pseudomonadati > Bacteroidota > Cytophagia > Cytophagales > Flammeovirgaceae > Limibacter > Limibacter armeniacum. The sequence continues at coordinate 2,682,414 of NZ_JBAJNO010000008.1, forward strand.
CTAGCCCTGTACCTCCGTATTTCCTCGTGATTGAATTATCAGCTTGCTCAAACGGGTCAAAGATATGCTGTATTTTCTCTTCAGAAATTCCAATACCATTGTCTTCAATTGAGAAAACCAATTCGTTATTAGAATGATCAACCTCAAATGTGACACTGCCATTTGTAGGTGTAAACTTAATGGCGTTAGATATCAAGTTGGAAAGAATTTGTGTCAACTTGACTTCATCAGACCAAACAACTTCGGGCACATCTTCTCTAATCCTTACACTTAGTTCTATATTCTTTTTCTCAGCATTGATTCTATGCATCTGGTAAACTTTGTCTACCATCCTACCTACCTCTACCTCTCCTTTAATCATAGGCATTTTGCCCGCCTCAATTTTGGAAAGGTCCAAAATATTGTTGATCAATTCAGAGAGGTTTTCACCACTAAGTTTAATATTCTCGAGGTATGCTGTAAAATCCGGATCCAAGTGCAATTTCTCAGCCTTGGTTTTCAATAAGTAACTGAACCCAACAATCGCATTGAGAGGTGTCCTCATCTCATGTGACATATTCGCCAAAAACACGGTCTTGGCTTTACTCGATGCCTCTGCCACTTCCTTGGCTTCTCTCAATTCCTGCTCAACCCTTCTGTTGTGTGAGTTATCCCAAATCAGCCCATATACAGCCAACTTACCATCTGTTTCCACCGTTTTGCCATAAATACTGATATACCTGTACTCTCCCCTTACATAGAAACGGTACTCATTGGATAGCACTTCCATTCTTCCCTTTTGACGTTCAGTACGGAATTTATCCATTTTCTTTCTATCATCAGGGTGCAGCAACCTGTAAAGCGACTTGAAATCAGAATTAAAGATTTCCTTATTTACTCCCAGAATATCTAGCAAGTAATCATCACACTCCAATGTCTCTCCAAAATCCCAACGCCATGTTCCGATCTTTGCAGACTGCAATGCCAAATCCAGCTTTCTTCTACTCTCTGAAAGTTCCTTGGTTCTTTCATTGACACGTTTCTCCAAATTGTTGTTTAGCTCTCGTATTTTCTGTTCATCTTCAACCCTGTCAGTGATATCATGTCCAAAGATGGCAACTCCCATCACTTCCCCTTTTTTATTGATAATAGGGTTACAGTTAAAATCGAAATACATCGTTTTTCCCTGACAGTTGTACTCCTCAAACAAAGCCACACTTTCCCCATTCAACACCTTTTCAAAAACAGGCTTAAGGAATTTCACTGCATAAGGAGAGTTCAATTGGGTAAAAATATCCTCACCTTGTTTCACCTGCACCCCAAACTCATCCCCTAAAATGGACTTAAAGTTTTTATTGTAAGTCAGTACTTTGAAGTTTTTATCCAATGAACAAATAAGACTATTTGAGCTTTCAATCAATGAGTTTAATTGTGCATTCACATTGCTGATCTGCTCATTCAGCAACTCAGCTTCGGTTATATCCTGAAAAAAGAAAAGCTTCTGGACTCGCCCATCTATATGGACTTGGGAAAAGAAGATCTGCAATGGAAATGTTCTTCCATCTTTTTTAATGCCAATCGATTTTGTGCTTTTAAAGCCTTCCAAATAACCTTTTCTAAAACATTCACGCTCCTTCTCCTGAATTAACTGAAGCATGCTGTTACCAACCAGTTCACCTTCTGAATAGCCAAACATGGTTCTAAGTGTGGAATTCAGTTGAATCACTTTTTCATCTTCCATGACACAAACGCCTAAAACGCTCGCATCCAAAAGATTTTGATAAAGCAGCTTACTCTCTTCCAGTTTCAGCATTGTCCGCTCCCTATCAGTTACGTCACGTACAACTACAGTTGCACCTTCAATACCTGAATCACTGTATATAGGTGTATAGCTAGCCTCAAAGTAACCTAACTCATACTTTTCACCATCTCCATAGATACGTTCAATTGTATAGGATTCTCCCCCAAAAGCCCTTTCAAAATCCTTTTTGGCAGTTTCATGGTCTCCATTGACTTTCATATAGCCCAACACATCACCACCAACTTCAATCTGACAACCATAAACACGTTTCATTGTCAGGGCGTGACTGCTGTTGAATGCTGTATATTTAAAGTTACGATCCACTGAAAAAACAATATCATTGGATGACTCTATCAAAGTATGAAGCCTGTTGTAGGTGGACTGAAACTTTGCTTCCGATAGCTGCTGTTCTGTATTGTCTCTTCCCACACCTACAAAAAAGTACTCATGCCCTATTTCAGCAGGTATTCGGCTACCACTGCATAAATGGTATTGGATAGTCCCATCTTTGGTCACAAAACGAAAGTTGCGTGTCTTTTCAGACTTGCCAGTATCAATCACCTTATTGAAATACTCTTGCCAATGCGGCCGGTCTTCCTCTACCAAAAAAGTGTAATATGGCTTTCCTATGGTTTCCGGAATAGTGTATCCTGTTAGTTCCTCCCAATAAGGCGACAGGTATAGTACTTCACCACTGTTAGAAAGCATATACAAGATAGCGGCAGAGTGTTCCGCTATCTGTTTGATGATATTATCTTCATTGATTCTGATATAATCTGGAAGGGAATTTTGCTTGTATAGGTCTTTTCTTATACACCGGACAGCCAAGGAATAAACAATCGCATAAATCAGCAGATGCTCTACAATACCCCAAACCTGCTGACTCCTACCTACATTAGGGTAGTTTATCCAGTCTTGCGTCACTGGCTCTATAATGTACATAGAAAGTAAGGACAACAAACCTATTGTAAAGATATATGGCCACACTTTTCTATTGAAAACCGCCAACCCTAAAATACTGAGGAATAGCACCAGCAACGGCGCAGCACCTTGTGTTCCACTATACTGAAAAAAGTACAGAAACAGGTAAGTAAACTGTACTGCAAAATAGGCTACTTTAAAGTACAAGTTTACACCCTTGCTAAGTCTCAAGACTGCAAATGCCATACAGTAAAACAAGGCAAAACACAATGTTGAATGGCTAAAGCTCAGGTTGTCCGTAAAGCATGCCATCAGCAAAGTTGCTACAGAAGCAAAAAAATACAGTAGATTGTATTTCCTATGTTCGAATGATTTGAGTACTCCTGCCCCACTTACCCAAACCTTCAGATTATCAAATTTTCTCATACCCTACATTCGATTAACAAGAAGCAGCTTATAAAGCTGTTTTTGCAAAGCAATAGGTAATAAATGGATTAATAGTAAAATGAAAAGCCTGTCCAATCATATTGAAAATGAGTGAACAGGCTTTTGTCTTTATATTTTATATCTATAAAATCAGCCTGTTACGAGCCAAGGTGCAAAGAACAGAATCAAAAGTGGAAGTGCCAAAACAATGAAAAATGTTTTTCGAGCAATTGTCCATTTAATCGTTACTTCTCCCTTGCTCTCTCTGAAATACATCATATATGGCATTTTAAGATAGAAATACAATGCAATAGCAGTGTTGACTAACCCCAATACCAAAACTGCAATCATCCAGTTGTTGCCAGCCGTTTCAAAGCCATTCCAAAGCGCCACAAATATAAATAGCTTTCCTGTAAATCCAGCTGTAGGTGGAAGCCCTGTCAAAGAAATCATTACCACAACAACCATTGCTCCCAGTATCGTTGACGACCTTCCCAAACCAGCAAAGCGATCAAATTTGTCAGAGCCACTGCTTTCTTCAACCATATCGATATAGAAGAAAATAGCATAGTTGGCAAACAGGTAAACCAGCAAGTAGTACATCAAGCTCAGCTCTCCCATTCCATTGACCACCGCTAATCCGACCATCAGAAAACCTGCATGGGCTATAGTTGAATAAGCCAGCATACGCTTGGAAGATGTTTGCCATAAGGCAGAAAGGTTTCCCCAAAAAATACTGACTGTAGCCAACAGTAAAATGGCATTGGTTACGTATTCATTATTCAGTAATGGTACATTCGTCAATACTTGAGCCATAAACCCAACTGCGGCTACTTTTGGTGCGACTGAAATAAAAGCAACCACTGATGTAGGAGCACCTTGGTAAACATCTGGTGCCCAAATATGGAAAGGTACTGCAGAGAGTTTGAAAAGGATACCAGCCAATAGCAACACCAATGCAATATGACCTGCCATTTGCATATTCCCTACTTCTAGCAATAATGGTAAATCATTTACTGATAACGATCCTGTCAAGCCGTAAGCCCATGATATTCCATACAGCATTATACCAGTTGACAAAGCACCAAACAGTAAATATTTTGCAGCGGCTTCTGCTGCATCTTTACTCGCTCTGAATAGCGTCAAAAGATATGATGGCATCGAAACCAATTCTATCGAAATAAACAGCATCAGCAGGTTTGAGGACATTACCAGAAACTGCATTCCTAATACCATTCCTGCAACCAAGGTGAAAAATTCCCCTTCTCCAGAAAGACTCAACCCCCTTTCAGCTTTTGCTGCTCCAACTTCATCTTTGCCTAACCACCTGAATGCAACTAGAACCAATGCAGCTAAAGTCACTAGTGCCTTGTAGTAGAAGGTAGTCTCTGTAATTCTTAAGGCCCCCAGAAAAAGATCATCAGCTACAGGTGCAGAAGCTATCAGGTAAAAATTGACCAATAGTCCCGCTCCAAAAAACAGGGAAAGTATTCTAAAATGATTTTTCTTAAGTATCAGATCTATCACCACAAGACCAATCAGCAGTACCAGTATCCACACTTCAGATCCTGTGTATTGCACACTGTCTACAATGATATTCAGTTTATCCTTCAGCATCTTGTTCCGATTATTATCCAAAGAGGAGACTTCTACAGACGCCTCTTTATCCCCAATTCTATTATTTGGTCAATAGCGTCAGGTATTCCTTACCTGTATGGTTTACAAATTCAATAAATACTTCTACTGAATTACCCATCAGGTCAAGAAGCATTTGAGGGTAAATACCGAAAGCAAAAGTTGTGATTCCCAATGGTACCAACATGATCATTTCCCTTTTGGTCAGATCATAGAGCTTGCTTTCATCTTCTGGGAATTTCAGGTGGAATTTACCCAAGAACATTCTCTGCAAAGCCCATAGATAATAAGCCGCACTCAGGATCAAACCTAATGTAGCAGCGATTGGCATCCATCTTGGAAGCAAGCCATTTACATTATAAGAGCTAAACGAACCAAGGAATACAAACAACTCAGCCATAAAACCTGAGAACCCTGGCAGACCTAAGGATGCAAAGAAACCAATGGTTGCCAAAATTGTGTATTTCGGCATATGCGTATAAATACCACTGTAGTCATTGATTTCAAGGTTCTTCGTTCTATAGTATAAAACACCTGCAATCAAGAATAGCATCGCTGAAATAATACCGTGTGAGAACATCTGGAATATCGCACCACTTATTCCTTCACCTGTCAAAGAAGCAATACCTAATGCGACAAAACCCATATGAGATACTGAAGAATAAGCTATCAGACGTTTCAGGTTATGTGTTCCCAATGCTACAAAAGCACCATATATAATGGATACAACACCGAATAGACCTACCCACCATGCAAAATGGTTAGCACCATCAGGGAAAATTCCATATACGATTCTGAGCATACCATAACCACCTACTTTCAGCAAGATGCCTGCTAATACTACGGAAATACTTGTAGGAGCCTCTACGTGAGCATCAGGAAGCCATGTATGTACAGGAACTACCGGTAACTTGATACCGAAACCAATCATCAGCATCAGAAAGGCAATAAAACGCACTTTTGTTCCAAATAGCATATAACCAGAAGCTACATCCAGCAGTGATCCCGGAATATAGTTACTGGCATCCATCATACGGAGAATATTAAAGGTTCTCACCATATGCGCTCGTTCCAATTCACCAGCAGATAACATTTGCTGAACTTTCTCAACCATACCTTGTGTCACCAACTCTCTGCTTTGTGCCAAACCAACCTCAACAGCCGTAGCCATTGGGTCAATTACAGATACCGACAACCCAATCATGATAATCAGGATCAAGACAGAACCAAAGAGTGTATAGATAAAGAACTTGATCGAAGCATATTCACTGCGCTTGCCACCCCAAATACCGATAAGGAAATACATCGGCAGTAGCATAAACTCAAAGAATAGGTAGAAAAGGAACATGTCCAATGAAAGGAAACATCCCATAATTGTACCACTCAACAACAAGTAAAGGGTATAGAAACCTCTTTGCTTATCCTTGATTTCAAATGAGGATATCGCACCAATCAACATCACAATAGCCGTCAATACAACCATTGGCATGTTTACTCCATCAACGCCTAAATGAAAGTCTGCAGCTAGCTTACCAAAATCACCCAAGGACAACATTATCCAATTATGGTAAGTCAAAAACTGAAAATCGCCAGCCAGTACTCCAGATCCAGCACCATCTCCAGTTTGGTATTTGGACAATAAGAACAATGATGCCAACAGCTGTACAGTAGTAGCACCCAACGTTAGCATTCTGTATGCCTTATATGATTTCTTAGGCAGTACCAAGACTACTATTGCCGTTACAATCGGCAGGAAAACAAGCAGTGATAACAAAAAGTCACTCATCAATTCTCTACATTTATTTTCACACAGAGCAGAAAACCACTCCTAATACAATACTTATTAAATTATAATCCAGATCAGCAGTACCAACAAAAGAATTGCCCAAACCAAATAGACCTGAAGTTTCCCCCCTTGCACAGAACGTGTTACTAGTCCCGCCCTACCTGTAAAGAAGACGATTCCATTAACGACTCCATCCACAAAGTAGCGATCGAAGAAAGCATACAAATGGGCAATTATCACATTGGTAACGCCAAAGAAACGGACAAAGGCATCCACAATTCCATTATCGAAGTTCCTGACAAAGACCGAAAGCCAAAGCGTGCCTTTTACGATATTACTCTCAGGTGTTGCCGTATTATTGAAAACCCTAGCAGTTCTAATAAATGAGGCGGCACCGATATTATAAATCTCATTCAGGTAAAAGAAATTGAACGACAAGCTTCTCATCCATGAGTTTCTGGGGAAAAGTGTATTTTTCAAAGGCTTTAAAGTACCTGTCACATACATCATATATGTTATCACTACGCCTGTAACTGCCAATAGAACTGAAATTACTTCCGCCATTAAGTGAACAGACGAAACATCCAAATGTGACAGACCTACAGAATCTGTTATCCAATTATGTCCACCGAAAGGATTAATACTATACACTACCCAAAGCGATAATGCAGCCAATAGCAATATTGGATAAACCATCCTTTTACCTGTTTCCAAAGGCTCTATAAAACATGACGGACATTTTTTGGCTATTCCTAAATCACCAAAGAATACTGTAAAAATCAATCTACCTGCATATATAGCTGTCAGCAAAGCGGTCAAAAAGCCCATCACAGGCACCAAATATGCTATTCCTCCATTAGCTTCTGCATATACCATGGTTCCCGCCAGTATGGCATCTTTTGACAAGAATCCCGAGAAAAATGGTAGACCAGCCAAGGCTGCAGCACATATTGTAAAGCCTACAAATGTCTTTGGCATGTACTTTCTCAGGTTACCCATAAATCGGATATCCTGAGCATCAAACCCTTTACAAATATCACAACTGACTTGATGCATGCTGTGAATCACACTACCAGCACCCAAGAAAAGTCCTGCCTTGAAAAATGCATGAGTAATCAAGTGGAAAAATGAAGCATCTACTGCACCTACACCTATTCCAACCATCATATAACCCAGTTGAGATATAGTCGAAAATGCCAAGATACGCTTGATATCATATTGAGTGAGAGCCGCAAATCCTGCCATAAATGCAGTCACTGTACCTGTCAGTGTGATGAGATGCTGAATTTCAGGAGTCAGCAAAAAGTTCATCCTGATAAGCAAGTAGATACCTGCCGCTACCATTGTTGCTGCGTGAATCAAGGCCGATACAGGTGTAGGGCCTTGCATTGCATCAGGCAGCCACACAGCCATCGGCACCTGTGCAGATTTGGCTATAGCTCCCAAGAACAATCCAAACCCTGCCAAAACCAACAACCAACTTTCTACCCCAATAGCTTCTCCCCCTTTCACAGCCTGATATAAACTATCTAGGTCTGTTGTGTGAAAAACAGCAAATATAATCATCAGAGAAAGCATAAAGCCTGCATCTCCAAAACGGTTGACCACAAATGCTTTTTTAGCAGCTCGCACAGCCGATTCTTTTGTTCGCCAAAAACCAATCAGCAAATACGAAGAAAAGCCTACCAGCTCCCAGAATATATAAATCAGTAATAAGTTGTCTGTGATAATTACACCAAACATGGCGAAGGTAAAAAGTCCAAGCAACGAGAAATATCGCTTGAAGTTCGGGTCACCATGCATATAAGAAGAAGAGAATATATGCACAAGCAATGATACCAATGATACCATAGCCAGCATAATATGGGATAGTGTATCCAATTTGACTCCAAATGCAACCGTATATCCTGCTACATGGAGCCACTCCTTTTTCAAATGCAGTGTCTCAGCACCTCCTATAAAGTGTTGAATAAGTAATGCAGAAGAAAGAATTGCCGAAATACTTAAAAAACCAATGCTTACGATATCTGCCCAACGGTTCTGCCTCCTGATACTCAGAAGCAAAAAGCTAAGCAGTGGTGCAAGCACTGACAGAAACAGTATCGTAATAAAAAGATTCAAGTTTGTTGTGTTTTAGTTTTTCAGGACTGCTAATAGTCCAGTTGATAATCCAAATACCTTATTACTTATCTCCCAAATGGCTTATTTTGTTTAATTCAACTGTCTTGAAATATTTAAACAACTGAATTACAATTGAAAGCGCTACCACGGCTTCAGCCGCCGCTACCACAATTACAAATAAGGAATATAACTGCCCTTGTAGCAATGATGGATCATATCGGCTAAAAGCTACCAAATTCACATTGGCTGCATTAAAAATAAGTTCTATCCCCATCAGCACTACTATGATATTCTTCTTGGTAATGGCAATTGCCAAGCCTATACAAAATAGTAATGCCCCTACAATCAGGTAATGCGTTAATGGTATCATCCGTTACGAGATTTGATTATTTGGCTCTATTATTCATATTCTTCCTCTTCATCCTCTTCGAGCTGTGCACGCTCCGTAAACTGGCGGAAAGCAGCCTCATCCCGATCCGAAGCACCCAGTATTTCAATCTTCTCTATTTTGTCTCCTTTCCTTAGAGATCTCAAAATATGGAAGTCTTCTCTATCTACAATTCCGAAACACGTACATAGTCTATCGAGATGGTAGGTTTCTTCCCTACTCATAGCAATAAAAAACTGTGTACTCATCGTATTTGTTGTCGTACACGCCATAGAAAGAACACCTGTATCGTGTCTTTGTTTCTTTGCAGATGCTTCTCCTCTGAGAAAATATCCTCCCCATCCTTCAGGTTTGCCATTTGGACTTCCTGCTTGAATTAGTACATCTTCCACATATTTATGGAAATGAGATGCATCATATACCCCCTGTTCAGCTAATCTACTGAAGTTTTCGACCGTAACAGGGACTTCATTTTCAAACAAACGAGCATTCAAAATGCCCTTATTTGTAATAATTCTAGCAAATTTCATATTTCCCCCTTAAAAAACAACACCTGATAGCGCATAAAATCGCTATCAGGTGTGAATATAATGAGGGAAATGTCCTATTCATAACAGGACACGATAATCTGAATGGCAAAATTATACCTTTTCCGCTACCAAGAATTTGAATCCGATACCGTGAACGTTCAGGATTTCAATAGTAGGATCTTCTTTCAGGTATTTACGCAAACGCGACATGAATACATCAAGGCTTCTACCTTTGTAGTAATCATCATCACCCCAAACTTCCTGAAGGATGTATTCTCTTTTAATCAGATTATTTCTATGTCTGAACAGGAAACGAAGTAATTCAGCTTCGCGGGTAGTCAATTTACGTACATCATCCCCATACATCAGTTTCTGGTAAGGGAAATCCAGTACGTATTTACCTATATGGATTTCTTGAGGATCTTCCTCCTTCAGTTGGTCAACCTTTGGCTGGTTGTTTTGTCTTTTGAGGATAACCTCAATACGCAACAGCAACTCTTCTACATTGACCGGCTTTGTAACATAATCATCCGCTCCGATACGGAACGCTTTGATCTTGTCTTTAGGCAAGTTGTTCGATGACATGAAAAGAATCGGAATATAAGGATCTTTAGCTCTAATCTCTTCTGCCAACGTATAACCATCCTTGTGAGGCATCATAACGTCCAGAATGATCAGGTCGAAGTCAAACTTTTCAAATTCCTTCAGTCCGTTCACGCCGTCTTCAGCGTGGTGAACTACATAACCCCGGATGTCCAAATACTTCTTTACTAATGAAGCAATAATACGATCATCCTCGACTAATAAGATTTTTACAGCGTCACTCATTGTATTAATAGTTATTTGGTTCTATCAATGTTTAGCTAAAATGTTTTGTCCAGAAATTTTCCGGCAATGCCGATCAGGGCTTAAAATATCATCAACAAATGATATGGTTAGCTGGTTATAATAAAGCTGCCTGACAGGATTGTTGTTCGCATAACATAAATCTACTAAACATTTACTAAGTAAATTTAACAATAATCCTTAACAGCCGTTAATGAATTAGAATAGATTTCGCACTTTTTTGTCATTTTAAAAATTAAAAAAGTCACTTCAGCCCTATTTTTATATTATTTATCTTTTAAATTTAAATAAACCAACACACCTTAAAACCCAACATCCTTGAAAAGGTTTGCCTTCAAATCCATATTCCTTATATCGGTAATGTCAACTTCCGTTATAACGCTGATCTTCATCGCTACCTTCAGACACCAATTACGCTGTATGTTTGTAGGTTTTTCAGAACTCAAACGCCCTCACAACAACTTATATATTTCTGATGATGTCGATTCATCAATGGAAAATAGTTTGCTTGAAAAAATATATTCTGCCGAGCAGAATATTGCACTTTTCTTTGGTGACAAATCTTCAAGTCCCATAATTCTTGCAGGCAACAATCAAGAATTTATCCATTATTTCGGAGCACAACGCAACGTCCCTGGCGTATGCCATAACGCACTGAACAACACTTATATAGTATTAGGCCCTAACGGTCTGAATATCGATGTTATAAGTCATGAAATGACCCATGCTGAGCTGATCCATCGTGTAGGTTGGTTCAACCGTGAATACGAAATCCCTACCTGGTTTGATGAAGGACTTGCCATGATGCTTGACCACCGCTATGATACCATTGGTGATATCATGTGGGAAAGACTAACCTTGAACGGTGAGTTCGCTCCCCGCCTTCACCAAATGGAAAACATGAAAGGCTTCCTTGAAGTATCAGAAATCAGTCCCTACATATCTTATATGACTTCCAAAAGAGAAGTACAAAGATGGTGGGACATCGTAGGTCTCCAAGGGTTTAACGAATTTACTGGGCTAATTCGTGCTGGAACACCTTTTAAAAAAGCCTATTCAAGTATTGAGAACAAATACAGCAAATCAAATAGACTAGCTCCCAACTAGAATAATGATTTCTGGACACCCGTATTTAGCATTTTTGGCACCTCAAGATTCAACCCTAATGCTTTATTCACCTCATTCACAAAATAAATAACCGCTTCAGGACATAATACATCTGATGGCTGGTGCAAAAAGAAGTAGACTTCCTTCAATCCTTGGCTGATCCAATCTTTTAAGCGAACGACCCAATCATCCAAACGGCGATAATCTGTAATATCAAGACGGTTACCTACAAACCTTATAACTGCTATTGGTGTCGTTAACCGCTGATGCAACACATCTCTTCTTCCAGCCACATCTGTAATAACGGTCGATATCCCTCTGCTTTCCATCCTTTCAGTTATTTCCTGAAAAATGGCATCGTTCAAGAACCACTCCTCGTGCCTAAACTCAATCGACAAAGGGATTTCCGTTGGAAAGTTTTCAATAAAGTGTGCCAACTTTCCAAACTCATTAGGTGTGAAATTCGGCGGTAACTGCATAAAACTTACACCTAGTTTATCTCCTAAAAGCCCCATAGCCCTACAAAAGTCCTCCGTCTCAACAGCCACCCTTTCTAACCGATTCCAATGACTTATTTTTTGAGGGACTTTGGGACAGAACTGAAAACCATCAGGTACACTCTCCTTCCATCTCAAAATTGTCTCGTCCTTGGGTATACCATAATGGGTTGAGTTTAATTCAATATTTGAGAAATGACGAGCATAATGCTCAAGGAAGTCCTTAGGCTTCAGACCAGGTGGATAAATTTTACCTTGCCACTCCTTACAAGACCATGCAGGGCAACCAACCGTAAATTTGACTCCTTGTTCCTGCTTATTACGGCTAAGCACAACAGAGGTCAGAGGGTGATCTTCAGGCATCGTGAAGTCCACACCATTAATATCATGCAGCTTTCCGAATTCCATAATCTTAAAAGAAAAGGGCTCAAAGTTACCCCTGAGCCCTTACCATATATTTCTTTACCTTAGAGGCCTTTTACTTTTGCAATCAATTCATCAGCAGAAATGACTGACTGTTCACCGCTCTCCATATTCTTTAAGGTATATTTCTGAGCCTCAATCTCATTGCTACCTGCCAAAACAACAAATGGTATTGCCTTATTGTTGGCATAAGTCATCTGCTTCTTCATTTTAACAGACTGAGGATAAATTTCAGCACTTACACCTTCATTTCTCAACCTTTGAAGCAACGGCAGACAATAATTTTGGCTTTGCTCATCAAAGTTCACGAACATCACAGCCGTAGACTGGGTTGTTCCTACAGGCCATAACTCCAACTCTTCCATCACATCATAGATTCGGTCAACTCCAAATGAAAAACCAACACCTGACATGCCTTCCATCCCGAATACACCTGTAAGGTTATCATAACGACCACCTCCACTGATGCTACCGATCTGAACGTTATTGACTTTTACTTCAAAGATTGCTCCTGTATAATAAGAAAGTCCTCTAGCCAATGTCACATCCAACTCTACCCTAGGGTTTGCCAAACCGAACAAGTCTACATATTTCAGAACCTCTTCAAGTTCTTCAACTCCTTTCAATCCCACTTCAGAGCCTTTCAGGATTTCTTTCAATACTGACAGCTTCTCAGCATTGCTTCCTGAAACCTCAAAGATAGGCTGCAAAGCAGCTACACTCTCTTGAGAGAAACCACGCTGCTGCATCAACTCTTCCTGCACTTTTTCCAGTCCAATCTTGTCAAGCTTATCAATCGCCACACAAAGCTCAGCCTCTTTACCTTCCTGACCAACAGCTTCCGCAATACCTGTAAGGATTTTACGGTTGTTGATCTTGATTGTAAAGTCTGAAACCTTCAGGTTATCCAAAACCTCATTCATCATTGAAACAATCTCTGCTTCACAAATGAGTGAATCAGTACCTACTACATCCGCATCACACTGATAAAACTCTCTGTAACGCCCTTTTTGAGGTCTGTCAGCTCTCCAAACAGGTTGAATCTGAAAACGCTTGAATGGGAAAGTCAGCGTACCACGGTTCATCACCACGTATCTCGCAAAAGGAACAGTCAGGTCGTAGCGCAGTCCTTTTTCAGAAACCTTCTTCAGCATATGTTTCGAACCCTGATGGAAATCATCCTCTTTAGAGCTTTTCAGATAATCTCCAGAGTTCAATACTTTAAACAACAACTGGTCTCCTTCATCGCCATACTTCCCCATCAATACAGATAGGTTTTCCATTGTAGGCGTTTCCAATTGCTGAAAGCCGAATTTTCTGAATGTCGCTTTAATGGTATCGAGCAGGAAGTTTCTTTTCTCCATTTGCTCAGGACCAAAATCCCTTGTTCCTCTCGGAATACTTGGTTTTTGTGCCGCCATGAATCCTTCTTTTGAAAATTATATATTTGAAATTATGCTTCTACCTAAAAATTCAATTTTTCTACGCTGAGGAAAAATCAAGCCACAAAATTATAAAAAAATAATACAATCTTTCCCCCTCTTCATACATCAATCTATAGATTAGGGTGATTATTTCATCCATAAATCCCTCAATTGCACTTTTTGACTAATTTTCTTTCCATTCTACATAACAATTGTTAATTGATTTACGTAAAATCCTTACATTACAACCAAAATTATCAGAGCAGCTAAAGCTCAAGTGTCAAATTTAACGATCAACTTAAAATGAAAACTATCAAAAAATTATCAGCCCTGTTGGCTGTAGCTTTTCTAATGGTATCTGTACCTCTCTTTGCTCAAGAAGAAAACAGTAACGAAGACAGTAACATCAAGATCACTATCAATGAGGAAGAAATAGAGAAGTGGGCAGAGGAGTTTGGAAAGAAAATGGAAGCTTTTGGCACTTCATTGGAAAGCCTTAAATGTCTTGAGAACTTGGAAGGACTTGCTGGGTTAAGTGCTTTGAGTGAACTTGAAAACCTTGACATCGATGTTGACTTGGAAGGCTTGAACATTGCCAACCTGATGGATGGCACGCACATGCATATAGACTTTGATGAGGATGACCATGTTGACCTTGATAATGAAACAGTCAGAGAAATAGAAAAACAATATGGCTCAAAAATTAAGCGCTTTTACACAGCTGACATAAACATCAAGGATGGATACATCACTGTTGTGATGGATGCTGAGTTGGAAAACGGCGAGCGGATCAAACACACCCGCAAAGAAAGATTTGAAGATGGAAGACCTAAAGAGTAATTTCTTCCAACAGATTTAAGTTATATAAAAGGCTATGGTTGAATGTACTTCCATAGCCTTTCTCGTATTTAGAAAATAGATTTTTTCATTTTACCATTCAAATTATGATAAATCAGGATCTATGGAAAAAAGTAGAAATGTTTTCATTTGACTCACCTTCTGATGAATATGGATTTTCTACACGACTAGCTAAAGAAAACAACTGGACTATCAACTTTACACAAAAAGCGATTCTTGAATACAAGAAGTTCATGTACATTGCAGCTACCAGCAATGAAATGGTTTCTCCTTCCCCAATTGTCGATATCGTTTGGCATCAGCACCTAATTTTCACACAATCCTATACTGAATTTTGTAAGCTTTTAGGTAAGAGAATTGAGCACATTCCTTCCACTCATAAAAAAGAAGAGCAAGTAAAGTTTGAAAATGCATTAGAGAAGACTAAAACCACTTATCAGCAGTACTTTGGAGAGCAACCAAATGATATTTGGAATCATAGAGAAGTTGTTAACTTAACAAGTCAACCTGATATTATTAAAAAAGTAAACATCATTGCTGGTATGGTTACTGTTGTTGCAGCAATGCCATTTTATATTTATATAAAGCCACACCTACTTTCAATCGGCAATCCTGACTTTTTATACCTTTATGGTCTTATAATTATTAGCCTTCTATTTATTGCTCATCAAATCGTTTCCACCAGTTCAAACAAACTGATGAAACAACTCACGGAGCAACATACATTTAAACTATTGCACCCCTTCGAACTACTTTACTTGAAATACAACAGAATTGAATATACCATTCATGCTGTAGTCAACCAATTGATCACAGAAGAGAAAATCAGTATTATTAACAGGGAGCAAATCATCTTAAATGATGACACTTATACAGGTAATCTTTTACAAGACAAAGTAATCGAACTGCTCAAAGAAAATGATGAAATCTATTATAGCAGGTTAGTTTCAGAACTCAAGTACAAACCAGCTTTTCAACAGATTGAAAATGAGGTTCAGAATATCAAAAATCACTTCTTGTCTTCTTACCCTTTCCTAAAGCAATATATTTGTTCACTAGCTGTCGTAATATTTCTGCTCGGCATTGGTTTATCTCGTCTTTATTTAGGGATTTCAAATGGAAAACCTGTCATCTTTCTTTTAATCATACTAGCTGTTTTTCTGGTTTTGAGTTATATGTTACTCACAAAAAGTAAAACATACTTTTTCAATAAGACGATTCCTAATTATTATAAATCTACAATAAGTTTAGAGGTTCAAAGTGAAGAATGGGAATGGGGCTTCTACTTTCTTGGAGCTCAATTACTGGCACCTGACTTTGTTGAATTGTTTAGACAGGAAGAAGTGAAATACATGGCTGCGTCTAACAGTGGTTCTGGCTTTTTCGGTGATAGTTCCTGTGGAAGCAGTGACAGTGGCAGCTCTTGTGGGAGTAGCTGTGGAAGCAGTTGCGGTGGAGGCTGTGGAGGTTGCGGCGGCGACTAACAAAAACAACCTATTGATAACAAACAATGACCAAGTCCACAGCTTGGTCATTTATTTTTATAGCACTATCTTATACTAGATCATCTTATATAGCCTCACACCTAAATCCAACCTAACCCAAACATAATGAAAGAAGAAAACACCAAAAGTGTCACACCTGAAAGAATCCTTCAAGTGGGAATGGGGTTTTGGGCTTCTAAAACCCTGCTTACAGCAATCAAATTAGAGTTATTTACGCATCTTGGAGACCAAAAATTATCAAGTCAGGAAATCAAACAAAAGCTTGGCTTACATGGCAGGGGCTTCTATGACTTTATGGATGCGTTAGTGGCTTTAGGGTTTCTTGAAAGAGATGGCATAGAATCAAGTGCTACATATGGCAACACGACTGAAACATCCTTATTTCTAGACAAAAACAAGGAGAGTTATATTGGTGGTATTCTTGAAATGGCAAATAACCGATTGTACCGCTTTTGGGGTTTTCTTGAAGAAGCATTGATAACAGGAGAAGCACAAAGTGAGGTAACAAGGGGTGAAAAACCATTTTTTGAGGAACTCTATGCTGATGAAGAAAGGCTTAATGAGTTTGTTTCTGCTATGGCAGGCATTCAAATGGGAAACTTTGTTTCATTTGCCAAGAAGTTTGATTTTTCTCACTATAAAACCTTATGTGACATTGGGGGTGCAGGTGGATTTCTTTGTGCACAGGTTGCCATGTTAAACCCTCATATGCAATGCATGTCTTTTGATATGCCTGTGGTTTGCAAAATAGCAGAGAAAAATATCAAGCATATGCACCTGAATGAGCAAGTCAAAATAATTGAAGGTGATTTCTTTAAAGACTCTTTCCCAAAAGCGGATATTATTACAATGGGCAACATCTTACATGATTGGGGATTGAAAGATAAAAAATTGCTTATCAACAAGGCCTACGAAGCTTTACCTGAAGGAGGTGCTTTTATTGTAATTGAAAACATCATTGACAATGACAGAAGGCATAATGCTTTTGGCATGATGATGTCCCTCAACATGCTAATAGAAACACCTGAAGGCTTTGACTATTCCTTTAACCGACTCAAAGAATGGACAGAAGAAGCTGGATTTAAACAAATCTCCTCCATTCCATTAACTGGTGCTACAAGTGCCGCCATTGCCATCAAATAAATATTGACAAAGTGTTTCACTACTCAAAAGCCCCATCAAACTATGCTATACCTTGATGGGGCTTTTCCTATTAAAAAGCAAAAACCAAATCCAGTGTCATCCCCATATTTGGTTTGTGATCAATAATGTCATAACCCGGATATACCGTAAAACCTGTACTCCAATGGCTATCCAAAGCATACGCCAACCCTGATTCCAACATCAGGTTTGTATGCCACTCACTCCCATGCTCGTGTTCATTATCAATTACCTGATGATTCAGCTTATTTTCAAGAAGCTTCTCATCATAATCAAACCCTGCCCCAAACCCCAGAAAAGTACCTAACCTCGACTTATGAAAATGCAGTTCTCTAACTAGCATTGCGGCAAAACAATGACCTGTTGTTTCGACCATTCCTTGTAGTTTCAGGTTCTGGTCAAAAAAATAGGCTCCTTTAATCTCAAAGTGTTCAGTAGTAGTGTAGGAAAGTTCAACTTCATAATGGTGTGACATTTTTTTAGTGTGGCTACGACTTTTAGGATCTCCCTCTATAGCGAAGGACTGAAGTGGAATTAATAAATAAAGCAGTAGTAAAATTGGTTTGTCCATAGATCATTCATTGTTAGTTAGACATTCAAAACATCCAAAAATACCTCACTACTCTTCAATTCAGCATGATGTAAATCAACCCTTTACAACGATACAATTCACCAACATCACCTTACAAAAGTCTTTTCAAGTATGCATAAAAAAAGGTACTTCAGAACAACTGAAGTACCCATAGAAGGTGATCAACTTATACATCAAATCACTTTTTTCTTTCTCAAGTCCCTGAAAATCTCGATCAGTGCACTAACGATTGCGAACAGAAAACATGGTTGTGCCACAAATACAAACAAAAACATCAGGAAGGGTGTAGGCCAAATCATGTAAGGAATTGTAATTACCATTCCTACAATAACAAACAAGCTTTCAATAAATACCTTTCTCATTTTTTTAGTGATGCTTTTTCAATGTCTTTAATATACTTTTCTATAACAACCACCTGTTCAGCTGCCTCATTCAGTTTTTTATAATCAGGATGGTCTGGCGTCCTTCTGGACCGCTCTGGGTGTGCTCTCCCGTGACAGTTCAAACAACTCAGTGTTGGGTTAGCACTAGTAAGGTTAGAAAGCACTGGTTCGTGCTCAGCCACTCTAGTAAAACGGTAATCATTTTCATGGCAACTCAAACAGTTACCATAATTGAACTCACCTCTATATGCAATTGGCTCTTCATAGGTATTGGTCACATATCGCATTAAATGCCTGTAACCATCCATTTTAGCCTTAAACGTACCTTGAAAACCATAATCCTTATGACAGGCATAACACTCATGCTCTCCTAACCACCCATTCCGGTAATGTCGAGCTGCAAGTGTCATGCTGTTTTCCTTTGTCAAGTCCATCATATCAGCTCCTATTGGCGCCATCACATGACAACCCATACAGGTTTCAGAGTTTTTTGTACCTTCAAATACATGGTAATTGGCAAATACCATAGTCGCTATTGGCACAAGTATAATCCCAAATAACACCAGCCACTTTACCTTTGTAGTCAAACTATCCCGGTTTTTACGTAGCAGATAAAGAAGTATTACCTCAATTATCAGCAACATAATCGCCAAGGGTATCAATATAGTTTCCATCAGCTATCTGTTTTGGAGTGGTAACGACTTGGATACACTTACAGCTGTTACCTTATATGCAGGCTCTTTTGATACAGGATCATAATCGTCTGAAACCACTTTATTGACCAAGAAATTAGGGTCATAAAATGCGGCAAAAACAACACCTGGTGTCTCATTTTCAGAAATCTTGACTTTACCCATCATTTCACCTCTACTGCTATCAATCTTCGCCATATCCCCCTCTTTCAGACCGAGCTTCAGGGCATCTTCTGGATGCAATACCAAACATGCATCTCCACTAGAGTTTTTCAGTTCATCCACCAAACGTGTCATCGTACCTGTATGCCATTGGGAGATAACCCTACCTGTTGTCAGGAACAATGGTCGTTGTTCAGAGAGTTGCTCTTTCGTTTTGATATAGGGTCTCAAAAAAACGACAGCCTTCCCATCAGGCTTTCCATAGAAATAGTGTTTCTTTCCTTTTGGCACAAATGGATCACCTTCTGTATACCTCCTGACCGTACCGGGATGGTCTTCACTTGGACAAGGCCACTGAATACCTCTCTCCTCTTTGAGCCTTTCGTATGTAATTCCCTTAAAGTTGTATTTACTGTGCGAAGAAAGCTCTCTGTATTCTTCCCAAACATCATGAGGTGTTCTTGCCTTGATCAACCCTCCATAACCCATCCTTTCAGCAAACTCTCCCAAAATTTCCAAGTCACTTCTTGCTTCACCTGGCGGGTCAATGAGTTTCTCAATCAGCTGATACCTTCTTTCTGTCTGACCATATACGCCCTCCTTCTCTATATACAAAGCTGCTGGTAACACGACATCTGCCAATTTGGTAGTCTCCGTTTCAAATACATCTGCCACCACCAAGAAGCATTTCTCCATTCCCTCTCGATAGTAATCTGCATTGGGAACTGACTGTGCTGGATTGGTACACATTACCAAACAGCATTTGAGTTTATCTTCCACCATGGCTTTAAACATATTGATCGCATCATACCCTGGTTTAGGATTTATGGTACCCTTTTTCACACCCCATAGTTCTTCCATCTCATTACGGTGCTGTTCCTTGGCAATCAGCCTGCCATTTGGAAGCATATGTGATAACGACCCTGTATCCCTTACTCCTCCACAGGCATTACATTGTCCAGTAAGTGAAAGTGGTGTAGCGCCAGGTCTATTGATATGCCCTGTTACAAGGTGCATGCTGTTCAAGGTATTATTAAGGAAAACACCTTGAATTCGTTGGTTAATCCCCATTGTCCACAAAGACATCGTCGCCTTTGAATTGCCAAACATATAAGCAGCCCTTCTGATTTCCCTTGCAGAAACACCCAATTCCTCAGCTATGTCTTCAGGTTTGTAATCCGCCAAAAACTTTTTGTAATCCTCAAAACTGACATTCTGTTTACCATCATTGAAATTGATATGTTCATTGACAAACTCATTGTCATAAAGTCCCATCTCGATCAATGTGTAAAGCATTGAGTTCAGAAGAAGTAAATCAGTACCGGGAATTACAGCCAAATGCAGGTCAGCATGTTCTGCAGTCTTGGTTCTTCGAGGGTCAATGACTATGATCTTGACTTTTGGGTTGGATTTTTTGCGGATCATTATCCGTTCAAACAATGGCGGGTGACATTCATATGTATTGGAACCAATCAGGAAGAAACATTCTGCATGGTCAATATCTTCATAAGCGCCAGGTGGCTCGTCCTTACCAAAAGTCTGTGTATACCCTACTGCGGCAGAAGCCATGCATAGCCTTGGATTTCCATCTACATTATTGGACTGGATACCTGCCTTGAATAGTTTATTGGCGGTGTAAGATTCCTCTGCATACAACTGACCTGAACCATAATAACCAACACTTTCGGGGCCACTTGCAGCTATAGCTTCCTTAAACTTGTTAGTGATCAAGGTCATAGCATCATCCCAAGAAGCTTCAACCAGTTTACCTTCCTTTCGGATCATTGGCTTGGTTAAACGTTGCTCCCTGTTAGCCATCATTTTATCAAGAGTAGAACCCTTGATACAAATCACACCTTTGTTATGTGCTTCCTGATCTCCCCTAATTCTAACAAGTTTCTTATCCTTGTTCATACCTAACATCACACCACATCCCGTTCCACAATACCGGCAAACGGACTTATGCCATTTAGCCACAGGGCCTTCATCCACAATAAACTCTGTAAAAGCCCAACCTCCAGCCGCCAAACCACCTACAGCAATCACGCCACCAGCAAGCTTGACAAAGTCCCTTCTTCCGATATCATGTATTTCTTTATCCGATTCTTTTTTATCCATAATAAAAATGTATTAAAGTCAGCATAAGAAAAGCGGAAAGCAGATATGACCTAGAGAAAAAACAACCATATCTATCTGATTATATGCATTTTAAATTACAACCTCAGATTTCATAGGACAATGACTTTCAACATGTTTTGAAGATCTCCTCCAACAATCAACCTCAGAAGAAATTTTTGCTTAATTTTAAGTTCATAAACCCAAAACTGCTTATATATGAAATTACGCATTAAAGATGCATCAGTAAGGTTAAGACTGGATAAGGTTGACCTTGATACCTTGAATGAGAAAGGAAAAGTGGAAACAGTTACGCCTTTTTGGAATAGAATGCTAAAATATGCGGTCAGAACGACAACCTCAGTTTCTCACCTATCGGCAACTTTCGAAAATGAACGCATTATGCTGTACATTCCTGAAAGCTATCTGGCAGAAATGATCGAGACTGACAAGGTCGGCTTTGACCATGTTCAGAAAAATGAGGATGGAACTCAACTAAGTATTTTAATTGAAAAAGACTTTAAGTGTCTGACACCTAGAAATGAAGATGAAAGTAACGCCTTTCCGAATCCACAAGAGGGGCATTCATGCTAACAAATAGATTTATATGCTGCAAGATAAATATGGAAGACCAATCAGCTATGTAAGATTAGCTGTGACAGACAGGTGCAACCTCAGGTGTACATACTGTATGCCTGAACACATTCAGTTTGTTGAAAGAAAAGCGCTGCTCACTTTTGAAGAAATGGAAAGGCTACTGATGATCCTTACCCAAATGGGTGTCAACAAGGTAAGAATCACTGGAGGTGAGCCATTTATGAGAAAAGGCCTTATGGATTTTTTAGACAACCTATCTTCCATAGAATTGCTCAAAAAGATCACCTTGACTACCAATGGTGTATTTACACAACAATACCTCTCAAAGCTGAAAGCGCTTGGCATCAACAGTATCAACCTAAGTCTTGATACACTGGACGCTCAAAAGTTTTTTCAGCTGACTAGGCGAAATGAGTTCCAGACAGTATGGGCTACTTTTGAGCAAATGGTAGCGATGGGCTTTGCGGTAAAAATCAATATGGTAGTGATGGAAGACCAAAATACAGAAGACATTCTTCCAATGGCTACTTTGGCTGAGCAATACCCTGTTGATGTACGGTTTATTGAAGAGATGCCTTTCAATGGAGAAGAAAACAGACACCCTGTGCTGAAATGGGATTATGTCCGAATACTGGAGGAATTAAAAAGTGTTTACCCTGACTTGAAACTGATGGTGGCAGAACCTCATTCCACTTCACTCAACTACTCTGCTCCAAGGTTAAAAGGAAAACTGGGAGTGATTCCCGCCTACAGTCGTACCTTCTGTGGGAGCTGCAATAGAATCAGAATCACATCTCAAGGATTTTTGCATACTTGCCTTTACAGCAAGTCTAGCCTGAACCTAAGATCTTTACTTCGATCTGGTGCTTCAGATCAGGAGATCCAACTTGCCATTCAGCAGGCTGTTAGTGGAAAAGCTAAAAACGGATTTGAGGCTGCCCGTCTCAACAAGGACAGCCTATCCGCCTCTATGTCAACAATTGGAGGATAAAACCTTAAGGGATTTGCATAAACTTGTGTGTCTGAAGCGAAATATGCCACTTAGGGTTTTCCTTGACATAGTCCACGATCAGCGGCATCATCTTTTCGTGCTTGCTCCACTCAGGTTGCAAGTACAGTTTACAATCAGGTGCCATTTTTTCGGCAAATTCCTCTGCAAAAGCAAAATCACTCTTATTGAAGACAACCACCTTCAGTTCATGAGCTTTCTCATAGATTTCCGGAAGGGGTTGCTTGAATTTTTTAGGAGAGAAAGTGATCCAATCCAAATCACCTGATAGTGGATGTGCTCCTGAAGTCTCAATATTGACTTGGAATCCCGCCTCTTTCAGTTTTTGAGTAAGGTAAGAAATGTCATGCATCAGTGGTTCACCACCCGTAATCACTGCCAACCTGCCAGGCATAGCCGCAGCCTTACTCACAATATCTTCTACCTTAACGGTTGGGTGTGCTTCTTCATCCCATGACTCTTTCACATCACACCAAACACAACCTACATCACAGCCAGCCAAACGAATAAAATAAGCTGCATGTCCTGTGTAAACGCCTTCGCCTTGGACAGTATAAAAATCTTCCATCAATGGAAGTGCTGTCTTGGTTACAGCTTTACCTTGCTCAATAACGCTCTTTACCATTATTCCTTTTTTTTCTATTTAAAAATGAAAAACACAAGGGGTGAGGGAACCCTTGAAACTTTTTAGATTTAAGGTTGGAGTCCTGTACATCAAACCCCTTACCCTATACCTATAACAAGATTATCTGAGTTTCAGAACAAAGACTTGAGTATGAAAGAAAAGAAATCTTTCACATCAAGTCCTCTATCTAAAATCGTATACGATTAATTATCTATTCTTCGCTGCCAGCAATGTATTACGCATCAGCGTTACCACAGTCATTGGACCAACACCTCCAGGAACTGGTGTAATAAAGCTACACTTAGGAGATACCTCATCAAACTTCACGTCACCTTTCAAGCTGAAACCTGACTTCTTAGAGTCGTCCTTCACACGAGATGTTCCTACGTCAATCACTACAGCACCTTCTTTCACCATATCAGCCGTCACAAACTCAGGTTTACCCAAAGCTGCAATCAGAATATCTGCTTCACGTGTTTCAGCAGCAAGATCAGCTGTACGGCTATGCGTCAAAGTAACAGTACAGTTACCTACTTTAGCATTTCTAGACATCAGCAAGCTCATAGGCGTACCTACGATGTTGCTTCTACCCACAACCACACATTTCTTACCTGAAGTTTCTATACCGTAACGCTCCAACAATTGGACTATTCCGTAAGGAGTCGCTGGCAAGAAACCAGGAAGACCAATCATCATACGTCCCAGGTTTTCAGGGTGGAAACCATCCACATCTTTGGCAGGGTCAATTGCCAAAGTGACTTTTGTCTCATCTATATGTTTCGGAAGCGGCAACTGAACAATAAAGCCATCGATATCCTCATCCTTGTTCAGTTTGTCAACCACAGCAAGCAGTTCTTCTTCTGTGATTGTCTCTTCAAACTCCAGCAATGTCGACTTGAATCCGCATTGCTCACAAGCTTTGACCTTGTGGTTCACATACGTACGGCTACCACCGTCATTCCCCACTAGTACTGCTGCCAAATGTGGTTGCTTACCACCATTTGCCAAAATCTCTTTTACTTCAATTGCAATCTCGCCCTTGATTGCCTCAGCTGTCGCTTTTCCGTCTATCAGTTGCATTATAGAAAGGTTTTAGTGTTGAGGGTGGCAAAATTAGTCTTTATTTCTCAAAGTGAAAATGAAATATTTAATCAATTAACCTCAAAATAAAGGTGTTAAAATGACGATTAATCACTACTTAATTCATTACAAAGATCAATTTGTGTCAATTACATCAAACTTGGCAAGATAATTTTGTATCAAATAATGAAATGAGCACTTGCCTTTGTTTAATTTCATTAACAAATTATACTGTAACCCCAATATCATTCCCCATTAGACCTAATAAAAGCCAGTCTAGATATGAAACGACTACTGCTATTGCCATTGCTGCTCTTGACAAGCATAGTCTTGCTGAGTTTTGTCTTTTTCCAAAGTGACCCCTTCGATAAGATGATTGCCAAATTAGCTGCCTACACCGAGGCTCTGCCTCAGGAAAAAATCTATGTCCAAATGGACAAACCCTTTTATAAGCCAGGTGACAATATTTGGCTTAGTGTCTTTCTTGTAAATGAGATGGACCACCTTCCCTCCACTCAAAGCCAAATAGCAAACATTGAGTTGGTAGACCCCAAAGGTGAAACCAAAAACTTAAGGTTAATCTGTAATAATGGTAGAGGAAAAGCTGACTTCAAGCTCCCATCAAATGCCCCTGGTGGACTGTATAAAATCAAGGCTCATACCCAATGGATGAAAAACTTCCCGGATGAATACTTCTTTGAAAAGTCATTTCAGGTACAGGCTATCACCAAACCGAATGTATTGCTAAGCCTTGATTTCGAAAGAAAAGCTTATGGTCCTTCTGAAAAGGTTGTTGCCAATTTTGCAGCCCAATCACTCACCAAAAAGCCACTGGCTAATCAGAGTTTTATGGTAGCCATCAAATTGGAAAATAAGCTATTCAAATCTCTAAAACTGACAACTGACCAAAATGGGAAAGCAGCGATCCAATTTGACCTACCTGAAAACCTAAAAAATAACGATGCTCTCTTAAACATTACAATTGAAAACAATGGTAGCATTGAATCAATATCCAGAGCAATTCCTATCATGCTACAGGATATAACGCTGCAGTTTTTCCCAGAAAGCGGTCACTTGGTAGAAAATGTCAATTCAAAGGTTGCTTTCAAGGCTACTGATGCGTTTGGAAAACCAGTAGACATAGAGGGTGTAGTATTGAATAAGCATAAGGAAGAAGTTACTAAATTCAGAAGCTTTCATGATGGTATGGGCGCTTTTGAGATACTTCTTGAAAGTAATGAAGCCTACACTGCATATATCACACACCCTGTCAAGACCGACACCCCTATCCCCCTACCTGAAGCTTTGTCATTTGGGTTTAGTATGTCTACAGGACTAGCTGAAAATGGCACACTGCCTGTTTCTATTCATGCCCCAGACCAAGAAATAGTCACACTTATTCTTCAGGTTAGAAATAAGCCCTATTACTATCAGACATTCCCACTTCATCCCGGTGTCAATTCCTTGAACATTCCTCTAAAGGATATACCTGCAGGTATTGCGCACTTGACTTTGTTTGACAATCATCAGCGACCTTGTTGTGAAAGGCTCAATTTTATCAATTCAGACAAGCAAATGAAGGTCAGTATAGAAACAGACAAGGAAAAATACCTTCCGTATGAAGAAGTGAAAATGATGGTAAAAACGACTGATGAAACAGGACAACCTATTTCTGCTTCATTGGCATTGTCAGTTGTGGACGACAAGGTTCTCAGCTTTGCTGATGACAAACAAGATCACCTTTTATCCTACTTACTTCTGAGCAGTGATTTGAAAGGAGAAATTCATGAACCTATTTTCTATTTTGATACAGGAGAAACAAAAGCGGCTCAGGCTTTGGATTACCTACTGATGACACAAGGTTGGCGAAAGTTTAACTGGCGGGAAGTGATGGATAAAAGTTACCCTGAATGGAAAAATACTATAGAATTTCAGGCTGAGCAAACTAAGGTAAAAGGTCAACTTTTAGATAATAACAGCCATCCACTTCCTGATGTGGACCTCAAACTGGATGGTTGGTCTACCAAGACAGACAAAAACGGGAACTTCTCATTTTCTACCATAGACCTTTCAACACCAAAAGACCTTGAAGTTTTTTACCCCAACAACAATCCTTTTAAACAAGCCATATATAAATACAAAGACGATTACAGTATCATCCCTACAATCAAAGGTAAAGTAACAGACGATGATGGCAACCCTATTCCCAATGTCTCCATATATATTCCAGAATCTGGTGAAAGATGTGTAAGTAACCAATATGGTCAGTTCTCAATTTCGGCACTGATATCACAGAGTCTAGCAGTGAACAAACCCGGCTTCCAACCGCTAAACATTAAGATTAAAAATTCCGATTCTCTTTCCATCACACTTCAGAAGAGGAAGGTAGTGTTAATGAGAAATAAGTTATACGAAGAAGAAGTCATAGATGAGATGGTGATGGCAGCACCAGTAGTATGGGGAGCAGAAGAACCTGATTTTGCGGCAGGAAATGAAGTGTTTTTAGAGCAAGCTTTCACAGAAAATGACCAGCCTGTCGTACCTCCGGTTGCTGATGAGGTTGCTATAGAAGAGCTTAAAGTGGAATTTGATGAAGATGATGAATGGGTTGAATTATTCAATGGAACAGATGGATTTGTTGACATACCATTTGAGGAAATCAACGAGTTCTATGAAGCTCGTACCTTTTATATACCTGACTACAAAACCAATCCTCCACAATCAAGAACTGACTTCAGAGAAACAATCTACTGGAACCCTGTGGTTGAAACAGGAAGTGATGGTACAGCCCAAATTTCCTTTTACACCAATGCTGCCTTAACCTCCTTTTCAGCCACTGCACAAGGAATTTCAGCTACAGGAAAAGTCGGCAGAAGCAACCATCAGTTTTACAGCCAAATGCCAGTAAGTATTGAAAGTAAAGCTCCTGAGTTCCTCACTTATGAAGATCAGTGTATCATTCCTATCACGCTTAAAAACAATACGGAAAGTCCCATTTTAGCGAAAGTAAAAATTCAGACCTCAAATAACCTGAAGTCCGTTTTACCTAACCTTCAAACAATAGAACTTCAAGCGTATGAAGCGATCAGCATTCCACTCCAAATAGAGGTTCAGTCCAGTGGAAACGAAGCTATGGTTTCAGCTAGTGTAGCAGCTTCAGATTACAAGGACAGCTTTTCCAAAACTTTCAAGGTTGTGCCTAAAGGATTTCCGGTAAGCCAATCCTTTTCTGGAAATACCATGCAACAGCAATATTCCCTTCATATCACGGACATGATGCCCAACACACTTACAGCAAGTGCTGTTGCCTACCCTGATATGCTAACAGAACTAATGGCGGGTGTTGAATCCATTTTACAGGAGCCTTATGGCTGTTTTGAGCAAACCTCATCCAGTACTTACCCAAATATCTTGGCTTTACAGTTTATGAGGCAAAGTGGTCAGGTAAATCCTGAAATTGAGAAAAAAGCACTAGCCTTGATTGACAAGGGGTATAAAAAGTTGATTTCATTTGAGACGAAAGAGAATGGCTACGAATGGTTTGGCGGCCTACCTGCACACGAAGGCTTAACGGCTTATGGGTTATTGGAATTCAGTGATATGGAAGAAGTGTACGCTTCTGTTGACAATAAAATGGTAGCCAGAACCCGAACCTATCTTATGGACAAAAGAGATGGCAAGGGAGGCTATATCACCAATAAAAATGGACTGGATAGTTTCGGGAATATCAATAAGGAAGTGTACAATGCCTATGTTACCTACGCATTGGTCGAAACTGGTCACAAAGGGTTAGAAAAGGAAATTGATGCCATTTATGATCAGAATATCGATCAGCAAGATGTCTATAAGCTTTCACTTCTGTTGAATATCCTGCTTGAAGCCAAGGATACCAGGTCACATAAAGTATTCTCCAAAATCAAGAAACTAACTGATTCAAATGGTTTTGGAAAGCTCCCTGCCACTTATTCAGTGACTATGTCTGGGGGAAAATCACTTCAGGTTGAAACCACCTCTTTTTTAGTGTTAGGCATCCTAAAAATGCAGACACCTGACAACAAACTATTGCAGGAAGCTGCTAACTATTTGGTAAATGCCAGAGAAAGTTACGGAGGATTTGGCTCCACTCAAGCAACCATTATGGCTCTAAAGGCTCTGACCGAATTCGCTCGATACTCAAAAGTTACCAAAAGTGATGGGGACATTATCCTAAGTATCAACAACCAAAAAAACACCATACATTTTGAAAAGGGATCTCGTGACCCAATTCAGCTATCCAACTTGAATGACCTATTCAAAGAAGGTAACAATACCCTCAATTGGCAATATAAAAATACAAAACAGGCACTACCCTACTCCATCACCGCCAACTGGTACACCTACACGCCGCCATCCAGTGATAAGTGTGATGTATCATTGGATGTACGAACGCCTGAATCAAAAATAAGGATTGGAGATACTTTCAGGGCTGAAATAGAAGTCCGCAATAAATCCAAGCAACCATTACCAATGGTACTTGCTAAAATTGGCATTCTTTCGGGAGTTAGTGTACAGCCTTGGCAAATCAAAGCCCTGCAAGAGAAACACCTCTTCGATTACTATGAAATTACGGACAACTACTTGATTCTGTATTTCAGAGGCATGAAAGCTTCAGAAAAAAAAGTGATCCAACTGGACCTCAAATCAGAGTTTGAAGGCAAATATTTTGCACCAGCTAGCTGTGCCTATCTATACTATACTGCCGAGTACAAGCATTGGATCAAAGGGATAAGTTGTGAGATTACACAGGGGCATTGATTTATCACCCATACAAGTTAACTTTGCCTCCTGATCCCGTTGGGTCAGGAGGTTTATTTTTTCAATTTAATTGCAAACATCTTGGAACTGCTAACGCAAACCATCAGCTACTTCAGCGAAAACCAGATAGAACTGTGGGGCACAATCTTCGGTATCATCTGCGTATGGTTCAATACCAAAGAAAATATTTGGGGTTGGCCCACAGGTCTGATCAGTGTCGGTTTATATATCTATATATTTCTGAATGCGGGCTTGTATGGTGACTTTTTGCTCCATATCATCTACGTCATCTTGGGTATCTACGGCTGGTACCATTGGCTTTATGGTGGAAAATCAACAGATGCCTTACCTGTATCCTACTCCTCTACCAAGGAATTATCCATATTGGTGGTAATAGGCACTTTAGGCACTTTGGTGATGGGCTATATTTTTGAAAATTACTTTGGCTCTGATGTACCATACTGGGATGCTTTTACCACTTCATTTAGTTTGATAGCACAATGGCAACTCGCCAAGAAACGTATCGAAAACTGGGTGATCTGGATAATCGTAGACGTTGCCTGTGTAGGTATTTACTTCTACAAAGGATTGATGTTTACCACATTCCTGTACTTTGTTTACCTGTTTTTGGCGTCATGGGGCTTTATACAATGGAGAAAATCATATCAGCAACACAAAACTGAAAAGGTAATCGCCTAAATGTGTGAGGATAATGATAAAATAAGAAAGGCTTCAGAAACCATCTATTTCTGAAGCCTTTATGGATTTTAACCTATTATTCACTAGTTCTTAGCAATCTCACTTTTCAGTTTTTCCATTGTTTGTTCTGGCACTTCTTTGAGGTCCAAAAGTATCAGTCCATCCAAGGAATTATTGAACTTGGGGTCCATATTAAAACTGATAATCTTGGCATTCAGCTTAATATATTGCTTCAGCAATGGTGGAATATGGAAACGGTTTGGTTCAATCTCAGTGATCAACTTATCAAAGCTCAGGATATCCTTGGCTTTCTCCAATAGAATTTCATAATCCGAATGCCTGAAATCCACCTTATAACCTGTCCTTGGCTTCACCAGTTTTGCCAGTTCATTATTGTAAAAGTACTTCATGATAAAGGCTATGATATAGCTCTTCGAAACCGTTGAGTAGTCATTGCTGATACTGACAGGTCCCACCAAGTATTTGTACTCAGGGTTTTTCAAAAGGAAGATCAAAATACCTCTCCACAATAAAAACAAAGGCATTGGGTGCTGCTGGTACTCCTTGATTACAAAGGAACGCCCAAGCTCCACTGACTGCTCAAGTATTGGCAGCAACTTCTTGTTCATCTCAAAAAGGGTATTGGTATAAAACCCTTTTACGCCTTTCTTTTCTGACAATACCTTTCCCCTGCCAAGCCTATAGGCTCCAATCACTTTCTGCTCCTTATTATGCCAAAGGAAAAGGTGTTCATACTTTGTATCATACCTATCCAAGTCCACTGCAAGGTTGGTACCCTCTCCTACCTCTCGGAAGGTAATCTCCCTAAGTCTACCGATTTCCGTTATCAGGTTAGGAATATTGGCATATGGTGCGACATAAATCTCAATATCCTGATGTTTATGGTAACACATCCCTAGCTCCCTCAACTTATCAACTTCCTGCTTCAGGATTGCTTTTGGAATAGGTGCTATAATGGTCTTAGCACGCTTCAACACAGCAAGGTTTGGTCTTATATGTTGTTGCTTTTTACGAAGGGCACTACCTTGAACATATACCCTTGCACGCAGATAACGACCAAACTTATACACATCTCCCAACTCCAGTTGCTCTTTGACAGAAATAGGCGATCCAATTCTAACCTTTATCTTCTTATTCTTCTTTCCCAAAAACTCCGCCGGCAATCGAGCTGTCCTCAAGGAAGGGTGTAACTTCCCTAGCAAGTGGAAGAGTAAACTGTTTTTCCCATCAAAATAAACTGGTACTACAGGCACTTCGGCATGCTTGATCAGCTTTATGGCTGGTATTTCCCAAGCCTTGTCCTGTACACCGCCTTTCATACTTTGATAGGTAGAAACTTCTCCGGCAGGGAAAATTCCCAACGGATATCCATCCTTCAAATGCTGTAAGGCATCACGAATGCCCTTCTTGCTTACTACACTTCCTTTCTGTGCAAATGGATTGACCGGTATAAAGAACTCTTTTAAAGGTTCAACCCTATGCAAAAGGAAATTAGCCATTACTTTAAAGTCAGGTCTAACCTTCCTGATCAGATGGAGCAGTATAATTCCATCAAGTAAGCCAAATGGATGGTTTGCTACGACAATAAAAGGTCCTGACTTGGGAATATGCTTCAGGTCTTCATCCCTGAAATCGCATTTCACATTCATTTCCTTCAAAATACTTTCAATAAGTTCTACTCCCTGCTCAGCAGTCAGTTTATCGTATAGTTTGTTGAACTTTCGCAGTTTTAGCAGTCTCATGACAAGCTCTGCTGTTACGTTGTTCATCCTGTTGCCGGTGGCTGCCTGCAAGTCAGGTTTGTTGATTATTGCCATAATTTCAATTCAAATTCTGTGATAAGTACAGCCATATCGGTTTTTGTATAAATAGGTCATGGTATAGTTCGGCTGTTTCAGTCACAATAATTGACTTTTTTTTGATGGCTTCTGATAAGGAAATTTGAATAGAATATGAATAAATTATTTCCAGTATGGCGGTACGGTAAACAGCATTTCGTTTCTGATTTGTAATCAGCAATTTCCGTGAACTTACATTCACTCAACAGGAGTTTCATCTACACTAGATCGCTGCATCAAAACAACTTTACGACCAACTGAATCTATATAAAATATTATTATGCAAGCATAACTTTAATTATATTGAGCCTGTATTGAATAACCCATTCAAATTTGCCTGTAACCAGATGCTGTTTTTAAGACAGGTAAAACATAAGGCAAAGGAGATAATTCTAATTTCAAATCCATTGCAACAACTATTGTGTTGCTAGCAGATTCTATTAAACTCAACACCCAATTAAAGAACCATGAACGACGACAAAAAAGAACTGATCGAAGGACTTTGGCTGACAGGAGCAAAAGACGCACATGTACATGTCTGGATTGGCGAAGATGACAGAGCTTACGGTAAAGTAGCTTGGATGGAAAGAGATGCCAACAAGGACGGTTCAAAACCAAGAGTGGACGAACTTAACCCTAAAAAAGACTTGAGAAGCCGTACACTGGAAGGTCTGGTCATTTTGGATGGATTCCAATACAAAGGTGATGGAGAATGGGAAGAGGGAAAAGTGTATGATCCGGACACAGGCAATACATACAGTGGAACAATCAAGAATAATGGCCCCAACGTCCTGAAGATGCACGGTTATGTAGGTATCAAATTATTTGGAAGGTCAGAAAACTGGATTCGTATTGATGATTAACCTTGTGAAAGGTGACCAAAAATAAATGGGAGTAAAATCAATAGGTTTTGCTCCCGATCTTTGAATATTAATAAACAACTAAAACTAACGGAGAAATGGCTTCAGAAGCATTTGTGAACGCACAGAAAAAAGTCAACACCCTTGACAGCAAACCATCAAACGAGGCATTGCTTAAACTTTATGCTCTTTATAAGCAAGCAACAGAAGGTAATGTAAATACGGAACGCCCTGGTGGTTTTGACTTCAAAGGAAACGCCAAATGGGATGCATGGAAAAAAATGGAAGGAATCAGCCAAGAAGATGCTGAAGCAAAATACATTGCTTTTGTAGATGAATTGGTAGACAACCAATAAGCTAGGCAAAAGATGCTAGACGCTAGGTTTCCTCTAGGTGCTAGCATCTTTCTTCTAGTCATTATAACCTGCTTTTATACTCCTCGTACCCGAAAGTCTTCAGCACCTCAAAAGTACCGTCTTCCTTCATAATACCGATATTAGGCAAGTTTACTCCATTAAAGGTGGTAGTCTTTACCATCGTATAGTGGATCATATCCTCAAATATGATTTTTTGTCCAACTTCAAGCGGTTTATCAAAAGCATAACCTGCCATAAAGTCTCCAGCCAGACATGTAGTTCCACCCATATTATACTTGAACTCACCTCCTTCTATGGCTTCTCTGATTCTTGGCTTATAAGGCATCTCCAGTGTATCAGGCATATGTGCCGCAAAAGATGTATCCAACATGGCAGTGGTTGTGCCTTGGTTTTCTACAACGTCCAATACAGTAGCAACCAATGGACCTGTCTCCCAACCTACAGCACTTCCTGGCTCAAGAATGATGTCCAAGTTGTAATTATCTTTCAGGTTGCTGATTAGAGAAATCAATAGCTCGATATCATAGCCTTTTCGGGTAATGGCATGACCACCTCCCATATTCAACCATTTTGCCTGATGCAGCAAGTGACCGAATTTCTCTTCTACAGCTTGAAGCGTTCGCTCCAAAGTGTCAGCACCATTTTCACATAATGTATGGAAATGCAAACCGACAATTCCCTCAGGAAGCTCATCTCCGATCTGCTCAGCCCTTACGCCAAGTCTTGAACCAATTACACAAGGGTTGTACAAATCCGTTTCTACTTCAGAGTACTCTGGGTTGATACGCAATGCAGCCTCTACGCCTTTCGCCATGGTTTTCTCCTTGTGGCGTTCCCACTCATTCAATGAGTTGAAAGTGATATGGCTTGCGATATCCAGCATTTCGTCAATCTCATTCGGCAGGTAAACAGGGCTGTAAGCGTGTACCTCTCCTCCAAACTCATACTTGCCAAGTTTGGCCTCGTTCAGTGAGCTTGACGTAACACCAGGCAAATATTTCTTGACAAGATCAAATGTATGGTAAGTGGCAAAACCTTTCAGTGCCAAGATGATCTTCGCTCCGGTTGCCTTCTGTACCATGTCCAATGTTCTTAGGTTGTTGTGGAGTAATTGCTCCTCCACTACATAACATGGACTAGGAATTTGGTCTATAACTTTTTCTATCATAGTCTTAAAGAAGTTAGAGGCTAGAAGAAAGAAACATGACGAAAAATCAAGCTTCAACTTCTAGCCTCTAGTCTAGTATCTAATCTCTAGAATAGTGTCTAGATTAATATTCATGAGGGAATTCTACGTTCTCTGTCTCTTCCCAAGGCAGACCGTACTTGCCGATCTCTTCCATAAATGGATCTGGGTTGAATTGCTCTACGTTGAATACACCTGCACCATTATCCCATTTGCCTTCCAGGAACATTTTTGCACCTAGCATAGCAGGAACACCAGTAGTATAGGCAACACCTTGACCACCTACTTCATCCCAAGCGTGTTGGTGCTTGCAGTTGTTCCATACGTAGTAAGTTTTCTCCTTACCGTCTTTGATACCTTTGATCTGACAGCCAATAGAAGTCTCCCCTACGTAGTTTTCACCCAATGAAGATGGCTCAGGAAGCAATGCCTTCAGGAATTCCAAAGGAACGATGTCCTGACCTTGGAACTTGATAGGCTCGATGCTTGTCATGCCTACGTTCTGAAGTACTGTTAGGTGCTTGATATACTCCTGTCCAAACGTCATCCAGAAACGGGCACGCTTGATCGTTGGGTAATTTTTCACCAATGACTCCAACTCTTCATGGTAAAGCAAGTAAGACTCTCTCTCACCAATATTAGGATAGTCGATTGGCTTATGAATTGACATAGCGTCAATTTCTACCCATTTACCATCTTCCCAATACTTACCCTTCTGTGTGATCTCACGGATATTGATCTCAGGGTTGAAGTTGGTTGCAAATGCTTTTCCGTGATCACCAGCATTACAGTCCACGATATCCAAGTAATGGATCTCATCAAAATGGTGCTTGGCTGCATATGACGTATATACGCCAGTTACGCCCGGATCAAATCCACAACCAAGAATAGCTGTGATACCTGCCTCCTTGAATTTATCCTGATAAGCCCACTGCCAGCTGTACTCAAACTTCGCCTCATCTTTAGGCTCGTAATTGGCAGTGTCCAAATAATGTACTTTCGTTTCCAGACATGCGTCCATGATCGGCAAATCCTGGTAAGGAAGTGCTACGTTGATCACCAAGTCTGGTTTAACGTTATTAATCAGGGCTACCAGTTCAGGCACATTGTCCGCATCCACTTGATGTGTTGCAATGTCACGACCTGTTCTTTTTTTGACTTCGGCTGCAATCGCTTCGCACTTTGAAACAGTACGGCTCGCCAATGTGATCTCCTCGAACACTTCAGGGACCATCGCACATTTGTGTGCCACGACGTTTCCGACGCCACCAGCCCCGATGATTAAAACTTTTGCCATTTAATAATTCTGTTTAATTGGCTAAAAATATGATAAGCTTTAATAATCAACACTTTGCAGAAATAAAGCGTTGCAACAAGCAATCTACCTCCTACAAAGTTGCGCAAAAGTATATAGTCTCCAAATATAATCCTATGGATATATCAGGAAATAATCAGTCTTAAAATTAGATTCCTGATTACGAGACAAAAACATACTTCAAACCTTGAAAAAATAAAGTATGCGTGAAAAAAACATAAATAATTCATTCGTCATTCGATTCAGTTATCACTTATCCTTTAGAATGATTATTTTTGTATTTATCCAAGTGAATATTTGATTTAAAATAACAAACTATGAAGCGTAACTTCACCTTTTTCCTTATTTTCGCAACCCTGATGCTATCAATGACATCATGTGGTGTAAAAGAACCTGAATTCAGATCTATCAGAAATGTTGAAATGATTTCATTGGAAGATGGCAACATTCTCCTGAAAGCAGATGCTGATATCTACAACCCAAATGGTGTTTCATTGACGATCAAAGAAATTCATGTTGACGTGATGGTTAACGACGAACTGATCGGAACAGTTGATCAATTCCTTGAGCGAGAAATGCCCAAAAAAGATGAAGTGGCTCTCCCATTGGAAGTAAAGTTCCCACCTAAGTTACTATTCAGCAATTTCCTGACAGGACTGATGAATATGGCTACAGGACAGGACTTCGAAATCAACTATGTAGGCTATGTAAAAACTAAAGCGATGGGTATCAGCTTTACGGTACCTGTTAAGTCGAAACAAAAAATAAAACTGAACTCTTAAGCAAATTATGCGACAAGTAGTGACCAAGCACTTTGCTCAGGCATTAAGAGATAAAGCTGCACAATACGGACAAAGAGCTGCCTTGAAATTCAAGGAGTATGGTGAAGGAGAATGGATTTCCATGTCATGGGATGAAATGCTAGATAAGGTTAACAGGGTTTCTAAAGCCCTACTTGACTTTGGCATTGAGACACAGCAAAAAGTTGGGATATTCTCACAGAACATGCCGGAATGGTCACTTGTCGACTTTGCTACTTTAAGTATCAGAGGCGTAGTAGTACCTATCTACGCAACAAGTACAGCTCCTCAAGCAGACTATATCATCAACGATGCAGAGATCAATATCCTGTTTGTTGGAGATCAGGAGCAGTACGACATTGCTCATTCATTACTCTCTACAAATGAGCATCTGAAAAAGGTGATCGTATTTGATGACCGTACAGACCTGAAGTCATGTCCTGACGCTGAGTACTTCAAGGACTTTATCAAAAAAGGAGACAGTCCTGAGCATGACACTGTACTTCAGTCAAAGTTGTCAGCCATCCAAGAAGATGACATGGTAACGTTGATTTACACTTCTGGCACCACTGGTGAACCTAAAGGTGTTATGTTGGACAATGCCAATTTCAATGCTTGTATTGAAATGCATGAAGACCGTCTCAACGTGAATGACACAGATACCTCTATCGCATTTCTACCACTTAGCCATATCTTTGAGCGTGCATGGACATACTACATGTTCTACAAAGGTGTAATCAATCACTATAACCTCTTCCCTACCAATATTAAGGAGACACTAGAGGAAATCCGCCCTACTTTGATATGTTCTGTACCAAGGCTGTATGAAAAAATCTACGGCACGGTATACGCTAAACTGGAAACAGCTTCGCCTGTAAAGAAAGCATTATTCAATTGGGCTGTCAATACAGGTAAAAAGGTAGTTGCTACTAAGCAAAAAGGGCAAACACCTTCCGGCTTCCTGAATATGCAATACAACTTGGCTGATAAGTTGGTATTGAGTAAAATCAGAATTGCAACAGGCTTGGAGAACGCCAAATTCCTGCCATGTGCCGGTTCAAAACTTTCAGAAGAAATTAACTATTTCCTTCATGCGATTGGCTTCAACCTGAAGTACGGATATGGCTTGAGCGAAACTTGTGCTACTGTATCTTGCTTTGATGACCACAACTACCGCCTAGGTACTGTTGGTATGCCATTGAAAGGTATTGAGATCAAGTTGGGTGAGAACAATGAGATTCTTGTCAAGTCCCCTACCATTATGCGTGGTTATTACAACAAGCCTGAAGCTACTGCTGAAGTTTTTGAAGGGGAATGGTTCCGTACAGGTGATGCTGGAGAAATTGATGAAAAAGGAAACCTGATTTTTATAGAACGCCTTAAAGACTTGATGAAAACAGCAGGTGGTAAATACATTGCTCCACAAGTAGTAGAAACAACGATTGGTAGCGACCAGTATGTGGAACAGATAGCCATCATTGGTGATGAAAGAAAGTTTGTTTCAGCCTTGATCGTCCCTGCCTTTGAAACATTGGAATCTTACGCTAAAGAAGCTGGCATTGCATTCAAAGACAGGGTTGAGTTAATCAGAAATGCGGAAGTCATCAAGCTATTTGAGAACCGTATCAATGATCTACAGAAAAACCTTGCAAGGTTCGAACAGGTAAAGAAATTCACACTTCTACCAAAAGAGTTTACCATCGAGAATGGTGAAATTACTCCTACGCTAAAGATTAGACGTAAGACAATCTTACAGAATTTTTCTTCAGAAATTGAAGCGATGTATATCTAAGCCCTTAAATAAAAAAGGCGGACAGTTTATATAAACTGTCCGCCTTTTTTGAAAAATCTCCCAAATTACATTGACTGTTTTGCTGCATTTACTGTAGCTTTTTTCTCATCATGCTTATCAAATGAGAACTTGCCTTTCAATTTCAGGAACTGGTCTTCAAAATATGTTTTAGACAGATAGGATACCGAAATAACTGATACGATAACCATTAAGTGATAAAGTATAAACCCAACTGCTGTAGGCAATCCTGCCAGAAAATCTCCCAATACAAATACGATCGCAAAAACAATCGTCAGGTGGTACATATAAATACCATAGGAAATATCTCCCAACTTATTCATAATTGGATGCTCAAGTCTGAACAGTGTTTTCACATTCAAAGAAACATTGATGATCATCCATAAGAAAAGGAAATAGGTAAACAGAGATGAAAAGACAGGGGTAGCAAAGAACACTTGATAGATAAAACCACCTACAGAAGTATCATTCATCAGGAAGTTGTGACATGTACATCGCACTACAATTACGGCAAACAATATCAACTGCCACTTCTTAGTAAATAGCTGCATCGAAGAAATGCTCTTCTGGGTATGATAGATAAAATAGGCTCCCAATCCACCAAAAGCCATCGCATCGATCTGAAGTTGCCTTACCAAAGAGGCTACAAATGGGTGAGTCGGATCTATAAAAGTAAAATAGTAATCCAGTGAAAGCCTGATAATGATGATTCCTATAAAAATATTGATCAGGTATTTTGAAAAGAACTTAACGATTGGCGCCCATGTGATATAAAAGACTTCTTCAACTCCTATTGACCACAAAGGGTATAGTATCGTATGTCCAAAAAGAGCATTCACAGCAAATGGCAAGAACAAAACATACATCCATGCCACCTCGCCAGGGTCATAAGGCAATTGGTAATCGGCACCCAACATGGTCAAAGCAGTCGGGACTATCACCAAACCAGTCAGTACCATCAGAAAGTATAGAGGCCAGATTCGTAATACCCTCCTCATATAAAACTTCCGTACCGATACATCATTTTTCTTTTCAAGCTCTTTGAACAGTAGATAGGAAATCAGAAACCCGCTTAGGACAAAGAAAAAAGTAACGGAAAGACCTCCAAGGCTGAAAAGTGTATAATCATGCAGGTGAAAGAAGCCTCTACCTAGTTTCACACTTTCAGCGTGATGCAAAACCACCAGGTAGGCAGCAATAAACCTGAGCGCATTGAGGCCAGGGAAGTATTGAATGTGTTTCATATAGACAATGATTGGAGCTAATGCGGTTCAAGGCTGAAGCGCAGTTCAATGCAAAAACAGAAATTTTCAGAAAGGAAATGAACCGAGTATGAAATGTTTGATATAGTTGGCTTATAAAATAAAAGAAGTGCAATAATGTAATGTGAAAGCCTGAAAAGATTCCTTTCGAGTTGTTAATTTGATAAATAACATGACAGTTTAAAAAATGATTTCCTTAATATCTGTTTAGCTGAAATTTCTTCTAAAAATATTTATAACATAGTGTATTACTATTATTATCTATTATTTATCCATATCTATTTTTCCTCCTTCAATATTGAAAATGTTATAATTTATGCATCAAGGCAAAAAGAAAGGGATACATCTTTTTTCAGAATGTATCCCTTTCCAAAGCACTTTAAATATTTATGTTTTCAAAGTAGCATCAAACTTATTCTACTTCAATCAAGGTTACAATATCCTGATAAAGGTCATCAACGACTCTCTTGTAGATAATGTTAAGTGCATCTTCTTTCATATCATCAGTCTTCGAAAATGAAGGTCTTCCTTCAAACATTCTTTTCCATGAAGACGATGGTCTAATCTTATCACTCGTCTTATTGATTTTTCTATCAGAAAGACTGTTAAGTGACAAGTCTCCAGTATAGGTATAACAGTCAAGAGACTCTTCGCTAACCCCTTCAAATTCCTGATAAATATTCGTTCCTCTTACTGCGTAAGATACTTTACATCTCACCTCTTTGGTTCCGTAGAAGTGCATGTATGTAACAGGTCTTACTGCTTTATAGTAAGTCTTCTCAACCGTCTTGTAAGTACTGTCTGATTGCATTACCCTGTGCTTTTCTACCCAGTGATCAATCTTGTATGCTTCTCGCTTCTTAATGATTGGTCTTGCGCCATCCACATGGTAGTCCAAAGAAACAATCACGCTGTAGTCAGCTTTGGCTTCAGCATTTTCAAACCTGATAAATGGATTATCAATGTCACTTACAAGATCACTGTAAACCCTGTTAGTCAAGGCAGGGTATGCAGATGAAATATAAACACCAACACTACCTCTATCAATACACTGCTGCATCAATGAATCCAGTCTTGGGTATTTTTCATTTCTTTCTCTACTTTTCACCCAACTGAACAATGGGTAAGCTTTTCTGTAGCTTTGAGCATCGAAGTAGCCCATTGCTGCATCGTATCTGTTTTGTGTTACTTGATCGTAGCTAAACACATACAGTTCCTGTGCATCTCTATAAGATGGGTCTCTACCAGTTACTACAGCAAATGCTTCTTCAGCATCTTCGTATTTCTTTGCATCAAAGTAATACATAGCCTGCTCGTAATGCTTTGCTGTGACATTATCATAACTGGTGTTTTTATACTTGACAGCTTCCTTGTAAGAAGGTTCACGTGCAATTACATCTTCAAAGGCTTCGTAAGCTTGCTGATAAGCTCCTTGCTTATAGTAGCTCATTGCTCTTTGATAATAATCTTCTGTAATACGAGCATACAAGTCATCAATATGCTTTTGGTCTACAGCTTTCCACTTCAAAGATACACCAAACTGTCTGTTGATATTCTCAAGTCTGCTTTTGGCTCTTTCGGCAATCGCATATGCCTGCTCCAGAGACTCAATAGAAGCACCTGCATTGCTGTACTCCCTACTTTGCTCCAAATAAGACTCAACACAAACGTAACCAATTTTGTATAATGCACGATCTCGTTCAGCACTAGGCTTATCAGCCAGTTTGTATAAATATTGGTCAATCGCTTGACAAGCACTTCCTGCTCTTTCCAGCTCATTGGCTTTCTTGATCATCTTCGAGCTGCTGACACATCCTTGCAGTGCAACAAAGCCAATGATTAAAATCAGTCGTATAGTTTCCTTCATAATCAGTGTTAATAATTTCGCCTACAGGCGTACCTGATAGCGGATAAAAAATTAGTCTTTCAGAAATCATCTGACACCTAAACGTCAGAATCAAAATATTATGACAGCTTTTAGCTATGAATTATACAATCTCAGTCTTGCATAAATGCCTTACTTGAATTGCCATCCAAAAATAGGACAATCAAACAATATACACATGTCACCAATCGGTTAATAAATTTTCTTGATATGTTAACTTTGTGTTATTTCTAGATAGATTTTAGCAACAGCAAATACTTCATGCTTCCGGTATTCCACACTTTATAGTATCCATGCTGTGCCATAAGCCTTTCCTCATCACCTTCGTTCGGGATACTGACCGGCAAAAGATGCGGATAATAACGGGTATTGGATTCAGGGTCAACCCAAAAGTAAATAGGTGGTAATACATCTTCGAGTTCAAACCCCAACTGTTCGTATGCATTTCCGTCTGACCAGTCTCGATCGGCATAACTCATCACATCGTCAGGGTTCACTTCTTTTACAAAATGCTTCAACAGTTTACTCATCCCTCCTACAACTGTACAACCTAACTTATTGCAATACCTCACCATTTCATAAGACTGAAACGGAACACCATCTCTTGGTATTTGTCGCCCTCTACTGAATGACATCACAGCAATAAGTTCACCTTCTAACGTCAAACCATATTTATACTTTCCATTCAAAGGAACTTGCAGGTGGTTTTCATCTAGAAAAGAGAGAAGTGTTGGCTTGTCCAATTTACAAACTTTGGTTTTCCGACCATGTATTCTTTTCGTTACCCCAAATATGGATAGAATCCTTGACTGTAACACTTTAGGTTTTGAATACCATTGGTCTTCCCAAATAATAATCAGTTTGGTTCCGCTGCTGGCTGCCTTTTCTGTCAAGTCCAACAACTGCTTACCATCCAAAAGTTTGGTCTTGGTACAGATCAAAAATCCAACATTCAAATTTGGAAAAAAATAATCCAACACTATGTCATCAATACTTTTATTTGTTTCGATAACATTATTGTAACGTTTTCGGATAAAGTCATCCAGACCTGCCAATTCCTTACTACTCAATTTTACGACGATTAAAATTCCACCAATTCCCTGACAAATTTAAGGGATAAGTGCACTCTATTCCTATTTTTGAGAAGCATGTGTATCTTCGCAAACAATATTTGAGTTTGAAGCAATCGTTACAGCCATGAAACCTAAAGAAATATATGAAGTGCTGCTGGAAGAAAAAGGCAAAAGCACAGACTATTCGGAATTTAAACAACTATCTGACTATCAGAAAAAAAGACTTTACAATGTTAATTACTGGAGGGTGCAAGCAGGTGAAAAAACCATTCCTATTCCAGAAGAATTCACTAGCTACTGGGAGGAATTAAAGAACAACTACGAAGCTTGTCTGGATGAAGAATAGTTTCATTTTAACAAATGAAACTTTTTTAATATTTATATAACTACTTATATTCGCCTCAGTTTTTTCTACACGAATCAAGATTGTTGCTATACATATGACGCTTCAGGACTATTTCAATAAATACAGAGAGCAGATCATAGGAGTTGATCAGACTTTCGAGACACCATACGGAACTCAGAAAATCTTATATGCAGACTGGACTGCCAGTGGTCGTCAGTTCAAATCAATTGAGGACAGACTGGTTAAAAACCTCGCTGCTTTTGTAGGTAATACACACACTGAGACAACCGTCACTGGTTCAAGTATGACACAGGCATACCATAAAGCATTACAGGTCATCAAAAAGCACGTAAATGCTTCTTCAGATGACGTGATCATTGCCTATGGAACAGGTATGACCGGAGTTGTCAATAAGTTTCAGCGAATATTGGGACTTAAGATCAATGAGAAACACAAAAAGCAGATAACCATTACGCCTGAAGATAAACCTGTAGTGTTTATCACACATATGGAGCACCACTCCAACCAAACTTCATGGCTGGAAACAATTGCTGACGTGGAAATCATTCCTGCAGATGACAATGGCTTGGTAAAACCGAGCAATCTTTTGCCTTTACTGGAGAAATATCAGGACAGAAGGCTGAAAATTGCTTCCGTAACAGCTTGCTCAAATGTGACAGGAATTGAAACCCCATATCACGAAGTTGCTGAAATCATGCACCAGCACAACGGACTTTGTTTCGTGGACTTTGCTTGTTCGGCTCCTTATGTTGATATCGACATGCACCCAAAGAACCCAATGCAAAAGCTGGATGCAATTTTCTTCTCTCCACATAAGTTTTTGGGAGGTCCTGCTACTCCAGGTATTATTGTCTTCGACAAGAGCCTTTACTCTAACGCAGTTCCTGACAACCCAGGTGGTGGCACAGTTGACTGGACTAACCCTTGGATGGAACACAAATATGTGGACAATATTGAAGCAAGAGAAGATGGGGGAACTCCTGGCTTTATGCAGGCAATAAAAGCGGCATTCTGTGCTAAGCTTAAGGATGAAATGGGAACAGAAAATATTCTTAAGCGTGAGAAAGAGCTTATGAATATCTTATGGGATGGCATGATCAAAACTGATGGCTTGCATATTCTCGCAGACCACATCAAAGAAAGACTGGGTATTATTTCATTCTATATCGAAGGACTTCACCACAACTTGGCTGTAAAACTTCTGAACGACAAGTTTGGAATTCAGGTAAGAGGTGGGTGCTCTTGTGCCGGTACTTACGGTCACTACTTACTGCAAGTATCTCAAGAGAAATCAAAATACATTACAGACCTGATTAACAGTGGAGATTTGTCTCTCAAACCAGGTTGGGTCCGTATGTCTATTCACCCTACCATGACTGATGAGGAAGCTCATTACTTGGTAGATGCAGTATCTCAATTGGCTCAGAATCATACAGAGTGGATCAAAGATTACAACTACAGTAATAAGACCAACGAGTATACCCATATCTCGGATGATTCCTTTGAAAAGGAGCTTGCTGAGAGCTGGTTTAATGAGCCTTTTGCTTAATTCTTGGAATTAGTTCATTGGATAAATAAATGACCGACCCGCCTACTTTTTATAAGTGGCGGGTTATTTTTTTCCTATAATTGCTACGTTCTGTTATATTCACATCTAGATAAAATCCAACAATTAATTAGCATAAGTGTTGGATAAGGCTATTCAAAACCAATTGCTTAACTATCAGAATTATGACGCTGTTCAACTACCTATTACCTATTCTCCTATGTATTTTGATAATTCTGTTGCTACAAAAAAGGAGAAAACTGAATAAGGTTCGCAAACAAAAAGCCACAGAAGAGGCTCTATACCAGAATTATATAAAGAAATTC
Organism: Limibacter armeniacum; assembly: GCF_036880985.1. Lineage (NCBI taxonomy): Bacteria > Pseudomonadati > Bacteroidota > Cytophagia > Cytophagales > Flammeovirgaceae > Limibacter > Limibacter armeniacum. The sequence goes on from NZ_JBAJNO010000008.1 coordinate 2,727,236, forward strand.
CACAAGGTCACTGCCGAACAAAAATTACCATTAGAGTACACCAACATCGTGGGTACACGGTATAAAAATGAGGATGGTACTGAAAGGCAAGATCTAATCAAAAAAGCAAAAATTGGTGACAGGCTTTTATTACTTCCTGATGAATTGAATCCACATGACAAAGATGCCGTCAAAGTCATCAGGCTTAATGGAGATCAGTTAGGTTTTATAGATATGGACCAGTCACTTGAATTAAAATCAAGAATGCTTTCCGGTTCTAGAGTAGATGCTCGTATTGAAGAAATCAAGCAAGTTAAAGGAACACTGAACGTCAAGATTTCATTGCAGAAATACAGTAGGAAACAACAAGTTAAAAGTAAATAAAATTTTAAAAATCTAATTAAAAATTAGACTCTGCTAATTTCTGGTTTGGCTTAAACTTTGGATAAAGAAAAGCTTGTTTCTATTTTAGCAAAAGAATAATCAAATTATTACTTCAGATAGTGATATAATTTTGCTTATTCACACCTGAAAATCAGAAAACTATAAAAACCAGAATCTGTAATGAAAAAACAATTAATGACCATCACTGCTGCTGCTTTAGTAGCATTTGGAGCAATAAGCTGCAACAAAGCAACACAACAAGAAAATACTTCATCTGTTGAAGTTGCTGAAACAAAAACCGAAAAGCAGGTTTTCACATTTGACAAAGCCAATACAAGTGTTTTGTGGACTGCTTTCAAATTTACTGAAAAAGCAGGTGTGGGTGGAAAATTTGACGAGTTTGAAGTAACACCTAAAGTGACAAGTGCTGAGTCTCCAATGGCTATCATGAACGCTCTGACTTTTAGCATTCCTGTAAGCAGCGTTAACTCTAGCAACCCTGACAGAGATGGTAAATTGCGTGAGCACTTCTTCGGTAAAATGGCCAATACTGAAGCGATTACAGGAACAATTAAAGCAGTAGAAGGCGACGACAAAGCAGGTACTGCTACTGTTACAGTAAAACTGAATGACGTAGAGAAAGACCTGTCAATGAAGTATACAGTTAGTGAAAAAGAAGATGACGCTCCTGGCACTATCAGACTAACAGGCACAATCGACGTAGCTGAATTTGGTGCAACTCCTGCACTGGAAGCATTGAACGGTGTTTGTGAAGATCTTCACAAAGGATCTGACGGCAAGAGCGTACTTTGGCCAACTGTTGACGTAGTAGTGAAATCAGTACTTTCAACTACTGCTCTGTAATAAATAGTCAGGCTTTATAATATTTAAGCGGTATTCTTTCAGTGAATACCGCTTTTTTTGTTTCTTCATGAATATCAGAATATCCGTTATTATATAGCCCCAAAAGACAACACAACATGCATAAAACCCTTCATATTCTAAATGGAGATGGCCTCCTTCATTCTTTTAAGGAATCACAAATCAAAGGTGATATTGCCATTTTCAGAGAAACACTATGTACTGGCCCAGTCCATCCGGATGTTGCTTCTGAAGACTTCTGGAAAATTCGTGCTGCTTATTTCGAAGCTGATTATGAAATTGACAATCCGAACTACCAAGAAAAGACCATCAATGAGTTTGAGGAAAAAATAAGCAGCTTATGTCAATATGATCAAGTAGTTTTTTGGTTTGAACATGACCTGTTCTGCCAGATCAATCAACTGGCACTGATCTCATATGCTCATCTACAACAATGCTCAAACACTCAGTTTTTTCAAGTTCCTTTCTCCAAGTTATTTTCTACAGCCAAATATAAAGGTCTAGCGGAATTACCTCCCCAGAGCCTGGTACAGTTATATAAAAACAAAACCTTACTTACAGAGGAAATGATGGAAAAAAATCATCTTTTCTGGAAAATGTACTGTGATCCTGACCCAAGAAAACTGCACGAATTAATAAAGGAAAATCACCCTGATAGCACCGATCTTTATGATGCATTCCTCGCACATTTCAGACGATTCCCCCACCCTATCAGTGGTATCGGTTCCCCTGAAAGACTGATTCTCAATGTCATTAATGAGTCGCCAAAACCTAGAAGAAAAGTGTTGGGAAGTATACTTATGGCGGATAGTATTTATGGTTATGGTGATTTGATATTTGAAAAAATACTCGATTATCTATCACCTTTATATGATAATCATGAAATGCTAACCCTCAATGAAACGGGCTTAAAAGTGTTAAATAATGAAAAAAACTTTTTAGAGCTTGCAGATGATAAATTTTATATGGGTGGAAGTACACAGCAAGACTTCTATTGGGATGGCTTGTTAATCAAACGATAAGCGATTTATAGTGTGTAGAGGACACTTGATTTTCTTACAAAATTACCTCGAAATAATGATAAAGGTCATTCTTAATGGCTTTAAGATTTGATTAAGTTTGTGTAGCGCACGGTTCGAACAAACCATCGAACTGAGCAGTTATGTAACCATAATATCCTTGGATTCTTTTACTACAGGACCCAAAGCGCATTTTACTTATTTATCATAAAATAAAATTCAGCAAACTATGTCAACAATTAAAGTTGGGATTAATGGATTCGGAAGAATCGGTAGACTAGTATTCCGTGCAGCACAATCTAGAGACAATATTGAGATCGTAGGTATCAACGACTTGCTGGACGTTGACTACATCGCTTATATGCTGAAGTATGACTCAGTACACGGCCAATTCCAAGGCGAAGTTTCTGTAAAGGACGGTCACCTTGTTGTAAATGGCAAGACTATCAGAGTAACAGCAGAAAGAAACCCAGCAGACTTGAAGTGGGGTGACATCGGTGCGGATTTCGTAGTTGAATCTACTGGTCTGTTCCTGACAAAAGAAACTGCAGCGAAACACATCGAAGCAGGTGCTAAAAAAGTGGTTATGTCAGCTCCTTCTAAGGACGACACTCCTATGTTCGTATACGGTGTAAACCACGGCAAACTTACTGCTGAAGACACAATCGTATCTAACGCATCTTGTACTACTAACTGTCTGGCTCCTATCGTGAAGGTGTTGAACGACAACTTCGGTATCGTAGAAGGTCTGATGACTACAGTTCACGCTACTACTGCAACTCAGAAAACAGTTGACGGTCCTTCAATGAAAGACTGGAGAGGTGGTAGAGCTGCCCTTAACAATATCATCCCTTCATCTACAGGTGCTGCAAAAGCAGTAGGTAAAGTAATTCCTGAGATGAACGGTAAACTGACTGGTATGGCATTCCGTGTTCCTACTGTTGACGTTTCAGTAGTTGACCTGACTTGCCGTCTGGACAAAGGTGCTTCTTACGAAGACATCAAAGCTGCTATGAAGAAAGCATCTGAAACTCCAGTTTCAGATGGCGGTCTGCAAGGCGTATTGGGTTACACTGAGGATGCAGTTGTTTCTCAAGACTTCGTAGGTGAAGAAAAAACTTCAGTATTCGATGCAGATGCAGGTATCGCACTGAACGACAACTTTGTGAAAGTTGTTTCTTGGTATGACAACGAGTGGGGTTACTCTAACAAAGTAATCGAACTGTTGGCTTACATGGCGACTCTGTAATCCAAGTCGGTACATTAACATACCTCAAAAGCCTTTTGCCCAATATATGGTGCAAAAGGCTTTTTTTGTATCTCATCATCCTTAACCAAAAGTAGCTTATGAAAAAGTCAGTATTTGTAATCATTGGGGCTTTAATCGTATTAGGCTGTGGAAGCAATCAATCCAACCCTCATGAAGCACAAGATTCTGCACCTGAGGCAGCTCAGGAAGCTGTCAAAGAAGTACAGACTCCCGCACTGATTGAGCACCTTGAGACTGCTCATAACCGTAGTGATTTTTATAAGCAACCAGCCATTTCCTTTGACCTAACGCTCTATTTTGGTGATAAGAAAAGGCTTGAAGGAAAGGTAAAAATGCTTACCAATTCTACCAAAATAAGAATTGACAAGACTGACAGTACTTCATTGGTTTATGATGGGGACAAAGTTTACATCACTCCAGCTTCAGCGAAATATGACGGCGCCCGATTTGATATATTCACATGGGCGTACTTCTTCGCAGCTCCATTCAAGTTTAGCGACCCGGGTACCCATTGGGAAATGCTCGAAAATGAGGAATTAAATGAGAAAGCATATTCGGTTGGCTTGCTTACTTTTGGTGACAATGTAGGAGACACTCCTGATGACTGGTATCGGGTCTATATTGACACAGCCGACAATACGCTATTCGGCATGGCCTATATCGTGACCTACGGCAAAGATGAAACGAAAGCCAATGAAGATCCGCATGCGATCACATATGAGAATTATGAAAGTGTTGATGGAGTGCCAATTGCCCAAAAATGGAAATTTTGGGAATGGAGAGAAGGCAAAGGGATAACTAAACAACTTGGCGAGGCAGACATAAAAAATGTACAATTCTTTACCCCTTCTGACAGCACTTTCAAAGCAGCAGATGACAAAGCATTGGTGACAATGTAACGTCAATGTTAACCTTCATTTAGAAATAGCTTCTATTTGCCTCCATATTTTTAAAAATATCTGTTAAAGAATTGTAATATTTGAACACTTAACCTATATAAAGCGTATATAGAGTAGAATTAATTTTCAATTAACAAATAGCTATATGAAAGAAGCAACCACCATACTGATCTTATCGATTATAACAACGCTACTATCGCTTCTATCTAATGTAATGTTACCTTCTGTGCTTGGAGCAGGATTGGTTGCAGGACTTATAGCAGGAGGAATTATTGTTGTTGAAGAGATGAATAAAAGAAAACCTGCACTTCAGCCTGTTCCTGTCAAAAACAATAAGCAGAAAGGTCCTGAAAGACAATAAGATTTAATACAAACACGCATATAAATAAACAGAAGCCATGACTCGATTCATGGCTTTTTTTATTTCTTGTTATAAAGCCCAAAAAAGGATATATACTATTTTGGGTTTACCACATGTCGACAACATTATACTCCCGCAATGATATAAGGATATGCATTTATTAAGCTTTGTCAGCATATTTATCTCAAAATCTGACAAAGATTACCATCTTATGAATTTTATTAATCGTCTTGGTTTAATACATTTGTTACAGCCAAAAGGGCAATAATTCATTTAGTTTAAAAATTAAGATTCATGAAAGTAACAGTTGTAGGAGCAGGCGCAGTAGGTGCAAGCTGTGCTGAGTACATCGCGATCAAAGATTTCGCAGACGAAATCGTACTGGTTGATATCAAAGAAGGTTTCGCTGAAGGTAAAGCGATGGACCTGATGCAAACAGCTTCACTGAACGGCTTTGACTCTACTATTACAGGTACAACAGGTGATTACGCTAAAACAGCAGGCAGTGATGTGGCTGTTATCACTTCAGGTATCCCTCGTAAACCTGGCATGACTCGTGAAGAGTTGATCGGTATCAATGCAGGTATCGTAAAAGAAGTATCAGAAAACCTGATCAAACACTCTCCTGATGTAATTATCATTGTTGTTTCCAACCCTATGGACACAATGACTTACCTTGCAGCAAAATCTACAGGTCTTCCTAAAAACCGTATCATCGGTATGGGTGGTGCTCTTGACAGCGCTCGTTTCAAGTACCGTTTGGCTGAAGCTATCGGCTGTCCTCAGTCTGATATCTCAGGTATGGTAATCGGTGGTCACAGTGACACTGGTATGGTACCTTTGATCGAGAAAGCGACACGCAACAGCGTTCCTGTAACAGAATTCCTTACTGCTGATCAGCAAGCTGAAGTAGTGGAAGCGACTAAAGTAGGTGGTGCTACACTGACAAAACTGTTGGGTACTTCTGCTTGGTATGCTCCAGGTGCTGCAGTATCTGAATTGGTAAGAGCAATTGCACTGGACTCTAAGAAAATGTTCCCTTGCTCGGCACTACTTGACGGTGAGTATGGACTGTCTGACCTTTGTATCGGTGTGCCAGTAATCATTGGCAAGAACGGTATCGAAAAAATCGTAGAAATCGAGCTTTCTGACGCTGAGAAAGAAAAGCTTACTGCTTCTGCGGAGGGTGTTCGCAAGACCAACGGAGACCTTAAACTGTAATACAACACTGCTAGAATATTAAGTAAAAAGCCATTCCATGTTCAACTTGGAATGGCTTTTTCTTTATCTAAATCAGCATCTGAGTTGCCTATTAAGACATTTTCTCCAATACCTGCATCAGTTCAAGTACGTGTGTATAAGAATCCTCCAGCAACGCTTTCTCTTCGTCGTTAAGCTCTAATTCAATTATCTGCTCAACGCCATTCTTACCTAAAATTACCGGAACACCAAAACAGCAGTTTTCAATTCCGTACTCCCCTTCAAGACAAACTGACACAGGGAAAACACGATGTTGATCCTTTACAATGGCTTCTACCATTTGTGCAGCAGCAGCTCCAGGAGCATACCAAGCTGAGGTCCCCATCAACTTGACCATCTCTCCCCCACTGAACTTAGTTCTCTCTACGATATGTTCCAAAGTCTCTCTATCAATCAGCTCTGTCACAGGGATGCCACTGATAGTTGTATACCTTGGAAGAGGAACCATTGTGTCTCCATGACCTCCCATCAATACAGCTGAGATTTCTTTTGGAGAAATATCCAATGCTTCTGCTAAAAATGCACGGTAACGGGCCGTAAAAAGAGTCCCTGCCATACCGATCACTTTTGTCCTTGGAAGTCCTGATGACAGCAAAGCCTGATAGGTCATCACATCCAATGGATTGGTCACGACAATGATAATGGCTTCAGGTGAATACTTGACTACTTTTTCAGTTACTACCTTTACGATATTGGTGTTGGTACTGATCAGGTCATCACGTGACATCCCAGGCTTTCGGGGAAACCCTGAAGTAATCACAACAACGTCTGAGTTCGCAGTCTTGGAATAATCATTGGTTACCCCTACAACTTTGGTGTCATAAGGGTACACTGATGCTTTCTGCCAAATATCAAGGGCTTTTCCTTCAGCATATCCCTGCTTTACATCAAGCAGCACTACTTCATTTACAATTTCTCTGTACGCTAGTACATCAGCACATGTAGTACCCACATTGCCAGCTCCTACAATGGTGACCTTCATGGAAAGTTCGTATGTTAAGTTTAATATTTCAACGTTATCAAACGAAGATAGAAAACAGCTTTGTTTTTAAAAAAACTTCTAACAGTAATTAGAGTTTCTATACCATTAAAATTTAAATCATTTTCTATCTGCATACTATTCTAACAACTCTTAAGGAAAGAGTGTTAACTGGAATTCGTTCCAACAATTGTATTTTTATATCTTTGGCAACTGATGGGATGCTTAAAACCTATGTAAATCCCTTCTGTCAAGCAAATGATCGATCAATGATATGGAAATAGAAAAATTATATCAGCTATACTTAAAGCACCCCAATATTTCTACCGACACAAGAAAAATTGAAGAAGGCATGCTGTTTTTTGCCTTGAAAGGTGGCAACTTCAACGGAAATAAATTTGCTTTACAAGCGCTTGAAAAAGGAGCTGCCTATGCCATCATTGATGAAGAAGCTTATGCCACAGACAAGCGTATGATCCTCGTCGAAGATGTGCTTACTACGCTTCAGCAATTGGCTCACCATCACCGTACTCAATTTGACATTCCATTTATTGCTGTAACTGGATCTAACGGTAAAACAACCACCAAAGAGTTACTCCACAGAGTACTGGCCAAAAAGTACAGGACACATGCTACCAAGGGGAATTTCAACAATCATATTGGTGTACCTCTTACCTTACTGGAAATGCCTCTTGATACTGAAATGGCGCTGGTTGAGATGGGAGACAACCATGTTGGTGAAGTAACTGAACTTTGTAAAATAGCTGAGCCGACACACGGCTTCATCACCAATATAGGAAAGGATCACATAGAAGGGTTTGGGAGCTTTGAAGCCAATGTAAGAGCCAAGAGCGAAATCTTTGATTACCTTATCAAGAACGATGGAATTGTCTTTGTCAACTCTCAGGATCGTATCATTGCCAATATGGCAAAGCGTTTCAAAGCACCTGTCTGGTATGGTGGTGAATATGATTTTGCCAACCTTGAGCTGCTTGGTGCCAGCCCGTTTATTCGATATAAAGACAGACAGGACAGAGAAGTGCAAACCAAGACAATTGGCTCGTACAATTTCCAGAATATGCTGACGGCATTCTGTATAGGTAAATATTTTGAAGTTCCAGTTGAAGAAATACACGATGCCATTGCCAATTATGCGGCTGACAATAACCGTTCGCAGCTAATTGAAAAAGGCACGAACCTTATTATTCTGGATGCATACAATGCCAACCCTTCTTCTGTTGAGGTCGCTATGGAAAACCTTGAGCAGTTCGATACAGAAAAGCAGAAAGTGGTAATATTGGGCGACATGCGTGAATTGGGAGATATCAGTCAGGACGAGCACCATAAGATGGTTGAAATGGCTGAATCGAAAAACTTTGTACTTTCTTTCTTCGTAGGCGAAGAATTTTTCAAACAAAAAGACAATCCTGGAGCTTTCTATAAGGAGAAAGAGGAACTACATAAGCACTTACAGGACAATCCAATTCAAAATGCACTGATCCTTGTCAAAGGCTCAAGAGGAATTGGTTTGGAAACTGTTCTGGAACTTTTATAAATGCAATTAACTACTAGAAAGGGATTGCACAATTATCATACATCAACAAGACAGAATTGAAATATGGACCAACAAAGCAAAACATTTCTGACTAAATACCTTAATAATGCTTCACCTACTGGATTTGAAGCAGAAGGCCAAAAAATATGGCTGGATTACCTGAAACCTTATATCGATGAGCACTATGTAGATGTTTACGGCACAGCGGTTGGTGTTATCAACCCTGATGCTCCATATAAAGTAGTAATCGAAGCTCACGCTGATGAAATCTCGTGGTTTGTAAACTACATCTCACCTGAAGGCTACATATATGTTGTAAGAAATGGTGGCTCTGACCATCAGATTGCTCCTTCAAAAAGGGTGAATATCCACACCAAAAACGGTATTGTTAAAGGTGTCTTCGGTTGGCCTGCCATCCACGTACGTAAGGAAAAGGAAGACAACCCAAGCATGGACAATATCTTTATCGACATCGGGGCTGAGTCAAAAGATGAAGTATTGGAAATGGGTGTACACGTTGGCTGTGTAATCACTTATGAGGATGAAGTTGCTGAACTGAATGGCAAGTTTATCAGTGGTCGTGCCCTTGACAACCGAATTGGTGGCTTTATGATCGCAGAAGTAGCCAGAAGGCTGTATGAGAATGATATAAAACTGCCATTTGGACTGTATATCGTAAATGCTGTACAGGAAGAAATTGGTCTGAAAGGTGCAGAAATGATCGCCAACAGAATCAAGCCAAATGTAGCGATTGTCACTGACGTATGCCATGACACCACTTCACCGATGTACAACAAGCAGAAGCAAGGTGAAAGCAAATGTGGTAAAGGTCCAGTTTTGACTTATGGCCCTGCTGTACAGAACAATTTGCTGAATATGATCATTGACACTGCTGAGGAAAAAGGCATCGAGTTCCAAAGACTTGCGGCTTCACGTATTACTGGAACGGATACAGATGCTTTTGCCTATTCAGGTGAAGGGGTTGCATCAGCATTGATTTCCCTGCCGCTGAAATACATGCACACAACTGTTGAGACAGCTCACAAGGAGGACATTGAAGATACGATCAAGCTTATGTACGAATTTTTGGTACAGCTTGAAAACGGACACGATTTCCGTTATATCAAATAATAACTATTAAAACAAAAAAGGATCTGGTATCGTACCAGATCCTTTTTTGTTTTAATGCCTAGCGTCAGATTACTTCTTTGCTTCCTTATTGGTTTCGTTTGGAATCATGATTTCCAAACCTTCCCCAACAATTACATTCAGCCTGTTTACTTTTCCTTTTTCAAGTCTAGTAGTTTCAAGACCACTCTCTGATTCCAGTTTTCCTTTCTTTGCCTTGATGTAGTATTTTTTCTCAGCCAATCCACCACCAAACCATGATGCATGTCCGTGGCTATTGGTTTTCTTGATTTCTACAGCAGGGTTTGCCATTGCATCTGCATCATCCTCATTATCAAACAGAGATACTTCCGCATCACGTACAGGATTACCTTTTGAATCAATTACAGTAACTTTCAGGACAATAAGTCCTCCAACTGCATCAACATTGGTTGCACTTGTCAACGTAAGAAGCATTCCTACAAATGCAAGAGCCAAAAAGATTTTCTTCTTCATAATATTCAGCTGATTATTTGAAAAAAATGATAGATATAAGATTGTATTTGCTTAAATCAATGCTATAAACTTCTTGATATTCCACAAAAATCAAGCCCATTAACTTGACAAAGTTAAACATAAAAGCTGAGTACAGTATTGAGGTACTTCAATATTTTCATTAACAAATATGAATTTTCCAAGTTAGCATAATCCTAGACCTCTTATACCCAACGCATTTTTATGAATTAATACATCTACTGATCAAGTATATTTCATGATTACATTGAACTATATCAATAAATAACTGATTACTAACCTACTCCATAACACTTTACATACTTTAATTGAAAAAAAATCACGACATTGAGTCATAACTAATTGAAAAGCGTATAACAGAGATAAGTAAATTTACTTCTCCCTATTAAAAATATCGCCTACACAAAGGTGACCAGCGATGAATAACTAACACAGGAACGGGAAACCGTTTTACAAAGTAGATTTTATTGACTCAAGACCTTATTATCTTAATTGTCAGAAAAAGCGAAAGGGTGTCCATACAAAATGTGACACCCTTCTTTTTTATAGTTTTTTGAGGCTCTTCCCAAATATCATCCCAGCAAAATAAGTACGTAGTACTTCATGCTTGTATTCATGTTGATCAAAGAGGTTTTCAAATGATGGCAACCTTGTGATATGAAGGTTACTTGTAATCTTGAAGAAGAACAACATGAGCTGAAGTAGTACCCATTGCCAGATAAAATGAACTCCCTTTCTTAACTGAAAGTCCGCCAACAGCCACTTCCCTCCTTTTTTCAATGCTCCACCTAACTTCTGTATGGCATCAGATTGTTCACTTTCCTGCAAAACATCCAAGAAAAAGAAGGTGATAACGGCATCATATATACTTTGCTCTTTTACAATTTGGTGAGTAGCTACAACAAACTGGACTTGGCTATGTAACTCCAGATCCAATTTTGCTTTGGCTTGGGCTACCATCTTTGGAGAAGCTTCAACATAGGTAACTTGAATCGCTGGATATCTATCAAAAATCTCAGGAAGAATCCAACCAGTCCCTCCTCCTACGATCAGCACCTTGTCATTCGCTCTTAACTCTGAAAGTAAGTCCAATTGGACATTGACAATGTGTTTACCAAAAACGATCCTTGCCAACCTGTCATAGTATGGAGCCAAAAAATCAAAGCTTGTTTTACTTGATTGATTCATAAAAAACTACTTAGAAAAGGCCAATTATGGGAAACAGAAAGACTGCATCTCCCAAAATTCGGTAGTATTGTCTCCGTTCAAGCTGCTTTCTGAATATCAATACAGCCAATAACCCTAATGTCATCAGTAGAATTACCCATTGAGAAGCTACAAACAGAGGTGCATTTGACAACCAGTAAAAAACACCTACAGACATACAGGTAAACAGGAGTACAAACAGAAGGGTAATCATCCAATAAATTTTTGACTTTCCTACCGCACTGACGGCACTTCTCTGTTGATCTTGTGCATCTGAAGAGGCATCATATAAAGAAAACTCCAACAAATTGATATAGGCAAGCAGCAAATACTCTGTCAACAATAGCCACAGACCTGTATCAGAAAAATCATGAGCCAGACTAAATGGCCCCAAAAAAATCCCTAAAGTATAAATGGTGGCTATGGAGACTTCCTTGAACATTAAAAGATTACCTCCGGTAAGCTTCAACACCAAGAAATATAAGCCTACAACTATAGTAAGTGTCAAACCGTACTGAATTGTTACAACCGGAAGGAAATACACACCAACAGCACCAATAATCCCTACAACCGCAACAGCCCATGTTAGCTTTTTGGAATGCTCCTGATGAAACCTGTGTCTCAACGTATGTGCCTTATGCTGTATTGATTTGGCATCCAGCAAATGGTCTGTTGTATAGATCACCCAAACAGCCGCTCCCAAAGTAATCAGGACACTTAGTGGCAAAGTAACATTCAGGTACTGTGCAATGAAAAGTGTACTTGCCAAAGCGCCTGCCACCACATCAAGACTCAGTACCTGCACCAATCTATATAACTCTCCGATCTTCGCCACTTCAATCCTATCTGAATACCTTATACCCTACAGTAGTTTTCTGAATTTGTTCGCATTCGTTGGGTTCAACTTGATCATCAGTTGAACAGCTTCTGCTATAACCGTTTTATCACCTTGAGAAAAGACATTAATCAGTTCAGGTGCTTTCGTATCAAAAAACATATCAATCGTTATTGAAATCGGAACTGCATCCCTTACTTGTTCAATTTTTCTCAGCGCTGACAAAATCACTTTGCGTGCTTCATCTGGGTTTTCTTCAAACTTATCCATTCCCAACCTATGATACTCATATAAAGCTTCACGGAAAGGCTCAAACAAAGGATTTGTTAAGTCCCTGATCAGGAATACACGGTCACGTTTATCCCCCAACTGATCCCAACCTCTACCACCTGACTGTTGCGAGTAGTTTGCGATGTTTAAAGCCCTCTCATAAAATGGTGTTCCTCCTTTTGGCGAGAATGTATCATAATCCAAAGCTAGAATCAGGTAAGAGTAATAAGCCATCAGCGATGTCAGTTCTGTAGAATAGGTATTCTCAGAAAAGATCATGGGATCAGATGGTCTATATGAAAAAAGCCATTTATTGTCCAAATAATTCATTACAGGTGTCTCATAGTCTGTACCGTATACAGGTCTGAGTGATTGAATCTGCACATTTGCCTCATAAACCTGATTATTGATATCAGTATTGCTGTTGAGGGTTACTTGAATATTGGACTTAATTCTTTCAAACTCCTCAAAAGTATCTGTGGTCCACTCCTGAGACAACAGAAACTTCTCCATGGCATTTTGTAAGTCCGTAAACACCTGTTGCTCCTGTGTCTGCACACGTTCGCCATTCACCGTTACATTGATATCAAGTTCTTGTGCCCAACCAATATTACAGCAAGCAAGTAGTACCAGTAAGAATAATTTTCGCAATGGGTATTTCATATAGTTTAGTTTTATCTGATTCTTAAACCTCTTGAAGTTTTTTCAACAAGTAAGCTACAATATCTTCCGCCACTTCCCTTTTGGACTTAAGCGGGAATGTCGTCGCACCCTGTTCATCAAATATGGTAATTTGGTTTGTATCATGTCCAAACCCAGCACCTTTGTTTTGCAATGAGTTCAGAACTACAAAGTCCAGATTTTTCTTATGCAATTTTTTAATTGCGTTCTCCTGCTCATTATTGGTTTCCAAAGCAAAACCAACAGTCATTTGTCCAGACTTTTTGAGTTTTCCCATTTCAAAGGCAATGTCATGTGTTTTGACCATCTCAATATTCATGTCATTACCCTCTTTCTTGATCTTGACATCCGATTTATACTTTGGTGTATAATCAGCCACAGCTGCTGTAAAAACGGCAATATCTACCTTATCAAATTCATTGGCAGTTGCCTTATACATTTCTTCCGCTGTATTGACAGGAATGATTTTTATGCCTCCTTCTGCCTCAACGTCAACAGGACCACTTACTATTGTAACATCTGCTCCCTGCTTTAGAAAAGCAGCTGCCAAAGAGTAGCCCATTTTTCCGCTGGATGCATTGGTCATATACCTTACAGGATCGATATACTCTCTTGTAGGTCCTGCTGTCAATAGCACTTTCTTCCCACTTAATGGCTTATCTTCACTAGTCAGAAACTGTTCCATAGCAGCTACGATATGCTCAGGCTCTGCCATTCTACCTTTTCCAGTCAGTCCACTTGCCAACTCACCTTCCTCAGCGTCGATAATATGGTTACCATACTCCTGTAACAGTACCAGGTTACGCATCGTTGAAGGATGTGCATACATATCAAGATCCATTGCAGGACATACAAATACGGGACACCTAGCAGACAGGTATGTTGCCAATAGTAAGTTATCACATATTCCACCTGCCATTTTGCCCAAGGTATTTGCACTTGCAGGTGCAATCAGCATCAGGTCAGCCCACATCCCCAACTCTACATGGTTGTTCCATTCTCCTGTTTTGCCTTTCGTAAAATCAGAAAGCACAGGCCTTTCAGATAGGGTTGAAAGTGTAAGTGGTGTGATAAATTCTTTGGAAGCGTCTGTCATCAGCAGTTGAACTTCTGCCCCTTGCTTTTTCAGCAACCTTGTTAGATGTGCAATTTTATAGGCTGCGATACTTGCCGTAACGCCAATCAGTATTTTCTTGTTCTTCAGTATGCTCATTCCCGTTCGCTCATTCAAAATCCAATATTGCGCCAATATAATTGTACGAAATATAGATGAACTAGAAGTTTAGACAAAAAAAAACTTCCGAAACCATTCAATGGATTCGGAAGCTGTTCGAGTTGCTGATACAAAGAATTAAAATTCTTGATCAGTACCTTTTGTGAAATACACCTTACCTTCGATAAACTCCTCAGTTGCCAGAGTAGTAGGCTTCGGCATTCTTTCGTAGAACTTAGAAATTTCGATCTGCTCTCTGTTCTCGTGAATTTCTTCCAGATTGTCTACTGTTGTTGCAAACTCTGAAAGCTTTGCTGTAAGCTCTTCTTTCAGGTTAGTAGAAATCTGTCTGGCTCTTTTAGAAATAATCACCAGCGACTCGTAAATGTTATCAGTTTCTTGAGTCAAGTCCGAGAAGTCTCTCGTAATAATAGATGATTTTGACATTATGCTTTATTTGTTATGACGATATCAAATCAAAGTGGAATCGAACTGCTAAACTACAACTTTTTTAAAAAAGTTTCCAAATTTATCTAGCATCATTCACTAACTGCTGTTACACTTAATAAGCTAAACTTATCGAACAGAAGCAGTTATTCTATCCAATTCTTTTGTGGCAGCATCACTAATTTTTGAAGCTGTCTTGAAATATTCTGAATCTGGGTACTTACTTGAAAACTTCTTGTAAGTAATCAGTGCTGTCTCAAAACGCTCTTGTTGTTTGGAAGGAATACTGATTTTTGCCAGTTCAAACTCTGCTTCCAACTTCTTGAACATTGCCTGCTCTTTCAGCTCAGAATCCGGATAATCCTTCATAAAGTTATCCAATGCTACAGATGCTGCTTTGTATCTTCTCAGCTGTGCATACTGCATTGCATTTTCAAAAGCCTTCTTCTCCAGTTTCTGACGCAATTCCAAAATAATTCTGTTTGCTTCAGGAGCGTACTCACTAGCAGGGTATCTGTTCAGGAAGTCCTGCATCTCGCCAATCGCATCATTGGTATTGGACTGATCAAGGTTGTATCTTGGTGTATCCTTATAAAGCGAGTATGCTGACATATAAAGTGCTTCTTCTGCATAAGGGCTTCTGTTGTAAGTATTAAAGAAGCTCTTAAAGTAATGGTTTGCCAGCAAGTACTGACTCTGATAGAAATGACAGTATGCATAGTAGAACTGCAACTGCTCAGACTCAGCTGCACCCACAAAGGCAGGCATCACATCTTCAAACAACAACCCTGCTCGATAGTAATCTTTTTCTTCATAATAGGCTACAGCAGCTTCATACTTTTCTTTCGGATCAGTACTTTTCATTACTTTAGAAAAGTTGCTACACGCCCCCAGTATCAGGCCAAGTAATATTGGCAATAATATTCTTCTCAGCATAGGTTCAAAAACTATATCCTGCTTGTTAATCGATTTTCTGCCAGAATTTACACAATTCAATGACCTCACTGACAGTTTTTAAAAAATTTAGCACTTGAAGCTCCTCAAATGAATAACTTCCTTAAAAATGCGTTCTAAGATTGCGAATTTGTCTAAAAAATACGAATTATCTAATTTTTTAAATGTATTTTAACAGATTACACACTCGCTATTTAAAAGTACACAGAGGCTGTTTCACCAAAGCTGGTTACTGCTTCTCATTAGGTTTATTAAAGAAAAAAAACACCAATTTTCATGTAATTAATTCATATAAAATACAATAATTTTATACTTTCAATATAACAGTGCCTTACATAGAAAAGTGACTACTTTGATCTGTTGTAATGCCACTTGGTCAATTTCCTGAAAACTAATTCCCAAACTTAGACATGCGTCATATTGTACAACCAGGGGACACACTGTATAGCATCGCAAAAAAATATAATCTTTCAACCAACGAACTGCTATCTATTAATGGCTTGAAGCCGACTTCTGTATTACAGATCGGGCAATCGCTTTTTGTTTCCCAAGCCAATGCAACTCCTGAAGGGCAAAGTGCTGTAGAATACACTGTACAAAGTGGTGATACACTTTACGCCATTGGTAAAAAATTCAATATTCCTCCCCAAGAAATTCTACGGATCAATGGACTATCAACCAACTCTGGAATCTATGTAGGTCAAAAACTGAAGGTTTCTTCCAACAGCAGTAATTCTGTTGTACATGAGGACAATCCCAATATGAAACAGATTCGGTACTATACCGTACAGGCTGGAGACTCATTATTCAAAATAGCCAAACAGTTTGGCACAACGCCTGAAGAAATCCTTGGGCTTAATAATATGAGTCCACAGGCCACTATATATATAGGGCAACAACTAAAAGTAGCAGAAATGCCTGCCAACACACCACCAGTATCATCTCCTTCGCTAGCTGTAGAGGATTATACAGTACAAGCTGGTGACTCATTATATTTAATTGCACAAAATTTCAATACAACACCTGCTGACTTGCTTTCCATGAATGGACTTCCTGTCAATGCATCCATTTATGTAGGACAAATACTTAAAGTACCTACTAGAAGCAAGTCCAATGGAAATACATCTATTCCTGATTCAAAATCCCCAGCCGACACCAAATATAGGGTTCATACAGTAAGTCCAGGTGAATGGTTAGCCAAAATAGCCAAGGATTACAGTGTACAACCTGAGGATATCGTAAGACTGAATAGCATCAGGGGCAACAATATTTATATAGGTCAAAAGCTGATGATTCCATTTAGCTCTACACCTAATCCTCCATCCCATCTTCAAGGGAATACAAAAGTTATCGCTCAAAACAGGGAAATTCTTAGCCTTGAAAAGGTTGACGGTAAACTGGCAATTGGCAAAGGACTTTTGGGCAGGATTGCTGCTGATACTAATATACATGCAGAAGATCTAGAAAAAGTACAGCTTAGATTGATGCAATTGGGCTTTTTAGCAGAGGACCATGATGAAAACCCCTACAGACTTCAGCAGCAAACCGGTGGCGACATTTGGGGTAAAAACATACCTCAAACCATTTCCGCTATTAGAAAGCTTCAGGATAGATACCGCCTCAACTGGTGGGTAGCCAACACTCAACGTTGTGAGATGCTAGGCACCAACCGTTTTACTGCTGGCGTCATTGACAATGGAGACATCACCTTTAAGTTCCTCAGAGAATTTACCGAGTATGAACTCTCCTTCCCCCACCCTATTACAGGACAAACCATTACAATCAATTTCAATAACTTTGTCAGAAGTGGCTACAATGTTTATTATCACGGAGTTGGTTTTCATGGTAACTCATCAGCTGAAAGCGTTCCGTTGTCTACCTTCTTGGAACTGGGACTGGATGAGAACCTAGCCATGGCCATGCGTTACATTTCACAACATGAAGGAAACTTTGACGCAATCAACACTTACGACAAAGCTATATTCTCGTATGGGTTCATCCAGTTTGCAGGAGGAGGTCGTGGTTTTGGACCATTGATGGCTAGAATGAAAGTAAGAGAGCCTGAGCTTTTCAAGATGTACTTCCAAGACTTAGGCATTGATGTCACCTACACGACCCGAAATGGAGATATCCATAAAGGGGAACTTCAACTGGTGGACATTCACGCTAGTCAAGGACAGTTTGAAGTATCAGGTGAGGATGCTGAAAAGGCATTGAGAGCAGACCCACAACTATACGGAGCCTTTATGAGAGCAGCTTACCACCCTGCCTTTATAAAATGTCAGATCGAACAGGCAATCCGAGCATACGTAGTGCCTGCACTTGGCATCAAGCTCAACCTTAATATTGGAGGTCAGCAATATACTGATGTACCAATTACTGAAATAATCAACTCACCGATGGGCCTTGGCTTTGCCATTGACATGACAGTCAACAAATGGATTACCAAAACAGGGCAACTTTTTGAAGGTGCCATCCAAATGGTAGCCAATGAAAGTGGCTTGTATTCTTTCGATCAACTGAAGTCAATTGACGAGAAACTGGTGATACAAAGCATCATTGATAATAATGGAGATGACCAAAGAATTGTGACCCGAGGAGGCAATATGCTGAACAGTGAGCTGGCAGCAACCAAGCGTCAGAATGGCGGCTTAGGACTTCTTACGTAAACACTACACCTCTATTATTTCGAATAAACTCACAAAACCGTCAAACTAACCATTTGACGGTTTTTTTTCTCCCATAAGTCATTTTTACAGAATATTCCCTCAAATTATTTTTTTGTGCTATTCAAATATAGTTTGTACTTTTCGAGGGAGAATTTACGTGATCACTACACTTAACATCATATTTGATAGCAATATCACCTGACAGGTTGAAATTGTTATATAGATATAGGTGGTAGGAAATTACTACACAAACGACTTAATACAACAACAGAATTATAAGGAAGAAATGGGATTTCTGAAGGTAGTGATGTGCCTGAAGAAAAAAACAAGGTTTTACTTGATGCAAACGACCAAACTCAAAAGAAATCAATGTATTAATCATCGTTTCTGAAATGGCTTTCAAATTGTCATTCACAGAATCTAACTAACCTTGACCAATACACAACTTCCTAAAACACATAAAAAACAACAACACTATGAACTTTCAACTTACAGAAGAACAACTGGCTGTAAAAGAGGCTGCCAGAGATTTCGCTCAAACTGAACTTTTGCCAGGAGTTATTGAGAGAGACAATGCTCAGAAATTCCCAGCCGAACTGGCTGCCAAAATGGGAGAAATGGGCTTCATGGGCATGATGGTAGACCCTAAATATGGTGGAGGCGGAATGGATAGCGTTTCTTACGTTTTAGCCATGGAAGAAATCTCCAAAGTTGATGCTTCTGCTTCAGTAATGATGTCAGTAAACAATTCGCTTGTTTGCTGGGGTCTGGAGAAATATGGCACAGAAGAACAAAAGCAAAAATACCTGACAAAACTATCAACAGGCGAACTTATTGGCGCATTCTGTCTTTCAGAGCCTGAAGCTGGTAGTGATGCAACATCTCAGCGTACAACTGCTGAAGATATGGGTAGCTTTTACCTGCTAAATGGTAACAAGAACTGGATCACCAACGGTGAAAGAGCTTCTGTATACTTGGTAATGGCACAAACCGACCGTGAAAAAGGACACAAAGGTATCAACTGCCTAATTGTGGAAAAAGGCATGGAAGGTTTTGTAGTAGGTAAAAAAGAGGACAAGATGGGTATCAGAGGTTCTGATACACACTCACTGAACTTCAATGATGTAAAAGTTCCTAAAGAAAACCGTATTGGCGAAGATGGCTTCGGATTCAAGTTTGCCATGAACACATTGAACGGTGGACGTATCGGTATTGCAGCTCAGGCATTGGGTATTGCAGCAGGTGCAGTGGAATTAGCTGTTCAGTACTCTAAAGAAAGAAAATCATTCGGCAAGCCTATCCACCAGCACCAAGGCATCGCGTTTAAGTTAGCTGAAATGGCAACAAAAGTGGAAGCTGCCAGAAACTTGGTGTACCGTGCTGCATGGATGAAAGACGAAGGAATGGACTACACACAAGCCGCTGCGATGGCAAAACTGTATGCTTCTGAAGTTGCAATGGAGGTTTCTACCGAAGCAGTTCAGGTACATGGCGGTTATGGTTTTGTAAAAGAGTACCACGTAGAAAGGCTGATGCGTGATGCAAAAATCACACAGATCTATGAGGGTACTTCAGAGATTCAGAAAATCGTTATCTCAAGAACTCTTACAAAAGACTAGTCAATTGAGGGCTTTATAGCTATTTGCAATAACTTATCACACAGAAGCACTTTAGGGAAGCAATTTCCTGAAGTGCTTTTTTTATTTTACCTCTCTCCTATCCTAACTATGTTTTGTACCAATTTTTACTTGCATAAACTATTGATAACAAGATTTTAGTCAAATAATATCATATTACTATATAAAGTATTCGTACATTCTTATGAATAGTTATAAATTTCACCTGTTACACAATTCAAACGATATATGAAAGACTACTTTTCTAGACAAGCTTCAATCTATGCCAAATTCCGACCAACCTATCCAGATGCACTTTATGACGAAATTGTAAAGCATGTGGATGACAAAGGGGTAGCGTGGGATTGTGGCACAGGCAACGGACAGGTTGCACAAGGGCTTGCCAAGCACTTCAACAGCGTTTATGCCACAGACATAAGCTTGGACCAACTCTCACATGCTATTTATAACAGGAAGGTACAGTACCTCCAATTCCCTGCTGAAGAAACGCCTTTTGCTGACGATACATTTGACTTGATAACTGCAGGTCAGGCATTGCACTGGTTTGACATTGAAAAGTATTATGAGGAAGTAAAACGTGTGGGCAAAGACAATTCACTGTTCGCTTGTTGGGGGTATAACTTCCCGATAGCTCAAAATGAAGAAATTCAGCAGCTGCTAACAGAATTCACCAACACACTTCACGAATATTTCCCACCCGAAAGACAAATGGTTGATGAAAAGTATGAAACCATTCCTTTCCCATTTGAGGAAATCAAAGTATCAGAGAGCTTTCAGATCGAAAAGAAATGGATGACTGAAGAACTTTGCGGGTATCTCAACTCATGGTCAGCAGTACAACGATATAAGGATCAGCATAAGGAAAACCCTGTTGATAAACTATATGAACAGCTTGAGTCTTCAGAAACAGCAACGGCAACTGTCTCATTGGTGTTCCCTATTTTTATTAGAATAGGAAAGATTAAAAAATAGCTAAAAAAACATACAGGTGAGTATTTCAAAAACTCAAAAGCACTTTAAAAGAGAGTCCTCTATCCTCCCTTTTAAAGTGCTTTTTTTGCCTAAGAATCAGATTGTCAAACCTGACTAATCATTATCTGGAAATATCTGTTTGAGGTGGTGCTCCATATGCACTAAGTAGTCATCCATAATCCACTCAAGCGTTACGGTATCCCCATCTACAACACAAGCTGAGGTCAGTTGTTCATTTGGCATTTTTTCCCAAATCATAATGACCTGTTGGTTTACAGACCTAAAATATTGAACCAGTAACACTTCATCCCAACTTTGGTAATTGTTTAGTTCAACCCACTTATCCTGCTCATACTTGATAAGCTGATAGTTGTCCTGAATTTGTGCACGGATAAACCGCTGAATATTGTTTTGAGCAGAGTCTACCAAATGCCCCACAATTTCCTTTTTAGACCATTTTGATGGAGATGTTTTTTGTTCCATCTCTTCTTCCTCCATCATGGAAAGTCTGATTGTGTAATTATCAAGAAGGTCTGCAAGTTTCTGAGATTGTCTTTTCATGGATTATAGTAAGATTAAATTGCCACAAGGAAACATCTATGACCGTCAATGTAGCAAATCCTATGCAAAAAAGTTAAGTCTCTCAAAGGTTAGTAATTTTTCAATGTCATGTCCATGTTGCTTCAAACATTGTCATTAACAAGTATAACCAAAACAAGATTTGTAAAATTGGTAGCAAATAACGACCGCCAGTGAGAATTATTAACAGCGCTTTACATCAATTGGAGCATTTTAAGAATATTTAAGAGCACTAATTCTGTTTTCTACACAAACTTTGTTGAATACAATTGTTCGATTGGTTTATTTCACGTTCGGAAGATTGAATTGTCTGATTTGAAGTATTTAATTAGGCTAGTGATTCATATCCTACATTCAATCAGCTCAGTCTGGGCGTGTTTATAGCTTATGACATAATTTTTTATCAAAACGATAACACAAGGAATTTATGAAACGATTGACGATCAACAGATTGCTTATCTTGGTTACTGCATTCACAATGGCATTTGGCTTTACAGGTTGTAAAAGCAAAAAGAAGCTAGCTGAAGAGCAGGCAAGAAAAGAGATGCTAGAAAAAACAGCCAATGCTAAAGCTACCCTTAATGAAATTTTGAACAAGAGCTACGCTTCTCTTGATGAACTGGAAGCTGATGAGCAAAAACTGCGTGACATCAAAGGCATGAACCTGCTGGATGAGGAGGCGCTGACTCTGATTGCACAAGTAGAAGATAAACTAAGTGCTGACCGCAAAGCTTTGGAAGAAAAAGAAGCTGCTGAAGCTGCCAAAAGAGCTGAAGAAGAGCGTCTGGCTAAAATTCGTGAGCAAATGGCCAGCAAAGAGAACCAAGACATCAACGGTTACCTTGACAGAATCCTTGGTGCTGGAAATACACCACAGGCAAACAACATGATCAATGATGCCTTGAAACTGTTTGCTTCACCAGAAGCACCTGTTCTGATCGAAATCTACAACGATGGTGACATTGTTGACTATGATAAGCCAACAACGGCGCAAAAATACCTTCACTACCTGAAAGACGTTAAGCGTAAGCCAGATGCAGTGAAAGAATTCAAGAAAAACGATGCAGGCAAGATCACTGAACTTGTACTTACAAAGATCAAGTACTAATTCAATCAAATTGGACTAACAAATAGCTAATCGATCTTAAATACATTAGCATCATCACAATACTAGATTTATGAAACGATATACATCATTTTTCCTACTGATTTTTACCTTGCTGTTCACATCACAGGTTTGGGCTCAAGAAACTGAGCTGAACGAGGAGCCTCCGATTCCGCCTGCAAGAAAAGCAGCGATCGACTCTCTGGCGATGGAAAAAGTAAGGGACTTAAGTAAATACATCAGCAAAGTTGGTAACAAACAAACATCATTTTCTGAAGCCAATCGTGTAATCGAACGTGCATTGGAACTGTTTATGGATGACGCTCAGATCGGTGTATCTTCACTGAACCGTGAAAAAATCCAATACTACACGGTAAGAAAATACTTGGAGCACCTGAACAGACTCAACTACCAGAAAGTAGAAATCGAGTGGTTTGACATCCAATACATCTCTGACCTTGAAAAGCAGCCTGACGGTAGGTATGTTGGGGTTATCACCATTTACCAAAGCTTTAAGGGTACAACCAAGGACGGCATGGTGTACAAAGACATCACAAAGAAAGATATTACTGTTTACGTTGAGCGCAAACAAACTCAGATCGGCGGTCGTACAATCGGCTTCTGGGATGTATTGCTAGGTGATATCAGGGTAGCAGAAACTTCAAAAAATAACCGTGGTTAATACGGAAAAATGACAAGTAGTTCTTATGTTCACACCCGAACAACCAAGCGCTTGTCAAAAATCAAGGTTCCACTTCTCCTACTGAAGGATTGGTGGAACCTTTATTGCATTGAAAGGGGAAACAAGGTCTTTGTTCTGGCTTCCAGCATTAGACCTGAAATTAAGCCAAACGACTGAACACGACTCATAATTTACTTGACACATGAAAAAATTAATCACTTATATCCTTCTGCTATTACCGTTAGCTTCACAAGCCCAAACCATTGGCAATTACCTAGGCGATGAGTCGCTGATGTATGCTGAAACAAAACAGGTCAACCAGTTTTTGAGACGGTTCAATAATGAGGAGGATAAAGCAGGCAATAAATATTCCCCGAACAGTCAGGAGTACCGTTCCAATGAGATGAGACCTCAGTATATTCGCTTGCTGTTTGATGCGCAGAACCCAAGTATCTCAGCAGCAACAAAAGAGGCTTTCATCAAAGATGTAACGGCTCCAAATAATACCAAATACCTCGAATTCCATAATGGTGACTGGTTTGCAGAAGTTGTTGCTGAATTCAAATGGAAAGGCAGACCTGCAAAAGCCAACCTTTTCCTTAAGCTGGAAAAAGATGGCCCCGGTTATAAATGGGTAATTAGCGGTTGCT
Organism: Limibacter armeniacum; assembly: GCF_036880985.1. Lineage (NCBI taxonomy): Bacteria > Pseudomonadati > Bacteroidota > Cytophagia > Cytophagales > Flammeovirgaceae > Limibacter > Limibacter armeniacum. The sequence goes on from NZ_JBAJNO010000008.1 coordinate 2,751,365, forward strand.
ACTTTGAAGAGTTCAGCAGACTCTTCCAAAAAAATAATGATGGTGTATCTAAGTTCCTGCACCCGATGAGCCATGAGCTTGATTTCATGAACCTTATCAAGGTGTTTAATGACAAAGGACACTTAACGGATTATGCCGAAAAAGACTTTCAGCCCGACTACCTGACGCTGCTGATTTATGAACTCAAGCAAAACAACTTGAAGTTCGAAACCATCAGCAAGGTCAACTTCCACTTCTTCCAGATAGATGGATGGTATTTTGAGCTTTCGGAATTTAACCGTGCAAGCTACAACTCGGGTTGGCTGATTTCCAGCATGACTAAGCTGGCTCCCAATGACAAAAAGATTTTGTTAGACTACATAATAAACAAGGAGTAAGAAAACTGTTTTTAGAGACAGCTACTTGCGACACAATTGTACTGATATGAATGTGAGTAAATACTTTTTGGTGCTAACAGTTTTGGCTGCCTTGTTTGGCTCCACACGCAGTATGGCACAGTACGAAGGACCACAACTTTCTGGTGAAGAAGTGGAACAATACAAGGAAGAAGCCACATTTCTGGTGCGCTACCTTGAAGGAACCCTCAATGAACTGGGGAACCCTTCTGTAACGCCTGCAGAAAAAGGCATCATCATACAGAATTCGTACAGCAAGCTTTTCAGGGATGATAAGGTTCAGATTGAAGACGACCTTGACCCAAACCGTGAAGCAATCAATAACAAGGATGTTCAGGCTTACCTGAAAGACATCGAATTTTTCTTCGATAGCGCACATTTTGAGTTCATCATTGGTGACATCTCCCATAGTGTTGCAGATAATGGAGAACTTTACTTTACAGTGGAGCTAACCCGTAAGCTTTTTGCTGAATCTATCAAAGGTGAGCAGATTGACGATACTAAAGAGCGCTTTGTTGAGATTAACCTTGATGAGATCAACAGGGTGCTGAAAATTGCGAGCATCTATACGACCAAACTGAGCCAGAAAGAGGAAATGGCTCAATGGTGGAGCAAAGTTCCTATGGACTGGAAACATATCTTTGCCAATGGTGCTACACTGACAGATTCAACACCGATGGAAAACGTTGCTCGAATCAGTGAAGAGGAAATGGTGATGTATGACAGTACAACACGCCCGTTGGACGCTTCGATCTTTGGTAGAATTGAACAGATCAGAAATCTGGAAACGTTGGATGTATCCAATTTTGACTCGCTTGCAGACCTGTCTCCACTTTCTAAACTGAAAAAACTTCGCAGCTTAAATCTGGCAACTATTCAGGCTACAGACCTGATGCCACTAAGAAGTTTGACAAAACTGGAAGAACTGCATATTGACAGTACTCAGATTAGCGATTTAACACCTCTTAGATACCTGACAAACCTAAAGTTCGTAAGTGCGGAATACACTCCGCTTCGTGACTTGTCAGCTGTAGCCAACTTTACAGCACTTGAGAGGCTGAATATTTCACATACACTTGTAACCAACTTCTCTCCACTGAGAGAGTTGAAGTCACTGAAGACATTAAAGGCAGACAATACGCCATTGATTGACCTTCAGCCACTTTCAACTTCAACTGAGCTACAAGTATTGGATGTTGCTTATTCCAATGTAACATCACTTGATGGACTTCAACAATTGAAGAAACTCGAAAGGGTGAACATTAGTGGAACGTCTGTTGAAGACCTGTCACCATTGAAGAATGCTACACTGTTAAAGATTCTATTTGCTGACCAGTCTTCAATTCTTGACCTGACACCACTGAAAGATGCCAAAAAACTGGAGAGAATCTATTGCGACAATTCCAATGTTTCTCAAGGCATTGCTGTAGCATATATGCAAGTAAATCCAACAGCATTGGTGATCTACGATTCAGAGCAACTTCGTAACTGGTGGTCTGGTCTGAGCCAAGAGTGGAAAAGCTATTTTGTAAGTGCAGCAAAACTGCACGGTGAGCCTAACAAGGAAGAGCTGCAGCAAATTGCCAATATTACAGAAGTAAATATTGAAGGTAATCAGGCTATCACTTCATTGGATCCGCTTACCAACTTGGTAAACCTGAGAGTATTGGTTGCAAGCGGTACTAACATCAGTGACCTTACTCCTATATCAAGACTTTTACCATTGGAAAGCCTTCAGGTTTCTGACACAAAGGTGAGCTCGCTTCAGCCTATTTCAGGTCTTGTAAACCTGAGAACACTGGAAGCTGTCAATACACAAATCAGTGACCTGACACCACTTTCTAAGTTGTACCACTTGCAGATTCTAAACCTGCAAGGCACTAAAGTCTATCACTTAACGGCATTGAATCCATTGTCATCACTGGTTTATATGAATTGTGAGCAGACACCAATGGATCAGTCAGCAATTATGACTTTCAACCGAAACCATGCATCTACGGAAATTATATTCCGTACTGGTGAGCTACAGCTTTGGTGGACTGAGCTTCCTGAAGAATGGAAAGAAGTATTTAAAGGATATGTCCCTGCCAATGGAACTCCAAGTGATCAGAACCTCCACAAAATTGGCGCTTTGACAAGTATCAATGTTTCAGGCAACAAAGACCTGAAAACATTGGAGCCTCTTAAAAAGCTATTTATGCTACAAGAGCTTCAAATGTCAAATACAAGGATCAACAGCATTGAACCTTTATCAGGAAACAGTACGCTAGAAGTTCTGGCTTGTGACAATACTCCTGTTGAGAATCTTTCGCCAATTGGTAACATCCAAACGCTTAAGAAGCTTGACTTCTCCAACTCACTTGTAGAGGATATCGACTTCCTTGAGAACCTCTATGCACTGGAAGAACTAAGAATGTCTGGAAACGAAAACGTTAAGGACTTGAAACCGCTATCTGACCATAAAGCTTTGAAAATTCTTGACTGTTCCAACACGAACATCAAGCATCTGAAATACTTGGAAAATGCAGATAACCTGAAAAACCTGAAGTGTTACAAAACACGCTTAAACAGCAAGAAGGTTGCTCAGTTCAAGCAAAGAGTTCCTCAATGTGAGGTAGACTACTATTAGTCATCAGACAATCACCATAAAAGCACTTGAAGGATTACTTCAAGTGCTTTTTTTATGCGCTACACCAAGTATAGTATTTGAAAAGTTCACTTCAATCTTTAAATATTCATTGATTTTAAGCGAGTAATCGACTATCATTGTTAACACCTCAATAAAAACAGAGTACTGACCACCTAAGTCGGTTCACTTACTGAAACCAATTGAGACACCTTTCAAATACATATTGCTTGCTTCAAATACATGGAACCTCAACAGTGGAAAGCTACTGGTAGCTTTTTTCATTACAATGGACATCAGGTTTTCTTCAAAAAAGAAGGAACAGGAGAACCGCTTTTACTTATTCATGGCTTTCCGACAGCCTCGTGGGACTGGCACAAACTGTGGCATTCATTAAGCCAACAGTTTCAGGTAATCACAGTAGACCTATTGGGCTATGGTTTTTCAGACAAACCAAAAAACTATCCCTACAGCCTAAAAGACCAAGCTGACCTTATTGAATCTTTTATGAAAGAGCTTAAGCTTGGGCATACCCATATCTTGGCACATGATTACGGAGATACAGTAGCCCAAGAGTTACTGGCGAGACAGAAAGAGCAGAAGTGTTCGTTTGAAATAAAATCCGTTTGCTTTCTGAATGGCGGAATGTTTCCAGAAACAACCAAACCAAGAAAAATTCAGAAACTCCTGACAAGTAAAATCGGTCCAATCATCGCCCCTTTCCTAAACAAAAGAAGGTTAAGCAAAAACTTTCATGAAATCTTCGGTCCGGACACCAAACCAACTATACAAGAGATCAATCACTATTGGGAGTTGATTACATACAATAAAGGAAAGTATGTAATCCCCTACTTGAGCAGGTATCAGTTAGAGCGTAAAAAGTTTCGAAACAGATGGGTGGAATATGCTCTGACAGGACACAAAACACCAATTTGTATGATCAATGGCATCCATGATCCTATTTCAGGGATAAATATAGCAAGCCGATTCAAGGAAGTTACTGAAGATGCGGAAGTCTATTTACTGGAAGGAATTGGACATTATCCTCAGATGGAGGCGCCAGAAAAAGTCCTTAGTCACTATTATAGCTGGCTAAAAGCCTTTTCTAAAAAGGAAGATGAACTATATCAGAAGTAATCATTTACACTTCTGATATAGTATCATTATTTTATCAAGTCTCTACGTATAAATGAGACTTCTTCAAATGAATCTGAAACCGCAAAAATATCATAACCTGCTTCACTAAGCTTTTGTACAGCTTTCTTTGAGCATTCGATCCCTTTATCAAAGAATCGGTCATGGAATTCGATCAAAATTTGATCAATTTCAACTGGAGAACTCAGAATGGAATCAATGACTTTGTACTCAAACCCTTCAATATCCATTTTGAGTACATCTATTTTCTGATGTCCTAATGATTCGGTAATATCAACCAATGACTTGAGCAATACCGAAACCTTTTTGCTGCTGTCTACATCTGAATGTACCACAGCGCTGCCAGAAACATAGTCAGGGTTCTTCGGTAAATTGAAATCGACATATCCGGTTTTATTGGCAATTCCAAAGTCAAAAAAGGTAAACCCATCAGGAAGTACTTGTTCACTTACCCATTGGATAGACTTTGGTGTTGGGTCAAACCCAAATACCTGACAGCCGTACCGTTCAATCATGGTCCTGTCAAATGAGATATCCAGTCCTATACCAAAAGAGTAAACGATGGCATTTTCCCCTAAAATCTCATCACACACATAAAACCCTCCATAATCATTTCCATACCATGAATACTTACACTTCACTTTAGGGGAGAGGTGCCAAATACCTTTCTTTGACTTAAAATAAAAGCGCTTCAGTTCTTTAATCATAATAGTTTTAGTAGCAATAGGTTTATCCAATATGACCTCCAACCTACAATAAATACGCCATTACTCTTAATTGGTCATATATAAAAATGAAAATAATCATCTATAACTACACTGATAAAAACCACTATTCTACTCTCCAATATTCAAGGTAAAACAACCCATTGCCTTGTTTTCGAAAAAACCGCAACAGAAAAGGCTAAAGCTCCTTTATGATTCTATCTAAAATATGGATATTTACAGATTGGAATTGTATTCAAATATCTTGTACCAATTAAGAAAGCAATGGTTTCTTAATTTGTATCCAAAAACAAATGTGTATAATTGCGGTTACTCTTTTAGCAATAAAAACAGCTCTCCCAAACTAATCAGGGCTTCTCGATTTTGTGAGGTCGCTGTTTAACACAACAAACTGTACTTAAACGATCAATTAGACTGGCTGATGAATCAATTTTTTTCTGAAAAAGAAATCAAAGTATTGCAAAGCATAACAGGCTCAACCATTTCCCATGTCCTGTACCATGTTTGGACGAATGTTTCCAAACCAAGCGAAATATTCGAAAGCCTCGACTGGCTTGAGCTTCGTTTTGAAGACCAGAGCCGAATCATACTTACGGCAGGAGAAGAAAGTGATGGAATTAAAATCGCTGAAATCAACATGGTTGATGAAATAGAACGTGTCAAGGAACAGTTTGGTGGGCAGATTGAGATACGCAGTTACCTGATGAATGAGATGGAGATTTGGAAACCTGCCATTGGCAATCCGATTAGAGAGGTTTCTTTTCATCAGGTTCGGAAAGAGAAAGTTATGAACGATGAGATTACTCTGAAGTTCGAAGGGGAAGAAGACCATCAGTTAATGATCAGTTTAAGCTCAGAAGAAGGGCTTCTTGTTGAATTACACGAGGATGATATTTAAATTCCCTACTATTAATAAACTAAATTCCTAGTCGTATAAAACCGCACCCCGCGAGCGAATCAAATTGAATAAAAATGGATATAGAAGTTACACTCGACCTAAAACTACAATTTGAAAAAAGAGGTGGACTATTGCCTGCCGTTGTTCAAGACACAGACACTCAAAAAGTCTTGATGCTTGGTTATGTGAATGAAGAAGCTATTACGCAAAGTATCAAAACAGGTTATGCTACTTTTTACAGCACATCTAGACAAGAGCTTTGGACAAAAGGCAAAACGTCAGGAGACCTTTTAGCTGTGACTGAAATTTTGGTGGATTGTGATCAGGATGCAGTCCTGATGAAAGTAAGGACTTTGGGTGAGGGTGCATGCCATACCAAAAACAAGGAAGGCAAACATCGGGAATCTTGCTTTTACCGCAAATTGACAGACATTGAGAGAAAACGCCTATCAGTAGTTGAAGGTGAAGAATAAAATAGTCAGCCTCTATCCGTTAATGGTAGAGGCTTTTTTATTAATCCATATTACACATTGTTCTAGAATTGGTAAGATACACCAGCATTGACTACGCCTTTATAGCCGTACCCCAATTCAAGAAAACCACCAAAGGCTTTTCCAAACCTAAAGCCAAGTGCATTAATCTGAAAGTTAAAATAGCGATCATCGCTATCCGCTATATCAGATGAACTTCCATCATACTTATCATCCTGAAAGGTAAAACCCACTCCTATACCTGAATACATCTGAAAAGCCTCACGCGAAATGTACCGGTAATCAGATTCTATTCCCACTGTGTAATAACCATATTTCGCTTCCCCTGCATCGCTCCCATTTACCTTGACATCCTCTTTCACCTGTTGGTAGACAAAAGCTAATCCGAGCACCCACCTGTCTACAATGGTATACCTATACCCCAGGTATACGGCACCAAATGTACTTGTATTACTATAATTCACATTACCTACTGATGTTCCAGTAACAATCAAGTTGGAGATATCATTTAGCAAATCATTTGAGGTAAGCCCACCAATCCCTATAACAAATTCACTTGTTCCTTTTTCCTGAGCAATTGCCGAAAAGTTGGCACACAAAAGCATGACAATCGACATAATGATCCATTTAAATTTCATAGCAGTAATGTTTATTGGTATGTTAGTAGAATGAATAATTGAGAGTTAAAATCATTTTAACAAAACAGCAAATATTATGGAAAGATTCACTCATATAACAAACCACTATTCTATTCCAAAAATCAATTATCTTGGATCTAAATAAGTTCAAGGAAGATAAAAACCTTCTTTCACAACTTTATAAATGTACTATCACCAAGAGTGATTCATTTAAAATTCAACTATTTCTCACTCCAACAACAAAGTATTTTATTTTAAAAAAATGACTCAAAAACTTCAAAACCATCTACATTAAAAACTTATTGTTTTTTAATTAGATTACAGTCAATAAGTTTATAACCCCCAACACATGAGACAAAAAATAAATATTATAACACTCGGAGTCACAAACCTGGAAAAGTCACTTGATTTTTATGAAAAAGGATTAGGCTGGAAAAGATCAGAAGCAAGTCAAGGCGACATTGTTTTCTTTCAGTTAGGTGGGATAGTCTTAGCATTATACCCAAAAGAAAAGCTAGCAGAAGATGTCACCGTTCCATCCAATGGAAATGGCTTCTCGGGAATCACAATCGCCTACAATACCAAATCAGAACTAGAAGTGGATGAAGTATTAAAAGAAGTGGAAATGCTAGGAGCTAAAATCATTAAACCTGCCCAAAAAGTATTCTGGGGAGGGTACAGTGGCTACTTCAGTGACCCTGATGGTCACTTGTTTGAAGTTGCCTACAACCCATTTGTTGCGTTTGACGAAAATGACAACCTAAAACTGTAATCACCGAAAAAGCCTTTACCACCAAGATGGTAAAGGCTCAACTTATACATAGCTTTTTTACCGATACACTACTCTCCTATCTCTCCACTATTGTTAATGACGAAAGTCTACTTTTCAAACATTTTTTAATTTTTGTATAATTTTTCACTTTTTTGTGCAACTAATTAACAGGTCAATTGTCTTTAGAGGGAAATCAGACAGTAACAGTCTACTACTACCAAAAGAACCAATGTAAAACTGCCCTTAAGGCAATCACATATACAAACTAAGCCAGATCAGCTATCCTGACTGGCAATTTCTATTACTAGTGTCAACTATATTACAACCATGAGAAAATTTGCTCAGCAACTGTTCATTGCAGTTGCACTACTACTTCACTTGCCAATTCTTGCTCAAGATGTTTCATTGGAGCATCAGACATTTAAAACTTCTAGAACTGCTTCAGCCCCACAGATTGATGGGTTGTTAGGTGATGATACTTGGAAAAATGACCCTTCTGCTTTTGAAGGCAAGTTTGTACAGACCTCTCCTGACAACGGTAAAGCGTCAGCATTTCCTACAAAGGTTCAAATCAGGTATGATGACTATGCAATCTATGTTGCAGCCAAAATGTATGATTCACAACCTGACAGCATCCAAAGAGAAATGGGGTTCAGGGATTCAGGAAAAAACAATGCTGACATATTCGCCATTGCCTTAGATACCTACAACAAGCAACAGAATGCATTTCTTTTTATGGTTTCTGCCTCAGGTGCTCAAACTGATATTTACATCACACCTAACAATGAGGATGAAAACTGGAATGCCGTTTGGAAAAGTGCTGTAACAATAGTGGATGATGGATGGATTGTTGAGATGGAAATCCCCTATATGGCATTGCGTTTTCCGAAAAAGGAGGTACAAACTTGGGGGCTCACACTTCACCGTGTTATCAAACGAACAAACGAAGAATCTTTTTGGAATTACCTTGATCCGAATGTGGAAGGAGTTGTAAACCAGTTTGGCACCTTGGAAGGTATTGAAGGCATCAAACCCCCTCTCCGACTTTCTCTATCGCCATATGTGTCGGGATACTACAACATAGATGAGGAGAATGATATTTCAGAATTTACAGGCACTGCGGGTATGGACCTCAAATGGGGTTTGAATGAAAGCTTCACACTTGACATGACACTGATTCCTGATTTTGGTCAGGTAAGGGCAGACAACCAGATTCTTAATCTTTCAGCATTTGAAATACAATTTGATGAAAACCGATCTTTCTTTACCGAAGGCACCGAGCTATTCGACAGAGGCAATATGTTCTATTCAAGAAGGGTTGGAAAAACTTTCGGCGATATTGACCTCAATGACAATGAGGAAACCAGCTCTGCTCCTGGTGAAGCTCCTCTGATCAATGCTACCAAATTAAGTGGCAGAACCAGTAAAGGATTAGGAATTGGAGTCTTCAATGCTATAACTGACAAAACTTTCGCTACGGTTAAGGATACACTGACTGGAGAAACAAGGGAAGTATTGGTTGATCCACTTACCAATTTCAACGCTTTGGTACTGGAGCAGAACCTGAAAAATAACTCGAACATCGGTTTTATGAATACCAATGTTTATAGGGGAAAAGATGGAAAGATGGCCAATGTCTCAAGGGTCGATTTCCGTTTCTTTGATAAGGAAAACACCTACAGCATCAAAGGTAACTTGGATATCACACATATTCGGGACGGTGACAATGAGACTAAGACAGGTTACAATGCCTTCTTGAATGGAGGAAAAGTAAGTGGAAAGTACCAGTATGTTGGCTGGCTCAATATTGAATCTGACAAATACGACCCTAACGATATGGGCTTCCTGAGAAGCAATAACGAAATCAACTTGGGTGGACGCTTCACTTACAGTAAACAAGAGCCTTTTTCCATTTTCAATAATATGCGAATCAATACAGGAATGGAAAGAACCGTGCTTTACAAACCTAGAGTATTTACCAATATGTATGGGTGGGTAAACTTCTATACACAATTCAAAAACTTCTGGGAGCTGGAAGCATGGGGCGAAGGCATTCCTGTTGATTCTTACGATTACTTTAACCCTAGAGCTGATTTTGAGTATTTCTACCTTAGAAGACCTTCCTATAATGTAGGAACATGGTTTTCTTCAGACAGAAGAAAAAAGCTTGCTGTATCCGGTCATGCATGGATATGGTCTAGACCATCGCTTGATCAGTTTGACAACGGCTTCAACATAGAACCAAGAATGCGTTTCAGTAATCAGTTTTCGACCTCATTTGAGTTGAATTACAATAAAATCAGAAAAGAACAAGGGTTTGTAGATCATGTCAGAGATGATGACGACAACCTTCAGGAAGTTATATACGGTGTGCGTAACAGACATGAATTCACCAATAGTCTAAAAGCCAACTATGCCTTTACCAATAAGATGGGATTAAACCTGAGATTGCGTCACTACTGGGGAAATGTCCGCTATGACTCCTACCACAAACTGAATAAGGAAGGAACGTTGGAAGACACCTCATTCCAAGGTTTCAATGACGATGGCAGTTCTGACTACAACACCAATTTCAATGCATTCAATATGGAGCTGACCTTCAGTTGGGAGTTTGCACCATCAAGTTTCCTGACTGCTGTATGGAAAAACCAAATCTATACAGACGATAATAATGTGGATATTAGCTTTATGGAGAATCTGGACAATACACTTTCGTCCTACCAGCTAAATAGTTTCTCAGTCAAGATGATTTACTTCCTTGACTTTCAGCAAGCGAAAAGAATGATCAAAAAGGGATAAATAAAAAGGGCATTCCTGATTGGAATGCCCTTTTTGGTATCTAGTGTTATTCCGATTATTAGTCAAATAACTCAATCCCAAATCCCATTTGAAGCTGTAAGAATTACAGGCGCTTGATCAGTCACCAAGATAGTTTGCTCATGCTGTGTTACAAAGCCTCCTCTGTTACCTACCAAAGTCCAGCCATCATTTAGTTCAACTGCAATAGTAGATTTGGTTGAAATAAAAGTCTCTACTGCCACTGTTGTGTTTTTTCTAAACCTTTCCCTGTTGGTACGTACCCTATAGTTCAATATATTTTCAGGACTTTCGTGAAGACTTCTACCAACCCCGTGTCCTGCTAAATTTTTAATTACTTTAAACCCTCTCTTTTTAGCCTCAGATTCAATAATATGTCCAATATCTGCAATCTTGACACCTCCTTTTATACTGTAAATGGCTTTCTTCAATATTTTCTTCGAGGCATCAACCAGTGGCTGATGGTTATGAATATCCTCTCCGATTACGAACGAACAACCATTATCAGCCCAAAAGCCATTTAGTTCTGCAGAAACATCAACATTGATTAAGTCACCCTCTTTCAGAATTTTCTTATCAGAAGGAATGCCATGAGCTGCTTCTTCATTGACACTGATACAGGTATAACCGGGAAATTTGTATGTTTCATATGGTGCCGACTTTGCACCATAACTTTTCAAGATTTCACCTCCATACTCATCCAATTCTTTTGTGGACATCCCAACTTTGGCATATTCCCTCATTAACCTTAGTGTTGTACCTACAACCTCACTGACCTCTTGCATTCCTACAAGTTCAAATTCTTTTGATATTGACATATTATGCTATTGATCGTTTATTTATCTCAATTGGAGAGATTCCAATTCAGTTATTTCAACTCCAGTCCCATCCTATTATATTCCATTCATCCGTCTCATCCTTAAAGGTCTTGATTACTTTAAAACCAACCTTCTCATGAGCTTTCATTGACCTTTGGTTACTGTATGAGACCTCTGTTAAACACAGATCATATAAACCCGAAAACACCTCTTTATGTTTCGAATACATTGCTCTAAATACGCCTTTCCCTTTATGTGAATCAGCTACACAAACTTGCCCCATCACGTAATAATTGTATTGACTTAGCTTCTTTCCTTGATAATCTACTATTTCAAAAGTATCAAACATTGGAACCAGTATCGGCACCTTCTCACTTAACTCTTTGACCATAGTCAGTGCATATCCTACTACCTTTCCATCCTCAACAGCAATAACATGTTTTGCCTTGTTATTCATTTCCTTAAGTAACTCTAGGTTATGCATAACTGTCACAAACCCTTTCACCTTCATATCATCACTTGAAATATAATCAAGGTGATTCTGCTTTTGTACCTCAAGTATTTGTAAAAGCTCACTGTCTGAGTCTGCCAACTTTATTTCCATTTTAGATCAAGATTTCGATATAGTAAATGCTTTTAGCGTAAAGGCTTTTCCCTTCCATTTTTTACATTAATGCCATTCTAAAAGAATTAAAACCTTATTATTTAGTCCTCTAAACTAAGAAAGTCAGGTTATTATACAACACACTTGAATTCAAATCCCCTAGTCCTATTCACAGATATCTCCATTCTTTGACATGACATTTCAGACCTGTGTATTCTGGCAATTAAAAGCCTCTCTAATGCTTATTTTTCAATAGAGAGGCTAGTCTAAATCAGGCTTTACAAAGCCTTTCTGAAAACTTCAATCTTTTGTATCAACTCTTCCTTCAAATCAGGGTCAAGGATTTCACCTTCAGAAAAGGTTTTGTAGAATGAAGGCAACGAAAAGGTTTCAATAACCTCTGCTCCACATTTAGGAAAAAAAGCTTTGGCTGCATTCATTACATTTCCTCCACCAAACCCACCAGGAGAAGTACTCATCAGTAGCATTGGCTTATTTTTAAAAATGTCGAGATCAACTCGACTGCTCCAATCAAAAATGTTTTTGAAAGCAACTGTATAAGAGCGGTTGTGTTCTGCCATAGAACAAATGATAGCATTTGCCTCTTCCATCTGTTTACGGAATAAATTAGCCTTTTCCGGAATACCATGCTGTTGCTCCCTATCCATGGAGTAGATTGGCATTTCAAAGTCATTCAGGTCCAACAAATTGATATCAAACTCTGAAAAATAACTTAATGTATATTTTACTAGCTCTCTATTAATAGATTTTGAGCTATTACTTCCAGCAAAGGCAACAATTTTTTTCTTACTCATCTCTGATATATTTTATAGGAGTCAACATTTTATAGAACGGCTATAAAGGCTCAATTGAAGACTTGACTTAAGAAACTGTAGGCTATTTATTATACTCAGGATAAGGCACAAAACCTGTTTCTCCAGGTATTTTTGGAAAACGCTGATGAATCCAATCATCCTTTGCCTTTTCTATCCGTTCTTTTCTTGATGAAACAAAGTTCCAATTAATAAACCGTTCCTCAGGGAATGGCTCACCCCCAAAAATATAGATGGTACTATTTGCTCCAATCTCAAATTCACAAAGCTTACTGTTTTTGGCAACCAGCAACTGTTTTGGTTCAAACACGTTTCCTTCACTACTGATATTACCATCCAGAATATACAAAGCACTTTCACCGAATAAATCACTACCAATATTCAGTTTTTGGGCTTCCTTGCTTTTAATTTCAAGAAAATAAAGTTTACTGTGAACTGGCACTGGCGACTTCATTCCAAAAGCTTCACCAGCAATCAATTTCATCTCTACACCATCTTGCTCCCATGCCGGAATCTCATCTGCTGAAATATGAAAAAATGTAGGATCCATTTCCTCCAATTCTTTTGGTAGTGCGACCCAGATCTGTAGCCCGTGAAGATTTTTTGTGGAGTTTCTCAAATACTCAGGTGTTCTTTCCGAATGAACCACCCCTTTACCGGCAGTCATCCAATTGACAGCTCCCGGTTTGATTTCCACTTCTGAGCCAATACTATCCCTATGCATAATGGACCCTTCAAATAGGAACGTAAGTGTAGAAAGTCCGATATGAGGATGAGGCAAGACATCCATATTATCACGCTCACTCATTTTTGCAGGCCCCATATGATCAATAAAGACAAATGGCCCAACCGCTCTTTTTTGTCTGAAAGGAAGCAACCTACCTACCATAAAGCTTCCAATATCGGCAGCTCTCTCTTCGATAATCAAGGAAATATTTGACATGAACTATAGTTTTTGGTGTATAACCTGGATATCCATCAATTTATATAAGTCTCCTCTTACATTGATGGTTTATATAGTGAACAAATGCTACTACTAAAACATAACGAGATACTCAGAATTGCTTTTTCTTTTAAACTCTTTACTTGTTTGTAGGTATGCTGAAAATCAAAAACCCCAACAATGACTGTCGGGGAAACTTTGGTATCCTACTCTGAACTTCACATTATTCGACACCCTATTGCTTTGAAATATCTTGAAGTGCTAAAAACAAGTTAAGAGGGTATTCAGCAATACGGTTACACAAGTATAAATACCACTCATAACCATATACAAAATAAAGTTTAGTGACATACCCCTCCTCTTTTAATTTTGCCAATTGTTCAGTTTGAATTCCATAGAGACTTTCAAACTCATAATAATGCCTGTCAGGATTATAATAGTCGATCAGCTTTTTAGCCTGCTGCTGTATTTCAAAATGGTGCGTCGCAATGGAACATTTGTGTCCTTCCATCAATAACTGATCGATATAATAAAGGTAAGTCTCATCCAATTCTTTTCCTCTCGGCATTGATAATCCTTCGGGCGTATGGAATGCTCCTTTCACAATCCTGATACGACCATCTTCCTTGAGCAATTCCTGAAAATCATCTTTTGTTCTGTACAGATATGCCTGAAGCGTGATGGATAAATTTGAAAAAACTGGAGAAGCTTTTTTATAAGTTTCAATGATAGTATCTGTCTGATTTACTCCCTCTGCACTTATAATAATCTCAATGTCTTGCTTTGCGGCATTACACAAAAGTTCCAAATTATGCAGACAAAGCGCGGGAGATATTGCCAATCCAATATGAGACAGGTCTAAAGAAATAGTGGCATTTAACTGCTTACCTCGGATAGTTTCAGCAATTCGAATAAATTCCTGTGTAGCATCATTGGCTTCTTTTTCGGTACTAGTATTTTCACCCATAAACTCGATGGAACACTTATAGTCATCCTGATTACTTTTCAAAACTTTGGAGACTGTCTCTTCCAAGGTTTCACCACCAATGTACCGATCTGCTGCCTTTCTCAATACCTGATACACAGGTTTATTATTGAGAATAAAATCTTTGGCATTTTCATCAAGGGCTATTTTTTTGAGGGCTTCAGAACCTACCTGCAATAAGTCATTCATGGGTTTCTTCTTTATGTGTAGAAATGAAAGGAAAAAATTCATATGAAATGGAAGAAGTATAACACCTTAGTTCTGATTTTGTTTACCCTGAGTCTTAATCTTATTTATTCCCTTCAGTATATTTTTCACATCTTCCCATCACATACTTTCATGAACATATTCCTTATTATTTCAAATAGTAAATCATACTAATCACATATAAATCATAATTCTTTAATATGAGCTATAGAATAATATCACTAGTGCTTCTCACCATTAACACATTATAGTAGATATCGGTAGAAGTCCCAAACATTGGTTCCTTCGACCCCTGCTCTGGGAACAATCAGAATTCATTAGAGATTATCACGAATAGTTTTGTAAGACAGGCAGGTTAGGGAACAAAAATAGGCGGAAAAGCACTCATATAGTTGTGAAGACTAAATTGAAGAATGCTCGCCGCCTACAAAGTTTAACGTCATTACGTAATGGGGAGTTCGATAATCTTCTTCCTTATTTTGAAAAGGCGTTCGAGGAGTACTGCTGTCAGTTTACATTAAAAGGGAAGCCCCGAAAAAAGCCTTTGCTGACATGCCCTGAATACAGCAATAGCAGCCTTCCAGACTCATCGCTCAAGCTTTATTTTATCCTATATGTACTCAAGACCAATCCCCTTCAGGAAGATATTGGTGAACACTTTCAGATGAGTCAAGGTAAAGTCAGTGAATGGATAGCAATATTACTTCCATGCCTGCAGCAGGCACTGGCGCGACTTAAATCATTGCCTGCACGTGATGAGCACACCCTTGACAATTGGCTCTCTGAACAAATAGACGCCATTTTGTTGGAAGATGCGACCGACCGTCCTGTTCCACGCTCAACGGATTATGTAGTACAGGAGGAGCATTACAGCGGAAAGCATGGGAAACATACGGTCAAGAACCTGATTATCATCAATCGCAACAGGGAAGTCGGTTTCCTTTCCCAAACCTATGAAGGAAGCGTACATGATAAAACCGTCTTTGACAACGAGGCCCTGAATTTCCATAGAGAAGGTTTTTCGATGGTACATGATTTAGGATTTCAGGGAGTGAATATTGAAAATGTACAAGTAATTATTCCCTTTAAAAAGCAAGCAGGACTTTCAATGCCTGACTATATGAAAGAAGCCAACCGGATTATCTCCAGAGCTCGTGTCAGAGTTGAGCATGTGATTGGTTGTATCAAACGCTTACGGATGGTCAAAGAGGTGATCCGATTGAAAAGAGATCAAATTAGAGATCAGATTATGCTGATAGCAACTGGATTACACAATTTCAGAAACCGATTTAGAGCAAAACTAGAAACATAGTGATTTATTCGTGATAATGTCTATTACCCTCTGGAAAAAAAGCCTTGATTTTGAATCAGGGCTTTATGAAAATAGAATCCTAAAATTATATTCTAAATCTCTATATACTTTGGAGCTTTCCAGACAATACTCTCACAACATTTCATCTTACTGTATGTCTCAAAAGACATCTGCGACCAATCTACAGCCACACCAGATAAAGAATATATATCAAATGCTTTAGAGCTAACTGGGTTGCTATACTGAAAATAAAATTCACCTTCATAAATATAACTTTTCCATGCACCAAAGTTTGCCATGCTCATCGAGTCAGATTCAATTTGTGCATTGTCGTCAATAATTCGTTCCTCAAGCCAAGTAGGAAGCTCAACCAGTACAGGGTTAACCTCATCATCCTTTTGACATGACACAGCAATCAGTATAAAAAAAAGGAAAGCAATTATTTTAATAGGTTTCATACTTAAAAATTGAAAATGGTGAAAAATAGTATTTAGATAGAAAAGTCATTATAAAATATAAATAATTCTATTTAATTCTGAGAGAAAGGTAAAAACAACCCTCTTTCATTATTATAAATATTATTCAAGCAATCGATCATTTCATTATAAACTGCTTCACTAACCTCAATACCAGACTCAAATATTTCTTCAGGCAAATTATCAGGTTTCCGATAATTTATAAATACAATATTCCCATACTGAACACCCTCATATTTCATAGTCGCAGCATATTCAATCCCCATTCTATCAAAATTAAATGTCGTAACTGCTGTATTCACAATTCCATATCCTCTGTGGTAACTAACATGATTATTATTAACAATCAATGTTTCTTCCCCGAACATATTCCATAAAAGATATTTAAACCCTAAGAATAGGATAAATCCAATTATCAATACTCCGAAGATAAAACCTACATTTATCTTACTCTCTTCATTTGGTTCAAACTGAAAAGCACCATAGAATAACACTGCTATGAAAGATAGTAGCATCATGGATATTATAATCTTCCCCAGTATTGTAGACCTGATCTCAGAAATCACATATACATTTACCCTATCAGTACTGACTACAGAAAAATTCTTCATAAGAAAATCAAATGATATTACATTTCAAACTTTAAAAAAATTACCTACTTTTTAAGATCATGACTTTATATCACTTATCCAACTATTAATAACTTCACTTACTTCTTCTGCCCGATCATAAATCATAAAATGTGTACCATCTCCAACAAGGACAGTATTTTTACAATTTGTAGGAGGCAACACTTTATCCTTCGTACCACAAATTTTCAAACAATTTTTCAATTGAACATTATTGCTCCATGTCAACAAAACTGACACTGCCCATTTGGCAAAAGTTAGGTCTGTATCATCCAGAATAGATCGCAGTAATGCTTTCTCTTCTGATCCAAAAAAGCAATATGCCAAAGGGTGAGGAATTTTAAAAAACTGTTCTGGAAAAAAGTTGATCAGGTTTGTTTTGCTAAATAACCGAAAGATCAAAGGGAGTTCACTTCTGGTTTCTACTGATGAAATTAATATGGTAAAAGAAGGATTCATTTTTTTACTGATCTCTGTAGCGATCATCCCTCCAAAACTCAAGCCTATTATCCCAAAATCTTCCTGCTGATTGATCACCTTGGAAAGTCTAGTAGCATAAGCCTCAATGGATTCATTTTTTTCTGGCTTGATCCAACTTATATGTGTTAACTGGTAATCAAGTTGAAGTTTATTGAAAACCCGATGGTCTGCACCCAAACCACTGATAGCATAAATTTTCATATCCTATAAATCATAAAAAGTTTTGTATGGAAAACTAAAAGTAATCAGTTTCCACACAAAACTCTTTAGGATGGCTGTTACGAAATGATTTTTCTGAATATGATTATCGCTTTTTGCCCCAAATTTCAACTTTAGCCCTTTTACTAATGACTACCTTCCCCATTGAATCATATTTAAATTTCACTTTCTTCAATTTGTTGTCTTTTCCTGGCAAATCAATGACCCGTGAACTTTGCCCTTTGGTAAGTACACCTACCACTGTCGGGCTACTGTCTTTACCATCATCCATTTCTATTGTGATATCCTTAATCTTTACCGTTCCCTGAATGCATTTTATTTTAATTTTGGATACGTCAGCTTCTCCACTAGAGGGTTTTACTTCATCAGTTTCTGACTGAAAATTGACAGTTTTGGTAGCAATTTTTATCCAACCATCTTCCTTATCTTGACTATAGGCTGCTCTTGTAGTTATAAAGAGAAGCAAAATGCCAATGACCAATAATTTTGTTTTCATAGGTATATGCTTGTTTTGATAGGTAATCAACTGAGAATTCAGTCGGTGAGAGGGGTTATTTATGAACAAACACATTTATATAACAAAGCATTCGTTACTGAGATCCAAAAAGACTGAATACCTATCATTAACCTAAAAAAACACAATATCTTCTTTCATAAGAAACCCTTTATCTAATGTAACAAAGGGTTTCAATTATATCTATATCGCCTCAGCTTTCCCAAGTTACCTCTACCAGCTCTCCTTTAGCATCAGTAATAACGACAAGCAGCTGATTGCAATATTCTCCATCTAATTTTATAGAATAGTCAAAGACGCCATAATTTTTACCATCAGGGTATATACCAACTCTTACTAGTTCCAATAAATCAAGTAACTGTTGCTTCTGAGACAACACAGGAAGTGTTATATCAACATACATTTCGAGTTCATCTACTAAATAATCCTCATAATACTCTTCAATATAAGCTTCAGCTTCTCCGTCCTCATAATAATCTTTCTGATAGTACTGGATATTTTGATTATGATAGATTTCTAAATTATTGATAAACGCCACAATTGTCTGTACTGAATCTGTATCTACGCTTAATGAATCAAAGTTTATATCCAATCTCACTTTTGTTCCATTAATCTCAGTTGAAGCATCATAACGATCTTGGAGTTCATCAAGGTTAACATCACCTATAAATGGGATAGTATAAGTAGCCATAAATTAATTTTAGTTTGATAGATTTTATATTGAAAAGGTAATATAAAACAAAACCCCACCAAAGCTATCGCTTTAGTGGGGCTTCTATTTGAATTCTTGTCCCGTCCTAGCATAGCGTTACACCAAAACTGTAACGTCATGGAAGAGAAGCAAGTAAATGAGGTTTATATAAAGCGAACTCAGAAGGATTATACAATGTCCTTCAAGCTTCAAGTGGTCGCTGAATTGGAAGAAGCCAAGCTCTCAGTACAGGGCGCTTGTGACAAATATGGTATTCAAGCCAAATCTACTGTTCGTGACTGGTTGCGAAAATTTGGTAACTTGGACTGGTCCAACACCCCCCCCTTAAAAATGTCGAAAACCCCTGAGCAAAGAATATTGGAGCTGGAGCAAAAAGTCAAGCTGCTGGAACGTCAGAAGCAAACCCTAGAGAAGCAGGTAGAACGAGCTGACAAGAAGATCATTCTCTTTGATATGATGCTGGAGATGGCAGAGAAAGAATATAACATCCCGGTGCGAAAAAATATATCCCCCGAGTAATCGAGGGCAGCAACATTGAACACGGTTGGAGTAAGGTTGAATGTTGTGAGTTACTCGGGGTAAACAGGCAGTTTTATTACAGATGTAAGCAGGAGCAAAAGAAGCGGGAAGCCCTAACGGTGAAGGTATTGGAGCTAGTGACGCAGGTACGCATGCGACAGCCTCGCTTGGGTGTGCGCAAACTGTACACCATCTTGGAACAGGAGTTAAGGACTCTTGATGTAGGAAGAGATCGGCTTTTCGATATCCTCAGGGCTAACCATATGCTGATAAAGCCTCGCAGAAGATATCACGTGACCACCAACTCACATCACCGTTTCCGTAAGCATAAGAACCTGACGCAACACTTGGAGGTAAAGCGCCCAGAGCAGCTTTGGGTGGCTGATATCACCTACATAGGCACAAGGCAAAACCCGATGTACCTGGCTTTGGTCACGGATGCTTATGCCAAAAAGGTTGTTGGCTATGATGTATCCAACAGCTTAAATGCCCAAGGGGCTATCCGGGCATTGAAAAGGGGACTCCAGCAACGGGAATACCCTGCAGAAACCTTGATCCATCACTCCGATAGAGGGTTACAATATTGTTGTGATGATTATCAAGAAATGCTGGACGACGCACAGGTAACCTGTAGCATGACTGAGAAGTATGATCCTTATCAAAATGCAGTAGCTGAACGCGTAAATGGCATCCTTAAGCAGGAGTTTATAAGAGGAATCCAAATCAATGATATCCAACTTATGAAGAAAATAATCAAGCAGAGTATAGACATCTACAACACGGAAAGACCCCATTTATCATGCAGGATGAAAACGCCAGAATACATGCACCTGCAAAGAGAGATAAAGATTAAGACCTATAAAAAAGAAAACCCACCAGCACTTGAGCTAGTGGGATCCATATAAAGTTGTATCATTGTAAATCTGTAGCGCTATTTCAGGACGTCACAGCTTACTGATTCTTAAGAGAAGTTGTGCAGCATAATTGGCATAACCAGCATCAGAACATCCTCGTCAGTTAGGTTCTCAGCAGGAACGATCAGACCAGCCATTCCCGGCTCTGATAGTTTCAGTGTTACCTTATCAGCGTGGATATTGTTCAGCATTTCAATCAGGAACTTGGCGTTAAAACCAATCTCGATATCTTCACCGTCATGCTCACAGAAAAGACGCTCATTTGCTTCATTTGAGAAATCAATGTCCTCAGCTGAAACTGTCAGCTCATTGCCTTGCACTTTAAAACGAACCTGGTTAGTTGATTTGTTAGCGTAAATCACAATACGCTTCAGACAGCCTAACAAGCCTTGTCTGTCCAATGTAACCAAGTTATCGTTGTTCAAAGGAATTACGTTCTCATAGTCTGGGAAACGCTCATCGATCAGACGGCAAATCAGTTTTGTACTTCCAAATGAGAAGATCGCATTCTGATCATTGAACTCCATTGTCACATCCTCTCTTTCTGATGGAAGGATGTTCTTCATCAGAGACAAAGCTTTCTTGTGGATGATGATGGCTGCATCCAAGTTTGCCTGAAGATCTTCACGACGGTAACGGATCAACCTGTGGCTATCAGATGCCACAAAGTTTGCATGCTCCTCTGTTACATTGAAGAATACACCGTTCATCGCTGGCTTCATCTCATCATTGGATGTTGCAAAAAGTGTATAACCGATTGCATCAGTCAACACATCACTAGGGATTACCAGTGAGTCTGCTCTACCCAATTGAGGGATTGAAGGGAAGTCAGCGGCATTTTCACCTGCCAGTTTGTAACGACCATTGTCAGAGTTGATCGAGATACTGTAAGTATCCAAATCAATGTTGAAAGTTACAGGCTGCTCAGGCAAGTTCTTCAATGTATCTGCCAACATTTTTGCAGGAATTGCAATACTGCCGTCAGTATCAGCTTCTACGCTAACTTCTGAGATGATAGAAGTCTGAAGGTCTGAAGCCGTGATTTTCAACACGCCATTCGTGATTTCGAAAAGGAAGTTTTCCAGAATCGGAATAGTCGGATTGGATGGAATTACCCCGCTCAACGCAGAAATCTGCTTCAGGATCGTGGAGGTAGATGCTGTGAATTTCATAAATATATTCAGCTTTTAAATTTAATCAGATCAAGTATTTCGTTCAGCAATCGCAAAGGATTTATACCTACTTTCTGCTAGACGAATAATTTTATTAAAAATAGAAATTTTTAAAGATTACAACAATAATCGCATCCAAGACTTGAGATCAAAGAATCAAGACTTCACTTCTTATTCTTTTTAACCTCTGATCTTGGTTACATCATTTATGCATAACCCAATTTCTGTCTTACTTCAACCATTTTGGCTTGCGCAATCTCTCTTGCTTTTGCCTCCCCTTTCTGAAGCAGTTCTTCTACCTCATTAGGGTTATCCATATAATGGTCAAATGACTCTCTTTCTTTCGCAAACTTTTCCAAGATCAGGTCCAGTAATGCTGTTTTTGCATGACCGTAACCGAAGTTTCCAGCCAAGTATTTCTGTCGCAACTCCTCAGTTTGTTCCGCTGTTGCAATCAGCTTATACAGTTGGAAAACGTTACAAGTATCCGGATTCTTTGGTTCTTCCAGAGGCGTACTGTCTGTAACGATACTCATAACCTGTTTCTTCAGTTGCTTTTTAGGCAAGAAGATATCAATTACGTTTCCGTAAGATTTACTCATCTTCTGTCCATCCGTACCAGGAATGGTCATCAGCTGCTCATTAATCTCCGCCTCAGGCATCACAAACGTTTCCCCATATGTTCTGTTGAAGGCATTAGTAATGTCACGCGTCATTTCAAGGTGTTGCTTCTGGTCTTTACCAACCGGAACTATATCTGCATCATACAAGATGATGTCACCAGCCATCAGTACTGGATAAGTGAACAGACCTGCATTTACATCAGAAAGTTTATCAGACTTGTCCTTGAATGAATGTGCGTTGGCAAGCATCGGGAATGGAGTCAGACAGTTCAAGTACCAGCTCAGCTCCGCCACTTCCGGAATTCTTGATTGTCTGTAGAAAACAACCTTATCCGTATCCAAACCACACGCCAGCCATGCAGCGGCAGTCGCATAAACATTTTGTTTACGAACTTCACCATCTTTGATGGTTGTCATGGAATGAAGGTCAGCAATAAACAGGAAAGACTCATTGCTCTCCTTGTTTGCCAGTTCAATTGCTGGGAAAATTGCTCCCAACAAGTTGCCCAAATGCTGTCTTCCTGAACTCTGAATGCCTGTTAAGATTCTTGCCATTTTGGTTTTTATATTAATATAATTTGGAATAAAGGCGACCAAATGTAGCCGATAAATATGGCTTTTGTATCGACCTTTTTCTTCCTGTTTATTTTTTATTCAAAAAATGGATAACGTACAAATACAGCCTGCAAAATTAACAATTTAAGGAAAAGTGTCACAAAATATTTCAATAGAATCAGACAGAATTTCCCTAACCAATTCAAATAGGCCAAATAAGCTTACCCCTAAGTATAATGGCTTGAGCATTTTAGCACCTGACAAACAAAAAAAGCAGCCCCATTGAAAGGCTGCTTCCATCTATATAAGAATTGAAAAATTCTTTATTACTGCTGTGGCAGCATACTTTTGAATGTTTGGTAGTCTATTTCTGAAGGTGACTTGTTACATCCAATCTCTGTAGCCAAGCTATTGATATCTTCAACACGGCTATCGGGAGATGGGTGTGTGCTCAAGAACTCAGGTGTTCCTGACGACTGTCCTTCATTCAACAACTTCTGAAAGAAACCTGCAGCACCATTACACTGATAAACTGATGGAGAAAGGTACTTTACCGAAAACTCGTCAGCTTCTGCTTCCTGATTACGGCTAAACTTCAAAGATACCACCCCTGCCAACACGTCAGCAATCTGACCTCTATCCTGTCCTAGCACGATATCCAGCAATACCTGAATACCCATACTTCTTTCCAACTGGTCAATAGAGTGACGTTTTTCTGCATGGGCAATTTCATGGCCTATTACTCCTGCCAAATGATCTTCAGAATCCAGGTACTTGATCAAACCTGTATAGACGTAAATATACCCCCCAGGAGTACAGAAGGCATTCAAAACATCATCCTTATTAATGATCTTAATTTGTTCATAAGCAAATTTGTCCTTGTACTTGATATCATCAGATTCAAGTACCTCAGCCAAGATACCTCTGAGGTAAGAATAAGCTTCAGGATATTCGCCTTCCTTCAGTATAGGATACTCACTTGGGTTATTGGCGATTTCTTCAGCTACCTGCTTCCCCAAATCGATATCCTTCTCAATAGAAAAAAGGTGTACTTCTCCGTTTTCATCACAAGATGAACCTACGAAAAGTGTCAGTAAGAGTGTAAAAGATAGTAGTAGTTTACGTTTCATTCCAGTAATTAATAATAGAGATATAAGATTTTAATATGCTGTATTTTTATTCTAGTTCATTCAATACAATGGCTTTCAACACTTCCCGCTTAACCTCATGGCCTCCTTCAAACCTAATTACATCAGGCTTTTTCAGTAACTGAGTTACCATTTCAACTTGAGCATCAAGGTCAATAAAACTTCCTAGGTGATCCTGATCTCCCAACACCATATAGACGGATGCCTCAGGATTGACAAACAAAAACTGTTCTTTGACAAATTCATCTGGCATTTTTCCAGCCCAAAATGTTAAAGACTTAAACGGTAACTGTCTGGATACAGCCCATCTTGTCATAGTAGCAACACCTTGTGAAAAACCGAACAAATGTAATTGTACATTATCCCAATCTACATTTGCCGCTTCAGCTTCCAAAACAGCATCCAAATATGAAAACTGATTGTCAATATCAGTTTGACGCTCTTCACGGGTCATCCAAGTAGCTCCTACCTTTTTATACTCTTTGTCTAAATAAAACCTTGATAACCCCTGAGGTGCGATAACTAGATGAGTTTCTTCGTCCAGAAAATCAAAGCGTCGCATAAAAAAACGGCTCAACTGACCGTAACCATGAAATACTACCCAAATATGACGTGTCTTTTCTGACACCTTACCTTTGGTATAGTAAGGCGCCTTAAAAGTCATTTGAATTTCCTTTTGCATATTTTATTTATATTCAAGAGAAAAATTACTGACACACAACATTTACCTTACACTTACCACTTACTATCACAGCTATGATCTTTTACCAAGACAAATATGTGACTATTCGGCGTCCGTATGGCACCAGCTCATTTTTAAGAATTGATTGGAAAGAAACCACAAGTAGTCTTTCTGATTTTCACTTTAAAAATATCATCAATATTCTGACCGATATTCTTGAGGAAAAAAAGATTCGCAAAATACTGGCTAACGGCACAAACAACTTTTATGTCATGCCCTCAGATATGCAAGACTGGCATGAAAACGATATTATTCCCCGCTACCGCTCTTTAGGAATTGCTCGCATTGCCTTCCTGATCAGCACAGAATTAATGATTCACCTGGACCATGACACTCCTCACCACTCCCAGAATAATGGCGAAATTCCTGCTGTTCGATTTTTTGCCTCAGAATATGAAGCGATCAGGTGGTTACTAGAATAAATCCACTATTGAATTCTTCCGACCATTACCCCTGTATGACGTTTATACTTCTGAAGGTAATCAGCTAAAGGCATATCTGAAACCACAACTTGTCCTACAGTAGATGCATGCATCAGGTGAATGCGATCCCCCCTCTTTACAGCGATGCCAACGTGGGTAATATCCAATCCTTTGATGGATGTTGTAATGGCAATCAGGTCTCCATTTTCAATTCCAGACTCTAGTTCTGAAAGCTTTTCTTTTGGTATAAAATACAAAGTACGCCCATTCAGTGATTCCTCTATATCCTGAATCGCCTTAAAGTTATCGTCATTGGTAGCCAAAAACGGATAACTGCTACGGTGGGTACTCATAAAATCTATTTTCTTTTCAAATGGCTCACCTCCTATTTCCTTGGTTACATTCTTAATGAATCCTTTTTCTTCATTATCTGCCAACCACTCAGAAAAGTAATGAAGCCTTGAAGGGTAACCATCCAATTTGCCATCACGGTACCTTATTTCTTCTAGGTAATGCGCATAACGATCAAAGTTATCTGTACCTTCTTTGACCATCAACGTAAAGGCTAAGACATTCTCCAAGTATGTAGTACAATCTAACCCATGCAGATTAACCACCAAAGATTCCTCTTCACCTACCTCTAAAGTTTTGGCTACATATGGCATTCCTAAAAATGTTTTTCCTACTTGAGCAGAAATTTCACCTGCATCATCTCGATTGACTTCCAGCCGAGCCAATACCTCCATTTTTTCAGTAAACGCTGCTTTATCTTCCGCTGGACAAACTAATTGTTGCGCAATTGTATATTGGAAAGCTGCACCCATACAGGCTGCTACTAGAATCAGTTTTTTTATCATATCAATATCCTTTTGATCTATGACACTTCAAGTAAGTTGTTGGTTAAATTAAAGAGCGCCTAAATCAAGTATACTTAAAATTCTGCTACACCACAGATTTCAGTGAATTCATTATTTGTAAAAATAATTTCTCCGAAAAATAATAAAACCCTCGAACAAATTAAGCTCGAGGGTTTCAATAAGGTCATATGATATTTAAAAACTCTTCAGTTTCACTCCCAGATAAAAGGTTCTAGGTTTTGCTGGTCCATATACATAATTGGAGTCACGATCAGGTCCAATATCAAAATCATTTTGATATGCATTGAAGATGTTCTGAACTCCTCCAGAAAACTCAATTATTTGCGAAATTTTCTCAAGTTCAAGTGAATAAGTCACCTTCAGGTTTGTTTCCCAAAACTCATCTGTTCTTACAAGCCTATCCTCGTCTACTCCTGGCGAACCACCATAATGTGGCACTAGCATCGGACCCGTATAAACACCACTGATATAAAAGCTCCAAGCTTTTGAAGGCATCAAGTTAAGGGTGTAAAAACCATACTGGTTTGGTGTTCGAAGATACCTTCTTGAACTTTCTGCATTTTCTGACCAAACAATTTCCCTATCATACAAGCTTTCCTGAAGCGTGAAACCCAAATTGACTTCTACCAATTGATCATAGTTGGCTCGTCCTTCCAATGTAAGTCCTTTGACCGTAGAGTTTCCGCCATTTTTCTTTTCCAGAATTATTTGGGACTGACCATCTACTGTACGTTCCAACTCTTCCAATACAAAAGCATCTCTTAGCGTCGTATAAAAGCCTGATACTGTAAAGCCATAAATATAATGTTCGGTAGGCTTATCAAAATCAGTTGAGAAAGTGTAACTGTTTGAGTGCTCAGGTTTCAAATCTGGTGAAATCTGAATTCTGTTGATTCCTCCTCCTGAAAAAGCGATATGCATATCTGCATCAAATGCTTGTGGAGCCCTAAAACCTGTCGCAAATCCTCCTCGAAGTTTGAGATTTTCAACAGGCTTATACAATAGACTTGTCCTTGGAGTAGCTACAATTCCATCCACATAGTTATGCTTGTTGAGTCTAACGCCTGCCAACCAAGTCAACTTTTCATTGATTTCCCAATCTGACTGGGTAAACACAGCCCATTGTTTGGTCACTTGGTCAATCAGGTAATTATAGGCTTCAATCTGATCAAAAATATCATCAAATTGATACTCTAAACCACTACTTAGTGTGTTCTTTCCTCCTATAAAATTATTGATGGTAATATTGTACTGTGCACCTGACTGCCATGTTGTATTCTTGGTATTGCCATATCCTTCAGGAAACTCATAGGTACCAGTATAATGACTTCTTCGGGTATGCTGCAATCCTGTATAAACCGATAAATTGCTAATATCTGAGAGTTTGGTATCCATCTCTACATTACCTGAAAGAATGTTAGTGTCTCGACTTTCAGACTGTAACCTTTTATGAGGCTCCAAGTCTAATTGGTCTCCCCCATCCCTTTGTTCCTGTATAGCATTTAAAGAGATCGCATACCGAGTCCTCGTCGTTGGTTTCAAAAAAGCATTGGTTCCAAAAGAGAAGTTCTTGATTCTAGGCAACTCTGAAAACCCATCATTGTTTTGGTCAAACTCCTGACGCTTTCTGTGTGATAAAAACACCGTCATCCCTCTGTTTCCTGTATTGTTAATCAATGAACCATTGAAATTGACCACATTATCATGCGAATCCCCTCCAATTACTGCATGGTTTACAGATAAGCCATAAGCATTTTTCTCAGGGTCTTTTGTCAGAATATTGATTGTACCCGCAATAGCACTTGAACCATACATCGCAGAGCCACCTCCTCTTACCACTTCCACTCTGTCTATCATATTGGCAGGGATTTGTTCCAGTCCATACAATCCCATCAGAGAACTGAAGATCGGTCGGCTATTTATCAGCAGCTGTGTATAGGCTCCTCCCATACCATTCATCCGAACCTGTGTATAGTTACAGGTTTGGCAATCAGTCTCTACCCTTAATCCAGACTGATAGTTCAACCCATCAGCCAAGCAAGCTGCCTGTGTTGCCTCAAAAATCTTACTGGTCAAAATATCGACAGCAACTGGTGACTGTGAACGCAGCCTATCCGTCCGAGTACCCGTTACCACAACTTCATCCATACTAAATAGGTCTTCCTGCAAGTGAATATTAACTTCACTACGCTTCTCACCTCCAACAAATACTTCTTTCAGGACAGTTCGGTAACCTATGTAACTCACTTTCAAAACCTGCTTACCTACCGTGACTCCTTTTATTTCAAATACTCCTTCAGCATTGGTTATCACGCCTTGTTGAGTACCAGCAAGCTGTACAGTTGCACCAGGCAGTGGCGTTCCTTCCGCTTGCACTTTACCATACAATATCAAGTCCTGGGCTGTCACCATGTTGGTCAGGCTCAAAAACAACAGCAAGAACCACCAGTATAATTTATTTTTTGGCTTAGTAATCATATTAGAATTCGCTATGAAACAATCTATCAATACACAAACCTAAATATATTTTTAGACTTACCTAAATTTATTTTACCTTTACGCTTAAATAAACTTTTTGGCTAAGCAAAAAGTTATCGCTTATAGTCAAATTATCATATAAAAGGTTTTAGGCTGAAAAAGGAGAAGTATGGATATAAATAAGGAGACACCGTAGAATTAACACAGAGAAATAGATAACAATCCCTAACTTTTAGACATATCTAAAAATATTTATAGATATTCAAGAAAAAATTGATTAGTCGAATTGAAATTGCAAACTTTACCAAGTTTCAAAACTAATTCACACAGCTATTTATATATGAGAGTAACTAATTGGCTTATAGTAGGACTGCTAACCCTGCTAATGGCTGCTTGCGGTACAACGGAAAAGCAGAAAGGAGAAAAGCTGACCATCATTACAACTACAGGAATGATAGAAGATGCTGTTAAAAATATTACAGGAGAACTCGCTGATGTAGAAGGATTAATGGGCCCTGGAGTTGACCCTCACCTATACAAGGCAACACCTTCTGACCTACAGAAACTGAGAGGTGCGGACATCGTATTTTACAATGGCTTACACCTTGAAGGCAGTATGACAGATGTGCTAGAGAAATTTGCCCGTAAAAAGGCAGTATTTCCACTTTCAGATGGTCTGGATGAAAAAAAGCTAAGAACACCTGAAGACGGTTCAACGGTACATGACCCACATATTTGGTTTGATGTAGAACTTTGGTCTCAAGCGGTATCCTATGCTGCTGAAAAAATTGCAGCTCAAGACCCCGACAATGCAACTGTCTATAAAACCAATGCTGAGAAATACTTGCAGCAACTTCACGAGCTAAATAACTGGACACGGACTCAAATCCAATCTATCCCTTCCCAAAGCAGGGTTTTGATTACTGCACATGACGCATTTGGCTACTTTGGCTCTGCATATGACATTGAAGTAAAAGGCTTGCAAGGCATTTCAACTGTTGCCGAATTTGGTCTTAAGGATATTTCTGGTTTGGTCAACTTTATTGTAAGCCACAAGATCAAGGCTGTTTTTGTCGAAACATCAGTTCCTCATAAGTCGTTGGAAGCGGTTGTTTCAGGATGCCATGAAAAGCAACACAATATCAGTATCGGTGGTACACTTTACTCAGATGCCATGGGTGCTTTAGGCTCTGAAGCTGGTACTTACATTGGCATGGTCAAATCCAATGTAAACACCATCGTAAGTGCGCTCAAATAAGTCCTTGCTCAGAAATCTCGAGTAATTAGATCGGAAAAGATTTTCAATTATGACGATACATAACGTTCAACATCCCGCAATAGAACTACATAACCTGACAGTAACCTATGATGGCAAGCCCGCTGCTTGGAACCTTGACTACACCCTTCCTCAAGGTCAGTTGATCGGTATCATGGGACCCAATGGTTCAGGAAAAAGTACTTCTATGAAGGCGATGATGGGATTGGTACCATTGGCAAGTGGAGAAGTGCAGCTTTTTGGCAAACCATTAGACAGTGTCAGAAACCGTGTAGCATATGTTCCCCAAAGAGGGTCTGTAGACTGGGATTTCCCTGCATCAGTACTTGATACCGTGTTGATGGGTAGGCTTAACCGGAAAAATATTTTCAAGCGAACCTCTAAGCAGGATAAAGAAATTGCTTTGGAATGCATCAAGAAGGTTAGGCTCGAAAAGTTTGTCCACAGACAAATCTCACAGCTTTCAGGTGGACAGCAACAACGTGTTTTCATAGCACGTGCCTTAGCGCAGCAGGCTGATCTGTACTTGTTGGATGAACCTTTTGCAGGTGTAGATGCTGCTACAGAAAATGCCATCATCGATCTATTAAAAGAGATGAAGGAAGAGGGTAAAACTGTTGTAGTAGTCCATCACGATCTTCAAACAGCCCCTGCCTATTTTGATTGGTTATTGCTGATGAACACCCGACTGGTTGCATCAGGTCCTACAGAAATGGTATATAAAGAAGAAATCCTGAACGATGCTTTTGGCGGTAAACTAAATGTACTCACGCAACTGGGTGAGCTTATAAAAGAGCAAAACCACCCATTCAGGGAAAAGTAAAAGAGATAGACTAATTAATTGAGAGAATAATGGGAGACTTTTTTCTATTACAGGACCCCAATGTCAGATGGGTAGTTTTAGCCATGATGCTGATCTGTGGAAGTGCGGCTGTTGTAGGCTGCTTTGCATTTCTCCGGAAACGTTCGTTGGTGGGTGATGCTGTTTCCCATGCCATCCTTCCCGGTATATGTTTGGCGTTTATGCTTGCCCAAACCAAGCATCCTGTGGTGTTGATGTTTGGGGCAGTGTCTGTTGGACTTTTCTCACTTTGGTTAATTGATTTCATTACTGACAAATCCAAGATAAAGCCTGACGCTGCACTTGCCCTTGTAATGTCTGTTTTTTATGGTATCGGTATCTTGCTGATGACCTCTATTCAGGCTTCTGGTAATGCTGCCCAATCCGGTCTTGACAAGTTTCTTTTTGGAAAAGCCGCTGCCATGATGCAGGAAGATGTTATCGCATATGGCGTCTTTTCATTAGTCTTATTGGCCATTGTCTTATTATTTTTCAAGTCATTTTCACTGATCATTTTTGACAGAGAACATGCACAAGTCATCGGCTTACCTGTCAAGCAACTGGAATCTTTGATGGCTTTATTGACAGTATTTGCCATTGCCATTGGTATTCAGGCAGTAGGTGTTGTACTCATGTCGGCATTGCTCATTACACCTGCAGCAGCAGCTCGCTACTGGACACACAACCTAAAAGTAATGCTGGTACTGGCAGCATTCTTTGCTGTTCTGTCTGGCATAGGTGGCGCCTACATTTCATACACCATTCCCAAAATGCCTACAGGTCCTTGGATTGTTGTCCTTCTGACATTCATGACCATCATCTCAGTTCTATTTGGAGCCAAAAAAGGTGTCTGGTTTAAAAGCATCGAGAATAGGAGGATGACAAGTAGAATGGTTGAGGAAAACATTCTGAAAATCCTCTATATGTTTGGAGAAAAGGAGGATGCATTTGATAAGCAATATTCCATAGCTCAATTGAAATCGAAAAGGAAGTTTAACCTTTTCAAATTTAAGACTGCACTGAAAAGGCTCGAATCGAAAGGAGCAATTCAAAGGAATGGCAACCAAGTTTCACTGACTGCAGAAGGTATTGAAAAAGGAAAAAGAGTAACCAGACTTCACAGGCTCTGGGAGCTATACCTAACAAAATACCTTAACCTCCCTGCCGACCACGTGCATGAGGAAGCTGAAGCAATGGAACACTTGATTACACCTGAACTAGAAAAGGAACTCGAAAAAGAGCTTGACTATCCTCATGTTGATCCTCATGACTCTCCAATACCTAGATAGTATTATTCAAGCCTTTAGGAACGAAACTTCTTAAAGGCTTTTTTATGTCCACATTTTGAAAGCATGTATCTTCATTATTGGTTAACTTAGAAATGCCCACACAACCGCACTTTCTTTTTCTTAACCGGCCCTCATCATGCAAAAGTTTCTGACATCTCCCCTACTTCACTTCTTCCTACTCGGTGCTGTTATCTTTGTTATTTATCACTTCACAAATTCAAAACCCGAAGTGGATACTATTTTAATTGATAATAGCGACATCCAACAAATGGTATCTAAATGGGAAGTAAAATGGAATAGGAAGCCAAATACCGAAGAACTATCCAACTTAATTGACGATGCTATCAATCAGGAAGTTCTTTACAGAGAAGCTCTAAAAATGAAACTTGAGCACAATGACGAAGTAATCAAACGCCGTCTAGCTCAAAAAATGCAATTTATTACCAGTGATCTAGCAAAAATAAAAGCGCCTTTAGAAAAAGATTTACAACAGTTTTTCGAAAAAAACAAAGAGAAATACTCCACCAAAACATCCTATAGCTTATACCAAATCACTTTCAATTATAGCAAAGGCAATAATGCTAAACTAAATGCAAAAGAACTTCTAATAAAGAATGAAAAGGCTACCATAGAAGAAATGAAAGGCAAAGGTGATGTATCTGTTATCCCATTCTATTTGGAAAAAATGGATATTGATCAGCTTAGAAATAAAGTCAGCTTACAATTCGCCCAATCTATAAATGATTTAGAAACTGGTAAGTGGGAAGGACCAATATCATCAGGATTTGGAGAACACTTAGTATATATCACAGCAAAAGAAGCGCCTCAAATACCAAAATTAAACACTATAAAAAATCAGATAACCCGAGACTGGTATTACGAACAAGAACAAAATATCTATGCTTCCATTTTAGAGGAACTCAAAAAAAAGTATAAGATTAAGATTGACATTGAATCCTCTTCATCTGAAATAGATATTTTAAAATTACAGCAAGAGAACTAATGAAACTAACTATCAATATCCCTAAACCTTGCCATGAAAAGTGGTCTGAAATGACGATATCATGCTCATCCTGTTAAACCTAAAAAGCAGCAACCTTTTCTTCAACGTGTACGTGACCTATTCAAAAAGAACGAGGAGTAATGTTTTTACTTAAGTATTTTAAACCAATTGCTATTATCAGTGTTAGTCATATAACTTTGTATTGTTTCTATAGAAAGAAAATAAGATTTCATCACCCGAAAATATAGTAGAATGTTTGATGTGCTGATTGTAGGGGCTGGTCCAATCGGACTGGCTACAGGTATAGAAGCCAAAAAAGCTGGACTCAGTTATGTAATTATTGAAAAGGGATGCCTAGTCAATTCACTATACAATTACCCTGTGAATATGACGTTCTTCTCTACTTCTGAAAGGTTAGAGATTGGTGATGTCCCATTCGTTTCACATAATCCACGTCCTACCAGACAAGAAGCCTTGGAATACTACCGCAGGGTCCAGACAAAATGGGAACTGAATGTACAGCTGTTTGAAAAAGTTGAAGCTGTAAACCGAGAAGAAGGGCAAGAAGTCAGCTATACCATTCAAACATCTAAAGGTACTTATCAGGCTAGGTCAATCGTGGTGGCAACAGGCTTTTTTGACTTCCCTAATTATATGAATATCAAAGGTGAAGAACTGCCGAAAGTCAAACACTATTATGACGATCCACATTTATATGCCTTTACCAATGTTGTAGTGGTAGGTGCTGCCAACTCATCTGTTGATGCGGCACTACAAACCTTTAGAAAAGGGGCAAATGTTACCATGATTATCCGCGAACAGGAAATCAGTCACAGGGTAAAATATTGGGTAAAACCAGATGTTGAAAACCGTATCAAGGAAGGTAGCATTACAGCTCACTTTGGCGCAAACATAGAAGAAATCAAGGAAGGTAGTGTCATCTTCAGAAAAGAGAACGGTGAGGTTGAAGAAATCCCAAATGATTTTGTCTTGGCTTTAACAGGCTATCAACCGGATTTTGGTTTCCTGAAAAATATTGGGATTGATCTTTCTGATGACGAAAAAATGGAACCTGAGCACAGTAAGGAAACTTACGAAACCAATATGCCAAATATCTTCTTGGCAGGTGTAATCTGTGGAGGGATGATCACCACTACTTGGTTTATTGAAAACTCACGAGAGCATGCCGATATCGTCATCAATCAGATAAAAGAACGAATTGGCAAAGGGAAGAATGTTGAAATCAGCAACTAGATAAAAAAAGGAGATAAGCATTATTCATTAGCTTGTCTCCTTTTATTTTACTTCCTGCCAGATTCACTGGTCAGCATTGTATAGTACTCAAGAGCCTCTATAAGTTCATCTTCATTTTTCAACTTCAGGTCATTATCTGACACAAAGTTCTTGACAGCCTTTCTGTATGCCCCCATCAAATCATAGAATCCTTTTTTGTTGTACACAAACTCATCAGAAAACACCTCTAAAAGTTTTGAACCTTCCAGATTAGGGTATTTGAATGAATGAAGTTTATGCAATTGGTTTTCCCTGATGACTAATAGCGAATAACGGCTAGGATTTCTGAACTCACGATAAGCTTCTCCATTACTTCCTGATTCTGCACTTGTCATTGGAGTCTGACGGACAGCCAAAACATCAAAATAGTTTGACTTATAACGCAACTCCATAAAAAGCTTTCGCTCACCGCCTGTATAGTCAAAATTGACTTCCACAGCTTCAAAATGTCTTTGCTCTTCATTTTCCATATCATAGAACACAAATGCATTAACCTGATAAGGAGAAAAACTTTCTGTAGATTCAGCACCTTTTAAGTAAACCAAACTTTGCAAGCCTCTTGATACAAAGTTTACTTTCCCTTCTTTTACTTTGCCATCAGCTAATTCAACAGCACCATCATACCATACATTGGGGAAATTGTCTTGTGCAAAGGAAAACGTGGAGGTGAGGAGGAAAGTTAGTAGCGATAGTAGTTTTCTAACCATATACGATTGATTTTTAGGATAATAGATTAATTCCCTCCCAAAGTAAAAAAAATATTGTGTTGGTCTAATTAACAAATGAAAATACCTCACAAAATTTCGATAAAAAGTTCATTTTGTGAGGTTTTCAGTTAAATATCACGAATTATTTGCGTGCATCTTTTTGTTTCTGCTGAAATTTTTCTTTTGCAATCTGCCCCAAAGACTTACCCTTATATTGAGACCTGATAAGGTGTTTGCTTGTCCCTACAATCTGAGAGTTATAAATACCTGCATGTCCTGAAAACAAGTAACTTACAACACAGGCTATTGCTATATAAACTCCATAATTAATTCCGAAGAGTTCCAAACCCATTACTGCACACGCAATCGGTGTGTTAGCTGCTCCCGCAAAAACTGCTACGAAGCCCATTCCCGCTAAAAGATCAAAAGGCAACGGAATAATACCTGATAATGAATTTCCCAATGCAGCTCCGATAAAGAATAATGGGGTAACCTCCCCTCCTTTGTATGCTGCACCTAAAGTCAGTGCTGTAAAAAGTAATTTCCCAGCCCAGTCATAAGGTGCTAAATGTTGAGAAAATGCGGCTTTAATGGTTGGCACACCTAGCCCCATATATCGAGTACCGACATCAGGACCGACCCCGAAATACAATACCCCAAAAAGTATCATGACGATAGCTCCCCCAACCAAAGGTCTGAAAGGTGCATAGGATATTTTCCTTTTCAGGAAATCACCCCAAAGGTGTGTTGTCTTGGCAAAAAGCCTCCCTGCCAAACCAAAGCAGATACCCGCTAAGGATGCATACACTATATGCATCACAGGGATGACATGGTCTGGATCTCCCGCCACATGGTAAACTGAATGGTGAATATATAGGTACTCATGTGAAATCAACCTACAGAAAAAGTCTGCAATGGCTGCTGCAAGGAAAGCCGGTAAAATAGCCTCATGGGAAATACGACCTAACAGAAAGACTTCAAGCCCAAAAATCGCCCCCGCCAATGGCGTACCGAATACTGAGCCGAATCCTGCTGCCATACCTGCAATCAGTATCATCTTTCGATCTTGCGCAGTCAGTTTGAATAACCTTGTAAACTGATCAGCTATAGAAGCTCCCATCTGGATGGCAGTTCCCTCTCGACCTGCTGAACCACCAAATAAATGGGTCACCACAGTTCCAAACAACACCATTGGAGCCATCCTGAAGCGAATGATTTTGCTAGGCTTATGGATTTGGTCAATGATAAGGTTGTTCCCTCCCTCTACTTCTTTACCGAAGTAATTATAGAGCAGTCCTACCCCAAGTCCACCAATTGGCAGGAGTAAAACCAACCATAAGTGTGCTGCACGGGTATCACTTGCCCAATGCAATGACCAAAGGAAAATTGCTGAAGCAAACCCTGCCAATACACCTATAATCAATGAGAGAATTACCCACTTGATCAGATAAAAAATGATAGGGAATCGCTGAAAAATCGGAAATAATAGAGAACCTTCCTGTATATAAAAAGGATTGAATCGCTTCATGGTCAAAATAAGATATTGTAAAAAATCAAGTCGCAATTTAATCAATCTACCAAAATAGCCTTATGTTCATTGATATAATCGTATCCTTTAAACTAAATGATCTTTATCAACTATCGAAATCACAAAACTCCCATGAACAATGTTATCAATTGTTTGCAGCACTTTATCAAATCTTAATACCATTCTAAAGCTCACCTATATATTAATAAGAATCCAAAATCCGTTATTGATGTAACCTGCTAGTAAAAGCATTTAAACGATTATTTTTAACCAACTAAAAACCAAAAAGAAATGGGTTTCTTTGACAAGCTAAAAGCTGTAAAAAACATGGTTACAGGTGGTGCTGCTGAAGTGGTAGCGTCTATCGAGCACGATGGAGAACTATCTGTAGGCGAGCCATTCAACATCAAGGTTCAGGCGCTTACTAAAGACGCAGACCTTAAAATCGGTAAAGTTTACCTTAAGCTGAGAGCCGTAGAGCATATTGAAGCGGAAGGTATTGAGGTAGAGTATGAAGGTGGCGAGCGTGAAGTAGAGCATGAAATCGTGAAAAAGACAGTAGAAACCTACAACCACGAGATTCTTGTAGACGGCCCTCAGACTATGGAAGCCAACGAAACTTATGAGTGGAATGTGGAAGTGACTATTCCTGAAAAATGTAATGGCACTTATAACGGAGTTCATGCTGAACACAGATGGATGTTCTTCGTAGGTCTGGATGCATTTGGTAATGATCCGGATTCAGGATGGATTCCTTTTGATATTTACTAATACATGAATCCCTGCTAAGAGTAGCAGGGATTTTTTTTGCCGTTTTTTGCCTTTCTATATCATAACATTGCGCTACCATTCTGAAAGAAATCTCACCTATCTGTTAATGAACTGAAATATTACATTCAATATTCTCAGAACCTTCTGCACAATTCATATAGGCTTTATGAAATTAAATGAATAGGCTTTTTATTGTGAGCCGTGTCTATGGATGCTTATTGTCAAATAAGACATTCAAATGTTCAATTTTAGTCACTAATTAACTGTAACTGAAAACTTTCAAAATGCTATGAAAAAATTACATCTAATTGTAACAGGCCTATTTATGATGTGCCTAATGTTCACAGGAGTATCTTATGGCCAGACCAGAGGTGCTTCGATGGCTGCAGGTGAAGCCAAAGAACAGATCCATCAAATCAAAAGCTACCTGACTGAGAACCTAAAATTATCTCAAGACCAGCTTAACATGTTGGAGAAATCTAACCAGAATGTGATCAACACTTTGAGTGAAATCGACAACAGTGAAGAGGATGCAAAAGTGAAAGCTGAGAAGATCAAAGCTTTGGCTACACAACGTGAAAATGAAATGAATACCATCTTCACTGATGAAGCTCAAAGAGATATGTTTGACACGCATATGAAACAGTATGCGAAAGAGCTGAAAGAAAAGAACAAAGAAGGTGGAATCCACTTACCAGATATTGGAAAGGACCTGATTGATGATCATGGTAACATCACTGCTGAAGCAGTGAACTTAGTATTGGGACTATAATCATTATCGTCAATCAATTAAAAAGCCATTCTGTGTTATTGCAGAATGGCTTTTTTATGATAATCATCTTCACCCTATTGGACTATTTCCAAACTCAATACCTCATCCGAATATGGAGATGGATGCCCCTTGCAGGATATATGATTATCGTGTGACTCTTCCTCTGCTATCCTGCCTCCAGTATTTTGCTGATCAACCTTGGGTTTCTCATCCACATTAGCCAACTCCCAAGCGGTGGCAAATACCAATTCGGTTCTCCTTTCCAGTAAAGCATAATCAATCTTATCAGCCGTATCTGTAGGTCGGTGGTAGTCCTCATGTTCACCATCCGTAAAAAACATCACAGGAATATTGTGAATGGCAAAATTGTATTGATCAGAACGGAAGTAATACTGTTTTGGATGTGTAGGGTCATTATGTTCAAAGTCCATTGTCAAGTCTTTAAAGTAAGAACCACTGATTCCCGTAAAGATTTCATGCAAGTCTGATGAGAGAAAATCAGAACCAATCGGGTAAACATATTGCCCCCCACCTGAGTGTTTGTCGTCTATCCTGCCCAACATATCTGAATTGACATTAGCGACTGTTTGATCAAGCGAAAATACAGGGTTCTCTGTATAATAAACGGAACCTAATAACCCTTTCTCCTCACCTGAAAGTGCCAAAAAGACAAGAGTTCTTCTTGGTCCATTTCCTGAAGTCTTAGCCGAAGCTACAGTCTCAGCCATTTCCATCAAGGCAGATGTACCAGAACCATTATCATCAGCCCCATTATAAATCACATCTCCAAATGCACCAACATGGTCATAGTGCGCTGTCAAAACTACCACCTCATCCTTGAGGTCACTTCCTTCCACATATCCGATTACGTTTTCAGTCTGTACTTTCCCTGTCTCTGATGTAACTGACATCGATATCGTCTGTTCACTTTGCCCTGCCGACTCATTCAGTAGTGTGCTTACACTTTTTCCAAACAAACCATTTCCCATTCCAGGTGCTCCGATAAAAACAGGAAAATCATCTGATTCCGATAGCTCATCAAAAGTCAGTTTCGTTCCTTCAAAATATGACTGGTAATGATCAAAGTAATTGATATAACCTGACTCATCATAAAAGATTGCAATGGCAAATGTCGCCCCATGCAACTTTGCCTCCGCTATTTTTCTGCTCATTGCTGCATTGTCGCCATTTTCCAATGCCAAATCTTCAGGTGCTCCCAAAAAGAACATCACCCCTTTCCCGTTTACATCAACACTTTCGTAGTCAGAATATTGAGGATCTACAATTCCAAACCGGACAAAAACAACGTCCTTATTTAGTATTTCTACATTTATGGGTTTTGATGCACCATAAGGCACAAAATCATCAAACAGGTCTGCGCTATAATTTCCCGCTTCCAAAACACCAGATGCCAAATTCCAGCTATTCAAATCAAATGACTGAAAATAAGGGTTCTCCAATGCAGTAGGACTTTCCAAACCAACCTTCTGAAAATGGTCTCTTATATAGTTAGCGGCCATTTTTTGCCCTTCGGTGCCTGTATCCCTTCCCATATACGCATCACTACTGATTTCTGTGAGGTGTGCCTTTATCCTATTCTGATCAATTGTTTTGTAAAAAACATCCTTTGACGATTCAAATATGGGATCTGGCTCATTGGGTGTATCCTCTTTACAGGAAGTAAAAAGTAACAATAGCATCAAGCTTGCCTGAAAAAAAATCGAATGTCTTGACATAGTTATTTATTAGTTAGTGCTGTAGTGATAATTCCTAAACTAGGAAGAATTGATTTGAGTTTAACCTAAGTCCTGTTATCAAACTGAACCAATCAAACCCAATTGATGTACAAAGATGCCATCCAATTAATTAATACTTGATGAAACTGACTAAAAATCTAACAATAATCCTATTCGATTTATACTTTTCCAAGGTGCCATATTAAGATTTGTTGATACTACAGGCTTATCATTTCGGAACTCCTCCCCTACCTTTGCTGTTCTCTGCCTGTTGATCGAACTCAAGTTCATCAGCAATAAAAGAGTGAATCAACCATATACAACCTTGATTCCTCTCTTATTGGCTAATAGCCACAAGTGCATCTTTAATTCACCTAATTAACAAACAAGTTACCATGAGCAAGACAAAAGGGAATACGTCAAATAAATACTTTGACGTTCACGGTCCCGTTTTTTGGCCTGCAACAATTCTGATTGTACTCTTCATTGCCATTACACTAATTGTTGGAGAGCCTATTAAAAACTTTTTTTCAGAGGTTCAAAATTCTATTTCCAATACCACAGGCTGGTTTATTATTATTTCCATAAACTTCTTCCTGTTTTTCTGCCTGTATATGGCATTCAGTAAATTCGGGAAAATTAGGCTTGGTGGAAAAAAAGCAAAACCTGAGTTCAGTACAACTGCATGGTTTGCTATGCTTTTCGGAGCCGGAATGGGTATCGGATTGATGTTCTGGAGTGTTGCAGAACCAATCTATAACTTCGTGTCACCTGCCAGACCTGACATAGAGCCAAAATCTATGGAAGCATACTCTGAAGGTATGAAATATGTATTCCTTCACTGGGGATTCCATGCTTGGGCGGTTTATGCTTTAGTAGGAATGGCTTTGGCTTACTTTACTTTTAACAGGAAGTTACCTTTAGCCATTCGATCTGTATTTTACCCGATTTTAGGAGAACGTATTCATGGCCGAATTGGTGATGTAATAGACGTGCTTGCTGTAGTCGCAACCCTATTCGGTTTGGCATCTTCCTTAGGACTAGGTGTACAACAGGTAGGTGCAGGTATGGAATACCTTTTTGGATTTGAAAATAACACAAGCCTTCAGATCATTCTCATTACAGTGATTACCTTGGCTGCTACGATTTCGGTGGTTACTGGACTTGATGGTGGGGTAAAATTGTTGAGTCAACTCAACCTGAACCTGGCTACCGTATTCCTGTTGATTCTGCTGATTCTAGGCCCAACAATGTTTATCCTAGATGGTTTCATTGAGAATCTAGGTAATTACCTTGGAGACTTTATTAAACTAGGATTCTGGACTGAAAGCTATGTAGACGGTAAACTTGATCCTAATCACGTAGATTGGCAAAATGGCTGGACACTGATGTACTACACTTGGTGGATTGCATGGTCGCCATTTGTTGGTATTTTTATCGCCCGTATTTCCAAAGGACGTACCATTAAGGAATTCGTATTAGGTGTATTGGTCGTACCTACATTGGTTACCTTCTTCTGGATTAGTGCATTTGGAGGCACGGCATTTTTCTTCGAACTGACAGGTGTAGACATGTCATCTACCATCATGAAAGATGTATCTACTTCCCTTTACTTCCTGATGGAGCAACTGCCACTGTCTAGTATCACTTCGTTTCTGGCAATGATTCT
Organism: Limibacter armeniacum; assembly: GCF_036880985.1. NCBI lineage: Bacteria > Pseudomonadati > Bacteroidota > Cytophagia > Cytophagales > Flammeovirgaceae > Limibacter > Limibacter armeniacum. Next base: position 2,792,950 of record NZ_JBAJNO010000008.1, read on the forward strand.
GGTCATTAGCTTTTTTGTAACCTCATCAGATTCAGGTTCACTGGTAGTGGATTCTATCACTTCTGGTGGTAAACTGGATGCGCCAGTAGGTCAACGTATATTTTGGGCACTTACAGAAGGTTTTGTTGCAGCCATGCTGCTATACGGTGGAGGACTTCAAGCCATACAGGCAGCCGTGATTTCAACTGGTTTGCCATTTACTGTGATTCTGGTGCTTATGGCATTCAGTCTGCGAAAAGCCATGAAAGATGAGAAAGACCTCGATGAGTCAAAAAGCAGTAGCGGTAAGGAGAGTGAAGACTACAAAAAGGTTATTGCTGAAATAATAAAGCAACAACAAACCAAGAAAAAGTCCATCGTGACCGAAAATCAAATAATGGAGAACCAAGAAACAGCATTGATTAAAAATGAAAGTAATTGATCATATTATCGTTGGGCTAGACCTGTCCACCATGGACGGTTATCTTTTAGAGTATGCCGCTTTTATCAGTAATAAGCTAGGTGCAGACAAGATCAGCTTTCTTCATGTCACCCCAACATTCTCCGTTTTTGATGAGCTTGAGGATGATTGGACGGAAGAGGAAATTCCCGATTCACTGGAAGAAATCATTAAGGAAGAACTTTCGGACAGAGTTCAGAAATACTTTCACCCCAAAAGCAAGACAAGTATCGAACAGCAGGTAGTTGTACTTGAAGGAGACACCACTGAACAATTTATCCGTTATGCTGTTACCAGCAATGCAGACCTATTACTGCTAGGTAAAAAATCAGGGTTAAAAGGTGCTGGACTGATTCTGAAACAGGTTATCTCCCTTTCTCCATGTTCAGTGATGTTGGCTTCAGAGCTTGCTCCACACAGTATTGATAATATTATGTTGCCGCTTAACTTCTCCAGCAACTCTATTTTAGCATATGAAAGGGCTGAGATGCTGTCAAAATACTTTGGGGCCAATTACTTTATGCAGTTCGTTAACACTGAAGTTACACTTACTTCCTTGTTAAAAACGAAAATCTATACATTCTCTGAAAAGGAGAAGGAAGCCTTCAAAGGAAGTGTAGAAAAGGAAGCCAAAGCGAAGTATAAAAAATTCCTGAAGAAAATCGGTAAGACAGAGGATGAGATGACTGACATCAAGTTTACGGTCAATACAGATGGTGACCCTGCATATACCATTTACCGATATGCCATTAAAAGAAAGGCAGACTTGATATTGCTGGGTGCCGGTATCAGGAGCAGTTACTCCAACTTGTTTTTGGATAGTATTTCTGAAAAGCTGGCAGCTTATGATTCAACAATCCCTGTATATATCGTAAAGAACAAGGAGCGTAACCTCAAGAATATTCACGACCTGTTCTGATGGTATCTACATTCCAATAAAATTAAGGCAGTCCTGTACAAGGGACTGCCTTTTTTATTTGGTTCACTATTTGTCTATTCACCATTAAACCACAAAAATACTATCTGAAATACCCATAAGACGGATTTCTATACCTATTTTCATATGGCTAAACAGGATGATCTGACGATAATTTTTATCTTTACCCATGAGAATAGACTAAAAATTAACCAATATAGAGATGACGAAAGAAATGAAAAGACTTTTTGGTCTGTGCATCACACTTTTTGTCGTGACACTCTCCTCACAGGGTCAGGGAGTTATGATTGGAGCGAGAGCAGGAATGAACCTAGGGATGATGAAACATTCAGAATATGAAATTTCTCCAGATGTAGGTTTCACGGCGGGAGTTATTTTTGAAGCAGCTACGAGTCCTATTTTCTCACTGCAACCCGAACTGAACTTTGCCATTCAGCGTGTACAAGTCGAAAACCAAGCAATCAACATTCAATCTTTTGAAGTACCATTGCTCTTCAAGTTCAGCACTACTCCACGCAGAAAAGTTAGGGTTTTTGGAAATATTGGACCAGCGATTAGCCTTATCCAAAAAATCAGTGGTGACGGAGTCTATTACCCATTTACAGAACAATTTGACTTTAGTGACCCTGAACCAACTTGGAGGGACTATTACAAAAGTGCTAATCTCAGTTTTGTGATTGGAGCAGGTGTGGCATTTGACAATATCCTGATTGAAGGAAGATATTATGGCGGACTGAGTAACCTGAGCAACTCTGATAAGCCTTCTATTTCTGTATCAAAATTCAATCTGACTACAGCCTATATTCTGGTATTCTAGCATACCAATTCTTGATAAAAAAAGGGTTTGAAATTACGATTTTCAAACCCTTTTTTATTGACTGAACTACTCAGTTTTATCTGTATTCAAAGCGGCATTTACGTTCCACTTTCCATGTCTCATTCTCACTTTTGCGGGCAAACCCTCTACTGACAACCTCTACCTTTGTAGATGGGCTTGCAGTACCTACCACAACCGTATAAGGATCCAGTTTTTCATCCTTATTCATATTTGCCTGATGCAATTTCACAGGATGGTTGATTAACTCAAATTCCGCACGATCTTCATCCAGCAGTGTAACTCGATATTGAAACGCCAATCCTTTATCATGACGACAAAGCTCTGTCAAGAAGCCCTCTTCACCTTTAGCATAAAAGTAATCTGTCACAGAAGCTTTCACATACTCCAATTGCAAATCACCTAGGAATGATTGCATATCAACCTCTCCTCCATCACCTTCACCTGTAACCGCACTAGCCACTTTCTTGTCAGTATGATTTACTGGCTTCTCAGGCAAGTCGTTTTCCTGATATTGTCTGCCTTCTTTTACAGGAAAAGATTCAGACTGATAACTTCTCTGACCAATATTGCGAATTTGCTGCTCAAGACGCTCAAGCCTGCCATCGATGTTATAAGTATTGACTTCAGAACGCCCCTGTTCATTCATTTCCCTTTGGCGTTGCTGAATAATCATTGCTTCACGACGACAATCCTGTAGCTCACGCATCAGGTCTTCACGTACATTCTCTATTTCATCCTGAAGTGTGAAATAGCGTTTGTTGAGTTGCTGGTTGACAGAGAGAAGCTCATCTTTCAAGGCCCTTACCTCATCATCATAATGACGCAGTGCATTTGAGTTATGATGATGCCCTCCTCCTACTCCTCCTTCAGAAACAGATCTTTCCAGTTTTTCAATTCTGTTGATATAGCCATCCAAATAAGTTCGGGTTTGCAGCAATGCATCAGATGGAAAATATTTTTCCACATAATTAACAATTGACTGCTGTACGCCTTCTTTTACTTTTTGGTGAAATTTTTCTTCAACTTTCTTAAAGAGCATATTGATGATGTCCTCTTCTTGCTGGTATATAATTTTCGCAAGCAATTCTGCACGTGTTTTATCCAATACTCGTGCAGCATTGCTGATAAATTCTTGCTGGTCTGTATTTTGACTATCTTGAAGTAGTGTTGAAAGCAACTCCGTTACAACCTCCGCATTCTTTTTGTACATAAAAACTAATAAATCTGAGTCAGCTACTTGATTGATTGGTTAGTCTGTCGGACAGGTGACGTTACCGACAGTTTTTGTATATGACAAAATTATACCGATTTCTCAGATTTCTATCTTTTTTGTAATTTTTCTATGATTTTATTGTAAAAACCTCTTAAAATCACGCCACCTAACACTTTTTCATTAGCGAGTCACAAAATCCCTTGACCAATAAAAAAGCCCTCAAGGTGAGTAATCGCTCACCTTGAAGGCTTCTTAATCAATATATAAAACTTTACTATTCGTCGGTAGCTTGTTGATCAACAGGGCATCCCGTCTTAACCTCGTACACAGTTGTAATCCCAGATGTATTAAAATATTCCCTTCCTAAGAAAACCGCTCCACTGTAGTAGTCAAACTGACCACCTAGAAGTGATGTTCTTTCGCCATCTGACCCTACCAAGAAAGACGCTTTGCTTACCATATTTCCGTTCCCATCGTACTCATATTCCGTAAGCTTTTCATAAGTAGCTTCTTCTCCCACTCCTTTTACATAGTAGTTCTCATTCTTTAAAAGTCCATTTTCATAATATTCAAAAAGAACATACTTTTCCACAAAACTCTCTTTGATATCCTGTCTGATGAACACATCCGTCTCTTCATCATAGGTATTGGTATAGACTATTTCACTGCCTCCACTTTCATACTTTAGCCTGTTCCCAAAAGAATCAAATGTGATATCATAAACCAAGTCTTCTTCAATACGGACATTGTAGTATCGAACACGTTTCTGTGTAATGCCGTCTACCCAATAGTCAATCACTCTATAGGAAGTCAATTGCCTGTTGGAATTAAATTGTTCCACCTTGGTTGGCATTCCTTTACTATTATATGTAAAAACGGAATAGTCTGTGTACTGTTCTTTTTGGTTTCTCCTGTAATAAAACAGTGAGTCCGCGCCATAAACATCCAAATGGAACAATGCCCCTGTTGTATTCTCTACATTGGTTTCATAAGCGACTAAACAGTTTCCACTACCCAACACCTGATCAATAGGTAACAATTCTGTAGGGTCACATCCACCAAAAAGAATTAAAACGGGCAATAAGAGAAGGTGTAGTTTATTTTTCATATGCCTTGAAGCTCTCAGTTTCAGAATAAAAATATGGTTAGTTACTTCGTTAGCTATTATACGAATAATTTTGAATAGAATTTTAGCAATCAAAAATAATGTGCATTTCCCAAAAGGGATGTGTTAATTTGCAGTCGCTATTTTAAATCAACTACACAGCACCTTATATCATGACTATCAGAGAGAAGATTTATAATATTATAGATAATGAGAAGAACCTAAGCACAAGACTCTTCGATGCATTTATGACCACCCTGATTATACTGAATGTAGCTGCCATCATTCTGGAGTCCCATCAGTCACTGGCAACTGCATTCCATCAGGAGTTTTTCGCATTTGAAATCTTCTCTGTTTTTATCTTCACAATTGAATTGATGCTACGGATCATTGTCGCTGATATCCATTATAAGTCGGAAAATTATCTCAACTCAGTCATAAGGTACCTATTCTCATTCAGCGCCATTGTAGATATTCTTGCGATTATGCCTTTTTACCTACCGATGTTCCTAGCAGTAGATTTACGCTTTATCAGAATGCTAAGACTTGTAAGGCTACTCCGTGTACTGAAGATCGGACGTTACAATAAAGCTTTAAAAGCCGTTGCAAAAGCATTAGGTCAAAGAAAAGAGGAACTGTTCCTAACGTCTTTTGTAGGATTGGTACTGCTACTATTTTCCGGAACGCTGATGTACTATGTAGAGCATGAGACACAACCAGACGCATTTCCTAACATTACAGCCTCACTATGGTGGGCCATCGCAACACTAACAACAGTTGGTTATGGAGATGTTTATCCTGTTACAACATTGGGAAAATTTATTGCGGGTATCATTGCATTTATAGGCGTAGGGTTTGTAGCACTTCCAACGGGTATTCTCAGTTCAGCCTTTATGGAGCAAATCAACCGAAGAGAACAAGAAGAAAAGGAAAAAGAGGAGAATATTGATGAACATAAAGAAGTATGCAGTTGCCCACACTGTGGGAAAGAGCTGTAAAAATCATCTACTATAAATCACTTCGATAATATTCAGCCTTTCAAGGCTTATTCCCTAAAAGGGAAAAATTAATTCGGATTTCAATACATCAAAGAAATCAAGATTAGCCTATTCAAATTGCCACCTAACTTAAAAAAAGGGATTGAGTTAAACTCAATCCCTTTTTTGTTACTCAACAGTAAAATTAAAACTGTCCCAAAACTTTATTCCTTCACTATATTAACAACTCTTTCATCACCATCTGACACCTTCCATTTCAATTCACCGTTGTACCAAACTTCTGTTAGAATAATATTATTGTGACTCTTGTTAAAATCACACATTAAGGTATCTGTATCAGACTCATTCCACTTAATATAAGTCACAGCAAGATTATCATCATCTGCTGTTTCATTAACAAAAAGGTTCATATAGTATTGCCCATCAATCTCCACTACTTTGAAATGTTCCGGTAAATCAAGATTACCATCAAAAACACGTTTTTCTTCTCCATCTATCAAGGCATATATATCAATAGAGGCTTCATCATAATGGTCAGGTTCTTCAGGGTTTAATAAATCAGTTCCATCATTACCAGTTAAACTTATCAATAAACTGACATCAATGACTGTACAGCATTCTTTTCCATCTGAACTGCAACCAAAAGTCAAAATCAATAAAAATAAAAGAAATTGGGTTATGTATTTCATCTCTAAATATCATGAAATTATAAAATCAGTTACACATAAGTAAAACTGAAAACAGCTTCACTTTTAATGACACCTGAAAACCAAAAAGTGACATATAATAACTTCAAGCTTTATGTATAAATAAACCTATATTTTGCAAAAATTAAATGTAAGTAACCCACTGAAAATAGCGTAAAAGAAACAACCTGTTTCATTAACTTTTCAAAGATGAAACACCTCACCTACAACCAGCGGAAAAAAATTGCCGATGGCATCAAGAAAAATATGTCTGATGCGGCTATTGCACGAGAAATAGGCGTGCACCGAAGCACTGTGGGCAGAGAGATCAAACGATATGGTGGAAGAGAAAAATATTCGGAGTACCTTGCTTTCAAAATTGCGCTGCACAACCAGCGATTTGCTTCGTTTATGTTACGATGCCCTGAAGGAAAGGGTAGCGTTTTAGGAAAAAGATGGGGTGTTTTGGATATCACAGCACATATAAGTTGGTCATCTGTCCCGCCCATACGCTGGTTATCTATTCCACTTGACAACACTTACCATATAAATAACTGCCCTAAAAATAGTGGTGATTCTTTTTCCTTGTTTTATGTGCCCCCAATGCGCCTTTTTTATACAGGAAGCTTTTTAGACACGTACCATCAAGGATGTAACAATACTCCACACTTTCAACAAAACGTCACCCTATTTCTTCCCAAAGTGGTGTCAGATAAAATACTCAAGTCTTACACTTGCCTGAGATCTTACGCTATAAAAAGCCTAACATCGAAATACACTTCTTCCCTACATGCTGCTAAAAAACTATGGTTGCCAAAACCAATAAATAAAAAACGAATCATCATGGCTTTACCCTGAACAATCGCTACTGAAAAGGTCACATATAATAAATATTTCACACCTTCCTTTCATTAAAAAAATCTCCAACTAATAGTTTGGAGATTTTTTTTTGGAGGTGTTGCATTTTAATTGATAACTTTTCGAATTGCAATTGTTTTTTTAAGATAAAAAAACAGTTGAACTATTTAATTTTTTCTAATCAGCAAAATTGTATGTACCTCAAAATTATTTCCTCTCGGATACTCTACCCTATAGGTTTCTATTATGTCCAGTTGATTTGTTTTTAATGCAGCTGTAATTTTCATTAGGTTATGAAAATAAAAATACATTCTATCACCAGTACTCCCCGACTGAAAACCGGATTTTGCATGATCACCTTCCACAAAACTCAGATAGAAAATTCCACCATCAGTAAGCAGATTGCTACACGCACTAAAAAGTTTAGCACAATCTTCCAATGAAAGATAAGGTATACAAAACCCTGCGACTATTGCATCAAAGGTTTGCTGAAAGCCACTAAGGTTTCGAATGTCCATCACCTGAAAATTGGCAGTTGGATTATTTATCTTAGCCAATTCAATCATTTTGGGAGATACATCAACACCCTCCCATAAAATGTCAGGTCTTTTGTCAAGCAGGTATTTGGTGATATTGCCAGGCCCACAACCCAGTTCCAAAACAAATGGTGAATGCTTTTCAATCAGTGCGCAAAATTTATCATAGGTATGGTTATATAAATCAATACCCATAAAAACCTCCTCATACTTTTTAGATACCTTTTCCCAAGAATTGAATGTTTCCTGATATTGATCCATGCTTTCATTATTAAATTTGATACTTTCTAGTCAATCCTGATTTTAAGAGAATCAAGATTTTGATCACCATAATAAACTATCATTTGGTTCTTATCAATCAAATCAACACCCTTGATACTTTTCATTTCGAGTTGAAATTCACCAACTTTTGTTTCCAAAAGGCTACCCACTTCATAAACACTATAATCGCAACAAGCATCCAAAACACCATTAAAATCTTCTCTGATTTGATATTGTCCCTTTTCAATAACCGTTTCAGTAGGCACAAAATAAAAAATTAAAGCCGCCCCAACGATTAGTCCCATCATTCCATCTATTAACCAAGCAACCGCTACAACTAAAGGATAGCATAGGTATAAGGAATAATAAACTACAGAAAAGCGAAACCTTCTAACATTGAGAAAAAACAACAACACACCAGTTAGATAAATGACTATTCTAGTAAAATAGACCAATTGGGAATTTACACCGAAATTGAAACTCCAGATAAAGAGAAAATGAAATAGTATAAAAAAAATTAAGGTAATATGAGTCCCAAACAATATTTTATTAAGCTTCATAAACTAGAAAGTCATTAAATGGTGATTACTACCTTTTGATTAAAAATAATTCCTATATCTAGTATAAATTATTGCTTGTGAAAAACTCAGGAATACACGAAGTTCCCTGAGCGAAGTCGAAGGGCTTAAATATTGAGACTTCGACTTCGCTCAGTCACCGCATTTATTAAAATATTTATGTCTATAATTTCACATCGATTTCTCAACCTATAGCACCAAATTCCCATTTACATAGGTTTTCACACATTCTATCTGCTCCAGCTGATGAGTTGGTGTTTCAAAAGGATTTCTGTCAAGAATAATAAAGTCTGCATACTTCCCTTCTTTCAATGATCCAATTTTATCCTCCATACCAAATTGCCATGCAGCATTAATGGTCAATGCTTTGACAGCTTCCATCAGATTTATTTTCTGATTTACACCGATCGAGTCACCTGAAATTGTTTGACGCTCGATTGCGGTTTGCATTAATCGGAATGGATCACTTTCAAACATAGGCTGGTCAGCATGCAATGAATATTTTATCGCCATATCCTGTGCAGCACCAAGCGGCAAAATATTTTCTACTCTATCTTCTCCTAACATGGATGACTTTAAGGCATCACCATAATAATAAAGATGGTTGATATGAAAACTTGGCGTGATATTCAGATTTTTCATGCGTTCCAATCCGGTAGTAGAAAGCAAAAGGCAATGTTCCAATCTATGCTTAGATTCTGAAAAATTGAGTGCGCCATTCAATGACTCAAAAACATCCAACACTTCATTTGTTGCCGCATCACCTTGCGTATGAATAGCAATCTGCCAACCTTGCTGGTGATATTTTTGAATGATGTGTTTCAAACTGTCTTTTTCCACCAATGCATGACCTGCGTGTGAATGTGGAATTTCCAGTGTTTCGTTCGTCATTTTTGATTCCTTGTAAGGTTCGTTCAGGTACATTGAACCGATATAGGGAGAACCATCATACCATAGCTTTACTCCGATTATATCATAAAAATCATCTCCATTTCCTTTTTTTTCAGGCAGCAAATGTACTACGTCATTTCGCATATATACAAAATGTCTGGGAGTAGCCTTACGCTGTGGAAACATGCCAATTTTTGTCAATAAGCCGCCGAGAAGTGTTGGCTCCTGTGCAGACAGGTGTTCAAAAAGCATCAATGGTTTGCTGTCCGTGATAGTGGCGCCAGTTGTTACAATTGTTGTATTCCCGTTTTTGGCATATTCCGACATAACTTTTGCGCCCATCTCTCCCAATACTTTTGGCGTCAGCACTTTGTCTTTCAACAAATTGGTAAATGGTTTGATCGCCTCCTGTTCTACAATTAATCCAGTAAACGCACCACTGCTGTCTTTGTCATAATAACTATGATCTGAAGGATTGGGTGTTTCTGTTGTAATGCCTACTTCTTCAAAAGCTTTAGAATTTGCCCAGTAGCTGTGCAAACTTTGACTGAAAATCAACACAGGATTATTTGGCGCAACCTTGTCAAGATATTGAATAGATGGGGGAATCAAATCACCCACCAAAATCGGATCAATACCTTTGCAAATTACCCACTCCCCTTCTTTGTGCTGCTTGACTGATAGTTCAAAGCTTTCCCAAACCTCTTGATTTGATTTGTGCGTAAAGCCTGACAAATCATGCATTTTTGACAAGAACATCGTAATTCCAAAGTGGGTATGCGGATCTATAAAACCTGGCATTACCGTAGCACCTTTCAAATCAACTTGTGCAACTTTGTCAGTTTTATAAGTTGCGATTTCCTGCGCAGAACCAATTGCCTTGATCTTTCCATCTTCCACAAACATAGCGTTTGCAGTAGGTCTTGATTCTTCCAGCGTAATAATGTTCCCGTTGTAGTAAATCGTAGGGGTTGTCTTTTCAAAGTCCTGTTTCAGATAATAGTATAAAAAAAATAGGATCACAGTGAATCCTAAGATAGTAGAAAGTAATTTTTTCATGTTGTTTGTTTGTCCTGCTTCTGATGTATGTGTATGACTACAATGATAATCAGAAAAATGTTTCTAATTGAAGTGACTTTAGAAATTAAGTGAATTCAATTAACTCATCTAACCAATCATATTTAACTCTTCACACTAGAGTAGCAATTCATTTTTTGGTATTCAATCCATAAAAAAGGCGCCCATGTAGAGCGCCGACTATAGGCAATTTAAGAATCTATAAATCTTGCTTTTGGGTATTTAACCTCAAGCATAAAATTAATCATGCTGACTTGACGTTAAATATTCTTCTTTCATCAGCTCGTCCAGTTTATCATAAAACTCCTCATTTTCACCGACGGCTTTAAACACAACGTGTCCTTCCTGATCAAGAATCACTTTTGTTGGAAAACTACTCACGCCATACATTGTAGGAAGATCAACCTCTTCTTTATTGTTCAGGAGTTGAATCCAATCGAGTTGCTGCTTTTCAATCATTTTTCTCCACGTCTCTTCTTCATCTTTACAGGCAATTCCAACAAAAGCTACACTTCCCTTATATTTATCGAAGTAGGTTTTCATTTTGGGCATTCCTTTTAAACAAACACCACACCATGACCCCCAGAAATCCAACACTACATATTTTCCCTTTACTTGTTCTAGTTTAAAAACTTCTCCTTCACTTGAAATAGAACTAAAAACTGGTGCCAATTTTCCAGATTCTGTATTTTCCCATCCTGCTACCATACCTGTCAGTCTTTTGCCATTTTCAGAATTGCGTACATGTTCTGACAGAAGTTCTTCGTATTTACTAGCTGTATCCCTAGATACGTGACTCTCCAAAAATAAAATGGATGACAGCTCATAATCCAAATGTTTTTTAGCCCATTCTGTACGAAGTGGTTCTACAGTTAAAAGCGACAGACTATCTAACTTCTCATCTAATCTTTTGGACTCATTAGGATCAGAATCTTTCAGTTCCCAACTTCTTCTATATAATTTAGATTCATCTATATAATATGGCTGTAAAACTTTTCGAAGCTCATTTTGCTGTTGGGTTATTTCATTTCCTTTAACTACATCATAATCAACACCCCATTCATCTGCACTACCTTTCAAAATAACTTCGCTGTCTGGCCCCAAATAAGCATTAATAAATCTTGAGCGAAATGTTGTTCTAAATAAAGCTTCATCAAAGTAAATAATTTGAATTTCTGATTGTTCCGTAATTGGCAATGAGACATTGATCTTGCCATTAATACTGAAAGCAAATTTAAATTCATCATCATAGACAACTACCAACAAACCAGTTCCATAATTCTCAATATCAGCTTTTATTGTGCTGTTACCTATCTGACTATAAATCCCTATAAACATCAAAGCGGCTATAATAAGGGCTAACAATGACAAGCTAATTATCTTTAATACTTTCTTTAAAAAATTCATTTGATTGGATTTAGTAAATTAAAAAATTCAACAATTACTTAAACTGACTAAAAAATTAACTAAGTAATATTTAATTATAGCCGAACAACTTAATGATATATTAATTAAAATCATAATTTAATTTAGATCAACTCACCAATTCCAATCCTACACCTAACCAGAAATCAGTATAATTTTCAGTACTTATTTTGAAACACAAACCTCTCAACAATTATCAAAACGCTAGAAACTTGTAAAAGACACTTTCAAATTATTTTCGAAAAATCACAAAAAGTAAGCACAACAATAAATCAACTACATTTCGATTCACAATATCCCTTTCAATTTATTACACATATAAAAAAGGGCGACCATTTGTGGTCGCCCTTGACATTTCACTTATACCTTATCTTTCAATTTCAAAGACTTTTCAAATAAGTTACTTTTTTTGCAACCCTTGATTATTATAAAATGCTTGCAAGACAGAAAATGCCTGTTTCTTTTTTCCATCTTCTGAAATTAATCCCTTTCTATTCCAACCATCCTGAATTTCAGGAAGTGGTCTTCTTGGCGATCTGAAATCCACCAGAATCCAAGGGGAACATCCCTGAAACTGTTCAATTTGCGAGAGCATTTTCAACGTTTCTTCATAGAGATAAGCCTGATACTCTTCCGTCCATCTTGTTCCTTTATCACCGTGTAAACCTTGTTTGGCACCTGCCCCAAACTCAGAGATAAAAACGGGTTTGTCCTGTTCAATCACCCATTGGATTTCTTTGCATGTTTCAGGTGTTCCGCCATACCATCCAATATATTGGTTGAAACTTAAAACATCCACCACATCTGCAAATGGGTCAGAGATTGTTTTTACATTTGGCTTATCCTGATAGGCACTTTGTTCCAGTGCAGCACTGATTAATCTTGTCGGGTCCATCTGCTTGGCAGTTTTAGCCAATCGCTTCAGAAAAATATTTCTTGCCTCGCTGTTTGGTGTTTCATTCGCCATTGACCAGATAATAACAGATGCCCTGTTCTTGTCACGGCTAATTACCGTTTTCAATTGGTTTTCTGCATTTTCATAAGTCGCTGCATTTTCCCAATCGATTGTCCAGTAAACTGGATTTTCTTCCCAAACCAGTAATCCCATCTGGTCTGCCAACCTTACCATATGCTCATTGTGCGGATAGTGCGCCAACCTTACAAAATTGCATCCCAATTCTTTTGCCCATTCCAGCAGCTGCACTGCATCTTCTTTTGTATAGGCTCTACCTTCCCTGAATGGACTTTCTTCATGAATTGAAATTCCTTTCAGGAAAACCTGCTCCTCATTCAGTAAAATATAAGAACCTTTCGTTCTGATGGTACGGAAACCAATCTGATCTTTCAGTTTATCCCCCTCCATTTCAATCTCCACATCATAAAGTTTTGGGTTGTTTGTTGACCAGTACTCAATACGGTTTTGCTTGATTTCAAAACTTACCTTGCCTTCCTTATCGGTCTTCAGTTTTTTATGAATGCCCAATTCAGGAATCCTAAGTTCTACATTTTTGTCACTTGCTTCTTTTCCATTTACTGTCACAAACCCTTTAATCAGCTTTGCATTGGAAGGATCAAGTTGTACAACATAATCCGCTATGTAAGTAGCTCCTGTTTCAACCAGTTTCACCTCTCTTGTGATACCGCCATAATTCCACCAGTCTGTATTCAAAGTAGGCACCCCTTCCTTCTTTCTTTTGTTGTCTACTTTTACTACGAGAAAATTATCTTTCTCTTTCAGCAAATTGGTCACTTCATAATTGAATGGTGTAAACCCACCGATATGTGTTCCCAGTTTCTTACCGTTCATGTAAACATCTGCCTGATAATTTACAGCACCGAAGTAAACAAATACACGGTTATCATCCAGCTGCTTTTTATAATCAAAAGATTTTTTGTACCAGACTGTTCCTTCGTAATAAAAGAGTTTTTCACTTTGTGAATTCCAGTCTGATGGCACCGCCATACTTTCTGACTTGTCGAAGTTATACTCCACCAAATCTGTTGGCCCATCTGCTTTTGCATTTAAAAAATAAGCACCTTTCCCCGGATTTTCCTGCTGATCGAATGGCTCATAACGATAATTGTAATAGCCATTCTCATAAGGATCCACAATGTAATTCCACTGTCCATTTAGAGAAGTGGAAGATCTGTTGTAAGTATTAATCAGAAGTGCGGTTTTTTGTGCGAGCAACACGTGGTTACAGATTAGCAAAACTGCTAAAAAAAGAGTCAGTTTTTTCATGATGAAAAGTTCAAGAGTAAGTGTGTAAAAAATTGAATGGAATATACTTACTCTTGGAGTTTTATAAAACCGAAAGGTGTTTAAATGACATTTATTTTATAATGGAATTATAATAGGTTAATACTTTTAGTATAAGCAGAGATATAATTGAAATCGGAAGTTTTAAACGCTTCAATGATTTATAGGTTCAACTCCTTTGGAGTTGGAAAAATATGATTTACTTATACCTCAGGCTTACGCCTAAGGCTACTATTGTTCAATTCCTTCGGGATTAATTAAAAAACGCAATATTACTGATGATCAGGGAGTTACCGTAAAACGCAAGTACAGTGTTTTACGGTTTTTTTATTCCCATGTTTTTGATATTCAATGCCTTACAATTTTGGTAACACTAGTGGTAACAGGGATTTATTGCATGTTTTGGTAACACTCCCGGTAACACTTGAGGTAGTCTTGGTAACACTTGCGATTTCATTTTAGGATAGATTGAGATTTATTTTTTTAATAACTCAATTTTTTTGTTTCAATCATGATTAAAAACAATTCAAGATCCATGAGTGTGCAGTACCTGGCACGCAAAGCATCAAATGGTTATGTTACGATCTATGCCCGTATCGAAGTGAATGGTGATCGGGGTACACCGTTCAGTACAGGTATCCGCTGTTTGGAAAAGCATTGGAATGGGGATATGATCAACCACAAACACGCCAGTGCAGACAACGAGGAACTTGCTATTATCCGAAATGAGGTCAAGATGGTGTATCTGGAGATGCGCAAATTTAGAATGTCTATCACGCCTGTAACATTGCGTGAACGTTGGGAGAAGTTTGTAGAGATAAAGTCCATAAGTCTGCTAGGTGTCTGGAAAGAATGGATCAAGATGAAGGGCAAGGTGCTTAAGGCGAACACCCTCTACAATATTGAACGGAGGTGCTTGCGGTTTCAGGAGTTTTTGAAGGAAACTGGCGCATCTGATATGGATGTGAACAAGGTAACAAGGCCTTGGGCTGATACCTTTATCAACTGGATGCGAAAGCATAAGTATAGTGTCAACTATATAGCAAAGTTGGTGGAGGAGCTGAAAGCGGTAGTTGCCTTTTCGGTGGATAAGGGGTACTTGTATGTTAATCCACTTCTGGGGCTTAAGTATTCCAGAACTACAGACGCTGAACGGGTGTACATAAGCAGCGATGAGCTGGAGGCGATTACGAAGATGAAGTTTTTCAGGAAGCGATTGCAGCGAACTGCCGACCTGCTGGTATTTTCTTGCCGTACGGGGCTGAGCTATGCGGACCTGATGGACTTTGACTATGAGAAGCATCTGCACTATATCGGCAATCAGGCTTGCATCAAGAAGAAGCGTGTCAAGTCAAAGGTTGAGTTTATCGTCCCGATTGATTCGGTTGCGATGAAAATCCTGAACAGCTACGATTACAAGCTCCCTAAGATTGGTAATAGTGGCTATAATATGAACCTTAAGATTCTGGCTGAGGTAATGGGTATTCGAAAGAATTTGACTACCCATGTGGGAAGGCGTACTTTCTCCATGGTACAATACCAGCAAGGGGTAAGAAGGCAGACCATTGCCCGCATGCTTGGCCACAAGTCTGAACGAACAACTGATACCTATTACCTAGACATGCTACAGATCAGTATCGAGGCTGAACTTGATTTGATCTTGAGTGCCTAAACTATAATCCTACCTGCAAGAATATCAACAAGACCAACGTAATAATTGAACACAAAAAAGTTCGGTTGCTAGCCGAACTTTTTATATTTTCCCTCCTGTTTAATTTCGTTTAACATATAGCCCAATTTTTTTATGAGAACTATATTGATTCTAACCATCACCCTAATCTTTTCAACCTGTCTTTATGCTCAAAAAGGAACCACTTTGATTGGGGACTTTAAGGCTGGTATGAGTAAAAAAGAGTATAGGAGTGCAATAAAGGAAGTGCCTGTATCTGCTTTTTTCCATAGAATGAAATTCAATGGGATTGAGTTTATTGTTAATGGAACTAACAAAGCCTATGGTGCGGGAGAAAAAGAGCTTAAAACATTTACTATGTATTCAGCATTAGATCACGATGCAACAGAGGCGGCCTTATTCAAACTAATGTCCTTATTTAAAAATGAGCTTAAATATGAGGTAGTCTACGAAAAAGAATATGCCAAGTCACCAGCACTTAGTAAAGGGGATTTGATGGCATGCTATAATGATATTAATGGAAATCGTGTTTTTACCATTACTATGGGAGGTACTTCTTATACATCAGGTGTTCTATTTTACTATATGTATTTAGACATTGAGTCAAAGAAAGACTTTGATTTGAAGCTAAAAGACTCAAAAGTGGATCATAACAAGGATGTTAATGATGCAAAGAAGATGCTTAGTGGTAATTGATATACCCTACTGTTTGAAAAGCCCTGGTCAATCTAGCTTTGACCAGGGCTTTTTTATTACTCCAGAACTGCTCCCTCTTTTGGCACCCTTGCTTCCATCTTGACATCCTTAATCCCGTCATGGGTTAACTTATATGTTAACTTTTTTGGGAGGTAATGGAAGTTGTTTGTTTGGTACCAGCTAAATGGCTGGTAGCTGATAATGTCTGCAATGGTCATTTTGGGCTTGATCTTGATCAGTTTGCAGTTGGCTAGAAACAGCATGGCCCTTTTGTGGAAAGTCTCGTATAGTCCTTCCTCATCGTCCCAAATCAGGGAGTACTGTATTTGGTTGTCTTGCCTGTTGGATAGCCTGATTTGTGGGTTACTGGTTTGGTAGTTGGTAGCCGTAACATAGTTGTAGTTGTTCCCTTCGTAATCATCTATTGGCTGATAGTCGGGAAAGTTGCTATGGTTAAGGTGTCCAATCCTGCCAGACTTATCGCCTGTTATTTCGGGAAAGTAGCGGAACCCATAGGTGAACTCAAATTCAAACTCCCCGTCCAATTCTTCCTGTATAGGAAATGTCAATGGAATATTGGTGCCTATATTCAGGAAATGCTCTTCACCTTGTGAGTGTGTACGTGCATGGGATGTGATAAGCCCTCTTCTGCGTACTTCTACATTATTGTCTTTGTAATAGATCTCCACTTCCATTAGGTCTTCGATATCAGGCAACGGCTCGTTGTTTGGGTCGGTATCATCGTATCGAATTTGTACACCTAAATACCCAGGGGTGTTAGTGGGTTCTATTGGCCTGACCAAATCAAAGCTGCTTTGTTTGATTATCTTTCCTCTATTGACCATATAAACAGGGTCAACGCCTGTGTTGATCTCCATCTTCTGGTCTCCTTCCCGAAAGACTACTTCTTTTGGATATCGGTTAAATCCTAATATTGGTTGCCAAAGCAGGTCGATTGACTTGTACCAGCTGGTGTTGGCTCTTACATAGTAGGTCTCGCCACTGGCAAAGTTTACAGGTGGCAAATCCTGATAGGTGTCCACCGTTCCGTTCAGGGTTGGTTTTGGGTCTCCCTGTTTGGTATTGTGTGAAAATGAGACCTTGTCTATATGCCCTTTTTCGGAACTCTCGATGGATAGGACATCCAAGTACTTGAACCCGTAGTTATTCTCATAGTATAGGTAGCCCGGCAATGAGTGGATATCCATCAGGGTTACTTTGTTTTGGACGGTATCAAAGTATGTGAAGATGCCGAAATTTCTAGCCAGGGCATTCAGGAATGTAGAAACTGTTAGGCTTGGTGGTGCGATATCGTAGGCGGTATCCCAATACAGCCCATTGTTAGGGTGGTCTGTAAACCACATTACGGATTTGTACTGCTCTGCCGGAAACCTGAGAATCATTTCCATCTCATAGCCAAGTGCTGCAAATAGCTGCTCCAATAGGTAGGTAGTTGAGATGCAGAATACGGAATCGTCAAACACGACCGAATCCTCATTTGTTCGGGTGAGGATCTGCTGAAAGTCATCTGAAGCAAACAGGTCTGCTACGGGTGTGTAGCCTTCCTGTACCAGTTGGGTGTTGCGGTCTAAGTAACCGATTATCTTGATGCTGAATAGCTCAGGCAAAGTAACCTCTTTGATTTCTGCGAGTATGGAGGTGTTGGAGGTGACAAATACCTCATAGCCTTTGCTGGTACAGCGTTGCAGGATGAGCTTACCGGATATAAGGGTAAATCCTTTGAAGCTGATTTGGCAGTCGTAGGTGTTGATAAAGTTGTTCTTGTACACTTCGGGCATATGCTCAAAGCCGAACACTTTTTTTGAGGCACCGGTATAGGGGATCACAAACGAGTAGGTATGTGTTCCGGAAAGGTATTCGAGGTTGAAATAGTCTGAGTCCACCACAAAGTTGATGCTGGTGTCTTTGTCTACTGGCAGTACTTCACCGCTGACGGTTATGCTGATCATCTGTTTGGGATATCGATTGAAAACTCAAAACTGTAAAGGGTGTCTCCATCTTGTGGGCCTTTGATTTTCTTGTCGGTGATGGCTACCTCTACATACTTGTCTGACAGTTTGGCCAGTACCCTTTCGGCCGACATGATATTGAGTGCTGACTGGAACTCGCTTTTGGATTTGAAATAGCCTGTACGAAGTTTCATCATCATCTTTTCTTCCACTTTCTGCACCATGCCATTGTCTACCAGTGTGGTGCTGTAGCTTGGCCCATAGATGGAATAGTCGTTTCGCTGGAACTCGCTTTCGCTGCTGCTTTGCCCTTTGGCGATCAGGGTTTCGAAGTTGCCGGAATAGCGGTCCCAATACAGGAGTTCCACTTCGTAGATACTCTTTTTGCTGGATGGGTAAAGTGTCAAGGTCTCGTTGTTGAAGGTGATGACCACCCGGCTGATCACTTTCCCTGGTTGCTTGTCTGCATAACCTTGCTGAGGAAAACCCACGGGTACCAGATAGGCTCTTTGCTTGATGGCCGAAAACACGACATCGTTGTAAGTGGGCGATGGCAATAGCTGTGTTTCGGTATGGGTAGTGCCGTCATCGTAGATGATCTTGAACTCTACCGGATCATTGGGATAGCCTGCCACTGTTACAAAGTAGTTGGCGGTTTCGCTTACGGTTCGGCTTGTCAGTGCGGCAAATAGGCTACTGCTGTATTGCTGGTTGATGTTGGCGAACTGGATCTTTGATTTGATGGCTGACCATTCCACTACATCCGTATAGGTGACACCGTCGGTGCTTTCCTGTAGCTTGAAGTACTTTAGGTGAAATGGCAGAAACTGGATGCTGACACTTTCCGGATTGGGGGAAATAAATTCGAGCTGTGAATCTGTCAGTTCGGATAAGTCAAAGAGAAATTCTTCCTGGTTGTTTCTGACCAGCTTTTGAATGATGGACATTTCGCCATATTCGAGGTCTTCCACCTTGACAAAAAGGAAGTCGTCTTCCGTATCAGAAAAGTGCATCAGTATGCGGTTGAGGCTTGGCAAAAGCCCTACTGGTTGCTGGATATAAGTCCTCATATTTTTACGAAGTTTTCAATTGTTTCTTGCTTCTCAACTTCTTCCCGGCTATTGGTGGTGTCATCATTTGTCCAGATGATCTTTGCATATTTCGGTTGCTCCCTTTGGGTTTGTAGCTCTTGAACTACCGCTCCTAATAGCATGGTCTGTTTTTCGAACATGCTTGTATCCAATGGTGGTGGGGTTGCGGCTTGTGTGCTGCCTCCTGCTGCAAACTTGTTGGCTCGGATCATCTCCAGCATGCCAATGATTGGTCCATAACTTGGAGAGTCTACCATCCAGTTAGGTGCTACCCATTCGGCTCCACGTTCGCCAATGATGCCATAGTGTGCACTTCCTACATGGCCACCACCTGCAAAGGTTCCGGCACTTCGGATAGGGGACCATCTGCCTTGGTCATAGAAGGTGGCTCCACCTGCTGCATATGTGGTACCGCCTGATACGGTTGCACCTCCTCCCGAATTGTATTTAGGTGCTTCCGGTGGCTTGGATTTGTTGACAGCTTTTAGGGCTTGTCCTATACCTGTGATTGCTGCTGAAATACCTGTAGCGATATAGGCCCCAACTACATATGGGAATGCGGGTCCTTTATCTTTTGCGGCCTTGATAGCACCTGCTGTCGCATTGGCAATGGCAGAACCTTGTTGGGCAAAGATTTCAGCAACCGCAACCGCTTTGCCAAACTTGGAGTACTCATCAATGTATTCGGCCACACTTGAAAGTGAGTTGGCTATCAGGTTGGTGCCTGTCATGATATTGTCAAACATCATCTGATCATACGCCTTTTGAGCGGCCATCCTCTTTTTATGTTTGTCGAGTGTTTGGTCCCGTAAGATATTGATCAGGTTTTGTTTTTGAACTTCAAGATCAATGCTCTTGGCTGCCAGTTGTTCTTCAATGCCAATCAGCTCAAGGTTTTGGTCATAAACCTCTTCTGTATTTACTTCCTTGGCTTCCTCTGCTGCGATACGTTCATCAGCAGCGGCTTCCTGCTTTGCTTTTTCTTCTGCCAGTCTTTGTGCTTCGAGTTGCTTGTCTCTGTCAGCAGCCCATTCAGCGTCATTGGCTTGCTTGGCTCTGAGTGCTTCTTCTGCTCTAAGGTCTACCAGCTTTTGTTTGAGCGTATCTACCTGCAAGGTGGTTTCCCTTAATTTTCTGAGCAGACTTTCATAGGATGCGTCGGACATGGCACCGGGACCACCGTCAATCAATGAATTAAGGTCTTCCTGTTTTTTGACCAGCTTTGTGAGTTCTTTTTCACTGTCTGAAATCATCTGAGGTAAGTCCTCAGTGGTGGCATCCTTGATGTTTTTCAGGTTCTTGGCGATCCTTTCATCGAGTGTATCATAACTCTCAATGATGCGGTTTAGCAGTGAAAGCGATTCAGCCAGTACGACATTGAAAAAGTTCTTTGTCCCTTCTACCAGGTCTTTGGTGTTGGCTGACAGTCGAGCGTATTCGGTGTTGATCTTTTCGGCATAATCGACCTGTTCCTTTTGCTTTTCTCCTAGGTCATCCAATGTGTCGAGGTTGGATTTCATGGCCGCATCAATGTTGTTGAATGCGTTCTCCAATCCTCCCAAGTCTTCCAGCGGGCCACCTCCCAAATCTGCAATCAGGGTTTGGGTTTGTTGGGCATTGAGTCCCATCTCACGAGCCTTCCGGATAATGTCCTGGAATATGTCGATCATGGATTCTTTGCCGCTGTTGATCCTTTGGATTACATCCTCATTGAATGCGTCGCCCAATGGTGCCAATGCTGCTTTTGCTGCTGGTGTTAATTCTCTTATCTGTTCAGCAAATGTTTTGACCGCATCAATTAGCTTGTCGTCGAATATGGTACCTTTTTCTTCCTGTACCATCAGCTTTACAAAGTCCTCCGCTTGAATATTCGCCTGTTTCATTACAGGAGTATATTCGTTGATTTTGCTGAGGAAATCCCCGCTTGCGTCTGCTCCTTGGAGGTAGCCTTTCTTGATCATCTCCAAAGAGTCCTGAAAGGTCATGCCATAGGTTTTTGCAAGGGTGTTGGATGCCCTTAGTACCTCGTTTACATCAGCGTCAAAGGTATCAGCCAAGGCTTTCGCCTGACCTGTAGCCTGATGTAGGGCATCACCTTGCAGCTCGGAATAACGTTGGGTTACTCGGTTGAGCTTTGCGTATTCGGCTATGATTCTCTGAAGCTCGGAGGCTGCCAAACCGATACCTGCCGCCACTGCCGCCCATCCAGCTTTTGCCATGCTGAAAATCTGCGGTTGGGCTTTGGCCATCATGGACATGTTTTGGTTGTTGGAGCGTGCTTCCTTGCTTACTTCACCGAGCCGGGTCCTTACCTTTTTGAGTTCCTTTGATTTATCAGCGAACTCTTTGGTATTGGTCGGCATCTTTTCGAGTTGCTTATTCAGAACAGCAGCAGCGGCTTTCATCTCTTTCATGCTAGCCTCGGCTTTTTTGCCGTTCATGATAATCTCGACGGTCCGTTTATCTGTATTAGATGCCATTGTCTTTGATATGCTTTAGAAGTAATGAAGCTGCTTTAATCCTTTCTTTTTTATGGTGGAACTCGCTTGAACCTATAGGTAGTTTTGCTAAATCATGCTTAGCTACAACTAGGCTCTTTTCAGCTCTAAGTATTTTAGATGCCAAGGTTCCAAGCATTGGCGGTGCTCCAACAATTAGCACTTTCCTTATTTTCTTTTCCATTACAGTTCGATCATTCGTGGAATTGCTTCCAGCAGTTCTTCAATAGCTCTGTCGCTTGAGTTTTCGAGTGTGCGTTCCATCAGCCTTCTATAGAACCAAGCTGTATGTGTTGTGAACCATGGTTTTGGTTTCCTTAGCTGCGTCTGTTTGTTTGCAGCTTGCATCATTCTTCTGCGTTTGTAATAAGACTTTCCGGTATTGATCTTCTTTTTGCCAAACCGCTTTCTTTTCCAGTTTGCGGCTGCTCCTTCGCTGAACTTCAGTCCCCGTCCTGTTCCCTGATCGACATACATACCCCGTCTGAGGTATGATATCTTGATGCTTTTGACCATCTGAGGGTTGGCCAGAATGTGGCGGTTAATGGATCGGGCTAACTCTCCAGTGTCGCCAATGTTGAGGTTCCGGAACTCAAGACGGTACTTGTCAAAAAGCTCATCGAGTAGGAGTGCGACCAGCTTGACGTTGGATAGTGCTTTAGCCATTGGCTGTGAATTTTTCTGGTTTGTACTTCAGGTCAGTGGTGCTGTTGGTTCGGAACAGGAAGCTGACGTATACGCCATAGTATTGGCTGGCGAGGTTGCCTATCTTTTCGATCCGCAAATCCTGAATGCTCATAAAGTACTTTGCTCGGTTGTCGAGCAGGTGTTTTTTGATATATCCGATACAATCCTCTGCAATGACTTCTGCTATTGAAATGGCCTCATCTTTTTCGTCGTCAGTGGTGGCTTTATCCAGGATAAAAAAACCTGCTGCACTGTCCCGTAGGTGGTTGTCTGCTCCGTTGTCGAGGTATCCCGTTTCGGTGGTTTCGACCATCAGCAGTGGGAGCTGTTGACTTTGCCGCTTTTTGCCTTTGGCTACCAAGAAACTTTCAATGTCCATGGCGGATTGGATGGGGTCGGCTCCTGTGATGATGCGGGCATAACCTTTTAAGTCAATATGGGCTTCCTGCATTTGCTTCATCATGGTGATATAGTCTCCGTGTCTCATTTCTTCAGGTTCTTTTGGTTTCGCATATCAATATCCAAGCTGATAAAAGCGGTATGCAATAGGGTGTTGCAGGTGGCTTGCCAGTCTCCAAACTTATCGCCAGCCATGCCGTTGATCAGTTCCAGCCATCCGTATGACTTTCCTTTGATTTTTTCACCGCCTTCAAATACATTCTTGTACCTGCCATTGAGCATCTTTCGGCAACCGTAGTAAAATATCCTGATAGCGGTCAGCTGGTCGGGCTTGATGTGTTTGCGGATCAGGTCGGCTCTCTGCTGGACACTTGGTTCTGAAAAGGGTATCCGCTTGTCTGTTTCGGTTGGCGTTGCGGTTGCGGGTCGCCAAAGGACGGCTACCATCTTGTATAAGAAGCTGATGTACTTGTCGGGGTTTTCGCAAAACTTGATATAGTAGCTGTCTGCTGCTGCAAATTCGAGCAGGTTGATATTGTTCAGCTTGTCATTTGGTCCGATCAGTTTGGTGCCTCTTAGGGTACCGAGTGAAAGTTCAGGATAGGGGTTTTGTGTTAGCCGGGTTTCATTGAATATGAAATCTGTACAGTCCCAAATGTTGATGATTTGGACATTGGTCAGCAGCTTGAAGGTGCTGAAAGGAACGTCCAAAAGTATTCTGAGCATCTTGACTTTTGCCTCCTTATGGCTTTTGGCTGAATGGAATACGTTGGCGATTTGGCGTACCTGCTTTGGGGTAAGCTCGTTCCAGTTTTCAGCTATGTTCCTTTTGTACTTTCCTATTGTTGCCTCGATCATAAGCGAAAGAAAGCCGCACGCCCAATGGCGAGCGGCTTTTTGGTTATTAGTTGACTGTCAAATCAAAAGATTCCATGCCATAGGTGATGGCCAGTTTTACCAGTAGCTCAATGGCTGCGGCTGAGTAGGTAACATCGAGTTGCCCGTCAGCATTGAGGTCTGAGGATAGATCCAGTCCCAGCAAGACGCAACCCTTTGTATGGCTGTTGTAGGTGCCGGAATGGATCAGTATTCCTGATCTCCCTTTCACTTCCTGACCGTTTTTCTCTGTGACATGAAAGGCTCTGTTCTTGTATTTGCCCGTAGTCCTGAGTGTACAGTGGTAAGTCCCAGTCGGGATGCAGGATATGTTCTGCTGATTGTTGAGCCATGGTAATTCTAAACTGCGGCATTCGAACAGTTTCTGCCTGTTGTTGTAGAGCGAAAAGATGCCCTCGGTCTGTTTGGAATTGCCCTTGATCCTTGTCAGGGTGGCTTTGTAGTTGCTCATAGATCATTGCGATTGTGTCGATTTCGACGGGTTCCTGATAATTAGCTGGCGTGTCTGGAATGTTCTTGATGATCTCCTGACCAGCGCCTACGATAGGGCCTGTGTATTTGGTGATCCCAAAGAAGGTTCCTGCCAAGGTCAATAATGATAAGATGGTGATAGCGATACTTTTGCGCTTTTTCCGTTTTTGGATGATGTCTGACATTAGTCAATGGTTTTTAGGTGAAGAATTATTTTTGACCTATAAGCAGGTCGAGCTTTTTATTGATTACTTGAAACTCCCGATTCATTCCATCCTCCATATCCTGTTGATCTTCCTTGCTTGAGTCGGTAATTGTTTTCATAGCGGCTGTGTTCTGCTCGATCGCAATGACGCTACGAATGGCGATTTCCTTGAAGTCATTGAACTGAATCCAGTTGACGAAATAGGAGATAAAAAGTATTGCTATGAGCAGCACTACAATGAATGGCTGCTGCTTGGCTTTTTGAATAAAAGTGCTTCCTGCTTCGGTTGCGAGTTTGGCTTCTTCAATCATATCAGTAGTACATTTTGGTGTGTGGGTCCCGACATTCTTTTTCATTGCTGTATTTATCTGAATTAAAGAAGGTGGCATACAGGGTGTCTGATGCTTTCTCCTTTAAATAATCGATAGCCTTTTTGAGGTATGCTCCCCCGTCGTTTTCAAGGTTCTGGCTGGTCATGTCAATGTCGCTCATGCTTGCCATTTTCTCTTTTTCGGCTGCTCCCTCGTAGCTGTCAAATGATCGGATGCCATTGTCTGTGATGATGACCACAAACTCACGGATGGCTGTTGCTGATGACAGCAGTACTACTGCCGGAACCAGCATGTCAATCAGCGTCTGGTTGTCGGCTGAGACGTTGCCTGTTTTGATTTCGGCTTTTAGCTCATCGTAGAAGTCCTTGCCTAATTCGGCTTGGATGTTGAAGTCTTCCACCTTGCGGATAACGGAAGACATACTACGGAATGTAGTCCGTGAACCGTGTAGGTTATAGTATAGCTGGAACTGGTCGATAGTATTGACAAAGTGCTCCTTGTTGATGGTGTAGGCATTTGAGGCTACCCATTCCGGAAAGTCTGCCTTGTTTGTTTCGAGAAACTCCAGTAACATATCGATCCCTTCAAAACCTGTTTGCAACAACTGTTTCTTGAGGTTGGCAATCTGCCAAGGCCATGCAGTTTTTTGCGTCTCGCTTTGGTTGATATGGAAACCAGACTCTGAGATATCCAATTGGCCACTTGTCATGTAACTGGCAAATGCCAGGTTAGCGAGTGCTGACTGGATCTCGTCCAATAGCTCCTGCTCAATATCTGTCAGTGTAGCAGGGTCGGCTTCGTACTTGTCATTGATGCGGTCATACAATGCCTTGCTGATCACTGGAATGATATGCTTGCGCTCTGTCCTGCGGATGGCAGGTTTTATCAGGTCGATATCAAAGTCATCCTTGACGTTGTCAAGATTGTTGGCCAGTTCTTCAGGTGTAGAGATTAACATATTAGCTATTGGTTTTCTCGGTTACTTCAGCGCCTGAGTCAAGCTTGTTAATCAGGCTGTTTTTGAATTTCACTTCATACTCCCACCCATTGTAGTCGAATATGAACTGCACCGGCTCCAAGATGATATCCTGGTCAGGCTGAGAAGTGAGGATGTAGTTGTTGAAAGCTACTCGTTGCTCCGAGCCGCCAGCGTTACCCATCTGCTTTCCTGGTGTACTACCAATAAGCGTTGGGTGAACTCCTGCTGCGAATAGGGTGTGTGAGCTGGCTTCCTGCGAATCCTCGATATAGGCACCGTCTTTCAGCTTATTGTCAATTGGGGTAATGGTCCAACCCTTTCGGATGTTACCCATTCCGTCATCATCTGTAGCAGTCATGATGGCTTTCATGGCATTATCAGTACCAGTCATGGTTTCAGTAAACCATTCCATTTCTTTCTTTACTGTAGCTACCTTTTCACTGGTTGACATGGTGCCCCATTCTTCGTACTTGTCCTCCCACCACCATTTAGCTATTTCTATATGGAATGCGGGTGTTAGCTGATTCTTGAGTGCAGCTTTCTTGAACTCAGGAATACCCATGGCTACTTCGTACCAACCGGACTTACGGACGGTATCCCATGCAGGGAGCGGATAGTATTCCTCATCGATTGCCGGGAATGATAGGGGATAGATCAGCTTATCTGCTTTACTATCTTTTACCGATTGTATAGGGTCATACTCTACATTGATGACATCAACAATGGTCTGGTCTTCTTCCTTGGCTGCTTTCCAGTCCGGATTGATATAGCATTTCTTGAGTGGGCCACTCTTTATCAGGCCCCATCTGCACCATGCTGCTTTGATGCGGTTGATGTTGGCTATCTTATTACGGCCATTACCCATGATCAATTCAGGGAACACTGTATGGTAATAGAAGTAGTCCAGGCAAGCAGGGAACAGGTACATACGCTTGAAGTTGGTTCTCTTGAGCCATTCCTCCACTTCCTTGTCCTGCTTGCGGATAAACGTCTCGTTGCCCTTATCATCTATCTCAGTGACACCGTACACCATACCGCCAGCATATAGGGCCTTGGCTTTCCACTCCAATGTCCGTTTGAGTATTGTTGAGCGGCTTACATCCTCGTACATCTCTTGTGGTCTGAGGTTGTTCTTTCCCCAGTGTGCTATCTCTGTATTACCTGATGAACTGCTGCTGGAAGTCTTGGAGGTTGGACCAATGTTGGTCTTGACCAATGCATTGACACCACCACCGATGTAAGCAGCAGCTCCGTTCTCACTGATATATATGCTCTGTGCGCTCATTAGCTAGGGATTACTCGGTGATCATTAAAATGTGTCATCAGGAAAATGCAGAACTCTCGGATCTTCCCGGCTTTGGTCTTCACCCTGCGATTCCCATGTACATGGCTGATACCCTGCAACTGGCAATCCGAAAGGTGAACTATTTCACCCCCACGGTTACGGTTGCTGTCAGCAGTGACAAATGTGATGGAAAAGACTGCTCCTTCTTTCCTCATCATCTCTATTGCGTGCGTTCTAGTGATTGTATTTTCCATAGGGTGAACTGTCATATACCATATTTTTCACCTTTAGGGTGAAGTTTTTGCAACAGTGCGCGGCGGGGTCAACTTTGTCTTTAAATAGAATTTTAAAGGTTTTAGAAATTGAAAAACCGCCTTATTGATATTGTTAGAGTAGATATTTCGAAAATCCCAGTACAGAATTTTTTTTAGCCATTCGGCACGAAAGAACTACCTGGTGTGATCTTTCCTTTATTGACGGCCACTGCCTGCAAATCCCATGAGTCTGAAAAGTGGGTAGTGGTTCGTTGGTCAACACTTGCGTTCCGCTCCCTGCTCTTGTCCTTCTGTATTTCGCCTTTGCGTCCTTCCTTGACTTTGGCCTGCATCATAGATAGCAATAGCCATTTACAGTTTTCACGGTTGAAGGTCCAGCGGTCAATACGCTCATGGTTGCCTGCAAAAATCTTGTGAGCAATCTGATACTTCTCTGATTGTAGTGCAGGTCTGCCAAGATTGATTCGTTTTATTCGCCAGCCTCTTTTTCTCAGTTGCGCTACAAAGTCATCATTCATAGTCGTCTTTGATCCTGGCGATTTTGTATTGCCCCAATGATCTTCAATGAATGTCACTTCCTTTTTGAGGTGCGCGAGGTAATAGTCTCCAAAATCATTAGCCAGGTCATAGGTCAGTTTCGGATGCTTCACATACAAAGCATTGACTGTTCGCATCTCCCGTCCATGCTGCTGTGACACTGGTAGTGTTGATACTATAGAACCCCAGTCCACTGAAATGATCAGCGGTTTGTTTGGGTCTACATCCGTATCAAATCGGCTATCTCGTTTGCTGAGTGCTTCAAGGTTGTAGCCCAGTTTTTCCAGATAACTGAAGTTGGACTCTGCTACATAGGTGTGTAACCTGTCACTCAGCATAGGATAGAAGCCACCCTCAACTTTCCCTGGTCTTTTATTCAGCATTTCAATCATGAAAATGAATAGCGGTAAATCCCTGAATTGCTGCTCTATATATTTAAAGCCAAGGTTCTGGATATTGTCAAACGCTGAAGCTTCAGAATAGAACATCCCTTTTTTGGAAGGGAAGTACTTTAGTAGCTTGTTAAGCTTCTTGATATCCTCCCAAATCAGCAGCCTTTGTTCCTGCTCTTTTGATTGCAGGAAGTCTATCTGTAGATCAACAATTTCATTTCTGATGTCGATGATATCCGTCTGATAATCATCCTTGTAATAACTTCCATATTCCAGCAACCAATCCGCTTGGTTCATATAAGGCATGGAGCTAAAAATGAAAACACCATGGTGTAAAGGGATATGCTTAAAATAGTCAAGGTTACCACGGTTGGTGGCTGAGACTTCCTTATCAAACTTATCCTTGTCAAGCTCCAACCCTTCATCGGCTATAATTCCATCAGAGTTGACACCCCTTGCAGAACTACTATTGCCATCTTGAGATACAAATTGAAAGATTGTCCCGGTATAGAAATAAATACAGTTGTCATACTTGGCTGGCGGTTCGTAAGGCTCATCCCAGTCCCAAAGCTTTGGAGCCTTCCGGCCAATGAAAAAATGATAGTCCTTGATATAGCCAATCCGTTCCAGTGAAGCTACCGTAGAGGGAAGTGTCTTACTTAAAATGGCACTGTAGGTCCTGCCAACAAGCATCCACTTTGAGCGAGGCATAAGCTGTACAATCAAGTGCATCAGCCATGCAATCAATGAAGACTTACCTGTTCCCCTTCCCCAAATAGATATTGAAGAAGCAAACTTGTGAATCATGTATCGAAGCTGAGGTTTATTGAATTTCAGCTGCTTTATTACAAGATCATTCTTCTTCTTTTTCTTTGCCATCGAGTATCATTTTCATTTCTTCCCTACTTACTTCCATTTCCTCCATTGCATCAACCACCATTTGATGTTTTTGCTTAGGAAGGCTGGAAAGGTCCTCAAAGTCAATATCGATTACCTCACCATTTGAAATTAGCTGGATCAAGTATTGATGTGTTGGCAAATCAGGTACAGCACCGTCAGCCTGTTCAAGCCTTGAGAGCTTAATCATCTGCTCATTGGCTCGGAGCATAAACTCTACATCCTTTGCTTTAGCCGCTATCCTGAAAGCATCCATGGCCAATTCATAATGAATAGCCCTTAGACCTTCCTTCTCAGCTATATTCAAATTTCCATAAAGCCTATATGCTGCCTTGCAGTCCTTGTATGCCTGACTTTCACAGATACCGAACTCATCCATTAAGGAGATTACTACATTGGATTTTTTCTGTCCAGACAATAACATCGACCATGCAGCACGTATCCGGATTGAAGCAGCCTGTTCTTTGGCGCTCAATTCTACAGACTCATCAATGCTGTTGGCTTTGATCCTGTCCAACAGGTTGCCTTTATCATTCAGCAGTTTTTTGTAGTAACCTCCTAATTTTCTTTTCACGCGATGGATGCTTTCAGTTCAGCAAGGGTATCTTCCCACTTCTCAACTAAATGGGCCTTGCTATCATCTTTTCTGTATTTGCTAATCATCTTCTGAGCATGCACGATTTTCTTTTTAACCTCTTCCTGCTCTTCCTCAGATAGAGTTGTAGGCTCAGGCGTTGGCACTACCTTTTCCCCGTTCTTGGCTGCATCAAGTTTGTTATGCACTTCAGGAAGTATCTTGATAGCAATCTCCTTGCACCTGAGAGCGGCTTCCTTTCGTTCCTCGATATGAGTCTGAGCGTTTAGCTTGTTATGGAACAGGAAATTGAACTCATCATACAAAGCCCTTCTTTCCTTGTACAGCGGTTCCAAGCTTGCCTCATCCACCCGGTCATCAGGTTCGGTCAGCTCGGTTAAGCCTTCCTTGAAATCAACTTCCTCAGCTTCCTGCTCAGCTGGAGCTTCAGTATCTTCAGCTTCCTGCTCTGCTGTAGTTTCTTCAGCAGCTTCAAGTTTAATAGGCTGGTTTTCCTGCTTTACCTTTTCTTCCTGAGCCTTTTTACTGTTTGTGTCCTGCTCATACTTCAGGTACATGTACTTCAGTACAGAGTTAAGCTTCCGGACATTGTAGTCTGTCTTTCCTCTTTGGAATAGGGCTACAAGGTTACGGTTCTTGCCGTACTTCAGGTATAGTCTGACACCCGCCTCATAGGAGGGTGTCTTTTGTTCCAAATACTTTTTGATGTCTTTCATTATACGCCAGGAGTGATTACGCCCGTGAATGGATCTTGCACGCTGTCATCAGACAACTTTACAGTACCCATAAAAATAGGTGCAGGACCTTTTCGAGCTGATTGGAAATTGAATGTATTACCTCTTCGATCTGCTGAAGCAGCACCAGTTGTAGCAACTCCACCAGATACACGCTTGGCCGGATAGCCACGATGTCCAAGCATACGTGTTTGGCCATCCATTTCACGCACAAGGATAATGAAGTTGCCATTCTGCGTGTACTGGTCAAAACCAAGCATTTCCCCTTTGGAACCCGGATGCAAAAACTCTATGGAGTTCAATTTTGACATGCCGTCAAACTCACCCTGAGATTCCCCATCAAGCTTCAATGTCTCAATGGTTCCATAGACACGCGTGAACCCTACAGTATTGGCGAATACAATATCTCCCGTGATCGTCACCAAATCTGACAGCAGGTTATCTACATAAGCAGGTTCGTCAGATACAGGAACAGGAAGCGTTACAATATCTTCAAGTTTGGCAATGGCAAGGATCTGTTCCAGTCCCCAGGGTTTGGCTCGCCATCGTTCCATAAAACATCTTCTAACATGATTGATATGATTTGTAAGAAGTGAGAGAATAGGTCTGATTGGCGTTATCAATCAGACCTTTATTGGTTAGGCTTGGTCGTTGATCCAAACCGCATCTAGGGTGGCAAACTGAACACCAAAGGCAAGCGCAAGGAAGATGGCCAACGTTTTAGGGTTGGTCTTCATTACCTCGATTTTCTCCTGGTCAGATTCACCGTCAATACCCACACACATATTCCATTCAGGAGAAATGATCACACGTTGAGAGGTACCCATTCCAGCCAAAGGAACAATCTCACACATACCCGCTGAGCCTTCCAAGTAGGTTTGCTCATACTTGGTATTGTATGGATTTGCACCAGTCTCGGCTTTGTAATCGTCACAATATTTATCGTAAACATTGTAACTCATGTACATCTTAACAGGTCTGCTTCTGAAGGCATCGTCAATTTGACGGTACATGTCTTTAAGCTTCGTTAGTGCATCCGCTGAAGTGATTGCACCTGTAGCAATGACGTTACCTCTTGTAAGGTCAAAACCTTCTGTTGCATCACCAGCATTGTCTATCGCTGATTGCGCGCCAATGGCAAGCTCATCCGTGATGATCTTAAAGAAGCCATTATTCACATCCACCGCATCGGTACCAGCACTGTTATAGATGCCATTAAACAGGACATCCATATTCAGTTCATGACCTACAGTAGCGAGAATCTGCTCAAAAAATTCTTTCTCAAAAGGATGGTCACTTGCATCGACACCCTTTTTCATAAGCATGGCTAACCATGACTTACGGTATTCCAATGGGTTTTCTTCCAAGTTGACCTCACCAATCTGTACCTGCAAGGTCCTTGGCTTGATGGCACCCACATTGGCTTTTTTAGACCAATCCTTACCGTAAGGTTTTAGGAGCTTTTCAAGTTGCAGCGTGGAAAGAACATAACGGTCCTTGATTCCTGGCAAGACATTAAAGTGATTGAAAATGTCATCCATGGAAGTGGTGGGGATGGTAATCAGCTCTCGCTGAAATTCCTCACAGTATTGCTGTAATGCTTCAATATTAATAGCGTCAGGCATTTCTATGAAATGTTAGAAGGTGAAGGATTATTTTCTCATTCTGGCGATACGCTCCTGTCTTTGTTTTCCGACAGTAGAAAAGTGAGCGGCTTCAGCGTCAGTAGATGGGCTGCTGTCGTTGTCGCTATTGCCAGTAGCTGGTTGCGTACTGCTTGCGGACGGACTCTTTTCCAGCTCCTGGATACGAGCCTCAAGCGTAGCTATATTTTCGTTAGCTGCTGAAAGATCAGAGTTGGCTGTTTCCAAATTGGCATTGGCAGTTTCAAGCTGCGTTTGTACCGCTTCTGATGCAGCCAAAGACTGCTCGATGGTATCCATCTGTTCGTTGTTAAGCACAACGCCCTCTTCTGTAGCGTCAAGCTCAGTAGCGTTTAAAGCTGCAAAAGTGCGTGCCCATTTGTTGGTGGTGATATTTGACATTTTGGTATTGGTCTTTTTTGAAGAATTTGATTTATCTGTAAGTGCGGATAACCTTTTGAGTGCAAAGTTTTCATCTCCAATGGCATCGATCAGACCAACTTCCAATGCTTCGCTGCTGGTGAAAATGGCTCCTTTGAACAAGGTCTTATGATTTAGCTTCAACTTTCCACGTCGGTTTTTCTTGATACCGTTCACAAAGGCATTGTTAAGTGGGTTCAGGATTTTTTGCTTATATGGTTCAGTGTTACCTTCCATCAATGCCCTGTACTCACTGTTTTTTTCTGAGGCATCATCAGCGTAAATACTATTGAACTTTACGCCCAAACTTTCCCAATACTCACGGTCATCTACATAATTCATCATTGCACCAATAGAGCCGATCAGGTTGGTATCATGTGAGCTAATAATCTCATCTGCTGCACTGGCAATCCACATAGCAGCAGAAGCGGCCATTCCATCACTGACAAAAGCAGCAACAGGTTTACGGGTATTTCGGATTGTATCTACCAATGTTTGTGTACCATCAGCCTGACCACCTGGAGAGTCAATATCCAACAGGATAGCGTCAATATCCGGATCATTATCAAAGGCAATAATTTGTTTTGATTTGGTAATGGTCCCCTCAGGGCCACACTGTTGGTCATTCTTCATGACAACACCATGGATCTTGACAACCCCGAATCTTCTCTGCTTACTTACTCCACTGGAGGCAACAGTATAATTCATCGTGTTGGAGCGGTGCGCTTCCCGAAGCTGAGCAAGGTCTTTTCCTTCCCAGAAACTACGTCCGGACAATATGGAGTTGATCAGTGGTACAAATCCTTTGACAGAGTCTTGATTAATAGCCCAGACGCTATTAAGTATGGTAGAAATAAGTGCTGTATTCATTGCGCTTCAGTTCGGTGATTCGATTTTGAAGCAATAACAGGATAGGAGATGTTTTCCCGTAGGACAAAAAGTTGTTCAATAGAAAGGTGAAAAAGCCTCCCGGTGATGGGAGGCTTTCTTGTTATATAGTGGCCAGTGTTGTTCCACTTACATTCTTGACAGTAAAGGTACCGCCACTGTTTTTGATTACGGTAAAGTCATCGGCAACAACATCGCTGGTATCTGCTACCGTTATTTCCAAATCCCCTTCCGTAATGATATAGTTTGCATTGGAGTTCCCATCATCGTTATAGCGGGACACCCACTGACAACCCGACCAATCCAAGACACCACTCATACCATTTCCCCTGTAGTTGAGTCTTCTCAGTTCTCCATTCACATTAAGCATGTTCCTTATTTTACCCTCTATATTGAAAAAGAAATTGTAACTCCTGAAGCCGAACTCGACATTGGCAAAATCATAATCAAAGTTATCAGGCATGGAGTCCATATTCCTGAACAGGATCTGAGACCTTACTGAGTAACTACCTGCCTTGAATGGTGTTACGCCAGTCACCAATGGCAATTCAAAAAGATAGAGGTACCCATTACCAAACTCGTTATGTATCCTGACGTTTGACAGGTCCAGTACCCCTGTAAGGTTAGGCAAATAAGAAATCACAAAGTCACCTTTACCCAAGTTGGTAGTGTTAGAGAATAGCAAAGTATCACAAGCCATTTGCGACAGGCTAAACTGAGGGTATCCAGTATCCGAAGGATCACTGATATCCACATCAAAATCAAGCCCACTAAAGTCAGCCGTACCAACTGTATTACCAATGGTTGCCAGTAATGGATTGTTGGATACAATACATACACCATTGTTGTTTTGGTACCCACCTGCATAGGTAGTTTGTATTGATTTCACCTTCTCCAGTAATGGGTGGTTGTTGATTCTCAGCTCTATAGTACGATCATCTGTGTAATTGATAGGCATATCAATCTCCTGCAATATATCATTGTCCCTTGCATAGAACCTTACCAGTGCTGTATCTGCAAATGAGATCCTTTCCAGTTTAGGATTGTACCATAACCTGAAATAGGCATTGCCCTGAAGTACAGATAACTTTGAGTCACTACCGTCTATCAGGCGTAAATTCGCATTATTGTTGGCTATAAACTGTCTTCCGCCATTTACCTCATCTCCAATAATTGACTCCTTGAAGATGATTTCCTCCAGATTTGTTTGATCATTGATAGTGAAAAAGTCTCCAAACCTTGCATACAATGCTTTAAATGTCCCCTTGATGGCATCATTGCCAAATTCTGAATTGTTGATGCTTATATCCTGATAGTTATTAGGATCATCATTTACACTGGCTACCGCCAATACCATCATATCACCATCATCATTAATAGCATATCGGGTAATACTGCTTGATGCCCCTTGGTCGCTTTGATATCCGCTATCCTTTTCAAAAAAGACATTGGCACATTGCAGCCTTTCCCGCAGTGGGTTTTTCAGTACCTGCTCTATATAGTTGTCATCCCCAAAGAAGCTCAGGTAAAACCAGTGGCTCCATAGCTTGATGGTCATCTGACTGCCAGCTTCCTGCAACAGCTCATTGAACACGTCCAGATAGACAGCTGCAATACGGTTAAGTGAAAGGTCATAGGTGGCTGTAGAAGCATTTGCCGCATCAGTAAAATCTACATTATAGATGCTTAGCTTTTTCATATCAAGCTCTATCAGGCTATCAGGTTCCGTATGGTAAAATTCCACAATCGATCCCTCCAAACCATAGTACGATTCCATACCAGTGGCATTGATAAACACATTGTTGTATGGTCCCCGGACAATGATCAGCCCTTCTCCTGAATTCTGAGAAAAACGGTTACGCAGATCAAAATACCCTTTCTTCATCTTCACTTTCACAAGGCCAAAAGTAGCGGTCGTAAATGTCCAGCCTTCCCCGTTGCCGTCAAAGTTCTCTCCGCCCAGCTTTTCCATCAGGTCAATACATGATTGGTCTGGTTCCTCTCCAGGAATAAGCGGAAACCCTTGTGCTGAAGACTCAAACCCAAACTCATCTACCAGTACGCCAATCTTAAAGGTACGTCCTGTAAAGGTCTGATTACTGCCAATGTTATCGACCTGTTCCAGTATTGACAAAAGCTTATCCTTTTGGAGTATGGCATTGGTAACATCTACCGTAACATCTTGCTGCTTAATCCAATCACCCAAAGTCAGGTTCAGGTTATTGGCATTCTTCAAACATAAGTAAACAAGGTTGGTCCATCCGGCATCGCTCAGGTCTACATCACCCGAAATCAGTGCATCACAAAACTGAAATCCTGATACGGAGCTTTTACCATCTTCCAAATACAGATAGGAAAGTCCTGCATCCGGATCATGTACCCATTCATAATTGTTGGTGCCCTGTACCAGTAGTGCTTCAGGGTTGCCACTCTCTACAATAAGGTCTGGTATCTTGACTTCTGTTTCGGTGGCTCCCTCATAGAATGGAATATCACAAGCTGACTGATAACGGCAAGATAGGCGGTACCCGTTTTTGTCAGCAGTTTGAGCGCCTGATCCGTCATCATAGGTGATCCGGGCTGGAAGCTCCTTGGTGCCAACGGCTCTTACGTCTCCGTTCTGATACTCACAAAGCAGGATCAACTCTTTCCCTATTATCTCGCTTAGCTCGGTGGTTACAATCTCCCGCACCTTTGGGAGCTGGAAAGAAAGTGCCGTATCAAAGTATTCTCCCTGGCTACTTTGGTTTTCCTTAACTGTCAGTGAGCCGCTTTCCTGCGTGAAGTAGATTTCCTTCCACACCTTGGTAGGATACAGCTCTATATCACCATCCAGCTTGGCACCTATTTGTTCGGGAAAGGAGGCTATTTCCTCTTCCAGTACGTACTGGATCTTGGCCAGTCCGCCAATATTGGTTTGTCCTGAGTAGGTTGTCATGTTGTTATCAATTAGAAAAGTATATCATCATTTGTATTGGTGGCGAGAAAATGATCCAGCTCTTTTTTGTGGTTTGAGCGTTGCCAAGTCTTGTAGGCTGTTTCACGCTGGAGGTCATCTTCAGAGATTTGGTGAAGCTCCAAAAACTCACTGATGATCAAAAGCACATTATGGCCATGGTTACGCTTGGCATTGTAGAGCACAAAGTCCAGCATTTCTTTGCAAAACCATTCCTTGATCAGTCGTTGGAGGCGGTACCGTCTGGATAGTGTAGGGTTGTGCATCAGTACATGCACACGGTTGTACTTCTCTGCTTGCTCCAGCATATGGAGCATACGTTTACGGTCAGGTCCTTTCTGACCGATACATAAATTAGGATTGATGCGAAGCCGTTTCTGCTTGTTGCGCTTCTTCAAAAACTTGTACAGGTAATTATCCAGCAAAAGTACTGTAGGGCTTAACCTCATTGACATAGGTCATGGATTTGATTTCCACAAAAAAATAAGCTGGATAATGGGTAGTGTAAGAGGGGTTGATTGGGATATACATTTGTCCGTTATAGACCTTTCTAATAGGACAAATGTACATAAAATAGGACAAATGTACATGGTCAAAATCTTGGATATGTCAGATTTTGTACTATTCCCATAATTCTGACCAAATACGAAATTTCAGTGATTTAGTGGCTCCGTGGAGAGTTGGGAAAAAGTGTTGATTTTGTTGATTTGTTGATAGTCTATGTTAAGTGTTAGTTTATCAATGAGTTATAAGATCAACATTTTTGGTAAATCTGATCAACAGCATGTTGTTTGTTGATCGGTTTTTGACCCTTTTTGGTGTGTTTTGTTAAAATACTTTAAAAAACCTGACTAATTCTCTCCTTAGCTGATCAACACTTTTGTTGATTATCAACATTTTTAAAAATTTTGTTGATTGTGTAAGTTATTGATAGTTAGTTTTTTATATACCATTATCAACAAATCAACAAAATCAACACTATTTTCAACTTCGCTGAGTTTTACTGAGAACTAAATCTTTAGTTATTGTATTATCCCTATTTTTTTTTCGATTCGTTTTTTTTCAGGCATAAAAAAGCCTTTGGGAATCCAAAGGCTGTTGATCTGTTGTTTTGTTGATAATCAATCCAGACTATCCAATGCATATTCTTCCTGCCATTTATAAGATTTTCCTGCAACCGTATCTTTTATGTCTTTATTGAAGTCGATAATAGCCGGGAGTAGGAGCAGCACCATCACACATATCAGACAGATAAAACCAATAATGGCGGTGTAATTAATATTTCTTTCCATCATAAACAGGTTTAGTTGTCCATACATTTAGGGCACGTCTTACCATCCACGTATAGTTTGTCTTCACAATACCAACATTGCATGGTTTTTTTTGGTCTATCAACTGGTCTAGTTCGATTAAATGCCAATCTCCATCCTGCATGAAGAAACAAGTCCACGCCTTTGTAGTTGGCCACTTGCATAATTGCGGCTAACGCTGCACCTGCCTGATATTCTCGTGTTGTTCCTGGTCCTTCCGGATCAAGTGCTAGTACCTTTTTTTCGGCATATACCAGGGCATGTTCTATACTTTTGAATGTAGGTTGTTTTCCTGCCAGGTTCTTTTCATACACATAGCCAATGGTACTGATCATTAGCTTCCCTTCATTGTTGCTAATCCAATCACAAATCCAAAGAAAAGAACTTGCTAATTTATCCTCAAAAGTGTCTTTGATAAAGATTGGGTAAAATGTCTGAATATGGAAGTTGAACGTTTCTGGATTTACAAAATTCACAAGAGTTAAACTGTTAATGTAATGTTTGATATATGCTTTTTTGTTGAGGTTTGCAGCTTCAGCTGCTTTTCCCAGGTCAGAGCTTGCCCTTAGTATATTGTGATATTGACAATGTTCTTCTTCTTTAAAGTCTTTTGATTTTACTCTGATATAGGCATTGTGTATAAACTGAGTAAGCCGAGTTGATTTTGCCATTGATTTTTGTAGTTAAAATGGGAGGGGTGAGAAGTCCCTCCCGTTAGGTGAAAAATGCACGAGTTTATTCAGAATCATCATCATCACTGTCATAGTAATAATCGTCATCATCATCATCGTATGACCATATATTTTGACTTCCTTTCTTCTTGTCTAATAAGCTTCCCAGTAGTGAGACGAAAGCCAAGACAATAAAGTAGAGTAGCATTACTTTTATAAGGGCCATGGTTTTAGGGGTTATTGATTAATAATAAGATGTGGGAGTCCCTGATCCATCTCTTTGATCACGTTTAAACTCAGCATTGACTTTTGCTTCTATAGCTTCATCCATATCATAAAAAACACCAACCTCTTTATAGTAATGAGTATGACCTTTTGGCTTTTTCATAAGCTTTATGATATTATTTTCGAAGATTTCAAGTTTGAATTTTTCTTGATCGATATGGTTTCTTATTTCTCGATGATGTTTTTTAGACTCTTTTAGTTTTTTAGCATCATCTATATTTAGAAAAATGACCAAGGCTATCAACATGAAAAGAAAGCCTAACTCAATGCTTAGAATTATTCCATTAGAACTACTCATTATTATTAATGAAAAGGTGTTTGTACTCAGTGAATGTGATTTCTTTACAGTCTTTTGGAGGGTCAAACTTAAATGTATCGCTGACCATAAAACCATAGTATTTTTTATTTCTAAATGAGTATCCTATATGATTAGGAAAGCCTTTATAACCGACGCATTGATTCAGCTCTTTTCTACCTATTAGAAGACATTCATCCATTTCTTTTTGTATCGTCTTACCTAATTTGGTGTTCAGTTTTGGCATCCATTCATGACTAGAATTATAGACGTTCTTCCAAACCTTGGTATCCACCTCAACATCCTTATCAAAGGTTACAGAGGAAAAACCTCCTTGAGCTGCAAAGTCATCAGGACGGTAATGTTTAATGTTGTACTTAAAACAGAAATCAATTTGATCATCATAAGCTTGTTCCATTCTTCTTTCCAGTTCCTGAAACTTCTTACCTGTCTCGGTTTTCTTTTCTGTGATATAATAAATCGTTGCCATGGTTATACTTCGGGTTCAAGTTCTACAATGATGTTATTGTCCATATAGCGTCTGACGCTTTTGATCTGCTCAGGAAGGTCTAAGCTGATTTTTTGCATCATGCGAGAGAAAGTGGAAAGTCCCAGACCTGCATTTGAAATGTCCTGCTTCATCTGCTTTTCCATCTTGCGTTTAGCTTGTCTATTGATTGCTCGTTTGATTCGTTTTTCCCATTCTTCTTTGGTTATGGCTCGGGCATTTTGAAACATCACGTTTTTGTATTCCTCAAAATAGCTGCTGGCCACTGATACCATAAGTCTGAAGTGATACTCATCGCTGCCGGAAAGCGATTCGACGTATGGGAATATCTCATCGGTCTTTTTGTCCAGCAGGTCAAACTCAGGGCTGTTAGGCATTTCATACAGCGTGATAAAGCTTTCGGCTTTCCTCTCGAAGTTTTTGTACTTGAGCTTCATTGCTTGGTTGCCACTGGCAAAGCTGCGGTAATAAGCCAGCGCGATATATAAGGCTGTCTCGAAGCGGTGAACCTTGTTGATTATTGCTTCGGTTACACCTTCAGGTTTTTTGAACTTAGGTTCGTAATAGTCTAGGATATGCATCAGAATAAGTTTAGTTGGTTAGGATCTTTTTTCTCATGTTTCGTCAATGGCTCAAATGCTTTGCATGTATCGTTTAGGTTTTGAGCAATGCCCATCATTTCAGCCACTTCAATGGGGATAGTATCCTGGTAAAAGATGATTTCAAGTGCCAGTTTCCCGATACACTCCTGACCTGTTTTCACCAGTTGGATACTCTCTTTCAGCAATGGCAGCTCATATTTCGGGTGGTGAGCTGATAGGCATTTTCGGCATTTCAGACAGTTCTGATCTTTCCATTCCGTTACCTGCCAAGCATGGTCAAATGGGTTGATGGTATCTGTCCGTTTATGCCCTTCAGCCAGTTGCTGTATATGGTTGAGGTTTTTGTTTAGGTCCATGCTACTCCTTCTTTGTTTAGATAGCTGATAATGTTTCTTATCCTCATATATTCCTGGTGCATCAGCTGGTATTCCAGTTGCTTATCCTCATATACTTTTGGATCGGTTTCTCCCATCATCTGAGCAAGTCTGATTTGTTCAGATTTCTTTGACTTTTGATCCTGTAACATATCATGGTACCAGTTCAAGCAATCACTGAAGCAGTCGAAGTCTGGCTTTAATTCATCCGGATAATTATTGAGTTTACCTAGGTTGGCTCTGTACTCCAGTGCTGCTTTTGTAGCCTTGAATATTAGTTCGAGGTCTTCACTTTGAATCGTTATCATATTAGAAAGGAGGTTTAAATTGAATCTTGTCGTAATTGTCTGAGATCACTACTGTTCTGTCTTTCTCGCTCCAGTCGTGAAAGCTCTGTATATGCTTGCGCCATTGATCCTGTTTGATTGGGTTATCTACCTTTCGGTTAAACCTTTCCATCAAGTCTTCCATTTCTATCCACCTGCTGTTAATTGGCTGAGCTTTGAGGTATTCAAATACCAGGTCTTCAGCGTTGCCGTTCAGGTGAATTTTGGCGGTTTCAACCAAGTAGTTTTCCTCATCAATGTTCAGGTCGTCGATTGTCTTACCCTTGATTCTTTCAAATTCTTCAGGTGTTAACCAATCTTCAGCTTGAAGCTCGTAATAGCGGTTTTTGGGAATCCTGTACTCGCTGGTGTTCTTGATTTTCTCTCTGTAATAGATGTACTGAAGGTTGCCTTTATGGTCTTTTTCCACATCCAAAGGGATGTAGATAAATGACACACTTGTACTTAGGGTTTTGTATCCTTTTTCTGCAAACACTCGCTTGATGTCATCAGGGCTGTACTTAAACTTGGCGGTGTCTTTCATCAGGTCACAAAGTACCTTTGGGTGTATCCTGACCGTTTGCACATTGAAGTTGAGGAAAAGGTCTCTCATAAAGGTTTCGACCTCTTTCATGGCCATTGGCTTTGAATGCTTGATCACATTGAAAAACTCTTCCGTTTGAATGTGCTTTACATTGAACCAAAGACGGCCCATCTTCATTTCGGCAATGCTGTTGTTTCGGGCATTGGGGTTTACATGGTGGATAGGAGTCTGGACTAACATGCTCAGGAATGCAGGGACTTCTTCCTTCATCATCTGCAGCATGTTTGGTTTTGTCTCTTGTAGTACTGGCGGTTTCAGCATAAAGAAACGGTCCTCATCATCAGAGTCAATCTTCATGATATTATCCTCATGGTTTGAGGTGGCTATGAAGTGAGCAAAGTTGGATACTTCAGACTTGATCACACCTTTTGGTTCCATCAATCTTGTGTGTCCTGTGATCAAATCCTTTAGCATGTTCATCGCCTGGTCTCTTTCACTTTCTACCTTAATTTCTTCCAGACCTATATATGTCTTGTAAGCGTTGTGTGAGTTGAACCTGCCTAACAGGTCGTTGATATCAGTAACCATGGCATTGGCTCCAAAGATGTATCGCATCAGGTTGAGTAAGGTTGACTTACCTGTTCCACGCTCGCGGCTCATCAGGATGACCATAGGGAGTCTGGCTTTTGGATAGCGATAGGCAATCCGGAACCAGTCAAGCAATACCGTTAATCTGTCTCCCAATATTGGTGCATCCCATTCCGCATTCCCTTGTGAGATATGGTGGAAATAGCTTAGGATATTGGGACATGCTTCTGCTGCTTCTTCAGCAGTTTTGAAATTGCCAGGATAAACATTCAGCGGTTCGTAGACATTGTAATAGTCAAACTCCAACCTGCCTTTGCTGGTGGTAAACCTCCGTTGGTAGTTCTTGGTGTTGTCCGGCTCAAGCGCCAGCCCATCATAAGCGGGGATGTCTTTGATAAAATCCGCTCCATATTTCCTTTTTACCGATTCGTAGGAAGTTGGCTGCATGCCTCGTACAAACAGGTCAGCATTTTCGCCCAAATACTGGACTGACATCAGTACAATCTTATCCAAGATTTGAATATACTTGTCTGCATCTACGTGCTTGATCTTTTTGATCTCACCCCTGATCAGTTGGTAAATGCAAGACTTATAGATAAACTCAGACTTGTCAATATCTCCAAACCTGTTATAGATATTATAGAAGTCTTGTACCGTGTGATCCTGAAAGTCGATACCAAAGTAGCGGTACAGGTGTTCCATTTCTCCATCAGCCAGCTTGACATGATCAAACCATTTGTTTTCATGTTCGCTGCTTAGGGATTTAATGATTTCTTCTTCGTGATCCGGAAATTCGAACAGCATCCTATCCAGTGTTCGGGCTTGCTGCCAGTAGTCCGCCTTGATTACTTTCAGTACGATTCTTTTGGTTGCAATACCTTTCCGTTTGGTTAGGTAGTTAAAAGCCTTGTGGAATGACTTGATCTGTTTTGTCAAACCTGCGGGCTTTTTATAGAGGTCTTTGTTTGGGTGGTATTTGTTGACTCTTGTATCAGATGGGTAGAGTATTGTCAGTACTTCAGGAGTTAGTTTGTCCAGGATATCGGTCAGCTCTTTTACTGGCTCCATTGAATCGTAATTGAACAAGTCGTAAAACTTTTGAACCAATACGATGTCATCCCCTTGTAAACTTCCTTCAATTCCTTCGGTTTCTGACCCTAGCACAATGATTACATTTTTGGAAAGGTTCTTTCCATCCATGGTCATCTTAGCTTCAATTGCCTGTGAAAAAAGTATCGTTGAGGTATTCATAATATTTTACTGATTGCGTCTTCTGCGGTTAATGTCTTTTCTGTTTCCTCGTAGGGAATTTCTTCTTCCATAAATCTGATCAGGGCATAGAGCCTTACAATGCTTCGGCTCTTTGCTTGGATCGTGTCTTGGTCTGTCTCCTGCTGGATGGCAAACCAAAACTTGAACATCATCACCTTAAACTCTGCTATGCGGTGCTTATCGATCAGGTCGGATGACTCTAGCATATGCGCTGATTCCATGCGTCCTTTTTCCAATTGCACTTTCATTGAATTGCGGCTAACGAAAGCGTTGTGCCGCTGTACCAAGTCCTGTTTTACACCATTATAAATGGAGGTGGTGGTTTGCATGATCTTCTTATAGAAGGTCAGCTCTTCGGTGATATACTTGCGGCTCTTCTCGTTGCACCAACTTTGCTGTAGTGTCCATTCCTTTTTTTGGATGGCCTTTTGCAGGTCGTTGGTCAGGAACTGGAAGTGCTTCTGATGTGTGGGTGTTGCGCTCATCTGTTATCCTCCTTTTTTATCCCAAATTGGTGTCCAGCTATTCAATCAGGTAGGACATTATTCTGCTTCCTGTTCCCTTCTTTTTTGCTGACCTTTCAGCGCATTTAAGCGATTTTGAGCGGATCGGTATTTGGTGTTAAGCTCTTCCTTTTGCTCGTTCAGTTCGCTGATCTGCTCCCGCTGGATGGCCAGTGTTCGGTCTGCATCTTCCAAGTTTTCTTCCAGTTCGGCTACCTTGTTTTTGAAGTCATTCAAGCGACTGTTGAGCGAAGTATTAGCGGATTGTAGCGACTGTTCTGACTCGCCCATATTGTTGAGCTGTCGTCTC
Organism: Limibacter armeniacum; assembly: GCF_036880985.1. Classification (NCBI taxonomy): domain Bacteria; kingdom Pseudomonadati; phylum Bacteroidota; class Cytophagia; order Cytophagales; family Flammeovirgaceae; genus Limibacter; species Limibacter armeniacum. The sequence goes on from NZ_JBAJNO010000008.1 coordinate 2,837,177, forward strand.
ATTTCGGAGTTGGCTTTTTCCTGCTCGATACATGACTGGTGTATTTCGTTGTAGCGAGACTTGAGCGACGTGTGAGCGGATTTCTCCAACTTCAAATCCTGTTCGAGCGAGTCTTTTTCAGCCTTCAGGTTTCGCTCTGAGTTCGCTACCGAAACAGCGATTTGTTGTGCCTCTTCGAGAGCGGTTTTGAGCGAATCCACTTGTTTTTGATAGTCTGAGACTATTTCAAGCTTGTTTTTAAGGGTGTTGTAAGTGGCCTTCAGAAGGGTAGTGGCGATATACGCCACTGCCGAAAATGTGAAAGCTATTGTGTTGTCCAGCTCAAAGGCTTGCTTTACTACCTGACCAGCCAAAATGACCACTGCCATGGTGAATAGAAAGCGGAACATCGTACTGGTGCGAAGGATATATTCTAGTGTTTTCATGCCTGTCTATTGATTTTGGATTTCAAGATTTCAAACTGTGAATTGGTGGATGCTTCCGGTACCTTTTTGGGTGTTGGTTCGGTCGCTTCCGGTTCGCTCTCTTGTCGCTTGTACTTGCTCATCATTTGCTCAAAGTTTTCTTTCTCCACTCGCTTGGCTAGCTCGTGGCTGGCGATCATAATAAAGAGTGAAGGGAAGAAACCGAGCACCCCAATTCCGAAGATTAGCAGCTCATTGATTTGCTCGCTGTACAAAATGGCGTGGTAACTGGCGATGGATAAGCAGCCGCTGACAAACGCTGAAAAGTAGCTGCTCTTTTGCATGCCGTTGATGGCGAAAAAGAAGGAACCCGCCTCGATAACCAGACCTGCACAAAGTCCCAAAAGGATGGAAAGTGTGTGCATCAGCATAGAGCTGTTATCCATTCCCATGGCTTCCAGTTGTGAACTGATTTTGCTCTCGAAAATGGAGGCAAAAAAGATGGCGATGCTTATAGCCTGGACAAATGCCATTAGGCCGATCATCAGCGCAAAGCCACTTGTTTGACGGAGCATAAAGAGTAGTAGGTCCGTTCTGTTCTTTAGTTCGAATACCCAGTGTGTTTTATGCTTCATTGTATATCTGAATAGGTTCTTTGAATAAGTATAATGCGTAAGAGATCATCCGTTCTCTCTCCAACTGGTTAGCGTTGTGGAATAAGTGGCAGATTGATTTTGCCGAAAACGGATCATGTGTAGGAAGTCTGTATTTCACCAGTTGGGCATGTCTGCCAAACACTAGATCAAACATCTCTACAGGCTTGAGGTTGTAGGTAAAAAAACACCAGTCCTTTATATGTTTCTTGACTGAGTCAATTGGCAGTAGGCTGTTTATTTCCTTGCTGATATACTCAGCGAAAAGCTGCTCAGCCTCTGAGTCCACCATCAGGATAAACTCAGGAAGGCTGAAACGTGTAGATTCGTATTTCTTGTGAAGGTGCTCAGGGTTGGTGTGATCCCCGAAAATCTTTCTAAAATCAGGATAGTATAAGTGCCTCTCTGAGTACTTGCAAACCATTCTGATGATGTTGTGAATCTGTTCGTAATTCGGTATCTTTATCATTCGAAATTTTAGTTTAAAAGGCTGCATCAGGCGTTAAGTGATGTGGCCTTTTTTTGTTTATGGATTTAATTAATGTTGTGGGTTTATGTCTACCGTTAGCCAATCCTCTCGTAACTCAAATGGACTGAAGTTGACAACTTTTACACCTATTGATCCGTCCAGTTTGGGCCATTCCGGTTTTGAGTCAAATACATCAATAAGCTGATCAGCATTATCAATCCTTCTGGACATCGCTTCACGAAAACATTCAAGTGACCACTTTCTAATTGCCTCTTCGATTTCGTCAGCTTCTTCGTCATAGTCCCAGTCCCAATATTCAAGCAGTACATTTGCTGATTCAGTAGTAAAAACATCAGTATCGACTTCGAATGTGACCTCGGCATAGGATGAGTCGTATTGACATCTATATTCTTTTATTGGCATGGCTTTAAGGTTTTGGAGCGATGGTTAATGACATTTCCTGATCTGGAGTGTAAGTTTTCCCATCATCAATCCAACCGATTTTACCAACCTTCACCATCTCATTCATCATCTCATCAGTTACGTTTTGGCCTGAAGCTTTGAGTAATATACTGGCGTTATTTTTCACCTGAATAATCATGTTTAGTGACTCCTTAAAGTCAGCTATGAAATCATCTAGGTTTTCGGCAGTGACCACATTACAGATATCCTGAATGGTTTCGAGGTCGTACTCCTTATTGGTTGGTGTTCTTGTCGGTTGACTTGGAGTAGGTTCAAGTTCTTTCGACTGGACCCATTCACTGTAGGTTTTTGACTTGTTGGTTCCGTCTCCATGATGTATTTCATTTAGATATGCTTCTGCTGCATTACACCTTTTCTTCCAGTAATCTTGTTCTGCTTTTGTCATCGTTTTACTTGTTTTGTGATTCTTGTGCTTCGCATTCAGCTTTCCTTACTTCGAGGTTTGCCATTTGAATAGTATAAAGTGTGTTCTCCCATTCTTCGGCTTCATCATCTTGATAGTTCTCTTCTGCAAGGTCTTTCATATCACCTGCATAAGTTTCCATCTCATCAAGGATGTTGCTTGATAGGGCTGTAAGTGGTGTCTCTCCATCGTACAGTTCATTAAATTCTTGTGTAGTCATCAGTGATAGCTTTTACGGTTATACATAATTTTCAAAACCCAAAAGGGCATAGTTTACCTGTTGCACCGTCAGCATATGTTTTTTGCTTATGGCGTACAGGAGGGGTAAGAACCCGATATATATAATGTTATGAGTATGCAATTGGATGTGGGAAGAAATCCCAATCAGGTAAAAGGCAATGCCTTTTACTTGACCCCTCTGTTTAACCCATTATCAATCAAAAATTTTATGCCTTAAATGGAGCAGGACATTCGCCCCGCTCCGTGTTTCCGATTACCTTGAAATTGTGTAATTTAATAGCGCTTAAACCTTATTTTTCACCACAAAAACAGATAACCTATGAATGAAAATGAACAAGTACTTTATAATGATGGAATGACTTATCAGGTATATATGACCAGGGCATTCCGAAAACACTACGATGGCTCTAATCTAAAACTTCACTCTTCTGCTATGAGTAACCTTGTCTTGTCTGAGAGCGGAAGTAGCAACGTCAAGCATCTTGGTAAGACTGAGAAACTCTTTGCTAAAGTCAAGAAAGATGTCTTGCAAGCCGCTGACAAATTTCTCAAGTTCAAACTGACAGATGTTGAGCGAGCCATTATTGAACAGGAGCGGTCGAATCTGTCCAATGCCTTTAACTCTTATAGCCTAAGAACTTCTATTAGGCGTATAGTGGAAGTTACTGACCGCTTCAAATTCTAAGGTTTCTTTAGCCAATCCAATCAGGAACTCTTGGTGTTGATTTGGCAAATCCTTCTTTTGGTAACATGAAAGCATGTTAGATACCCTTTCATTGTTTGCCAATATGAAGTCTGCCAGTTCCTGGTTTGACATACTACTGAAATCAAGGTTTGTGATAAAGCTGGATAGCTCATTGCTGAAATGCTCCATCACGAAATAGTTATTCTTCAGTAGTGAGATAACCTCTTTGGCATGACTGATCTTTTGCGACCTGAACAGCGTTATGGTAGCGCCTATTGGCGTTTCAATGTTAGCTTGCATCAGGTTGTCTCCCGTAAAACCACAAGTGATATTGAGCTTGTAGTTTTCTTTATTATATACCTGACATACTATGACTTCGCTATAGGTAATTGTAGTGTCAGGTGCTAATGCGTAAAGAATTTGTTCTAGTGCTGCTTTCATTTCAATTTTTTTTAAAACCTCTCTCCAATAGCGGGAATAATTAAGAACAATCAGGTACAGTGCAAGGCTCTGTACTTGAAGCATCCACTTCATTGATGTGAGGATATGAACTACTTTCGGCAGTAGCGGGGTCTAAAACATCGTAACCAAGTAAACCGCTTTCCAGTGCTTCCTTAAAATTCTTTTGAGCAAAAGGCTGATCCTTATTTTTTACTAGGTCCTGTTTGAGGAGATACTTTAAAACATCACCCATATTTGATTTCCCGTAAACTTTTTTGAGAGTTACAAGGTGTTTCCTTAATGGAATTTCAAGTTTCACCCCAGTATATATCGTTTGTATTTGTGGTTCAGTCATGATAAAACGGTTCTAGGTATTTAATTCTTAGCCTTTTTTGCTACTTTTGTTAAACGCTGTTTAATACGGTTAAACCATATTTACTATCATTTAACATTACAATTATATACGGATTAAGTTTAAAACACAAGGAATAATCCCAATCCATTAAAGATAAAGTTACAATATTATGAGTATTTCAAATCGCATAACACAGTTTATGATTGAAAAAGAATTAACTGTTGATCAATTAGCGCGTGAGTTAAATTGCTCACTAACAACAATATACGATTGGAGGAAAGGAAGAAGCGCTCCAAAGCTGAATAACATAATTCAACTTTTTGAGATTTATCCCGATTTGAATGTTGATTGGTTAGTTACTGGACGTGGGGAAATGCTTATTACTGAAGAAGGAATCAGATCTTCGGAAAGTAAACCTAAAGTTGAAGAAATAGATTCAAGGTTTGAGAAAATTGAAAAACAACTGGAAAGCCTTAAATCAAATACAGACCCTTTTTTGGCCATGTTCCAGATGTTAAATCAGATGGCGAAGAATAATGGAATGAAATTGACCATGAATGCGGATGACCAGCCTGCTAATAGGCAGTCGGGAAAGTTGGCGGGTGATACTGAAATGTCAGAGGCTGAAAAAGAGATAGAATCCTTGAACTATTGGGTAGAAGAATACCCAAAGCGTAACCACAATGTTGCTGCTTAACCCCAGGTTCAGGATACTAAAACTTGGTCCAAAAAGTTCGGGATGTGTTACACAATCCGGCGGGATTGTGTAATTCTAGGGTTATTTAATCACTTTTTGGTAACAGTCCTGGTATCACCCCAGTTAAGCGCTCGCTTAACTTTCTGACATCTAGTAATTTAAAATTTGGAAAATAATCCCTTCGGGATTATTTTTTCATACAGCAAACACCGTTTCCGAAGGAAACAAACCATATTAGCTCCAGATGGCAATCTGGATTTTACAGCAATCAATATATCATAACCCTGAAAGGGTTGAACAGGATAACATCATTTAGTAGATCATAATATGTGAAAGGATTAGAGTAGGAAATCTCTATTCCAATTCAATACTTGCTTAAATCGTGAGTAATGGATTATCACCCTAAAAATATAGCCCTTTCAGGGTTGAATAATGTACGTTTCTACTGATGGGATAATTAAGATGTACTAAATAACCGGAGTTATCTCGTTGCCTGTTTCGATGCTGTTGCACGCGCGGTAAAACCCATCACTAACGTGTATAGCCTCTTCGGGGCAGGTGTATTGCTCCGAATAAAAAGTCAAACTTAATAATCCCATCGCTGGCATATACAATCCCTTCGGGACATATGCCTTGAAAGTGCAAGATA